>NZ_VISS01000022.1 GCF_007827555.1 Aeribacillus composti
ATCGGAGAGAATTCGCAAACATTTTGCGAGGTATTTCCGATTTTAGTCCAAAATAATTTGAAAAAAGTGGTTCTAAAATAGTGTGCTAATTTACATGAATACAGACAAAAAAAGTGAGCGATCAGGCTATTCTCGAATATTATGCGAAACGCTGGTCGATCGAAAGCTACGTTCAGCAAACGAAAGAAACATTAGATTTCGATCGATATCGAATCCATCATGAGTAAGGCATCAGCGATATTGGACCATCGTGCAATTTACGTATATCTATTGCATGACAGAACATTCAAGTGATTTTTCAACCGGTCTTGCGAGTGTGAGATCGAGAAAGATTCATGATCTCATTAGAGTTTATTTATTACGAAGCCCAAAAAGGAGTGCCACTGATTTCATTAAAAACTAGTTACGAGTGACATAAGGATACCTTCGTTTACTTTTTGAAGATAGCAATATAATAAATATACTGTAATTTATTAATTTTAATAAAATTACAAAAAAATATTGACTCCTTTGATGAACTTAAATTATAATTTAGACACAAAAGTGCCGTTATTTGGATGATGATAAGTAGTAATTCTATTTTACACTTTTGGTAAAGCGCTTAACTAAATTTGTTATTCAAAATTGGATAAAATAAAAAATATTGATTTTTCAAATAACTTAAATTATAATTTAGTCAAGATAATTAGCGTTCTTTCAACTATGGTGAATTGTAATTCTACTTTGCACTTTTAGTAAAGCGCTTAACTGAATTTATTAAATGTAGATGGTTTAGATGTAAAGGAGCTGTTAATACTTAAGGCAAAATGCAGAGAGGATGCGATAAATGTATGGGAATTGTTTAATTCTTCAATCAGGAGGTCCTACTGCCGTTATTAATAATTCAATGGTCGGTATTATCGATGAAATCTTGAGTTCTTCGTTTACCGGCAAAATATATGGTGCTATAGGCGGGATTCATGGACTGCTGAATGAGTCGTTTATTACACTAAATAACTTGTCTATTCAAGATCGTTACCGGCTTCGATGTACGCCGGGGGCTGCATTAGGTACGTGGCGTTACAAATTAACTCCTGACGATTTTGAAAATATTATTAAAATTTTTAAAAGAAATAATATTAGATATTTCTTTTGTATCGGTGGTAACGGTTCGATGAATGTGGCGAAAATAATGAATGAATTCGCAAAAGCAGCTGGATTCGAAATGGTTGTTATTGGGATTCCGAATTCGATAGATAATGATTTATTAGGGACTGATCATTCTCCGGGATATGGTAGTGCAGCTAAGTTTCTAGTCACTTCAGTTCTTGATGTGAAAATGGACATGGCCAGCTATCCAGAAAGTCGCAGGGTAACGATTATCGAAACGATGGGAAGACATACTGGCTGGCTTGCTGGTGCCTGTGCTTTGGCTGAAGTGTCTACTGATAACGACCAGCTCCTCATTTATATTCCAGAAGTTCCGTTTCATTTGAGTGATTGTTTAAGTAGAATCTCTAAGGCTTGTGATGAAAAAAGAAATACAGTATTAGTAGTAGCAGAGGGCCTACGTAATGAAGATGGTCAATTGATACAACAAGATATAGAATATGATATTTTAGGAAGACCAAAACTCGGCGGTATTTCTTCTTTTTTGAAAGAGAAGATCGAAGAACATATAGGTATTGACACACGTTCTATCGCTTTAAGCATTTGGCAACGGAGCAGTATTGCTCTTGCTTCGAAGGCAGATGTAGATGAAGCGTACAAAATAGGAAAAGAAGCTTGGTTATATGCCGTTGAAGGATATACAGGGGTCATGATTGGCATTAAACGAAATATGAATACAGACAACTACCAGGTATCTTATGAAGCAGTTCCGTTTGAAGAAACAGCAGGGAAAGAGCGATTTGTACCACAAGAATGGTATGATTCTCAAAAACATACAATGACCGAAAAGTTTAAAGAATATGTACATCCGGTCATTCAAGGGGAGATGCTCATTCCGATAGAAAATGGTCTACCAGCTTATAAGCGAATTATTTAGGCGGCAAAAGGTAAGCGCTTTACATTTAGTTTTAATAACTAATTATAAAAAAGTTTCTCGAAGTATATAAAAGGAGTTGGGGAAATTTGAAAGAAAAAGTTCGTTGTGCCGTCATCGGTGTAGGCAGGCTGGGGTTTGTTCATGCGAAAAATGCTGCGACCTGCATCCGAGGAGCAGAAGTTGTCACAATTGTTGCTTCTAGGAAAGAAAGGGCAGAAAAAGTTGCACGTGAGTTAGGTGTTCAATGCTGGACGAACGATCCCCAAGAAGTATTCGATAATCCACTGATTGATGCTGTAATCATTGTAAGTCCAACGAAGACTCATGCTGAATTAATTATTCAAGCAGCACGGAGCAAAAAGCACATTTTTGTAGATAAGCCGTTAACAGAAACTTTGGAAGAAGCTGATGAGGTGATTAAAGCGATTGCTGAAAATAACGTCTATTGTCAAGTAGGGTTCATGAGACGATTTGATCCTTGTTATGCAGAAGCGAAAAGAAGAATTGTCCGAGGGGATATAGGAGAGCCTATTTATTTTAAAGGGGTGAGTCGAGATCCTGGTTCCCCCCCTGAAGATTATATTAAAACAAGTGGTGGTATTTTTCTTGATTTGTGTATTCACGAATATGATATTGCTCGTTTTTTGCTTGGAGATGAAGTGAAATCCGTTCAATCATTCGGTCGAGTACTTGTTCATCCATTTATGGAAAAATACAATGATGTTGATCAAGCCATGACATTTATAACCTTTAAGAAAGGGGCGGCAGCTAATGTGGAAGGAAGCCGAAATTCTACATTTGGCTACGATGTTAGAGGGGAGGTCGTTGGCACAGAAGGAGTGATTCAAATTGGGTCGATACAACATCACCATAATATTATTATGACCAAGAACAAGAGTTATCATGATAATATTCCAGATTTTCAGACTAAATTTCAAGGTGCCTTTTTACTAGAACTTGAGCATTTTATTGATTGCGTCCGAAATGATGTTAAGCCATCTGTAGATGAAATAGATGGGAAAATAGCGTTGGAAATTGCGGTAGCTGCGACTGAATCGTTTAAAAAGAAGGAAATTGTATATCTGTAAAAATTTTTATAGAAAATAATTTGTAAAGGAGAGGGAAAAATGGAAACGATCCGTTTGACTATGGCACAAGCGCTTTTGAAGTTTTTAGACAATCAGTATGTTGAGTTTGACGGAAAAGAAATTAAATTTGTGAAAGGCGTATTCGGTATTTTTGGCCACGGTAATGTGACGGGACTCGGAGAAGCGCTTGAAAGACAGCCGGGGGATCTAGTATATTTGCAAGGAAAAAATGAACAAGGTATGGTGCACGCGGCAACTGCTTATGCAAAGCAAAAAAACCGACTACAAATTTTTGCTTGCACATCGTCGATTGGACCTGGAGCGTTAAATATGGTGACGGCAGCTGCAACTGCAACGGTCAATAGAATTCCTGTACTCTTGCTTCCAGGAGATATTTTTGCTAGCCGACAGCCTGATCCAGTTCTACAGCAAATAGAAGATCCGACTGATTATACGGTATCAGCAAACGATGCTTTTAAGCCGGTTAGTAAATATTGGGATCGTATTTCCCGGCCAGAACAACTAATGACTGCTGCATTAAACGCTATGCGTGTACTGACCGATCCTGAGGAAACAGGCGCTGTGACATTGGCGTTGCCGCAGGACGTTCAAGCAGAAGCTTATGACTATCCAGTAGACTTTTTTAAGAAAAGAGTGCATCATATCGAACGAAAAATTCCTTCAAAAGCAGCAGTACAGCGTGCGGTTAAGCTCATTTCTGAAAAGAAAAAGCCTATTATTATTGCTGGTGGGGGCGTACATTATTCATTGGCTACAGAAGTGCTGGCTTCTTTTAGTGAAACGTTCAATATACCGGTGGGAGAGACACAAGCAGGAAAAAGCGCGCTTTCATGGAAGCATCCAATGAATATGGGCAGTATCGGCGCCACAGGGTCGCTGGCTTCTAATATCTTGGCTAAAGAAGCAGATTTGGTTATTTGTTTAGGAACAAGATTAACCGATTTTTCGACATCATCTAAAACAGCATTCCAGAACCCAGAAGTGGAGTTTCTGAATATTAACGTAAGCACATTTGATGCCATGAAGATGGATGCACACATGTTAGTGGCTGATGCTAAAGTCGCGCTTGAACTGCTAACAGAAGAGTTAAAGAAAATTAATTATCGAAGCAGCCATGATACAGCCAAATTACAAGAGTTGAAAGAAAAGTGGAATCAGGAAGTAGATAGACTTTATGAGGATGAACGCGAGAATGGCTTGTCACAAACTCAAGTTCTCGGCGAAATTAACCGGTTCATTGATGAAAGCGATATCATTGTATGTGCTGCGGGAAGTATGCCTGGAGATTTACACCGTTTATGGAGAAGCACTCAACCAAAAACATATCATATGGAGTATGGTTTCTCGTGTATGGGATATGAAGTGGCTGGTGCGCTAGGAATTAAAATAGCGGAACCAGATAAAGAAGTCTATGCCCTTGTTGGTGACGGAAGCTATTTAATGTTGCATTCGGAATTAGTCACAAGCTTACAAGAAAAGAAGAAAATTAACATTATATTGGTCGATAATAATGGATACCAATGCATTCACAACTTACAAGTCGCACATGGAAGCGACGGATTTGGAAATGAATTTCGCTATCGCTCTGAAGAAGAAAACGTTTTATCAGGAGATTATTTACAAATCGACTATGCCGCAAACGCTAGAAGCTTAGGGGCCAAAGGGTATACTGCCCGTACGATTGATGAATTAAAAGAGGCGCTTGAGAAGGCAAGAAAAGAAACGGTATCCACATTGATCGATGTTAAAGTTTTACCTGGCACGTCTACAACGGGATATGAATCATGGTGGAGACTTGGGGTTGCCGAAGTGTCCAATAGCGAAAAAGTGCAAGAGGCTTATGAAAATATGCAAGCAAAATTAGAGCAAGCAAGAAAATATTAAGCACCTAAAAATATCTGTTTGTCCCTGAAACTGTTGATGTTGAGGAAGGGTTTTATATCACCAAAGATACAGTGCTCCATGAATACCGATTCCCTTCCTCCTCAAAATTTTAATATTTAATATATGTCAGGAGGAGAAATAAAATGTCAAAGCTTCTAGTAACACCAAAAACACAAGCGACTCAAGACGGTAATGCAATTACAATCACACCTGAATCAGCAGGTTGGAAATATGTTGGCTTTGAAGTTTATCATTTGAAAAAGGGACAGATGTTTGAAAAAGAGACAGGGAGAAACGAAATGGCTGTTGTCATTCTCTCTGGACTTGCAAACGCTGAAACCAAATCTAAACATTGGGATAACATTGGAAAAAGAATGAGTGTATTTGAAAAAATACCTGCATATACCGTATATGTTCCTCATGATGATCAGATAAAGATCGAGGCGCTCACCGAACTCGAAATCGCCGTCTGTCTCTCTCCTGGTGGCGGAGACTATGAAGCCCGGCTGATTAAGCCGGAAGAGGTCGAAGTCGTAACGCGTGGTTACGGTAACATGGAGAGAGAGATACACAATATTTTGCCAGAAAACAAGCCTGCACATAGTCTATTTGTGATTGAAGTTTTCACACCACAAGGGAATTGGTCAAGCTATCCGCCTCATAAGCATGATCAAGACAATATGCCTCATGAAACATATTTAGAAGAAACATATTATTATAAAATCAATCCTGCAGATCGCGGATTTGCCCTTCATCGCGTATATACAGATGATCGTTCACTCGATGAAACAATTGTTGTTCGAGATGGGCAAGTTGTACTCGTTCCAAAAGGCTATCATCCTGTTTCAGCGCCACCTGGATATGAATTGTATTACTTAAATGTAATGGCTGGTCCAATTAGAAAATGGTGTTTTACAAATGATAAAGATCATGAATGGTTAATGAAATAAAACATGGTATGTTGAGTTGTAAGTAAAAATTTCAAATAGATAGGGAGGGATGCATAATATGAATCTTCCTTTTCATCTCGGGATTCACCCAATCAACTGGGTGGGCGAAGATGTACTTGAGCATGGAGATTTTTATACGTATGAACAGGTTATGGAGGAAATATCATCACTTGGTTTTGAAGGGACAGAAATGAGTCGTAAGTTTCCTAAAAATGTAAATGAGCTTAGAACAGCATTGGAACATTATGACCTTCAGCTAACAACACAGTGGAAATCCGTCTTTTTTTCTGATCCAAACCAGCATGAAAGTGAATTAAAGGCGTATCGCAAACATGTTGAGTTTCTCAAGCAATTCGGCTGTAAAGTTGTGAGTACAGCGGAGATCGGAGGATCTATGCTTAACCAGGATCCGCGTCGTGGACAGGATGAAACATATGTTGAGTGGTTGGATGATGATGGGTGGAAATACATGATTGAGGGATTGAATAAAGCGGGTGAAATTTGCCGTGAGAATGGGATGTATTTAGTTTATCATCACCATGCCGGTACAGTAGTAGAAAGACCTGAAGAAATCGAGCGTCTAATGGAAATGAGCGATCCCGAAACAGTGTTTCTTCTCTATGATACAGGGCATGCCTATTACGGAGGAAATGATCCTGTTCAGCTATTGGAAAAATATTACGATCGGATTAAATATATCCACTTAAAAGATGTGAGACAAGATGTTTTGGATAAAGCAAGAGAAGAAAAATACAGCATTAGAAAATGTATTAGAAGCGGTCTTTTTACAGTTCCCGGAGACGGTTGTCTTGATTTTGTGCCAATTATTAAAATTTTACTAGAACGAGGTTATAGCGATTGGGTTTTAATAGAAGGGGAACAAGATCCTTTACAATATAATCCATATGAATATGCAAAAAAATCAAAAAGTTATATAGAAGATATTATTAGAAATTTAAAGAGATAGATAATATTATTTCGGTTTGTCGACAAAGCGGATATTAGTGAGAAATAGTTGAGAAACATGATTTAACGACCTGATGTATTCAAAGAACTAGATAGAGGGATCTAACGAAAGCTTTGAATGCATCTATGGAAGAGTGGGAGTGTTCCAAGGACAGAATCTGGGAACTACAAAGTTTAGGAATGCTCAAACAGACGGTACGGAATATGATATGAATGGGAAACACTCGAAATAAATTGTTGTA
This sequence comes from Aeribacillus composti, assembly GCF_007827555.1. Lineage (GTDB taxonomy): Bacteria > Bacillota > Bacilli > Bacillales > Aeribacillaceae > Aeribacillus > Aeribacillus composti. Next base: position 7,178 of record NZ_VISS01000022.1, read on the forward strand.
ATTTTTATAATAATATCTAGTTTCATAAAAATAAAAAAAATACTTTGACCCTTGAAGTTCTTTAGCTAAAATTAGAATAAATTACATTGGGTAAGCGCTTTACCTATTGGATAAAAAATAAATATAAGCTTTATTGTTATTGTTGGATTAACAGAGTTTTGTCATCCTAAATTATAAATAATGATGCCTTTTAATTAAGTGCTTATCCGAAAACAGTATCGAGAGGATGGGGTAATCATGGAAAAAACAATACGTTGTGCAGTATTAGGATTGGGGAGACTTGGATATAAGCATGCTGAAAATCTTGCTTCAAAAGTGAAAGGTGCCGAACTTGTAAGCGTTGTCGATCCGCTAGAAGGAAGAGCTGAGCAAGTCGCTAAAGAGTTGGGGGTAAGGAAGTGGTCTTGTAATCCCGATGGGGTGTTCGAAGACGACAATATTGATGCAGTGGTGATTGTCACTCCAACTAGCACTCATGCGGATATGATTAAGCGTGCTGCAAGAAATGGGAAGCATATCTTTGTGGAAAAGCCAATTACTCAGGAGTTAGCTGAAGCAGATGAAGTGATTCAAATTATTAATGAGCATAAAGTTATTTGCCAAGTGGGCTTTATGAGGAGATTCGACCCAGCATATGCTGAAGCCAAAAGAAGGATTGAGGCCGGGGATATTGGAGAACCTATTTACTTTAAAGGGGTAAGCAGAGATGGAAACGTCCCTCCTGAAGAATTTATAAAACATAGTGGAGGCATTTTTCTCGACGTTGCTATTCATGATTACGATATAGCGCGTTATTTAATGAATCAAGAAGTGAGTTCTGTTACATCAACAGGGAGCATTCTATTAGATTCAAACAAATTTATGGAAAAATATAATGACGTGGATCAAGCACTATCTTACTTGACTTTTGATTCAGGGGCTACTGGAGATATTGAAACAATGAGAATCGCTCCTTATGCATATGATATTCGCGGAGAAGTAGTTGGGACAGAAGGCGCGATCCAAATTGGTTCCATGAGGCTCAATGATGTGAAATTGTTTACGAAAAAAGGAAGTTATCACGATTTAGTTCAGGATTTTCCGACACGATTTGAAGATGCATATTGGTTAGAAATGATTCATTTTATTGAGTGCTTGCAAAAAGGTGAAAAACCAGTATGTACCGAAATTGATGGAAAATTAGCTTTGGAAATCGCTGTAGCAGCAACACGATCATTTAAAACTGGAAAAACGGTTTATTTAAAAAAAATAGCCATATGAAAGAGGGGGGCTTTTTAAGATAAAACAAAATTGTTAAAATATGGTAAAATTTTACCAAAAAAGGGTGATTTAAAATGAATGTAAAACTAGGCGTATGCCATTGGTCTTGCCCAATAGATGGGCCGTATGCTTTGAAGATGGCATCAGAACTAGGTTTGGAAGGAATTCAGTTAGATATCGGAAGTTATGAGCGCGGATTTCCTTTGTCTAGACCATCGATCCAAAAAGCGTATGTAGAATATGCCAAAAAATATAATATTACTATTACATCTTTGGCAGTTAGAGAGTTAGATAGACACGGGATGACTAGGAAAGACGGCACTATGGAAAAGGAAATTGCAGTAGAGGCAATTTTGAAAGCCATTTCAGCTGCAGAGGCTATGAATATTCCAATTGTTATGCTTCCTAGTTTTGAAGATGGGGAAATTAAAACGGATCGGGATTTTCAAAGGGTTGTAAACTGTTTAAAAATGGCATGTGAGGAAGCCGAGAAGAAAAATATAATAATCGCAACTGAAAATCTGCTGTCTATAGAGGAAACAAAGCAACTTTTCAATTTAGTTAATAAACCGAACCTTAGATTATACTTCGATACCCAAAATTATCACTTAAGAAGAAATTATAATGTGGCAAGTATGGTAGAAGAGCTTTTTCCTTATATTTGTGAAATCCACGTGAAAGATGGTAGAGATGGACATATGAGCGGTGCCCTTTTGGGTGAAGGAGATTCTGGTTTTTTTGAAACGATGGAAGTATTAAGAGATAAAAATTATAGTGGGTGGATTCTGCTAGAAAATTACTATGATCTAAGACCTTTATCTTTAGAAGGAGATGATCCAATAGAGTTATTAAGGAGAGATATTTCTATTTTAAAGACACAAGTTTTGTATTCAAATGGATAAATCAAATTACAACCTTATAAAGGGAAATGGGGGAAGAGGCTTATGAAAAAAAAGATGATAAATCTATCAGTTATGTTGCTGGTTATTGCTGTTCTTTTAATTGGATGTGTCCAGCAAGAGAGTACTCAAGGAGGGAAAACAAGTAATGATAATAAAATAGTGGTTGGATTTTCACTCGGAACAATTAAGGAAGAAAGATGGCAGCGGGAAATTGAAATGGCAAAGAAATTCGCAAAAGAACATAATTTTGAACTAGTAGTTCAGTCTGCAGAGGAAGATGCATCTAAGCAGGTTAAGCAAGTGGAAAATATGGTTACACAAGGAATTGATGTTTTGATTATATCTGCGCAGGATTCAGAATCGGCTGGAGCTGTCGTAGATATAGCACATAGAGCGGGGGTTCCAGTGATTGCATATGACCGACTGGTTCGAAACGGTGATTTAGATTACTATGTTACATTTGATACGGTAAAAGTAGGAGAGTTGCAAGCTCAAGGGCTTGTACAAAAGTATCCGAAAGGGAATTATATTTGGCTTTTAGGTGGGCCGGAGGATTTTAATGCGTATCTACTTAAAGAAGGGCAAGAGAAGGTATTAAAACCTCTAATTCAGAAAGGGGATATTAAGATCGTTACACAACAGTGGTGTAAAGGGTGGAGTCCTGAAGAAGCATTAAAACATACCGAAAATGGGCTTACTGCAGCAAATAACAATGTAGTAGCAGTTCTTGCTTCAAACGATAATACAGCTGGAGGAGCAGTACAAGCATTAGAAGCTCAAGGATTAGCTGGAAAGGTCGGAGTTTCAGGACAAGACGCTGATTTAGCAGCAGTTCAAAGAATTGTAGAAGGTAAACAAACGATGACAATTTACAAACCAATAAAAGTTTTGAATCGAAAAGCTATGGAATTGGCATATGCTTTGGCTAAAGGAGAGAAGGAAAAAGTGAATAGCATGGTAAACGGTAAAGTTAACAATGGAACTAAGGATGTACCTAGTGTAGTAGTTGATGTTGTCAACGTTACGAAAGAAAATGTAGTTGATACGGTAATCAAGGATGGATTCCATAAAATTGAAGATGTTTATAAAAACATCCCGAAGAATGAGTGGCCAAAACAATAATGATATGAAAAGGGGTATCTATCTGGTAGATATCCCCTTTGTCCAAAAACAAACGTGATGGAAAGAAGGTGGGATCATGGGATTGTATATATTAGAGTTAAAGAATATTTGCAAAAAATTTCCTGGAGTAAAAGCATTAGATAATATCAATCTTAGAGTTAAATTTGGAGAAATACATGCACTGTGTGGAGAGAATGGAGCTGGGAAATCAACACTAATAAAGATTCTCAGCGGCGTTTATCCATATGGAACGTATGAGGGAAAAATTTATCTTGATGGAAAAGAGGTACAATTTCGTAATATCCGTGACGCGGAAAATAACGGAATCGTCTGTATTCATCAAGAACTTGCACTAGTAGGTGAATTAACTGTTCAAGAGAATATTTTTTTAGGAAACGAGCCGAATATTGCAGGTGTTATTAAAGAGGACGAAATGTATATTAAAACTAAAAATCTTTTAAATGAGCTTGGATTAGATATTGATCCCAGAGAATTAGTAAAAAATCTTGGTATAGGGCAACAGCAGTTAGTAGAGATTGCTAAGGCGCTATCCAAGAATGCGAAAATTCTTATACTTGATGAGCCTACTTCAGCATTGACTGAAAAAGAAAGCAATACTTTGTTAAATATCCTTTGTCGTTTGAAAGCAAAAGGAGTTACATCTATTTATATTTCCCATAAGCTTGATGAAGTCCTAAGTATCGCTGATACTGTTTCCGCTATACGAGATGGGCAATACATTGGTTCAAAGGATATTAATGAAATTACCAAGAGTGAACTTATTTATATGATGGTGGGGAGGAAGCTCGATAAACTATATCCACGTAAAAAGAGGGAGAGAAAGGATTGTAGTTTTGAAGTAAAGAACTTGACTGTTTACGATCCTGAAATTCAATCAAGAAAAGTTATTGATAATATTAGTTTTAGGGCTTATAAGGGAGAAATATTGGGTATAGCCGGTTTAATGGGAGCAGGCAGGACAGAGATGGTTTCCGCAATTTTTGGAGTTTTCCCTGGAAAAAGGGAAGGAGAGTTTTATATAGATGAAAAAAAAATAAATATTCGCCAACCAATAGATGCCATCCAAAATGGAATCGCTCTTGTTCCGGAAGATAGAAAAGGAACCGGACTTGTTTTAAATATGACTGTCAAAGAAAATATTTCAATGGCTAGTTTAAGAAATTTTTTCAATTTTATTATTAAAGAAGATGAGGAAAATTCGTACACTCTTCGTTATGTTCGTGATTTAAATATAAAAACATCTAATATTGAAGAAGCTGTAAATAACCTTAGTGGTGGAAATCAGCAAAAAGTTGTACTGGGAAAGTGGCTATTAACAAAACCAAAAGTCCTTATTTTAGATGAGCCTACTCGTGGAATTGATATTGGTGCTAAATTTGAAATATATGAACTTATTAATCAGCTAGTGGATGAGGGTGTTACAGTAATTATAATTTCTTCTGAGCTTGAAGAAGTTCTGGGGATTAGTGATCGAGTTTTAGTTATTTATGAAGGTAAATTGAGGGCTGATCTCCCTATTCAAGAAGCAACCCAAGAAAAAATAATGTATTATGCTACAGGAGGGGTCTAAAAGTATGGAAGGAAAACTCAATAAAAGTTTAGAGCTCAATGAAGTGAACAACAATAAAAAGAATTTTAATCCAAAAAACTTTTTTTCTACTAATGTAAGAGCATATGCCATGATCATTGGTCTAATACTTATATGGGCCATGTTTGCTATATTAACTGACGGGATATTTCTTTCAGCACGCAATATATCTAATTTAACTATGCAAATGGCTGTTGTTGCTATTTTAGGAGCAGGAATGGTCTTGGTCATTGTGACTGGCCACATAGATTTGTCTGTGGGTTCACTAGTAGGTTTAATAGGAGGAATTGCTGCAGCATTAATGGTTTGGAAGGGGTGGGGCACTGGACTAACTATTATTACTGTCCTCTTAATCGGGTTGGCAATAGGAGCTATTCAAGGTTTTATAACTGCCTATTTAAATGTACCTGCCTTTATTGTTACGTTAGGTGGAATGATGGTTCTTAAAGGAATATTATTAGGGATTACAAAGGGAGTCACTATTGCTCCTATGAGAGAAAGTTATAAAGTTTTTGGTCAGGCTTATATTACAAACGTAACCTTATTTAGCTTTGCTGGACTAGTGATTTTATCTATGTTCTTCCTAGCTTATCGCAAAAGAAAAAGTGGAATTAAATATAATCTAAAACAGGAACCAAGCTCTTATTATGTTAAACCTTTGGTTTATAGTCTTTTGATTTTAGGCTTTGTTTACATTATGGTTGCCTATAAAGGCATGCCCGTACCTGTTTTCATTATGTTGATTTTAGTAATTGTATTGACTTTCTTAGCGGATAAAACAACATTCGGAAGAAGTGTATATGCAATAGGCGGGAACTTACAAGCTGCTATTTTTTCGGGTATCTCAGTAAAGAAAATTGTTTTGATTGTTTTTGCTTTAAATGGACTAATGGCTGCTATTGCGGGAATCATTTTGTCTGCGAGGTTAAACGCTGGTTCTCCTGCAGCGGGAACAATGATGGAATTAGATGCCATTGCAGCGGCTGTTATTGGTGGAACAAGTTTAATGGGGGGGAAAGGAAAAGTATATGGTGCAATTTTAGGTGCTTTAATCATGGCAAGCTTAGATAACGGAATGAGCCTGCTTGATATGGATGCTTTTTGGCAATATATTGTGAAGGGCTCAATTTTGATTTTTGCAGTATGGTTTGATATATACAGTAAAAAGAAAGCATAGGATTTTGTATTAAATTATCGTGTTGTAAAACGCATAATGGATGCATAAATGCACATATAAAAAACACCGCTTTGGAAATCATATACAGCGACCAAAAGATAAACACCCAAGGGGTGGATGCTATCATGATTTCCAATTCTATGATCGAATATGCACTAACTGGAGAAATGGATCCTATTTTAGATGTATTATTTCGATACATCGATCAACTTTCTTTGGAACCTCTTATGTGACATGAAGATCACCCTTGCCCATTACTGATCAAAATTTGGGAAGTGGTTATTCAGCTTTCGAAGCATCATCGAACGGGTCTTTAATCAACCGGATAGTAATAGTCTGGAACCATCACGATCGTATGGATTTAATTGATATTTGTTGCATATGTAACTTTGTATACTTATGCATAAATTTTAGTTTTCACTTTAATTTTACAACACCATCTTAAATATTAAAGTGAAAAAGTACAATAAAAAGCTTTAAAAAGTCAAGGATTTGTATTATAATAAGAAATTAAGGAAAGCGCTTAACCAAGGGTAGGTGAAATTATTTGAAAAAGTTAACAATTGGAATTATTGGAGCTGGAAGAATTGGACGTCTACATGCTGAAAATATTATTCATATACCACAAGTGAGAATTAAAACAATCTCTGATCTTTTTGTCGATAGTGTAAAAGATTGGGCATGTCAAATTGGTGTTGAAAATGTGGCAACGAATTATGAAGATATTTTAAATGATGATGAAATTGATGCTATTTTTATTTGTTCACCGACTGATACACATGTACCGATTATTCAAAGAGCTGCAGAAGTGGGTAAACACATTTTTTGTGAAAAGCCAATCAGCTTTTCGATTCAGGAAACGAAAGCTGCTCTAGAAGCTGTGGAAAAAGCAGGCGTAAAGCTACAGGTCGGCTTTAACCGTCGTTTTGATCGTAATTTTGTAAAAATTCAAGAAGTAGTAAAAAACGGGCTTATCGGAGAAGTGCATATTGTAAAAATCACATCCCGCGATCCTGAACCTCCTCCAATAGAGTATATTAAAAGTTCAGGAGGTTTGTTCTTTGATATGTCAATCCACGATTTCGATATGGCTCGTTATGTGACGGGAAGTGAAGTGACAGAAGTATATGTTCAAGGAGCTAATTTAATTGATCCAGCTATCGGCGATGCGGAAGATATTGATACTGCTGTGATTACTTTGAAGTTTGCAAACGGGGCAATCGGAGTGATTGATAACAGTCGTAAGGCTGTATATGGATATGATCAGCGTGTTGAGGTGTTTGGATCGAAAGGTAGCATTATGGCGGAAAATGACCATCTGACCAACGTCGAGATAAGCACAGAGGAAGGGGTATATAAAGATAAGTTAAAGTACTTTTTCTTGGAGCGTTATAAAGAGGCCTATATTCGGGAAACATATGCATTTATTGACTCTATTTTACACAATAAACCACTCTGTTGTACCGGAAATGACGGTTTACAAGCAGAATTAATTGCTAGAGCTGCACAGGAGTCTCTAAAAACAGGTAAGCCCGTAAAAATAGAATATATAAAAATTTAAAAAGATGGCATAGACTTACTGCTTTATCTTATTTTTTTCAGGTATAAGGTAAAGCGCTTAACCTATTTATTAAAAGCAAGTTTAAGGAGGAATATAAAGTGAATCAAACACTTTCTAAAGAAAACTTGGCTTATTTGAAGGAAAAGTCAATTGAAGCACGACGCCTTATCATTGAAACAGTATTCCATGCAGGTGCTGGTCACATTGGAGGGCCATTGTCAGCGGTTGATGTCTTGGTTAATCTGTATTTTAATGAAATGAACATTGATCCACAAAATCCGAAAGCAGAAGATCGTGATCGTTTTGTTCTATCAAAAGGACATGCAGCAGTTGGACTTTATACTGTGTTAGCAATGAGAGGATACTTTCCGATAGAAGAATTAAAAACATTTGATGCTCTTAATTCTCGATTGCAGGCACACCCTGATATGAATGCTTTACCAGGTATTGATATGTCAACTGGTTCTCTTGGTCAAGGAATTTCAGCAGCAGTTGGAATGGCACTTGGAGCGAAACTTCAGAAGAAAGACTTCGTTACTTACTGTATGATTGGTGATGGAGAATCACAGGAAGGTCAAGTATGGGAAGCCGCAGATGTGGCATCTAAATACAAACTGGACAATCTTGTATGTATTCTTGACTATAACAAATTGCAGCAGTTTGGCTGGAATGCTGAAGGAGGAGGGAGAGAAATACCTGTGTTTGAACCTGAAAAGCGCTGGGAAGCTTTCGGATGGCATGTGATTAGTATTGATGGGCATGACCATGTACAAATTAGCAAAGCTTTTAAGGAAGCTCGTAAAATAAATGACAAACCAACCATTATTATTTCAAATACAATAAAAGGAAAAGGTGTATCCTTTATGGAAAATCAGTATTTATGGCATTCACGTGTTCTGACAGGTAAAGAATTTAACGATGCAATTCAAGAAATAGAAATGGGGTTTAAGAAATGAAAAGAGTATTATCTACAGAAAAAGTTTCAATGAGAGATGTGTTCGGTGAAATATTGTTACAATTGTCAATAGAAGATGAAACTGTTTACGTCCTTGATGGGGATTTGGCTAACTCTACGAAAGTAGATACAGTGGCTATGAAAAATCCAAAAAAATTTTTACAGATGGGTATTGCTGAACAAAATATGATGAGCGTTGCAGCAGGGCTTGCAACAACGGGATTACAGCCATGGGCTACTACATTTGCAGCGTTTCTTTCTAAACGGGCAATTGATCAAATTCAAGTTCAGATTGCTCAACCAAGTTTAAATGTCAAAATGGTTGGTGCCTACAGTGGTCTATTGACAGGATTGACAGGGAAAACACATCAGGCATTGGAAGACATTGCCATTTTTCGCTCGCTTGCAAATATGGTTGTGCTCGCTCCAGCAGATAGTGTGGAAGTAAAGAAGATGATGGAGTTTGCCCACAAATACAAAGGTCCTGTATACATGCGTCTTGCACGTGATCCTTATCCAGTTATTTTCTCACAGGATTACAATTTTGAACTTGGAAAGGCAGTTACATTAAAAGAAGGAAAAGATATTACAATTATTTCAACAGGTACACAAACGAGTCGTTCGCTTGAGGCAGCTGAAAAGCTGGAGGAAGAAGGGATTTCAGTGGCTGTCATCCATATGCCAACAATTAAGCCACTTGATAAAAAAGCAATTATTAGAGCAGCGGAGACTACAGGAGTGATAGTAACAGCTGAAGAACATAGCATTTACGGTGGTCTTGGAAGTGCTGTAGCGGAAGTGCTTGTTGAAGAAAAGCCAGTTCCAATGCTTCGTGTAGGAGTAAAAGATCGGAACGCTGAGTCAGCTCCAAACGAAGAATTATTAGAGAAATACGAAATTTCTGTTAAATATGTTGCTGAAGCTGTAAAAAAAGCACTGAAGAGAAAGTAAATATATAAGTTGAATTTTTGTTTTTCAACTAATCCATTCAGCAGTCACGTTATATTTTGGTCTATAAACAATGCGGTTGTAGATGATATGGGAAGGGTGTGAAACTCTTTATTGCAACTTAATACTAGAAATTGAAAATGGAAGTTTAGAAATTCCTAAACTTCCATTTAATATAATATTTTTTAAAAGGTGGGAGATGAAAACATGCGGAGGAACATTGTCAAAGAAAAACTCTTTATTAATGGCAAATGGATAGAAACAGATACTACACATAAGATATATAATAAATACACAGGAGAACTTTTTTCTGAAGTTTGTGTAGCAGATGAGAGATTAGTAGATCAAGCTGTTGAAGCCGCAGTGTACGCTCATAAAAATACATTATTTTTACCAGAGCATCGATATACAGTACTAATGCGTACAGCTGAGCTTTTACTTGAGAGTAGTGAAGAATTTGCAAAGATTATTGCACAGGAAGGCGGCAAACCAATTACAGACGCAAAAGTTGAAGTCAATCGGTCAATATCCACATTAAAGATAGCGGCAGATGAAACAAAAAAGCTCGTTGGAGAAATTATTCCTAATTATAATGTTCCAGGCCGTTTCATGTATACAGTGAAAAAACCTGTTGGAGTAGTAGCGGCTATTACGCCATTTAACTTTCCGTTAAATCTTGTCGTGCATAAAGTTGCTCCTGCACTCGCAGCTGGAAACCCAGTGATTATTAAACCGGCATCTGATACTGCTACAACTGCAATTAAACTATGTAAACTGTTAGAAAAAGCAGGGGTACCGAATGGTTACGTGCAATGCGTTGTTGGAAGCGGTAGTACAGTTGGTGAACAGCTTCTTCGCGATGAGAGGATTGCCCACTATACGTTTACAGGTTCACCGGCTGTTGGTAAGCATATTCGAAAAACGATTGGCTTAAGAAAAGCTACATTAGAACTTGGTTCAAACTCTGCTACTATTGTTCATAGCGATGCCAATGTTGGAAAAGCAGCAATGAGACTTGCCAAAATGTCATTTTCTCATGCTGGACAGATTTGTATTTCAGTTCAGCGCATTTTTGTCCAAGAATCGATTCAAGAAAAGTTTCTTGAGAAGTTTTTAAAAGAAGTTTCTCTTTTAAAAGTAGGAGATCCGTTAGATCCTGATACAGTCGTTGGGCCAATGATTAATGAAAGCGAAGCGAAGCGTATTGAGCAGTGGGTGAGAGAGGCAAAAGAAGGTGGAGCTGAAATTTTAATCGGTGGCACAAGAGAAGGGAATATTTTTCATCCAACTGTTATTACTAATGTAAGAAAAGGAATGAAAGTATTGGATGAAGAAGTATTTGCGCCAGTTGTTACAGTGTCAGCATATAGAACAATCGAAGAAGCTATTGAACTTGTTAATGATTCGAAATACGGGTTACAAGCTGGCATTTACACATCTGATTTGAATTTGTCCTATAAAATTCCTTACTTACTAGAGGTGGGTGGTGTAATTATTAATGATACCTGCTGTTACCGGGTAGACCAAATGCCTTACGGTGGTGTAAAAGAAAGTGGAAATGGTAAAGAAGGACCGTCATATGCAATTCAGGATCTTGTGGAAACAGTAACAGTTGTTGTAAATCTAGAAGACTAATTGTATGTAAAATTTTTGTGTCAAAAATCCCATCTCACCAAATGGATTGATGGAAAATGCATTTTAAATCCATTTGGTGAGATATTTAGCGATAACATTGCAGGTTTGATAAAATTAAATTATAAGAAAGAGTTCTATTTTTGTAGAGTAGAATCTGACTTTCGTCATCAGCTCTTAAACGATTTACGCGTCGCTCTCCTAAAGTAGTCATGGTCGACGCTATCGCTTTATGAAGCGGTCTCTTGATATTAGGTCAATAAAGTAGACACAAAAATTTATAAATTTTTTTTTCGCAGCTACCGCGCTATCGCTTGGTGACCTTTTAAAAATAATTACGACGTTGTCCTAATTATTTTTAAAGGTAAATTTTCGGGTCTAACTATTCTATTAATATGCTCATTAAGCTTCTTTTTTCCGTACATACGTTCGTATTCAGATGGCGAAAAACACTCTGTTGCGGAGTGAATACGTTTATTGTTGTAAAATATTTCTACATACTCAAATATGCTCTTTTTTGCTTCTTCCCTTGTTTTATAACGAGTCTGATAGATTAGTTTTTTTTATTATCCCATGAAATGATTCAATACAAGCGTTGTCATAACAATTTCCTTTTCGGCTCATGCTACATTTCATTCCGTATTCCATTAGCTTAGCTTGAAAGTCATTTGAAGCATATTGACTCCCTCAATCAGAATGATGGAGGATAGAACCCTGTGTGTTGACGCTGATAGGCTTGCTTTAAAGCACTCAACACTAGCTCCTTTTTCATGGAAAAGTCTATATGCCAGCCGACTATTTTTCTTGAATACAAACATAATACTAGCTAGATAAAGAATATTACTATAATAAACTGTGTCTACTTTTTAGTCTAACATCAATGAAGAAGCTGAACATTTAAGACATGCCGAAGAAAACAAAAAAATCTACGCTTGAAGAAAAGAAACGATTGAACGAGTGTTTGCGGATATGAAAGAGAAGAATGTTCTGCGTTGGACAGTTTATCGAGGTCTAGAAAAAGTTTCAATGCAGGAGATGCTTGTTTGTGTTGCCATGAATTTGAAAAAACTAGCTACATGGCTATGGAGGGCAACTCCAGGCTCTTCATTCACATTTAGGCTCTTAATCAAAATAGGGTTCAGACTCAGCGTCTGAACCCTATTTTGTCTACAGTCTGCGACATGAATTTCATGTCCTAGGTCATCGCGAAAGATTACGATGCGATGACGTTTCTTCGAACGGCATTGTGGTGTTCCTAATTAGCATATGACGTCTCGAATCATGATGATGGCTGTTTTCTAAACGTCTCAAACTGCGACATTGATGCAGTTCCATTTTCTTTGATGCGAATCACAAAATCTTGTCCGTTTTCAGCAAATGGTCGATGCGTTCGATTTTGAAATACGCACGGTCTTCAACAAGAATATGTCGTTTGTGCGCTAATGTTTTTCCGACAGGAGCATCATGACGAAGGGACGATCGTTTCCACCGTTTCGAGCGGCATTTCCAGTTCAGGGGAATCAGCGACATGACGCTTGACACCAGAGCACTCCCTGTGATATATGGCCCAAGGAAGGCGAGATTTTCCTATCGTTATGGTGGTCGAATTCATCACTAGCAATAGACGTGGAAACTGGAGAGCACGACATGTTTTTCGATAGCATTTGGATACAATGAGATTGAAGAGTCGTTTTATGATGTCATAGCAAACATCACTGACTTTTTTCGAAAAGGTAGAGGAAACTTACGGCAATACATAAGTCGCTGCTACAGCGGATCCATGGTTGAAATCCTTCCCATTCGTTCATAGAAGCAGTCACAAAGTAGTGAATCAGCGTACGAACATCAGAGACTCGGGCAGTATATTTATAGCCGAACACTTCGATTTCGATGTGGTTTGCAATTCCTCTTCTGAAACAATTTTTTACAATAGATTCGGAAGTGTGGTATTTATTTTCATGAATAGCACCTCTTTCCTTGGTGATACTTATATTCTAGAGGAAAGGTGCTCTTTTTTGTATCTGTCACTGGATTTTATTGGTTAATCAACACGCCTGAAATATAAGAGCTATGTGCTTGACTTCAATTTTACTGTAGATTTTCGCTCTACAAGCGTTGGAAGAAGAGTAATGCGCCTCTTTTCTTTTATTTCTCCTTCGATCATTGAAACCATTAAATCCATTACTTCTTTTCCCATGCTTTGAATTGGTTGAGCAATGGTTGTTAATGTCGGTTCAACGATTGTTGCAATAATAGTATTGTCAAATCCGACAACAGAAAGTTGCTCTGGTACGTTCATTCCCATTTCTTTCGCTGCTTGGATTACTCCCGCCGCCAATAAATCATTACAAGCAAAAATAGCTGTTGGAGGTTTGCTACCACTTAAATATTTATGAGTCATAAATTTACTTGCTTCTAAAAGATTATTGGTTTTTTGAATAAATTCGAAGTCAGGTGTGAACTCCAAATTATTTTCCTCCAATGCCTGTTTAAAACCACGGAGCCGTTCTCTGTTACTCCATACATCAAGAGCGATGATACCGATATTTTTATGACCTAGCTTAATTAAGTGTGAAGCCGCGAGGTATCCTCCCATGAAATCATCAATTGCTACCGTATTGATAGAAAACATCGGAAAATCACGAGCAACACTCGCTACAGGAATATCTTCTTGCATAAGTTCTTCCACTTTATCTAAATTTTCAAATCCGGAAGCTAAGATAAAGCCGTCTATACCTTTTTGTTTCAGAAGACTAAGGTATTTATTCTCCTTATCAATTTGATAATCCGTGCTACATATGACGAGGTTATAACCAAGTTCGTGTCCCCGATCTTCAATACTTCTTGCTAACTCTGAAAAAAATGGATTCGCTAAATCGGGAATAAGTAGTCCGATTGTCTTTGTTTGCTTTCCCATCAGAGCTGATGCCATCATATTCGGATGATAGTTAAGTCTTTCCATCACTTCACGGACTTTTCTTCTTGTCTTTTCACTAATCCGTCCGTTATTATTAATCACCTTAGATACGGTTGCGATTGAAACATTCGCTTCTCTTGCCACGTCATAAATGGTCACTTTCAACCTTATTTCTCTCCCCTATTTTTCAGGATATTGTTTGAACGATACAAGAAATAGGAACTACTTCACTTATGGAAATAGTTTCCTCTAGATTTTTGAGTTAAATTTCGATAAAGGAGGATCCATTGTATAATGATTGATAGCTTCTTTGCAAATAACTCGCCATTTCAAATGAATTTCCTTTTACGATGACTTTTCACTACCGTCTGTTGAAACATTAGAGCGAAATGAAGAATCTACAAAGATTGATTCTTTCGGTCTGATGATTTCATAACGATTATAAAGGGAAGATCTATTTGAAGCAAATACTTCCCCTGTTCGATATTCATCGTCAATTAAGATACAAATAGGTGAGGTATCAGCTGTATATTCAGGATGAATTTTCCCGCTCATAGACACTTTTACTAGTTTCATGCCTATTAATTGAGTAAGTGTATGAATGCCCCGTAACACCCTACATCCCACATGGCACCACCGAACTCTTGGTGTAGCCGAATATTATTCGGATCATTAAGTAACCATGAAAAATGCACCTTAATATGATGGTGATTACCAATAAAATCAGATTCGAACAATTCTTTAACCCTTTTATATTGACTATGAAATTGATACATAAACGCTTCCATCAAAAATAACGTTATTAGCTTCAGAAGCTCTTTTAATTTCAATCATTTTCTCTTCAGTTAAGGCAGCTAGCTTTTCAAGTAGTACATGCTTTCCTGCTTCCATTGCTTTTACTGTCCATTTTTTATGCAATGAATTAGGAGGTGGAATATATACTGTATCAATTGTTGTGTCGTTTAAAAGATCATCATTATTTTTCATAAATTTTAGGTGTGTTAAAGCGCTTAGCTCTTTTTTACTCCTTGAAGCCACTGCTGATACAAATGCACGATCTAACGCTGCAGTGTAGGAATTATTTCTGTAAAGACAATATTTGCAACACTTAGTATACCCCAATTTATCCTTTTCATAAATATCTCCAAATTATAAATTCAATTTGTAATTTTGTGATTAAGCGCTTACTTGTTTTTATTATACCTTAACTCAACTTTCGCAGCACAATTTTGGCCTTGATATAATTAGGCAAAACTGCAATCCATTTACGTAATTGACTTTCGATTAATTTTTTAATCTGTTGATTTACATTTTGAAGTGCATCTTCAAGAATTTCAATGAGTAGTGAAGTGCAAAGGCCCAATCTAGTTCATCGATTTCATCACAAAGTTCATAAAAAATGCCGCCTAATGTTCGATAATCTGTACTTACTCGGTTTTGCCAAGACAAAGACAAAATAATGTACCTTGTAAACACAATAGTGGTATGGCTGATCATGGAATCATAAGATCTTCCTTGGAACTCTTTTTGGAGATTCAATAATGATTTGACTTTTCTGAAGAATACTTCAATATCCCAACGTATCCCATAAATACGAATGAATTCTTGATCCGATAAAGTACAGTCTGTACTCAAAATAGCTAGCCACTGTCTCTTTTTATTACGATTACGGACAAATACCACTTTAACAGGAACGCCATTTACCATCGTTGTGTGAATAGAGCGCAAAATACCCTTTTGATGTTGTGATGGTTTAGCTGTTTGGTATAGTTTTTTTAGGCTACCCATTCACCGTTCACTTGATATCTTTGTTTTGTATCCTTCACCATTCCAATAACATCCAACCCTTGATCCACAATTTTGCTTCGAACATGATTTGATTGTAGTGTGAACAATTTTGCTGAGGTAGTCAAAGTCTGTCAAAAAAGCGTCTATCCGAATGGATGGGCGTTTATTTATTTGCTGAAAGGTAAGATATCTACCGACTTATTTGAAATTAAAATAATTGTTTAAATGAGAATTTCCTTTAACTCAAAAATAGGCTAAATTAATTTGAAGGGCTTAAATTAGAAAATTTGTTCCCTTTTCATTTCAACACATGCATTCCAACTCAGGCATGTGTTTTTTTATTTCGAAAAAATTTGATAATATAAATAAAGAAAAATTTGGATTTGTGATGGGAAAGATGCTAGAGAAACTACTAATTGAACTTGCAAAACAGGTAGATTGTATTTACACATTAAGCTCTAATGAACAAATTTGGATAACAAAAATAGATTCGAATGGGTTGTATTGTATGTCGAGACAGAAAAATCGAGAGAGAAGTTTGAAAATGGAGGACTGGATCAGCCTTGGGAATATATTTCCTTTGACTTTATAAGAACAGGCTGGAATGAATTTATAGAGCTACGGACGGCCAATTCAAATGATTTTCTAAAAACAAAAGAAAAATCTTCTTTTTTGATGGCCTTTTTTCATCAGCTTCCATTTGTCACGAAAACAGTCAAGGAGAATGCAGTTGCCATTCAATTAAAAGAATTTACTACCGAAGATTTACCAACTGAACAATTTCATAAGGTGATTTCTTTTTTAGAAGAAGTAATAAACGGGGTATATGATCCTAAAAGATTAAGTGAACAAACCAATAAAAATTTATATCGAATTAAATCAAGAGGGAGACAAGATTTAAGACTTTTACGTTTCCTGAATGATGAAAATGAATCGCTTTTTTATGAATATATCAATGCAAAAAATAAAGTTGAAGTGATAAAGAAACAATTTGGTCAATGGAATCGTGTTTTTGGGGATAACCGACTAACCTCTGCACTAGTGGACAGACTAGTGCATCATGCACATGTCATAGCATTCACAGGGGAAAGTTACCGATTGAAAAATGCCCTTTCTTCTATAAAAACATAATGTGGTAATTAATGTAAAAATTTCTGCAAGCCTATGAAAATTTCGCTGCATTTTTCTGCACTTTTTGCTTGCAAAAAACACCCAGACAACAACTTAATCAGTTTCAGTATATTATGAATAATCTAATGAACGATCCAAAATCATTTGAACTACATCAAAAGGACTTAACCAAAGTGTTAAAGGAACAAATGGAAGTGGATATAGATTTTTGGGAAGATTACTTTTCACCATGGTTTTCTTGTACGCTGAGAGAGTTTCAAGGAAAATGGACAAATTTTAGCACTGACAGAAATCATGTAGCCCATAACAAGCTGATTGATTTTAAATTGTATAAAAAATTTAAAAAAAGCATGAGTGATCTATTATCTATTATAACGGAAGCAGAAGATAAGTTTTCCAAGCATTTAGAAGAGGAAGTAGCAAACTATCTGGAAGAATTAGAAGCGATGGAATTTGCTGACACCTATCAAAGGAAGACGGATTTTAAGGAACTCATTGAAGAGGAAGCAGGAGTAAAAATTCGGGATGCAGAGGAAATCATCCAATTGTTACGAGAACATATCACCACCATTTTTGAACGTATTGAACAAGGTATTTATTACAGAAGTGACATTGAGGTCACCTATAATGAACCTCTGCTGAGCAGTTATGAAGAGGTGTTTCAAATCGTTCACAATATCAGTAAAAATAGTATAAAGGTTGATGTAGAACCCCATATCGATGAATCGGAAGGCAGTACGAGTCATGTCTATTTTTTAGTGTTTTACAATGATGTTCATCAAGAAAGTTTTGTAATTAGCTACACGAATGGTGAAGCAGAATTTGACGAAGAACAAGCGTCGTACATGCCTAAAACAAATGAAGAAATGGATATTTCAGCTTTAGAGGAATTAGAAGCTCTTATTAATAACTTACTGGAAAACAAAATGCCGGAAGTTCCCGACGATGATTTAGCATCTTATCCCTGTGAAAAATGTAATGAGTATACGGTTAATTTGTCAGAAGACAACCAGTATGGATTAGGAACATGCCTTTATTGTGGTCATGTAAATCCTGTAAGGATATGTTTAAGATGTGAAGCTGTTTTAGATCAACCAGCAGAAGGACTTTGTGAAAGTTGTATAGAATATATCAACGAACAGTAATATGGATCGGGTTATAGACCTTTGTTTCTCAAATAAATGTCTAACTAGAAATAGTAGGTGTTGATGGTTTGAAAATAAAGAAAAAATTAAAACCAAAGTTAATAAAAGAGATTATCGATATTAAAGAATCACGAGGTGATATATTAAGATTTTCACAAAATTATCTCACTAACTTATTTGCTAGACATGATTTTGTTTCGAACTGATGCTAGTATAATTCCATGGACACATCTAAGTTAAATTTTCATATAACTGACCATAATAAAAAATGAAAGGATGTGTCCTTATGGGTAACCATAGTACTGGAAAAAAATTTAATGAAGACTTCAAAAAAATGGTTGTTGATCTTTACAACACTGGCAGCTCTGTGAAAGATTTATGCAGCGAATATGGCGTATCAGATGTATCAATCTACAGATGGATTAAACAATAATCCCCTATCGATTTGGAAGATGGAACATCTGTCACTCCGGATGATGTTGTCAAGCTGCAAAAAGAAATCCGTCGTCTTCAGGAGGAAAACGACATTTTAAAAAAGGCTATGGCCATATTCGCGAAAAAGTAAGTCAAGACGAGCTCGTTTCTGTGATTGATCAACATAAAGACCAGTATTCCATTAAAACGCTTTGCAAAGAGTTCGAAATACCTAGAAGTACGTACTATCAATCGCTTCAACAGGTTGAGTCGAATCGTAACCGGGAAAACAAGGAATGAACCGACAAAATCATAGAATTCATACAGAAAGCAAACAACGCTATGGTGCTCCAAAAATCCATATCACTCTTCAAAAAAAAGGCTATTTGGTGAGCCTAAAAAGAGTCTAGCGTTTGATGAAAAAAGCTGGAATTCGTTCGATCATTTCGAAAAAATACCGTCCATATTCAAGTAATCAAAGAGTGAAAGAACGAGAAAATCTATTAGAACAGGATTTTTCGACAAATTCCATTAATGAAAAATGAGTATCAGATATTACTTATATCCATACAGTGAAAGACGGTTGGTGTTATTTAGCTTCTGTACTGGATTTGCATTCTAAAAAGGTTATTGGTTATTCCTTTTCGCGGACGATGACAACGGATCTGGTGATTCAAGCTTTAGCAAACGCGTATGACACTCAAACTCCGGAAAGAGGGCTTATCATTTACTGACCTAGGTTCTCAATATACAAGTGAAGAATTTACTAAGTATGTTCAATCCAAAGGCATGAAACAGTCATTCAGCCGCAAAGGTTGCCTATATGATAATGTGTGCATGGAATCTTTTTATGCCATTTTGAAGAAAGAAGAAATACAAAACGTCAAATATATGGATTACCAGTAAGCTACATTAGCTTTATTTCAATACATTGAAGGTTGGTATAATCGAAAAAGAATTCATAGTAGCATTGGCTATAAAACCCCACAAGAGGTAGAGGACTACATTCGGCGTACCGCCTAATCGATATCTTGAGATTGTGCACCCGCTTTACATGGAGTGGCGGGCATGATAGCCTTGTTTGGCGATGCCGATGTTTTACACATCTGCCTTCTTGGTAGGAGAATCATGCCCGCAGAGACTCCTTGTCAAGCGTCACTGCCTTACCACACTTATATGGGCAGGCACTTAATTAAAAAATTAACTTCTTTGTGTCCCAAAATTTGACTTAGATCCACTTTTGTAAAATTAAATTTGAAGGTTCTACCAAAATAATAGTAGGTCGTACAATAGATTGATATAGTAGCTTCGTCAATTTGTGCTTCTATTTTTCTTATGAGTTATTAATACAGCTAGAAGTTTAGCTAGCCAATTAGTATCTGGCGATTACCACAACATTATTGAACATCCTAAAATAACGAACCCAGTGATGTAAAAATATTTGGATTATATCACACTAGATGGTTTTACGGTGAGTGACCCAATAAAATGATAAAATTCATTATTACAGATCAACGAAACTTTTTATCATCCTTGGAAACTCATAATGAATTTTTGAACAAAATGTGTAAGCACGTTTTTCGGAATAATTTAGTTATAGAAAGAAGTCGATTATTTTTAGGAAGTATTTATAGTAGAACTGAGTATATAAACATTTTTTGAGGAGTTTTCTGGTAATTGTGGAGTTAGGGGGTATGAAAATGGAAAATACGGTAACGGAAGAATATTTTAAACAAGAATATTATAAACCTTTAGATGAAAAAACCATATCCTATTGGGGATTTTTATTTCTTGAGAACAAGTTTCAAGAATATATATCAACAAGGGTAAAAGAAAAATTTGAAGATTTAGAGTGGACTAATAGATTAGCTTTAGAAGCTGAACAAGCACTAAAGGATACTGGATTCACTGCTGAAAATTTTATTGAAATATTTTCAAACAGGGAAATGGAAAATAATTGGAGAATAGGCGAATATTTAGCGGAATGTGTACTTGAAGATAAGTTTAACGCAAAGTTTTATTATAATAGTTCACGTGATGCTAAAAATCCAAAAGGAAATGATACAGGTGCAGATTTGGTGGGGTTATGTGAAGTTGAAGGAGAAAGTTGTTTCTTATTTGGTGAAGTTAAAACATCAAATGATTCCGATTCGCCGCCTAATGTACTCTATGGCAGAACAGGCATGGTTTATCAGCTCGAGAGTTTAAGAGATAATGCTGAAAAGAGAGATGATTTAGTAAAATGGATTTGGACAAAAGCTGTGTTGATGAGCGGAAGTTTTAAAGATGAATGTACTATAGCTTTAAAAAATTATTATCAAAGTTCAAAAACAAAAGTTAAACTAGTAGGGGTATTAGTTAGGGACACTGAAGTAAACTATAGAGATCTACATTCAAGGGCAAAAGCTTTAAATAAAAATATTCCAGGGCAAATGATAATAGAGCTGGTCGGAGTGTATAGTGGCTATAAAATGGAAAATGATAACTGGGTAAAGGCATTAAGACGGAGTGGTTAATTATGAGTATGAAAGTACCAAATCATTGGCTAATAAATACATTGGTAGAACAGGAATTTATAGAATCTATCAAAATTGCTGATTATAGACTTATTAAAGCGTCTTTATCTGATAGTTTTTTTAGTTGTAAAAATAATACAACAATCATTAACAATGAAAAAGATAACGCTTTAATCCAAAATGTTTTAGATATATTAGAATTAGCGATTATAGAATTGCAAAATAAAAAGTTAGAAACTGAGCAAGAGAAGCAAACTTTTTATGAAATTTGTCAATCAGCTTTTATTTTATTAAGGGCTTTGCCTTTGCCTGAAAATGAAGTAGATAAAATCAAATTTGTATATAAATTAGTTGCATATTCATATTTAGGGCAGAGATGGCAGGATGGGAGAAGATTCTTACTTGAAAATTCGGATGTTTGGGATGTTGACTCTAACGAAGAAGAGTGGGACTTAAGATTATTTAAAAAGATATATTTGGCATTTTTATATTTGGTGAGAAAGTCCGATTGGAAAGACTTAACTCAGGCAAGTTCTATTATCACTGAGTTAAGAGACGAACAGCAAAAATTTGAATCTTTATACTTACAAAAGCAAAAAATTGAATATGCAAGAAGCAGCGCTTTTGAGCTAATAGGTCTTTATCATCTTGCTAAAGCAATCGATGTTTCAGCCGAATTTATGATTAATGGTAATCCAATTAATATTCGGGAACAACTAGATTTCCATTTTGAAAAAGCAATAGATGCAGCTGAAGCAAGTTCAAATATTGAAATGGGTCTCGTCATAAAGCTCTTACAAAGTATGCTTCAACAAATGATTGCTAACTCAGTTTGGATGGTTACTCAGAGAGTAAATTCAAGAGTAACTAAATTTGTTGAATATATAACAAAGTCAAATAAGCCTATCTTTGAACTTTTATATCCACAGCGACGGGCTATTCTAGAAAAAGGCTTATTAGATCCTGCTCATAAAGCTATTGTTGTAGATATGCCAACTTCTAGTGGTAAGACTGCATTGGCTGAATTTAGAATTCTTCAGGCATTAAATCAATTTTCGGATGATAAAGGATGGGTAGCATACGTTGTTCCAACGAGAGCCCTTGTGAATCAAGTAACTAATAGATTAAGACGTGATTTTAGCCCTATTGGAATCAAAGTAGAGAAAGTAAGTGGATCATTAGATTTAGATTTATTCGAAGAAAATCTAATACATCAAAATAAAGATGATTTTGATGTATTAGTTACTACAACTGAAAAACTAAATTTACTTATTAGAAATGGAATCGAAAAAGAATTAAAAAGACCACTTGCATTGGCCGTTATCGATGAGGCTCATAATTTAGAGGATGAGACTAGAGGGCTCAATTATGAAATATTAATGGCAAATATCAAAAATGATTGTCCTAAGGCAAACTTTTTGTTACTAACTCCTTTTATTCCTAATAGTAAAGAATTAGCATCATGGTTAGATCCAGATAGTCCAAATGATATAAGTATCGGGCTCTCTTGGCAACCAAATGATCGTCTAATTGGCGCGATATATCCAGAAGGTGAAGGTAGAAAATGGAAAACTAAATTTGAAACTTTACTTACAGATAGAGAAAGAATCCAAATTGAGCAAAAACTGGATATAAGTAGTGAAACGCCTATGGATATAGCTAGAAGTAGCTTAACAAAATCTAAGCTAGCAGTAGCTGCAACAAAGCAGTTAATTAATAGGAAAGGTATTTTACTAATCTGCCAAAAACCAAGGTATTGTTGGAATGTTGCAAAAGAGCTATCAGTACATTTAGATGATATTGATTTGGATGATGAACTAATTTTGATCAAAAAGTTTATTGAGGCAGAGTTAGGTGAAGACTTTATTTTAAGTCGTTTACTTGATAAGGGTATAGGTGTTCATCATTCAGGTATACCGGACGAAATTAGATTTTTGATGGAGCAATTAATGGAAAAAGGAAAGTTAAGGGTTTTAGTAGCTACTACTACAATTGCTCAAGGTATAAACTTTCCTGTATCAACAATAATTATGGCTTCTTATAGATATCCTTATAAAAAAATGCCGACAAAAGATTTTTGGAATTTGGTCGGAAGAGCGGGAAGAGCCGACCAAGGAACACTTGGTGTTGTTGGAATAGTGATTGGAGATGAAAAAGCTAAAAAAGAAGAAGAACTTAATGAACTAAAATTATATTTAAAACAATCCACTAAAGATTTAGTATCTAGATTAGTTGAAATGGTAAATGATTTAGAAAAACTTGGAGACGACAAAGATTTAGGGGATTTATTATACATTGACTCAAGATGGTCTCAGTTTCTTCAATATCTTGCTCACATGTATAATCAAACAAAGGATTTAGATAGCTTTAGTGCAAATGCCGAATTGTTTTTGAGAAGAACATTTGGTTTTCATTCAATTGATCCAAGTAAACGAAAAATACTTGTTAAAAAAGTAAGGGAGTACGCCCAAAAACTAGATACTCAAAAAAGTTATGCTACTCTATCTGATAGTACAGGTTTTTCTCCTGAAGCAGTTGCGAAAACAATTAGTGCTGTAAATAAATTGAAATTAACTTCTGAAACATGGAATAAAAGTAATCTTTTTTCGAGTAATGGAAAGTTAAAAGATTTAATGGGAGTAATGTTAACAATTCCAGAAATTAAAGGGAGCTTAGAGGAAATAGCTACTAACGGTGGCACTAAACGTAAATTTTTAGCAGATATAATCTCCGATTGGGTTTCTGGAAAAACATTGGATGAAATATCAAGGAAATATTTTAACGATACTAGTGAAGAATCTCTTACAGAATGTTGTAGAGCAATATATTCAAAAATTGTAAATGCTGCTTCTTGGGGGATGTCATCCATTATTAAACTTCCAGTGACGGGTATAGATTTTGATAAATTAGTTGAGGAAGAAAAAATGCAAATAAAAAATTTACCTTCAATGATTTATTATGGAGTTAACTCCAGTGAAGCAGTATTAATGCGTTCATCCAATGTTCCTAGAAGTATTGCGGAAGAGATGGGACAGATGTATAAAAATTCCCATGATATAAAATTAGCGTCGTCAGTAAGTGCAACAGCTTGGATAAATAGTCTAAAAGATGAGGATTGGAATAAAATTTCAGCAAATAAAAAGCTCTCTGGAGTAGAATATAAAGAAATTTGGAAAAAGCTAAATGGACAATAATTAATGTTAATTTTAATTATTAAAAGATCCCCTTCTTATTAAAAATCCTAGGGGATCTTTTGTTTTTAGAAAAAAGAATTATTTTACTCTATCTAATGCTAAGGAGACGATTGTATACGGTGCTAGCGAGCCATGGCGTCGCAGGCGAGCAGGCGGTGCAGCTTTATAAAAGCGACGATGATATACGCGGGCTATTGGACATGTTCAGCCGCGAAGTCGATTGCTTGATCGTTTTGACGAGCGAGCAAATGTTTCTCGTGCTGCGCACGAAGTTGTCGCCGTTCCATGTCAGCAACGACTGGATTAAGCGCCATTATCTTCGCTCAGGTGCCACGAACGGCGATTTGTACTTGCCTTATTTTACGGTGCTCGTCTTGTTTGGCAGCTTTTATGATACGTATCAAAGCCAAGAACCAACGCGGCAATTTTTAGGCATGGATGAATGGGTGCACCTTGTCCAAGAGCGTATCGATCAATTGAAACAGCACGACCCGGACGAATTGAAACAATTAGAACAAGAGTTTTCGTACAATTGGAGACTCATTATTGAAAAATGGGATGCGATGGACGATATTAAAGAAACAGCGAAAAAGCAAAGCGGCAATACGATCAGCCGTTTAAGCTTCATCGACACGGCGCGGCGCTTTTTAATCGACCAAGGTCTTATTGTCGATATCGGCAACCATGAAGTCGCGTTGACGGAAAAAGCAAAAACAATTGTTCAACGTTTTTCATGGAAGTCGAATACAACCGCGGGATTTTTGAATTTATTTACGGATTTGAAAGGGAGAAGGACGATGCCAGTGATCAGTAAAATTCGGCTCACGAATGTTGTGTATGAAGAAGGGCGCAAACGGTACTGATATGATCCCCTTATAGTAGACAGAAAAAAGAAAGCCCATTAATCTGACTATTATGGAGGGGATCTTTCTATAGGGACAAATCGAAGAACTTTTGATTCCATTATAAACCTTTTCAGATTTTTGGCGTATTTTTCGACAATTATAGTATGGAATTAGGGAATTTAGTCACGATTAGATAAGTAAAAAAAGAGGTGCAATAAGCTAGCCTTTAAATTATTTTTTGTTTGAGATACGGGGGACAAATTGGGGGCAAAAGCTATTTGGAGGGCATAAAATTCACTCGGATTTACGCTGAGATGAAAAAGAAAAACCCTTGATTTTCAAGGGTTTTAAAAATTAGCAACAATTCACAAGATATGAGGAATTGAAACCAAAAAGGGTGATGATATGCTATCCCAAAGGCTCAAGTTTTTATCTTAACTACGAGGAATTGAAACTTTACGTCCCGATATACGACTTTGGCATCAAAAGCCGTTTTTATCTTAGCTACGAGGAATTGAAACATAAGAATTTTTGTTCTGTTACTAAGAGGAATTGAAACCTTCATTGCCGCAATCGCACAAACATTTCCATATCAAACAAAATATTGATTGGAGAAAGAAAGTTGTTTAATCACTTCAAATTCTGGTAATTCTAGTGATATAGAAAGCATTTACGAAACCTCCTTATGTTTGTGTGGTAGCTAACATTATTGCCAGGTTTTCGTAAGTGTTTTCTTCTTTTTTGCCAAAATCACAAAAAGTAGTGATGAATCTTTTTTTTAAAGCGAGAGAAGTGATTACCGAATCTCATTCCTAACCTATGAAGCAGGGATGAGTTTTTTAATTTAAAAATTGGAATAAAATAGCTTCCAATAGCATTTTTTTGCTATAATTTATGTAAAATTTGTAAGCGATCTAGTTTGGTGGTGAGCTTTTTGAAAGACTTGCAGCAAAAAATAATCGCATTTCGAGATGCTCGTAATTGGAGACAGTTTCATACTCCAAAAGATTTAGCGATTTCCCTAACGTTAGAGGCGGGGGAATTGCTGGAAAATTTCCAATGGAAAACAAGCGAAGAAGCAGTTCAAGCTAATTTTGAAAATATTAAGGATGAACTAGCTGATGTTGTTATTTACGCACTTTTATTGTCACATGAATTAGGCATTGATTTAGAAGAAGCAATCATCAATAAAATGGAGAAAAATGAAAAAAAGTATCCGATTGAAAAAGCGTTTGGTTCAAAGAAAAAATATGATGAGCTGAAGTAGTACACTGGTCAAATGCCTGTCTCCTCGAAGTTTAATGACAGAAGCTGTATTGGCTTCTGTTTTTGTTTTTATGACATGTTTTGAAGTGGTTTTTACCAAAATTAGTTAAGGTGAACATAAACGTCCTTTATTTTAAAGTAGCATTGATTTTTTTACAAATTGTAAAATTTATTTTTACAAAAAAGATATTTAGGGTATAATTATTACAGCAAGTATATTTTAAAAGAAGTTGATACTGCGGCATAAGGAGGGAGGAAAAATGAACTTCTTTCAACATCGTAAGAAAATTGGCGAGAATATTGCCACTTTTATTAGGTTAAAAGGATTTTCAAAATCATCTTTTTCTAAGTTAACAAACATTTCTCGTCCAACATTAAATTTAATTCTTGCCGGGGAAATTTCAAGCCCAGTTACATTTCAAACCCATCTAAAAAAAATTACGGCAGCTTTCAATTTGCCTGAGGATTACTTTCTGCATCCTCCTGTGATCATTCCTGAATCATGGCAGAGACCGGCTATGCAATATTCTGATCATTTACAGGAAGAAAACAGGCCGGAACATATTCAAAAGATTTTAAACGATCTTGATGACTTATTAGATATTGCCGCCATCTATCTATAAATGAAAGGCATGGGAAAATGATGCGAATTACTAGTGAAAATCTGGATCAGACGGTCAAGCTGAACAAAGAAATCAAAGAGGAAATTGAACGACTTATTACGGTTGTGGAGACAAGATATAAAAAAATCCGCATCCTTTCACCTGAAAAGCAGGCCCTGCAAATACTAAAAGAACACTATCTTATTCAAGTTCCTATACCTGACGAAAATTGGGGTGGCGCCATCCGGGAATTGCCTAATGGTAAGAAAGTGTTTGTCATTAACACGGCACAACCGAGGGTGTATCAGTATTTTATCTGTTGGCATGAAATCTACCACTTAATCAAAGGGATTGAAGAAAGTTCGTCCCACATAATTTCAACAGAATTTGACCTTTCTGAGAGAAAAGCAGATTATTTTGCCAGCCAAATGCTTTTAGGTCATGATGTGTATGAGTATTTTTATCAGGTGGGCCATCACTTGCCATTTGTTGAACGAATTATGCACTGCATCGATACCTTCAAAGCACCCTACAAAGCCATCCTCATCCAACTATATGAATCAGCAGGAGAATATAAAAACGAAGAACTGCGCCAGCAAATAAAAAAGAACTTTGATATTAGAATCAGCCAGCAAGAATTCGAGAAGATGTTCCGCAAGTTGGCCCTAGATGTATCATTGGTTCAGCCGAGCAATATTATCGACTTAGGAGCATTAGAAACAAAAATCAAAGAAAAGCGCGCAGAACATGAAGAAGTCGAAATGTATAAGGAACATGAAGAGTTTCTCAACCAATTTCGCCGGACATTAGAGGGATTGAATCATGTATGAGATGGTTAGCGATAGTTTTAAAGAGTTAAACAGTTTTATTACAAAAGGGCATGATTTGCGGATTTGTATACTTGACAATAATAATGTACAATTTTGCACCCAACACGAAAAATATTTTCCAGTTGACAAAATCTATGGATATTACGACCTTATTTTAGTTCCAGGCTGGGTGTATGCTGAAATTGCACAAAGTGAACATCGGCGTCAATATATTTCTTCTATCCCTCAACAGTTGCTTTATTTGGATGAAGAAACGGATTACCTCCCTTTGGTAGATTATCATGACTTGAAACTCATGAAAGTGTTTGCCAATGCTTCTTCTCCCGGATCGAAGCCGCATCGATATTTAAAAAAACAGATTCAAGAAGCGGAATCAGGCAGAGTAGATATTGATGATGAATGGATTGGGAATTATTATGAAAACGGCTTTGACAGCAAGGAAGAAGGGATAATAAAGAAAAACGCTGGAGAAACTTCTATTCTTGCATTGGCTTTCTTGCTTGTTCACCATTATGGAAATAAAATTAAACAAATTTCCATTAGCACAAGTGATTTTGCGGTTGTGGAAATAAAGAAAAAAATTATGGATTATTCATCTAAACATAACTTGTTAAACGTGCCCACTATCAATCCAATCAGCTTTTTAAGTACAGATGTCCTTTTGGCGAGAGCTTTTCGGATGGGAATGATTGGAGAAATAGAACTTATTTATCTGCGAAAAAGTACGCATCGAAAAAGAGTCATCTGCATTGTTAGAAATAATGATAGTACCGTTGTTCCGGTCGATACCGTGATGGAGACGGAAGATTTTTTACAGCTGTTAAAAGGCAATGAATCTTACGATATTATTTTTTAAGCTGAGCAATGATTAAAACAGCCACCAAATTTTACGCAAACGTGAACGGACGAGAAGTCGAAGTTCTTACTGGCGATGAAGGACTAAAAGCATACGAACTCGCTAAAAGTTACTAGGAGAGATGATTGGATGAAGATTTACAAAGAATCTCTTAATATTTCAGTTCGCCAATGGCTTGAATTATAAAAAAATAAAGAGATTTTTCAAGAAGAAGATGTCGAGCTCATGATGATGCTTTATTATCAAACGAATTGCAAAGCGACAGGAAAACAACTTGCAAATCTTCTAAATAAAAAGAGTCATTCTGTCTTAAACCTTCAAATCGGAAGACTCGGAAAAAGAATTGTAAGCAAGCTTCAAAATGTGCAATTTCCAAGAGCAAAAGACGGCACTATTAGGTATTGGCATATCCCCTTTTTAGGAGAAGAAGATCGAAACACGTTTATTTGGCAATTGAGGCCTGAATTAAAAGAGGCTATACGCATCTATGAAAAGGTAGACTTGAACGATAAAAGTCAAGAAACTCTTTTACCGCAAGAATTAGAAAATATCGAATTATACGAAGGCAGCAAAAAGCTGGTGGCTGTAAATCGATATGAGCGGAATCCTAAAGCAAGACAGTTATGCTTATTAAAATATGGGTACCAATGCTCTGTTTGTGAATTTGATTTTGAACAATTTTATGGCGAAATCGGTAAAAAATTCATCGAAATCCATCACATAAAACCAATAAGTGAAATAAATGAAGAATATCGAGTAAATCCTTTCGATGATTTAAGGCCCGTATGTCCTAATTGCCACGCCATGTTACATAAAGTCAATGTTTCTATCGAGGAACTGAGACCGATTATTCAAAAAAATCATCAACAACGGTAGCTATTAAATATTTTTCAACACTGAATTTTATCATTTAGACAAAAAAGAAACACTCACGAAATTACATTTTCGACGCCAAAATATCGCATTGATTTTGCGGTCGAAAGAAGCAGCTATCATCGAAATTATCTACTTCAAGGACCAATGGAAGAAGATAATAACACGATGCATCGCTATCGTGATTCTCTCGTTGTTCGCCACAATGGTTCGTACGAAAGAGCGGCACGCCTATGTGTTATTCCCTTGGTACGATGAGGATGGTTACGAAGAACATAAGCTATACAAAAGCATTAATGAAGTCAATATTGGCGGACTGCCGTTTTTGCCGAATGCTACTCGATTAGTAGAACAATTTATTGAGCGGCTCGTCGAAAAAAGTCCAGAGGAACTGCAAAAAGAAGGAATTCTCCCAAAAGGGACAATAGAGGAATGGCAGTCTTCTTTAGATGAAAAAGTGCTTGTCGGCAAGGGTCCCGCGCGAGCAAAACTACCGCGCCCATCTCCAGCACTGTTTTTATCTATTCCAGTGAAACGGTTAAAAAAGGGGTGGCAGGTGATTGGACACCTCGAACCTATTGTAATTAAGTTTATTATAATCTCCCTGTTCTCCGTGTCCAATTTTTAGACTAACATCAAACAGCCATCGATGGTGTTTAAGGAGATTTTGCGGATGATGGATTGAGCTAATTCGAAGTATGTTACAATGCCCGATGATAGGAATGTGATGATCAGGACGAGAGGAGAGAGCAACATGCGTTTAGACATCCGATTAGACGGCTACATCGTAAACTGCGACCAAGACCACGATGAATTTTTGGCAGCTTTCACTGAATGGCTCGAGTCAAACGGTTGGGGATACGCAGGAATGTCGCTTCCAGTGACGGAGGAAGAGGATATCGAAGTAGAAATCGAAAAAATGCTGACAAATGATCATTATAAAAAGTGGGGGACTTTTTCGTTGCCTGATGATGACGAAGATGAGGAAGAGAGTGAAGTGATCCCTGTCAAGTAGACAGGAATAAAAAAGCACATTTAAGCAGCCTGAGTCCTATATTCATAAGGACTCAGATTATTTAATTTCTTTTGGAAACGTTGGTGGTTATAAAAACGAATATATTTGTGTACGGCATC
This sequence comes from Aeribacillus composti, assembly GCF_007827555.1. GTDB lineage: Bacteria > Bacillota > Bacilli > Bacillales > Aeribacillaceae > Aeribacillus > Aeribacillus composti. Next base: position 37,855 of record NZ_VISS01000022.1, read on the forward strand.
CTTGACTTCTTCAGCTTTGTGAAATGAGTACAGATGGAAACACTCTGCCTTGAAATGGCTGAAGAAGTTTTCCTGCAGGCAATGTCCAAACAGTTTCCTTTCCTGGACATACTGGCCTTTATATTGTATCTTTTTAATAGGTTGTTGTATTGACGGGATGTATATTGGAACCCCTGATCACTATGTAGAAGGAGTCCATTTACATTCCGTTTTTTATGGCTTTTTTTAGCGTGTCGATGACCAGTTTGATGTCATTTCTTTGACTGATATGGTAGGCCACGATTTCATTGTTGTATAGATCTTTAATGGCGGACAAATAGAGCTTTTGCCCATGAAAAATTAAATAGGTAATATCTGTCACCCACTTCTTGTTTGGCTTTGACACGTTGAAATCTCGGTTTAGATGGTTGTCCGAAATCACATAAGGCTCTTTCTTTCCGTAATAAGGTCGTTTCTTCCGAATCACCGCCCGGATTCTCATCTCCCTCATCAGCCTTTGTACTCGTTTATGGTTGATATCCCGTTTGTGTTTCCGTTTCAGCCAAACTTTGACTCTCCGATACCCATAGATTCCTTTCACTTCTTCATGGCACTGTTTGATTTTTTCCTTTAGCTGCTCGTCTTCCAAGTGCTTCTGCGAAGGGCGTTCCTGTCGTTTTACCCACTTGTAATATCCGCTTCGAGACACGCCTGCTATCTCACATATTAGTTGAATCGAACCATAACACCCGGCCATTTCTTGAATGATCGTGAACTTCCAGTGAGCTGGTACTGCTTCCATTCCCCTTTCACCTCTTTAAGAGCTTTTTTAGCATCTCTACTTCCGTCTCAAGACGCTTGATTTTCGTTTCAGGATCTTCTGGGCGAGTTCTCGGTCTTCCTTTATTTGGTCCTTTCGCTTTACCTCGTTTTTCCTCCAGACCTTGTATTCCTTCCTGTTCATAGCGTTTCACCCATCGACGTACCATGGAATGACTAATTCCCAATTCTTTTGCCACCGCTTTGTATCCCATGCCCTCTTTCAAATATAAATCCACAGCTTTCTTTTTAAACGTTGCATTATATGTTTTTCGTATTTTCCCCATAGAAAAATACCCTCCATAGTAGACAGATTAATGGGCTTTATTTTTTCTGGCTACTATAAGGGGATCATATAATAAAGAATGGATTGAGATTATACTCAAAAAATAGAGAGCACTTTACACATGTTTGATAAGAACAAAGACTACAGATGGACATTGGAACTGTCTAAGCTGTTAAGAAATATCTTAAGCAGCAAGTTATCAAATTTAGTTAATGAAAATATCGTGTTGTTGTGTATCCAATTATTAAACAAAGGTAGAAAAAGTTATTGGGATAATAAGGAATATGACGATCATCGCATGTTTTGTAAAGAAATCTCCACTGGAAAAAGTTCAAGAGAATTAGCAATGAAGAATATTCCTGTTTAGAAAATTTTTTGAGGAGAACTTGAATAAAAACTCTGGGGATGATTCGGCGCGAGTGTGTTGATCAGTGAATTGCCTCGCACAGTCTATATATTTGTTGCCGTTTTGATCATAAACATATATTTCTTCGCCTCGCTTCATTACAACTTTGTCCACTTTATAGTATAGACTATTTGGATTTGTTAAATTTTCATTCTTATCACACTCCATCTATTTTTGGTATTGATAATAAATGGAAATTTGAGAAACATGTTTAACTGGAAAATCTCTCCCTTCATGATAATAAATTACAAAACAAATATTCTTTATTATTAAAAATTGTAAATTTTTTGTTAAATATCCTAAAAATAGGTTGAGTTATATTCTTTTTTGAGAAATAATTTTCCTAGATTATAAAGTTCTCGCCAACAAACTCCTCAGTATCTTACTATGTCTATTTATGGCAGGAATATTTGCAATCGCTTTAATTATTACTAATCAACATTTTCCTGAACACACAAAAAGGGTAACTAGCATATTATTAGCTTCTAATGCACTTGGTGGTTCATTAATACCCATTATTATTGGTTGGTGTATGGATTATTATCCAGCGCGGATTTCCTTCTGGGCTTTTGCTACTATAATGCTTATGATGTCGATTCTTGTCATTATAAAATCTAGGAAACGATAGAATTTCAAGAGAAAGTGAAAATATTCAAAGCAATTCGAATATCCAATAATAAAAAATACATGACAAAGCCTAAACTTATCCCAGCCCCAAATATTCATATAACTATAAAAAATAAGAGGTGAATTTACCATGAAAAAAGAAATTTTAACAACTAATAATATCGTTCTTAACCAAAAAGCAAAAGATAAAATTGACGCAATTAAAATGGCAGGGAAAATCCTAGTTGATAACGGTTATGTAGAAGAAGAGTACATTAGTAAAATGCTAGAAAGAGAAGAATTGAGCTCTACATATATGGGCAACTATGTTGCGGTTCCGCATGGAACGGAAGAAGCAAAAACATCTGTAAAATCTTCAGGAATTTGCGTGATACAGCTCCCCGAGGGAGTTGATTTTGGAAATGGAAATATCGTTCATATTTTGATAGGTATCGCAGCAGTAGACAATGAACATTTGGATATTTTATCTAAAATCGCTATTTATTGTTCAGAAGAAGAAAACGTTCTCAAAATGGTTAAAGCTACTTCTAAGGAAGAGATCCTTTCCTTCTTTGAAGCGATAAATTAGAGTTTTTCACCCAATGTGATCGTCAAAGTCATTCAAACACTGAGATTCATTGTTTATATCAGGGTACCAATAAGTTGTTTATTTTTGTGATTCATTACCATATTTTGAGATTCAGTCAAAAAAAGTAGAAAACACTTACGAAGTCCTGGTAAAATGTTAGCTATTATACAAAACATTACAGGAGGTTCGTAAGTGTTTTCAGTGCCGAACATTTTAGGTTACTAAACAAGAGATTCATGAAATTATTTCATTAATGTTAAAAATGTCTGTTATGAAGAACGGTGGACCTATTGCGGGTTTATGACCTCTTATGTTTGCGATTCTCGAACAAGAAAAGCAAGTAAAAGTTAAATAAATCTTTGTATTAATTCGGATACTCAAGCAGCAAAAAGTCTCCTATTAAAATAGTCTTTTTCTAAATTTATTTTTAATCAAGATCTTCAATTTTTAACAACGCCTCTTCCGGATTCCTGTCTTGTATTGGAACAAAAAGTCTTGCAACAATCTTTGATCAATTAAACTACTAAGATCATTTACATCTTCTTCAAAAAATAATGGAAATTTGTCGTCGACCTCCAATCGTGCAAAAATCCTAGGGGATCGACGACTCTTTCAAATCTTCGTTGAACCTTGACAAATCAAAGGATTGATTAAATGTAACACCTTCGCTAAAATGAAAATAACCAATAAACCATTTAAAACCAAATACTTATCTAACAACAATTTGTGGGGTTTTTATCTTAACTACGAGGAATTGAAACTTTTTCGTTTAGATATATCGCTATTTTTCGATCGCTGTTTTTATCTTAACTACGAGGAATTGAAACTCCAGGGAAAGTCTGTTTTTGCGTTCAGACGTTGAACGTTTTTATCTTAACTAGAAGGAATTGAAACCCAAAATTGATTTCGGAACCGTCAATTTTTTCACCGGTTTTTATCTTAACTAGAAGGAATTGAAACATAAGACTACGCAATTCATTCATCGCCCTGGATTGGTTTTTATCTAACTAGAAGGAATTGAAAACCTCTTAGATTGGCGTTCCCTGTTTCAGCTAGGTGAGTTTTTATCTTAACGATGAAGAAAAATTTTAAACCAAAAAGCACGGCCTATGCGGTCGTGCTTAATCAATTTTTATGGTCAAGGAAACGGATGTAGTGCTGAAACATCCATGAGCCAGCGATGCCTTTGTTGAAACATTTGTATTGACCGCTCCTTATTTATGTGCGGTGAAACAGCTTGCACGTCTCTGTATTTTTTGCTTGCAAACGATAGAAAGAAATGAAGAAGCCCATTCTTCATTTCGATCGTGTGGCGTTATCTGATGAAGCGGTATCAACAAGTTTTATAAGAACAAGGGTTCACCCAAGAAGAAGGTTATTAACTTTCTGGTTAATATATATTGTCTACATGAGCGTTTACTAGGCGCTCATTTTATTTACTGATAAGCGATCAGATCAGGAAATTCATTTTATTTCCAAAATTAATTGTGTGCATACCACAAAAAATACTAAAAAAATAATCATTACAAACAAATAATGTAAAAAATACTCCAAATTACCTATAAATGTGATAAAATGATAATTAAGGTAAAAAGTGTATAATATTCAATTATTTAGGTGAAAAATGCTTGCTTTATCTTTTGCTATATTACTATGTTTTATTTTTACATTTTCACCATCTGATGATGCTTATCGAGCCACCAAAACTGCAAATCGCCGCCCTGTTCTTTTCTAACCAAAGCGTTAATCCCGATAACAATGTAACAGCGAAAGCCGATTACCTTATTTGTCTGACTGGAAAGGTTGCGGAAAATATAAAGCATTAAGTTCTACTACTAGAACTGGGTTTAAGAAGTTAACTCATCAAGTTTCGTTTTATACAGTTGGAGGAAGTGTTTCCTTTAGCGGAGCCGGAGCAAGTAGTAGTGGATCTAGTCCTGGTTATTCAAGAAGCACAACTTCAAAATCTTATAGCAGCTCTGGAAATGTTTGTGGAAGCGGTTTAACAATATATCTTGGCATGTACACTACTACTATAGTTGATTATAGTAATAGAACATACACAGCTATTGCAAAAATCTAATATTTAGAGCAGAATATCTACACTTTTTACCTCATTTCCAATATAAAGGCTAATAGGTTAGGAGATATGTTTATATGAAACAAAATATCTATTTGCTTATAGTATGTTTTTTCCTGCTTACAGCTTGCAGTGAACCTTATTTTAAAAATCGGCCTATTCATAGTAATAATTTTATTAATACGATCAATTCTTATATGAAAGAAAGTAATGATGGAAGTGTTTTTGAAGTAACCAGTCAGTCTGAGGAAATATCTGATTTGAAAAATAATAGCTCGATATTATATCTTGGCAAAATAAATGATAAATTACAGCCTAGTGAATGTAAGCAAGAACAAAATAATTTTTATTGTAGGATTTTATTATCAATGTTAAAAAAAGATAGTTTATTCTCAATAGAAGAAATTAATAAGGTTCGTTCATTTTTTGATTTATATTTTCTTTATAATATGATGGAATATATTGGTGATTCAGAGGGGTTAGAAAAAATAAAAAAAGTATTTATGAAGCTAGAGAATCCAGGCAAGGCTGATCAAGTGGAGTATTATTATTTTCTAATATTGGATTATAAGATAAATAACACGGTTGCAGATATGAAAGATAAAATTGAAAATAACATTTCAAGTTTTACTGAACAAGACCTTTTAGACTTAGACTATAATAAACCAATTCTTCTTCATGCCTCTATTATTTTAAGCAATCTATATGATCTTGAAGTAAATTTGGACCATTTAAAAGACATATATGAAAAGAAAGAAAACCAAATAACAATATTATTCAGAGATGAAATTACTTATTGGGTTCATTTAATGATCGCAAAAGAACTAGAGCAACACTTTGAGAACAAAAAGTTTATGACTAATATATTATCAGAAACAAGACCTTTTCATACGTACTTTTATTCATTGGAGAGTATAAGAAATCTATATTTAATGTCGAATGTATTTGCTAGTAAAGAAATTTCTGATGTCGATAAATATTTAAATGTACTAAGCCATCGCATAGATAGTTTTAGTCAGGAATTGAAAAACAATAGAGATCAAAGTTATTACCAATATTCATATTATTTAAACTATGCAGAAGAAGTGATTGGAAAATCCTCTCGTAATCAAGAAGCTGCTGAAAATACAAACTGCCGAGACATAAAATTATTTAATGAAATGTATTACTGTTATAAGGCAACTGGTGAGATGGCTACTTCTGAAGCTGTTGCTATAGAAGAGTCAGATGACTTACTTACAAAGGTACTAAAGTACGATATCATTGACCCTACTCCCAAAGATATCGAAGAAATGAAAAAATTATATCCTGAAGTTTTAAATAATGAAAGTAAAGACTTCTATATTATATTAAATATTTATACTAGTCTAGTTCAAAAGCATAACCTTGATATAGATAAGGAATTAATTAGAAAAAAGGTAGAGCAGTATGAATGTTATTTAGGATATTGTGAACCAAGAGGTAACTATGTTTTTGAGCTAAGTGTGTATTTGAATAATATCCTTAATATATTAGAGGGTGATGAATTTGCACAAAAATTCCGTTGACAACTATGAGGATATTCATGTTAGTGTTAAAAACATTAACTTTCAATACGGCGAAAAAATAATCTTGAGAAATCTCTCTCTAGAGATAAATGAACCTGGTTTATATGCTATTTATGGAAAAAGCGGGTGTGGGAAAACCACTTTTATCAATATTTTATCTTTAATACAAAAACCTCACTCAGGAACCATTAATTTATTCCATAAACAAATTAATTTTGAGGATGTTGAATTAGTTGATGACTTGCGGAAAAAAATAGCGTATTTCTTCCAAGATTTAAATTTAATAGAGACTTTAACAATTAGAGAAAACCTTCAAATTATCTCACTTATAAACAGCCAGCCTTTAGATAACGAAAAACTAAATAAATACAGCAGGCAAATACAAATGGAAAACAAGTTAGATATTCCAGTAAATAATCTCTCTGGTGGTGAAAGACAACGAGCAGCTTTTTTAAAAGTATTGGTATTTGAATATCCGCTTATTTTATTGGATGAGCCAACGAATAATTTAGATGAAGAGAACATTAAAATCATAATGGATATTTTATCTAGTATAAAAAAAGATAGGGTCATTATAGTAGTAACCCATTCAAAATTTGTTGTGGAAAATTCAGACAAATCATTTGATTTTATTCAATTAAATAAAGGATTGAAAGAACTATGTTAAAACATGATTCGGTTTTTTATTATATAAAGCAAAAATATTTAAAAAGTTTAAGAAAGCTTGCGATACTAAACTTTTTATTACTAATATTGATTATATTTTCGATCTTTACAGTATTTATTTCTGCTGAGAACATCCATAATAATATATTAAATAATGATAAATTATCAATGGTACTGATCAATGGATATACAGAAACAGGAGAATTTGAGTACGATACCAACTTAATTTTAAATTTGCCTCATGTTAAAAATCTTACCTATGATTATGAAATTCCTCTTATTTATTCGTCGGAAAAAGAGGAGGTAGAGTTTTTAGATTGCTTGCCTCTTAATGAAACTACTAGAGAAGCAATTAGTTTTGACGAACAAGTTGATGACAATGCTTTAGTGCTGCCAGAACATTTTAAAAATCAAAAATTAATTATTTCTGATATGAATCACAAGCCCGTTAAAACTACAAACTATTATTATGAAGGATCAGGCACATATTTTCTAAAGGATCAATGTTATCTCGCTCAACCTTTATATAATAAAATGTTGGCAACAATTAATAGCAGTAACTATTCAGGTGTTAAATCACTTATTGTGAACTTAGAAAAAACAGAATATATATATGATTTTGTCAAATCCTTTCATGAAATGTTTAATGAAGATGAAGTTTATGTATATTATCAATCTGAAGGATTGGAGAACTTAGTACAAAATTCGAAAGTCTCTTTTCATTTGCTTTTGTTTTTCCAGCTAAGCTTACTTATTGTAATTGTTATTGTATATAAAAACAGCTTAAATTCTCTCATCAAGTTAATAAATCGTGATTTACTGTCTCTCTATTTAAACGGAATGTCTAGCAAAGAAATCACATCCCAGTTTTATAAAACAATCGAATCAGGAAACAAAAAAATTTATATTTTCTCTTATGGAACGGTTATTTTATTTGCTATTCTTCTTTCTAAGGCGCTAAATAATGAAATATTAATGATAATTACCGTTGGTTTATTATTACTATTAAGTTTATTCATTTTACTAAATAAATTGTTTGTAAAGTATGTTATTTCCAGCATATTAGCGAAAGAACTATCAAATGAGAATATTGTTTCTCAGCTGCGTAACTAGTCTTTAATCAAGTAACATTTAGAATGACAACGGGGACGACTAACCGTTGTCATTTTTTAAATCCAATAATTTTTAACATTCCACTTTTTCTGATAGCACATGCTGCAAATTTTCATTTATCTGAAACAGAAAATCGTGTGTAACTGGACCGTTGCAGACTAGAAAATTGCGTCACCAATTAGTCCATATAATTGTGTCAAAAGGGAAATAGAAAAGAGCCACATTGCTTCCTTTCCTTTGTAGAATTTACAATGGACAAACATAAGGAGGAATGCAACAATGGCTTTACCGTAAATGATGTAATGTCAAATAATCCACTTATCTATTTTCTAAATCTATTTCTAATTCAGGATCTTTAATTCTTTACAACGCCTCTTCTCGATTTCTGTCCGATAAAAAGTCCTAAAAACAAGCCTTTGATCAGTAAGAATACTGGAATCATTGACATTCTTCTTTATAAAAATAATGAAAATTTGTCGTCGACCTCCAATCGTGCAAAAATCCCGGGGGATCGACGACTCTTTTAAAATTCAATTGAGCCCACGCAAATCAAAGGATTGATAAAATTTGACTCCTTCGTTAAAATGAAAATAACCAATTAACCAATTTAAACGAAATGCTTATTTAACAACATTTTCTGGGGTTTTTATCTTAACTATGAGGAATTGAAGCTCAGATTCCTCATCATATGCCATATAAATATAAACGTTTTTATCTTAACTATGAGGAATTGAAGCCAGCTACATATAAACTCAATGATGAAAAAAACGGAATAGTTTTTATCTTAACTATGAGGAATTGAAGCCCGTAACAACACGTACACCGTCGCAAATAATTTCGAAAGGTTTTTATCTTAACTATGAGGAATTGAAGCCTGACAAATTCCAAGTTTGTATCAAATGATGGATTGTTTTTATCTTAACTATAAGGAATTGAAGCTGATGATCCGTTCACCAATTATGGTGAACCTATTGAGTTTTTATCTTAACTATAAGGAATTGAAGCAGGTTGTCCACTTTCACACCTTGTTTCTCGAGCCATCGTTTTTATCTTAACTATAAGGAATTGAAGCATTTCATAAATTCTTCTCTGGAACGTCCTGATCGTTCGTTTTTATCTTAACTATGAGGAATTGAACATTCCTCTCCTTTTCCTTTTCTTAGAGATTTACATCATTGTTTTTATCTTAACTATGAGGAATTGAAACTCATATCTGACTTTTCAGCGATCGAAGCCCGTGTAGTTTTTATCTTAACTACGAGGAATTGAAACAGTGGAAATGAAAATGGTTGTGTACCCCTTTTCCTGCGTTTTTATCTTAACTATAAGGAATTGAAACCACATGCGCCAACCGTAAAAATATGCTTGTATTTCGTTTTTATCTTAACTATAAGGAATTGAAACCGTTCTTCTGAATTTAAAATACAATGACCACTAAAAGTTTTTATTTTAACTACAAGGAATTGCAACACCAAACTAAAGGCCTTTACGTTTGATGCCTACCAATTGCTCCCATTATAGACCCCCGCTGTTAAAAATAAGGAATAAAAAACTTTGAGGCGGTCATATGATACATTTGAGATATAAAAATATTGTGCCGATATGATGTTCAAAACAGTAAAATTGATGCAGGTATTTGCTTATGAAATATGATCAAGGTGTTTCCTTGTCTTCTAGATACAGGCATGGCATCACGATCTCCATAATTGTAGATGTAAATCCTGCTGGGAAGTTTGAAAATTGGTCATTTCCTTCATGATTAGACGGATACCCCCATTCTAATGATGAAGGAGCTGTTTAAGGCGCCACACCCTGTTCCAGTGAAAGAGGATGACGGTACGGTTGCCGCTTTGACAGAAAAAGATTGTTCAAAAGAATGCTACTGGATGTACTTGTTAGCCAATGGCGATTCAGCTCCAACCTTCTTGTTCTGGCCTCTCTAGATGAAAAAGCTCATTTCATCCATCCTGCTGAGAGCTTTGTGGTGTGCATTTCATTTGTGAAACGATTTCATTGAATGGTGACCCATATTTTTTTGAAGCTTTTATTCGCCTTTTTCCTGCAAAAAATTTGTTAATCCTTATTGTTTAAAGAAGGAAAAATTACCCCTTTGTCGAATGGAGTAAAAGAAGAGAGGTAAATGCTGAAACTTAAGCAAATTTGTTGCGTTTACGGTTCAAGACTTATGAAAAACCGAATCAACAGCAGGTTAGAAATTGTCGTGCCTCATTCCCAAATGTAAACGGTGAAGGAAAATATTTTCAGCATTATGAGTGGCAACAAGGCTGTTCAAAAACTAAGCTATATAGGGGGGTGTTGAAAGTCGAAAAAGATGAAAAATATTTAAGGGCGAAAAAAAGAGTGGAAAATTTGAAAGCCTTTTATTTGCATTTCATTTCTTATGTTTTAGTGAATTCTATGCTTTTTGTTTTTAATTTAATTTCGGATCCCGGTAATTGGTGGTTTCAATATCCGCTTTTTGGCTGGGGGATTGGGCTTTTAGTACACGGCGCCTCAACATTTGCATTTGGCATATTCGGGGAAGAATGGGAAGAAAAAAAGATAAAAAAATATATGGAAAAAGACAGGTAGAACATTTTAAAAGCGTTCGGAATCGAACGTTTTTTTGTGGAGAGTATTAAAATGGAACATCTAAAAGATGCACCCTGTGAGGTGCATTTCAAACATTACAGTATGGAGAGTTGAATTATGTTTCGTCTATTTCATAAGCGGTGCTTTTTGTGTAAGCGAAAAACAAAAACTTCCTATCATTATGTAGACCATAACGGAAATAGTATGAAAGTTTGTCCGGAATGTGCAGTATATGCGGAAAGAAGGGCATTTAGAAAAAAAGTGTAGGCACCTTTTGGAAGGTGCTTTTTCTTTTCCTTCAAAACTCAACTTCAAAGGAGGGAGCTCTTTGTTAAATACTGCACAAGCAACGGGTAAGTGCAAGAGCCAAAAGCGCTGCTAAAATCGATTGGAAACCGCTGCAGAATCAATGTTGAAGCGAACAGTAGCTGATAAATTAGCCAAGATTAAGTTTAGTAACCCATAAAATAATTATGTAAACTAATATAAAAAAGAGTCGACTCATTCATCATATGGATATAAATGGATGTATTGCAACTGATGGGGATTAACTCAAAGTATGGATATTGTTGAGGAAACAGGTTGGAATGGGTTGATAAAAAGAAAGCTTTCTGATCTTGGAGGATGGCCGCAGAGACATCCGAGAAGATGGCGAATCAGAAGACGAAAAATTGCTTTTGTATACATTGAAACATCCAGAGGGCACAAAAATCCTTTGTTCACAATAAACGCATCGGCATTTTGCAAAGGAATAGTTGCTTGGTCTGTATCGGCTTAATTTATGGTGTCTCCAATGAAAATCTGAACATTAGTGTACTTTTGAAATGCGAAATAATGATGGAACCTCTTGAGGTTATGGCGTTAAGGGAATTTAAACAAAACAACGCCCCCCTTAATAAAAGAGGGCGCATTGTAATGTCATTTAGCAGCACTTAGAAGGGTATCCTGGATCAACAATTACGTTTCTTGTAATTGGTCTATAAATATGTCTAGGAACATTGACAATATTGAAACGATTAATCCTTACAATTGGATGGATATAAGGAACTACACGTGGAATGAAACGGTCGCGAACCACATGTTTAGGCGGACAGATAATGGGTCTAGTATGACCAAACATTGGAAACTCACCTCCTAGAATATCTATATACATTAAATGTATTAGCAGGGCTTTTTGAAACGGACAAATATCACAAGTTATATAAAAAATTCATCTAATTGTAAAATATTGTAATATTTGGTATCGGAAGAGCATTCATAGTACGCATTTTGAAGAAAAATTTTTGTTCGATGTGTTGACGTTAAAAGACGTCCAGATATCCCGCTTTATGTAGAAAGCTAAATTTGGAATGATCGGGATCAAATCCATTTGCCAGCTGCTTAAACAAAAAAGAGTTCAGCAACAGAAGAGAAAATGAACTGTTATTATGTTTACTAGGGACAGGAGAAACTCATTAAGTGAGGGGCTATAAGTTTTCGTGTAACCGATTTATCAGCTCCATCAGAGCGGAGTATTATGATTTAAACGGCAAATTGCTAAATGTGAACGGCTCATTTCTTTGTTCTACAAAAACACAGATCCAACGCTTTTATGCCATATTATGCAAAAAATTGCTATGGAGACTTCCCAACTTTTTAACAGCAGCATTGGAATTCCACTTCTTTCAAATAATTGCTTAGAGAGAAAAGCTATCGTCTAAAACAGCATTTCTTCTGTTAAGAAAAACGGTAAGCTGCTTTATTTTTAGCCTGCCGAAACAACCTATACAAGTTGTGAAATAGGGTTTTAACATGTTACCGTACATTCGTCAGGATGGCCGTCCGGGTTTTCACATTTTAACATGTTACTGCACATTCAAAAGGACTGTTTCCCGGGGTGGATCGGGACTGTATAATTGAAATCAATCTGTAATTAACAAATCAACGACCGGTGAGGCAGAATTTTTTTGCCTAAATTCATAAAAACATAAATTTCTACTTGACAGGTAGGATTAATATGTTTTAATATAATGTTAAATTTACTGGAAAATTAAAAACGCCGACTGGTTCACTAGAGGCTCCATTCAAGATGGATTTTCTTGATTTGGGAGCCTCTTAGTTTTTAAATTCGCAGCAGGAATATAAATGATCCGTGTAAGGCACAGAGGATGAAATAGTCTTAACAAGATCAGACTTGCACTAAGAAAGCTGGTGCAGCGAAATCGGATAACCATTTAAAAAAACGTAAAAATTTTATGATAAGGAGAGGATCACATGAGTAACCTTCTTCGTCAGGCTGTAGAAATTAGAAGAAAAAAATTGATCAACAAACTGATTGTCTTAAATGCATTTAAGAATGAGGAGCAGCTTTGCAAATTAACGTTATCAGAATTAGAATATGAATATAAAAAAACCCAAAGGGATTCCCATCCGCATAGTGAAACAGGGTTGATTCGTTGGACGAGCAAAAAAATATAATTTTCATCAAAAAATACGCATGATTCTTTTAAACCCGTACATTGGAAAGGGAAGGACAGTGAATTCTCCTCAAAGCATGGGTAAGTGAACTGAATTTTCCAAAAGGCCTTCAACCCTTCTCAATTATTCTGCTAGTGATTTGCAAATCAAAACGCTATGGCAAATTCCAAAAAATTTGAATGAGGATTTATCGAAAACGAAATTTTACGCAATAGCTTTTAGTAAAAATTTCTATCTGCTTTTGTACCTTTAAATACTACTATATAGATAGTATTAGTATGATTTAATAAACTACCAGCTGAATTATTTGAGGCTCTTGATTCGAGATAGGAGGAAATCTTGAATTAAGAGCCTCTTAGCTTTTCATTTTAGTGTAAGGATTATAGATGCCGATTGAAACAGCGTTCTTCATTTTCCTAAATCCGCCTTTAAATTTTTAACATATATAGATGCCGATTGTGCCATAGGAAAAATAGAAAAAATGTACATATGGAGCTCGGTTACGCAGAAGGGGGGAATAAGGCTTCAAAGGCTATTGCAAAGCACAAAATAGCGTCCTCAAACGGTTTAAAGATTTTGTACAACTGAGAGGGGAAGCCGTTTTCATCATCGGCAGCCTGAATCAAATGCAGATCAGCTTGAGTTTGAAAATGAACAATAAAAAATCGCAAACGCGCGTTATTACATAGAAAATAGCAAACAAGAACTTTCAACGACTAATGTAATGAAGTGTCAACCATTACATAAAAAATAGGGGAATTTTCCGGCAAAAACCATGAATTTCAACCTTACAGTTTTGGCTTCATTGGCCAGACATTGAGAAAAGGATAAACTTGTGATCAATCAAGTTCGGTTTTTGCTTCGTTTTCAGATCAGCACACTGAGATGTGATCTATCTAGTCCGGTTTTGACCGAAAATAGCAAAACAAAAAACAAAGTTCATTTGATCTTCTAGCAGCTGTATGGCCTGCTGTTTATATGAATTAGACATTTAAATTCTTACAACATTGAAGTTTGTGACCGCTCGCCATTACGGAAAGGCGTAACGGGAAAAACGATCAGTTGAAATTTCCAACAAAAAAAGGCATCCGTGATGGATACCCTTTTTCATTATTTTTGTACTAAGGAATCTAGAATATCATCGATGATTTGCGAATTGGCAATAGAGCCTGTGTACAACCAGCTTTTTTCAGGTGAAAATTCAAAAACGTTGCCTGCTTTTACAGCCGGAATGCTTTTCCATAGAGCATCACTTAAAGGTGCTGCATTGGAACCGTCACTATTAATTAAGAACAAATAGTCAGCATCCAATTCTACTAATTTCTCTAAAGAGATAGAGCTCCAGTTATCTGCTGAGTTTGCTGAAATTTCTTTTACAACTTTTGGCACTTTTAATCCTAAGTCTCCGTACATGACGGCACCGCTTGAAAGTTTTTCATTTACGATAAAGAATTGTCCGCCTACTAACCAGACTGCTGCGACAGAAGGATTTCCTACTTTTTCTTTAATTGTCTCTTTCGCTTCGGCTACTTTGGCGTCATATTCTTCTAGAGCTTTTTCCGCTTCTTTTTCCTTTCCTAATACTTCGCCAATAAGCTTCAATTCTTTGCGCCAATCGCTGTTATCTTCTTCACCAATAACAAAAGTAGGGGCGATTTGATTATATTGTTCATATTTTCCGCCTTCTACCATGCTAGCGGAGTCCATTATAATTAAGTCCGGATTCATTTTTTGAACTGCTTCAAACGGAAGATCATGAGGAATGGTTGGAATTCCTTTCAGCTCATCTTGCAGATAATCTTGTACGGTTTTCCCGTCGTTTACACTCCATTGTGCGACAGGTTTTACGCCAAGGGCAACAAGATGATCTTCAAGATAGCTGGCAATAATTCTTTTTGGATTAGCAGGAACTTCCACTTTATTTCCCATTCCATCTGTTAATGTTCTTGTTTCTGCTGACTTTTCATTCTCATTTGAAGCTTGATCCGATCCGGAAGAGGAGTCGGTTCCTTGTCCGCCGCAAGCGGTTAGTGATAGAGCTAATAGCGCAGCTCCTATTAGAGAAAATAACTTTTTCTGAAATACCATTTCTAAACCTCCAACTCATATGATAAAATAAATTTTTGGGAAGCAATAATGATAACCATTTTCAATTAAAATATATCTCTGCCACTTTGTCAATCTTAATTTTTATCATTTGGAGGAAAAATGGTTTATGGATTCAACGATACATACGAAAACCACTTCAGAATCTTTACATAAAAGCAAAAATAGATGGATTGCTCTTATCGTTCTTTTCATAGGCATCATTGGCCTATTTCTGTCAGTTGTCATATCGATTCGTTTTGGTGCTGCGGATTTGAGTTATCGGGATGTTCTTGGTGCGTTTTTTGCCTTTGAAGAGGACAATCAAGCTCATGTCATTGTCAGGGAATTGCGTTTGCCCCGTGCAGTCGCAGCCATTCTCGTCGGTTCTGCCTTGGCTGTTTCCGGTGCTATTATGCAAGGAATGACTAGGAATCCATTAGCCTCTCCTTCTATTATGGGTGTAACGGCAGGATCGTCCTTTCTCATTGCCATTGCGCTGGCATTTTTACCGGGAATCTCTTATTTCGGTCTATCAATCTTTTCTTTTATAGGTTCAGGTCTTGGCGCTTGTCTTGTGTTCGGCATTAGCTCCCTTTCTCGCGGAGGAATGACGCCTGTGAAGCTGGCTTTGGCCGGGTCAGCGATTACATCACTCCTAACCTCCTTATCGACTGCGATAGGAATTAAATTTAATATTGCAAAGGATATCAGCTATTTTTTTGCGGGAGGAGTTTCAGCTGTCCAACCAACCCAAGTCCATTTTCTTTTGCCGTTCGTCATTTCCGGACTTTTGCTGGCCATCTTACTGTCGCGCTCTATTACCGTCCTTAACTTGGGCGAAGAAGCTGCCAAAAGTCTCGGGCAAAATACAAATGTGGTAAAATTTTTAGGAGCGGTCACGGTGCTGCTTTTAACAGGGGCAGCTGTTTCAATTGCTGGAGTGATTGGCTTTGTCGGACTCATCGTTCCTCATATTGCACGGTTTTTAGTCGGAACGGATTACCGTTGGATTATTCCTTGTTCTGCCGTTTTAGGCGGGATTTTATTAATTGCGGCTGATATTGTCGGACGCATGGTGAATGCTCCGTTTGAAACTCCTGTTGGAGCGATAACTGCCGTTGTAGGGGTTCCCTTCTTCCTCTATTTAGCCCGTAAAGAGGGGAGGGTGTAACATGTCAAAAAGATTAATAAACTTCAAAACATTGTTTTTTTCAACTATTTTTTTCATCATTATAACCGCAATCATAAGCATTAATGCCGGCTATATACAAATACCTCTTCATGAGGTCATTGCCGCCTTATTAGGAAATGGAACAGATCAA
Source organism: Aeribacillus composti (assembly GCF_007827555.1). Lineage (GTDB taxonomy): Bacteria > Bacillota > Bacilli > Bacillales > Aeribacillaceae > Aeribacillus > Aeribacillus composti. Next base: position 54,405 of record NZ_VISS01000022.1, read on the forward strand.
AATGAATTGACCATATTCCAATTCCGTTTGCCTAGAATATTCATGGCATTGCTCGTAGGGATGGGAATCTCCCTTTCAGGGGCTATCCTCCAAGGGGTTACGCAAAATCCGTTAGCGGATCCGGGAATATTGGGGATTAATTCAGGAGCAGGGTTTGCCGTTGTATTATATATGTTCTTTTTCCAAGGAGCTTCCTTTTTGAACGGCTGGGCTTCCGTGTATGTTTTGCCCATAACGGCTTTAGCAGGCGCTTTTCTTACCGCCGTCTTAATCTATTTTTTATCTCGAAAAAATGGACATATTACACCGATAAGACTTTTATTAATGGGAATAGGGATGAATGGGGCATTCAATGCCGGCATCCTCATCTTCCAAATGAAAATGGAACCGAATGATTTTACAAGAGCACTTACTTGGCTGTCGGGAGCCATCTGGGGTGCGAACTGGAACTATGTGTGGGCGCTGTTACCATGGTTATTGATCCTTATTCCGATCGCGATTTATAAATCAAAGGTTCTCGATATATTGCTTTTAGGTGATTCAACAGCAACAGGGGTAGGAATAAACGTTGCAAGAGAACGCAAGATTTTATTAATCATTGCCGTTACACTGGCAGGAGTTTGTGTAGCGGTTGGCGGAGGGATTACGTTCCTTGGCTTGCTTGCCCCTCATATTACAAGGCAACTAGTCGGGCCAAAGCATTCGAAATGCTTGCCCCTTACTGCAGCTTTAGGAAGCTTCATTCTTTTGGCTGCAGATACATTAGGACGGGTTGTCATGGCTCCTTCAGAGCTGCCTGTCGGGATCGTTGTTTCCATTTTGGGGGCGCCTTATTTTATATATTTGCTAATAAAATCAATTTGACGCTATATACAGCAAGATTTCATTGCACCGCTTCGTCTCAAAAAAAACTATACGAATTTGTCTAAAAGCGGCCCGGTTAAATGAGGGAAGGGACAAACACCTCCAGTGTCGAATGCATCAAATAAATTCGATGAATGGAGGTGTTTGTTTTATCCAAAAGATCAAGCGGTCAACGTTTTTTCATTATTGCAGCTTGAAGCTGCGCTTGTTCGTTATAAAAACTGTTTTCTGCCGGCGAAAGGATGATCGTTTGCCATGCTATCCCGCAATTAATACAAAAGCAAGCCAGGCGAGCCCAGGTCCAAGCGCTACGACTACAACAGCAGAAAGTAAAAGCTGTTTAAAAAATACATTCTCTTTTACCCCTTGTACGTTTGCGAGCAGCAATGCACCGTTAGTGGAGAAGGGGCTTATATCGACGATGCTTGAAGAAATGGCAATGGCTGAAACGACACCGATGGAAGAAATGGTCGGGTCCTGTAAAATGGGTGCTGCCAGCGGGATGATAGCTGCCAGAAACCCTGTTGTCGAGGCAAAAGCTGAAACGATGCCTCCTACGTATGACGATGCAAGGGCTGCGATTACCGGATTTCCTACTTTTGCGATTAAGTCAGTCATGTAATCAATCGTTCCAATTGTTTCTAAAACGCCTACGTATGTGACAATACCAGTTATTAAGAGAATCACAGACCAAGGCATCCGTGATAGAACGCCCTTTTGCTGCTTTGGAGCAATTAATGCTAGCACTAATCCTACTCCAAGCGCTGCAAAGCCGATATCGATATCGAACATAAGAGCGAGGACGACGAGTGTGATGATCCCTAAAAGTGTGATGCCTTTGTAAAAAGTTAATCCATTTTCTTGTGATTTATTGTTCTCATTTGCGGAGAACCCTTCAGCTCTAGACGCTGCATCTTCTTCGGCAGCAGTTCGCTTTTTCAGCAGCCGAAGTCCTCCCAAAACGATGAACACAATCACAGAAGCAAATACACTGAAGATAAAAGCGTTTATGAAAAGCAACCCCGGCGAATGAGGAAGATCTCTTGCCTGCATAACGCCGTTAACAATCACTCCATAAGGATTAAGCAGTGAGAAGGATCCCGCTGTGGAACCAATCACTAACAATAACCCCATCAAGAGAGGATTAATGTTGTATCGTGCGGCAAAACGCAGCGCAATCGGCGCTAGGATCGCAATAGCAGCAGGTCCCAAAGTGCCGACGCTAGTTAAAATAGCGCAAAGCAAAAACATTATCCATGGCACGAGACCTAGATTACCTCTGACTAGGCGAAGACCCCATCCGGTAATCAAATCAACTGTCCCGTTTTTCTCAACAATTGAAAACAGATAAGTCACTCCAGCAAGAGTGACGAACAATTCAGCCGGAAAACCGCTGTAAATGTCGTCAATATTTAATCCGCTGAATACAACTCCGACGATAAAAGCAGCTACGAACCCTAAAACACCGAGGTTAATTGGTAAAACTGAACCTACAATAAACATCAACAGAAGCACAATAATTCCAATGAGCTCAATACTCATATTGATTTTTCCTCCTAAGCTTTGGAATGAAAATAGAAAATCCCAAAAATTTGAAACCGCTTTCTAAAAACCCCAGCTTACAAAATCGACGATCGACAATGCATTATAAGAATATGAATGACTAGAAAAAAGGTGACTTTTTATTTGAATATTCTGAAAAATATAATTTCAAATCATAAATCGTCACCTCTCGAAAAAATAATTGAAATGTATGCTTTTATTTTGAATGACATACCTGAACATTTCGGCGACTTCACAAGGAAATCGGCTGCTTATCCTATTTGTTAGAAGGAGGTCCAAGGGCAAAATAAAGAGAGAAACAGCATTTATAAGATTAAGATAAAGTGTTTTTCGCACATTCCCTCCTTTTCTCCGTTTTTCATTCATCACAGATTGTTTACAGCTATTTATTCATTTACAAAAATGTTTACGAAAGCAAAATGAAAAATATGCATCTTTGTCAATTGTCGACAGGATGTACGAAGCGATGAAATATTCGTAATAAAAATTTGAATATTCTTATTTATGAAGTCATTTATAATGAAAGGGATCACATTAATTTTTATATATGGAGGAAGGAGAACTTCTATAAATTTCGAATAAATTAGAACAGTGCAGCAAACGAAAGATTTGCGGAAAATCTTCCAATACAATGCCGACTTTACAGAATTTTTCGATTTGTATTTATAAACAAGTTATAATAGGATTATAAAAAATAGACAGTCGACATTATAGAGAGGAAGAGCGGGAATGAAAAATAATCAATTATTTTACAATCATTCGTTGTCCCACAAAATAGCGGAAAAAATAACAAACCAAATTATGGCGGGGGAGCTGAAGCCCGGAGAAAAAATTATTGAATCCACTTACGCAGAAGAGTTTGGAACGAGCAGGGCGCCTATTCGAGAGTCGCTCTATTTGCTGGAAAATGAAGGGCTAATAGAGCGAATTCCTAGAAAAGGCGCTGTTGTGAAAGGCTATACGGAAGATGAAGTTTATGATCTTCTTGAAATGAGAATCGTATTGGAAAGCCTTGCGATGAAAAGAATTAAAGTCCGCGGGGTAAATGAAGAAATTCTTAAGAAAATGGAGCAATTGGTACAAAAGATGTCAGAGGTTGATGACGAAAAACAGTATGCCAATCTGAACCAAGAGTTTCATATGCTCATCATTGAAATGAGCAAAAGCGAAATTATTAAAGAAATGTATTGGAGATTAGGACGTCCTTTGCTTGTACTTCAAAGAATATCGTTTCTTGAAGAGGAGCATATAAAAAAGTCTTTGAAGGAACACCGCATTATTTTAGATTTGTTAAAGGAAAACCTGATCGATGAAGCGCTTGTTTTGCTTGAAAATCATAATCATAGCGTAATTAAAAGGGTCGAAAACAAAACGAAAAATAAACAATCGTACTAGCAGCAAAAAAGGGAAAACAACGAGCGCTGTAAATGTCTTGAAACGAACAACATATACATGATTTTAGGGAGTTCATATGAAGGAGTGAAGCCCTTTTCATATAAGCTCCTTTTTTATTTTTCAGCTTATTGACTGGGTCATAATCAAAACATGACATATGTAGGTTTTCTCAGCAAATGCAAAATAAAAATTTAAAATTTTTAGAATTTTCATTGACTTTTATAACATGAGGGGATATCATGGTTGTAACAAGATGATTGTCGACAGTCGTCCATCTTCTAGGAAGAGCATTTTTGAATCTTGATGGTTTTGTTAAAAAATATGAAGACAAGAGATAGGTGATTTTTAATGAGGGTAACGATTAGTCAGGTCGAGGCGGATGGGAAAATTATACTTCAGGAAAGTGCCGGGCTTGCCATTGTAACGATCCAACGTCCACGCCTAAAAAATGCTATAACATCGGGGATGTGGAGGGAGCTGGCGGAAATTGGAAGGCTGATTCCTGAAAACCCGAAAACACGAGTGGTGATCCTGCGCGGAAGCAAGGATCAATTTTGTTCAGGTTCTGATTTGAAAGAATTTAACCAAATGTCGATTAACGAAGCGCACGAAGCTTTCCGCTTAATGGAACAAGCCATTTCGACGTTTGAAAAACTTCCGTTGCCAACCATTGCCGCTATAAATGGTCCGGCATTAGGTGCAGGATTTGTTCTATCTTTAGCATGTGATCTTCGGGTTGGGACCTCTAAAGCTAAAATGGGAATCCCAGTCGGACGGCTGGGAATTACGTTAAACCAAATGTTTGTAAAACGGATTGCAGATCTGATCGGAGGGAGCCGGACGATGGATTTAGTTTATACAGGTCGACTGCTAGACGCTTCAGAATGCTGTCAATTGGGATTAGTTAATTACATGGTTCCGGATGATGAGGATGTGGATCATTTTACATTACGTTTGGCGAAAAAAGTTATGGAGCAGTCACCGGCGTCTCTTCTTGCTGTTAAAAGATCTGTCGCCTACAATAAGCCGGCACTTTCATTTCCGTGGGATACAGGTACGGCGTCCAGTATTGACGCAAATGATTTTCCTGAAGGTGTTCGTTCCTTTGTAGAAAAAAGAAAACCGAATTTTAAAGGGAGAGGTTGACATGCTGCCACTTGCAGGAATTAAAATTATTGACTTAACGAGAATATTGAGCGGCCCTTTTTGCACAATGACATTAGCTGATTTAGGCGCCGAGGTGATAAAAATTGAAAGTCCACAAGGGGATGATACAAGACAATGGGGTCCTCCGTTCATTAAAAATGAAAGCGCGTACTTTCTAAGTGTCAACCGCAATAAGAAAAGTGTTGTTTTAAATTTAAAAGATCCAAAAGGAAAAGAAATTTTACTGAAAATGGTAGAAGAAGCGGATGTTGTTGTTGAAAACTTTCGACCCGGCACATTAAAAAAGCTCGGAATTGATTATGACATCTTAAAGCAGCATAACCGCAGAGTTATTCTTGCTTCGATTTCCGGCTTCGGTCAAACAGGACCGTATTCAAAAAAGCCTGGTTATGATGTCCTGGCTCAAGGAATGGGCGGGTTAATGTCCGTTACAGGCGAACCAGACGGTACACCAGTTAAAGCTGGATATTCTTTGGCAGACATCGGAGCAGGAATGTGGGCAACAATCGGCATTCTGTCAGCACTTTGGGAAAGAGAGCGTTCAGGTCAAGGACAATGGATCGATGTCTCCTTGCTCGACACGATGGTTTCTTGGCAAACGTACCTTGCCGGCAACTATTTTGCGACAAACAATGATCCAAAGCCGCTGGGAGGAGCCCATCCGAATATTGTGCCTTACCAGGTTTTTGAAGCTTCGGACGGCCACTTTATTCTTGCAGTAGGAAATGACAGCCTTTGGAATTCGCTGGTTGACGTATTGGATGTGGAAGCTCTTAGAGACCGGAAATTTAAAACGAATCCGGACCGGGTTCAAAATAGAGATGAACTGATTTCCATACTTGAAGAAATATTTAAAAGAAAAACGAGAGATGAATGGGTTGACATGTTGGAATCTGCGAAAATTCCATGCGGACCTGTTAATAAGCTTTCGGACATTTTAAATGATGCCCATATCAAGGAAAGGGAAATGGTCGTTGAAATGGAGCATCCTTCCCTCGGAATCTTAAAAATGCTTGGTGTACCTGTAAAATTATCGCGCACACCGGGCAGGATCAAAACGGTCCCTCCAGCTCAGGGGGAGCATAGTGAAACCGTTCTAAAGCAAATGGGCTACAGTAAAGAAGAGATAGAAACATTTATAAAAGAGGGGATTATTATTCTTCAACAAAAATGTGTATAATTCGATAAAATTCAGTCGACAATCGACTAAAAATATTTTAATAATTTTCTAGTTTTTTCAAGTAAAAAAACTTCCTCTGTTTTATTGTGTATGATGCTCGATCCAAAGCCTATTTTTTTGAAATTCATGAATATTAATATCCCACATAACAATCGGAGTCCCGAAACAAACATTTGCTGTCATACGAACTGAATTTTCCTGTAAATAGACAGAATAGAGTTTCCGGTTTGCCGGATCCGGTCCGCCTTTAAGTGTTACGGGCATTTTCCTTCAGGTTGAAAGATTTTTAAGAAAGGGGTATTCACCCAATGCGCGTATTCGCTCTTGTTGGCCGCAGCGGCACGGGAAAAAGCACCAGCGCACTTTCTTTCGCACATAGTAAAAACATACCGGCTATGATTGATGATGGATTGTTAATTTATAAAGGGCGAAAAGCTGCAGGGAGTTCAGCGAAATATGAAAAGAACTATATAACCGCTATTAAACGGGCTGTCTTTTTTTATGAGGATCACCGAAAAGAAGTCCAAAATGCTATTAAAGCACTTGATATTCATTCGATTCTTATTATTGGTACGTCTACAAAAATGGTTGATCAAATTGCGGAAACATTGCAATTAGGAAAAATCACCAAATATTACAAAATTGAAGAAATTAGATCGTCAAAGGAAATCAACATGGCATTATATGTGAGAAAAACAGAGGGGAAACATATTATTCCGATTCCATATGTACAAGTCGAACAAAATATTTTAAAGAAGATCATTATGAAGGGAAAGAAAATTTTTTCTACCCAAAAAGAAGAGATTGGTGAAACAACGATTATCAGACCACGGTTTCATCAAGGAACCATCCACATTTCTGAACACGTTTTAAAACAAATCATTTCCCATGCCTGCACTTCGGTAGAAGCAGTAAAAAAATGCCATCGGATAGATATTACATTAAACGAGCTGCCGAATATAAAAATCACCCTCACCATGTTTTATCCATTGGATGAAGCATTACCCGTCATCGCAGAAAAGATTCAACAAAAAGTTGCTGAAGATTTTTTAAAGTTTTTAAATATAGAGTTAAATAGCATTACTATTCATATCAGTAAATTGTCGATGGAACACTCTTATCCTGCATCAATGATCCGGACTGCGCGCATATGATTTGGGCTGATAAGTTATGCAAAATTAGGTAATCGTAGCTGAGCAAAGGGGTGCCATATGATCAAAAAGTCAGTCATTATTATAAAAATGGCAAATGTAAAAGAACGGATTATACAGTAAAAGGCATATTGAAAAAATAAATTCATATAGAGCAAGTATTATATTTTTAATGCTGACAGCACAAATGCAAATGCTCCAGATAAACCTAGCATCATTTTGAATTCAGGATGCTCCTGAAGCTTCTTTTTAATAGAAAGTAAGCCTATAATTAAAGAAGGTAAAGTAACCCCCCACCAAAATAAAGCCCATTCAATCGGCAGAAAACCTTCCATAATATGCATGGCGATGGCCTGTTCCGGGATAAAAACGAATAGAAATGATTGGGAGCTTCCTTTTCGGCCCAACAGCGATGAGTGTTGTTGGATTTATTGTTCTCTTTTTCCAATCATTATTTACACAAATTTATCTCTTGTTAATCCGCCATTTTCAAACATTTTTAGCTGATTGAAAACGCCAGTTTATTCATCGTGAAGAATACTCAAAGTTTTCAATAAATAGGGAAATATACAATTTAAAACTCTTGTACGATTCTTAGTTTTGCACTTTTTGTTATTTTGGAAAATGAAAAAAATTGACTTTGTCCTCAGGGACAGAAAGAATATAAAACGCCTCAAACTAATTCGTGGGCACAAATAAATCTTTGAGTATCTTCGGGACAGATAGAATATAAAACTCCTCAAACAGCAGGAAGCTAAATGGAAGCGACCTTTCACACTTACCATATGAAGCTGTTTATTTACTTTAAAAAGTTAAGGAAAACCGGGCGTTCAATTTTCACGCCCGGTTTTCCTTAATGCCCTCCATGCCCGTGTCCGTCTTCCTGAGCAATTTCAAGCTTGTCATCTAGAATTCCTTGTGTTTGAAAGGAAATTTGTTTTTGATCTCCGATGATAAAACCATGATTGTAAGGACCTGTTGTCGGGTCATCTTGAAAGGTTGGCTTGATGCTTGCCAAGAAATCATATGTTTCTTGTTGAAGCTGTCCTTTGTTTAACCAAATCATCGGTGCATGTTTGCCGAGATGTGAAAACGGAGCGGCAGCTAAAGCAAGCTCTGGTGAATCTGTTGAAATAAAAGAAACACCATGGCCCGGTTCCGTTATACCCCATCCGAATTGAGTGTCTTTATCTTTAAATTTGGCAAATTCAATCGAAGTGGTTACAGGGTCATTTCCAGCTATTCGATGAACAGTCCCGTATTCTTTCAATTGATTTTCTACATCTTTAGAAATAACCTTCTCTGGTCCTAAAATATAAATGTTTGCTTTCTTGTTCCGTTTCTTAAGCGCATCTTTCGTTTCTTTAGGAAGCTCGTGTTCAGCAGCAAACAGTATAGGCTCAGGCATATGGGAAATCCAATTAACGGCTGGTATGGAATATAGTTTATGTTGATCCTCTGAAGAAACGATGATCACGCTTTCTGGATAGCCTTCGGATACTTCTGCATAAGCTTGATCGACATTTCTTGCGAATTCTGCGGGATTTTTTCCTTTGATCTGTTCTATTTTATAACCTGACAACTGGTTGATGACATTGTTTGAAACATCTCCTAACACAACAATTTGAGTGCCGTTCCGGTTCCCAGTCGGATTTAACCGTTTGATTTCACTCAACACTTTATCGGGAATGTTATCTTGATGAATCAGTAAGATCGGGCCGTTATTTGGATGATGGATTAAGTCAGCTCCGGCTAATGTTGTTTGCCATTGACCAACAGGCGACAGAATAACGGCTCCGGGTTGATTTTCTTTATGTGTGGCAGGCCAAATGGTTTGGGATACGTAAATGGATGCACGAATTGGATCGGCAACAGGAATTCTCGTTATATTTTTCGTGTTTTGAACAATTAAGCTTTCTTCAGCATTAGGATTAAATTGTGCGGGCGCTTTGGAAAAGGCTTGATTTTTTGTGCTCTGAGTGTCTTTTCCGTTATGATTGGCATGATCATTCATATTTTCGTGGTCCATTTTTTCATGATTCATGTCTTCCGTATGTTCTCCTGTATGGCCGTTGCTGCTTCCGTTGGAACATGATGCAGAAAAGAGCATGAAAGCTGTTAAAACGGTAAGAAAAATCAGCAGCTTACTATTTTTTTTCATTCTAATTCCTCCTCCTAACATTTTCTTTGCATCTGTTTTAACAAAAAAATGTGCAAAAATGATGGAGACGGTCCATTTTTGATCCTGTAAATTTTTTTATGCGAAAATTATTTACTCGCCAAAAAGGTGTGCCCGCATTTGGCATCCGCTCGCTGTTTTAAAGTTCGGACGGGGGAGAACAGATAAGCGTTGGATGAAAATGATATAATGAAAAAATGAGAACAGAACGTTCGGTTAAAGGCGGCGAAGAGCTTTCCTTTTTGAAGAGAAAGCTAGTTGGCTGATAAGGAAGGGACAAAAAGTGAAAAAAATTTCGTTTAAATTAGGGCTGCTATTTTTCGTGTTTGTTTTGGGAGTCGAAATCATTTTATTTGTCTCATTGTACATAACTTTGGTCAATTCAAGAATTGAGGAGGAGTTTGAGCATCTATTGGCGAGAGGGAATAACCATCGCGATGTGCTGGAAAAAAACTTTGACCATTCCACGCTGGAGCATGTGACGATGATGGAATCGGAAGCGGTGACGGATGTAGTGATTACAAATGAGAAAGGCAATATATTGTATTATTCCGATGACATATTGCCTTTTGCCAAAAAAATTGTAAATACAATGGACAGAACGATTCCGCATGACGGAATAATCGTGCAAAGAAATTGGCAAAAAGAGTCGCATATAGCGACAGTAAGCCCGATACGTATTGACGGCAAGATCAAAGGGTATGTCTATATGTTTCAAAATACCGATGCTATTCAAAAAATGATCTATAAGTTAAAGCATCATTTCGTTTTGGTTGGATTTCTTTCGGTATTTTTAACCATTTTGACGATCGCTTTTTTATCAAAAGTGATAACAAATCCCCTTATTCGTATGAAACAGGCAACCGAAAAATTGAGCAAAGGCGATTTTTCTGTTCGCTTGCAAGTGAAAGGGGAGGACGAATTGGCGGAGCTGGGGGAAGCGATTCAAACATTGGCGAGAGATTTGGAATATTTAAAAAAAGAAAGAAAAGAATTTCTTGCCAGCATTTCTCATGAGCTCCGAACCCCTCTTACATATGTAAAAGGGTATGCAGATATCGCAAGAAGGCCGAATCTAAAAGAAGAGGAGAGGAACCGCTATTTGTCCATTATTTATGAAGAAGCGGAGAATATGCAAAAGCTTGTAAAGGAACTGTTTGAATTAGCAAAGATGGATCAACATTCATTTCAAATCCATAAGGAACCGGCCAACCTGTGTGATTTCTTAAAGAAATTACATGACAAAATGCTACCTGCGTTTCATGAGAAAAACATGTCACTTATCTATAAATGTGAAAAAAACATTACCGTCCAAATTGACCAAAAGCGATTTGAGCAGGTGATGATCAATTTGTTGGACAATGCTTTAAAATATTCCGATGAAGGCTCAGTTGTATCGATTGAAGCAAGAGCGGAGAAAAACAGCATAGTGATCATTGTTTCAGACGATGGAATCGGAATTCCAGAGGAAGATTTGCATCATATTTTTGAACGATTTTACCGAGTGGATAAATCAAGATCAAGAACAAGCGGCGGTACTGGTCTCGGATTGGCCATTGTTAAGGAGATCGTCGAAGCGCACGGAGGAACGGTTTACGCCGCCAGTGAATACGGAAAAGGAACAAACGTTGTTATCACGCTGCCGGAGGTATAAGGATGTACACGATTTTGCTCGTTGATGATGAAAGAAAAATGTTGGACTTGCTGGAGCTTTATCTTTCCCCTCAAGGATATCATTGCGTCAAGTGCGAATCAGGACTATCAGCCATCCGATATTTAGAAAACAACAAAGCTGAACTTGTCCTGCTCGATATTATGATGGCGGAAATGGATGGCTGGGAAACCTGCCGGAAAATAAGAGAATTTTCAAACGTTCCTATTATAATGGTAACAGCAAGAGACCAAACATTCGACATTGTTAAAGGCCTCAAACTCGGTGCGGACGACTATATAACAAAACCGTTTGACGAAGCTGAACTGCTTGCTCGCATCGAAGCGGTGCTGCGTCGTTCCGCAGGAAAGCGTTCAATTATTGATGTTCAAGGATTGGTGTGGGATCAAGAAGAACATAAAGTCCATTTTCAAAACGAAGACATATTATTAACGCCGAAAGAATTCGATATTTTAGGGCTGCTTTTAAAGCACCCGAACAGAGCGTTCAGCAGAGAAGAAATCATTGTGTCCTTATGGGGATACGATGCCGAGACCGAAGAGCGAACCATCGACTCTCATATAAAAAATATTCGCGAAAAACTGAGACAAGCCGGTTTTCCAATCGATCAATTTCTTCACACTGTTTGGGGAGTAGGGTATAAATGGGGGAAATAGCTATATTAGCAGATTAGGTTTTTAATGTCTGCTGAGCGGGATTGTATGCATCTTTTATATTGTTGAAAGGAAGATGAGAGCCAGCTTATGTCCGGCTCTTTTTTTGTTTTTGGAACCAATTTACAGTTCATCTGTCATTTGCTTTCCGGCCTTTAGCAAGAATAATTTTGTGCGAACTATAAAAAACTACACTAAAATAAATAAATTGTAAAAGGGGGAACGATATGGAGCGCTTTGAGGAATTGAACAAAAGTTATATTAATGGTGAATGGGTCGAGGGATTAAGTAAGAGAACATATGAAAATTTGAATCCTTATGATGGAACTGTCATTCAAACGATTCGGCTAGCGACCTCACAGCAACTTGAACAAGCTTTTTTAAACGCAAAAGAAGCTCAAAAAGAATGGGGAAAAACGTCTTCTTGTGAGCGAGAAGAAGTGCTGCGGAAAGCAGCGGAATTTTTCAAAAAAAATCGCGACGAAATCATAAAAGTGATCTCTCGTGAAACAGGCGGAAGCTTCATAAAGGCTAACGTTGAACTTGACTTGACGGTAGGGCTTGTGGAAGAAGCTGTGAAAATGGCCAAGAAATTAGATGAAATGAGGGAAATTGAAGCCGATATAAAGGGGAAAGTGAATCGTGTTTATCGTCTTCCTTTAGGAGTTATAACATCCATCTCGCCTTTTAATTTTCCGATGAATTTATCCATTCGGACAATTGCTCCTGCTATTGCACTTGGAAACAGTGTCGTTCATAAACCTGATATTCAAACAGCTTTGACAGGAGGATCAATCATTGCGAGGGCATTTGAATATGCAGGACTGCCAAAAGGTGTTTTTCAATGTATTTTAACGGATATTGATGAAATTGGCGATGACATGCTCACTTCTCCGCATTCACAGCTTATTAGCTTTACTGGTTCAACGCCAGTTGGCAAGCATATCGGAAAAATTGCCGGCAGCATGCTGAAAAGGGTTGCCCTTGAACTAGGCGGAAATAACCCGTTCATTGTTCTGGCAGATGCAAATGTAGACCGTGCTGTTGATGCAGCTATTTTTGGAAAGTTTATACATCAAGGTCAAATTTGTATGATTGTAAACAGAATTATTGTCCATAAAAATAAATATGATGAATTTGTACAAAAATTTGTGGAAAAAGCCAAATCGTTGCCTTACGGAGACCCGTCTGACCCGAAAACAATTATTGGACCGCTTATAAACGAAACACAAATTGAAAAAGCTTTAAATATTATAAATGAAGCAAAAAAAGAAGGAGCAAAAATTGCGTTGGAAGGGAAGCGTATCGGAAATATTTTAACTCCGACTGTATTTGTGGATGTTGATAACAACAGCAAGCTTGCTCAAACTGAGTTATTTTCACCAATTGCTACGATCATGAAAGCGGAATCAGACGATCATGCCATTGAAATGGCGAATAATACAGAATATGGTTTAAGCTCTGCGATTTTTACAGAGGATTTAAGTGAAGGTGAACAACTAGGACTTCAAATTGAAAGCGGAATGACTCATATCAATGATCAAACAGTCAACGACAGCCCGACAATTCCGTTTGGCGGAACAAAGTCGAGCGGAATGGGTAGATTTGGAAATCCTTGGGTGGTAGAAGAATTTACGATGACAAAATGGATTTCGATTCAAAAAGAATATCGAAAATATCCTTTTTAACAACATCCCGACCTGCCAAACAATAAGGGATTTTTGAACGAACAGTTAATGGATAACTGAAAATGAATTTGTGTATCATTTTTGCTTGGCAAATAATCATGACGTTTCCAAACTCTTTCCCGCGATTTTTGGGAAAGTTTTTTTATGTTGTGCACTTTTAAAAATCTAGAAATGAGCAGGATGATCTTTTCTAATCTCGTGATATGAGCATAGATAGTTTTACTGTCACTATTTCTGCATCTTTTTAATATTCAATCCGGCTTCAAAAAACGATGAAGCGTGTGTCTCGTTTTCTTAGGCAGCGATGGATTACGACTCAAGAAGCTTTCCAGCTTGTCGTTAAATATTTTCATTTATACTCTATTGGATAATAACGGGTGAATACTGGCTGCTTATTATCCAATTTCACTTTCAATCCGGCTTTAGCGTATTGTTCCAATTATTTTAATTATCATTGTTTAGAAATCTCTAATGTTCCAGTACCAACAAAAAAATGTTATTATTGGATAAAAAGGAGAGACATGTATGTCAAAAGAATCTGTTTCAGCTTTAGGGTATATACTTATTTCTATTGTTTTGATAATTTCAATTTATTTGTTAATTGAACCCAATTCACTAGTGCCTGAAGCATATAAGCTGGCTGTTGATGGTTATGTAATTGCTAGAACTTTAGTAATTCTTTTTATCTTGTATTTAGTGTCAAAACTAGGATTTTTATTTATAAATAACTCAACTTTCGCACACAGAAATATTTAAGCATTGCTTGATATAATTAGGTATAGTGGCCAACCATTTATTCATTTGATTTTTAAAGATGTCCATGTTCAAAGAAACCTCGGCTTCCGCCAAAGTTTGGAAAAGGTCAATAAGTGATTGAAGGGCAGTAATAAAATCTATGTCTTTTACATCTTCGCAAAGGATGTAAAAAAGGTTGCCAATCGTCTTAGGATCCTCCTCTTTTCGCATTTGCCAAGCAATGAGAATATATCGTGTAAAAACAATGGTTGTATGGCTAATTAACATGTCGTAGGAACGTCCCTGGAATTCTTTCTCTAAATTTAAAAGGGATTTATTGCATTTGAAGAAGACTTCAATGTCCCAACGCATGCCGTAAATACGAATGATCTCTTCATTTTCTAATGTTGTATCTGTGCTGAGAATGGCAAGCCATTCGCTCCGTTTATTACGGTTTCGTACAAATAGAATTTTTACTGGAATTCCATTGTCTAAAGTAGCATAAACGGATCCGCGAATGTCTTTTTTACCCATGTGAGGTTTTGCCAATTTGTAAAGTTGATTCAGTGTGAAACGTTCACCATTGTAAACGTATCGCTGCTTTAATTGCTTCACCAAGCCAATGACAAATAACCCTTTGTTCGTAATCTTCTCAATTAAAGGCGCTTGTGTAAACCAGGAATCCATGAGAACATAGTCAGCTATAATCCCTTTTTCAAGCGCATGATCAAGTAAAGCTGAAGCC
>NZ_VISS01000023.1 GCF_007827555.1 Aeribacillus composti
TGGGTTTCTTCAGTATTGCCTTTTTTCGGATCATCGGACAAGGGAATTTCCAATTTCTATGATTTTTCACCTTGACATATTACCGCAGGACTTTAATCATTACACTTATATTCTATCGAAAATAACACAATATATAATATGGGAAAATGGTATAATTTGTTATATAAAAATAGAGACTAGGAAATTTAATTACTAATTTCGGGTCTTTTGGGGGGGAAGCGGAATTTGACAAGAGGATACTTTGGAGTTTTCAATGCCATTTTCAAAAAAATACATGCCAAATAAACCCACATATGTATATTCGAATTAATAAGCAAAAAATAAAAATGGTTCTGTTCGTCAATATCTACAAATATGTCGTACATTTCGTGTAGACAATAAAGTTCGGCAACAAACGCTTTATAATCTAGGGAGGTTAGAGCATTTATTAGAGAATGGCTCTGTCGATAAATAAATCGAGGGATTAATCAAATTTTCAGAGCGTTACTTTGACCGAATTCACGGGCAAGGCTCTTCCTCTTCTTTCTCCGTGCTTTGGACAAAAGAGTTTGGGCCGGTTTATCTGTTCCGAAAGGTATGGGAAAAGTTAGGGCTTGGTCGGCTATTATGTAAAATCATGGATGATTCCGAGGCTGCTTCTCAGTATGACGAAGCCGTTTTTGCCATGGTGTTAAACCGTCTCATGGATCCCAATAGTAAGCATGATATCTTCAAACAATGGATCGACACGGCGGCTTTTTTTATGAATAAAGCAAGCATATTCCTTTCTAGTCATCAGATGACCTGTTGACTAAAGATAAAAAAAGCGATAAAGTGAAAAGAAAAGGGTTACATCTTAGTTGAAACTGTTTCACAAGGCGGGGGGAGCAAATTGAAAGTTTCATTATTTGTCACATGTTTAGTGGATGTATTTAACGGTTCAGTAGGCAAAGCAACAGTTGAGCTTTTAGAAAGACTTGGATGCGAAGTAGAATTTCCGGAAAGCCAAATTTGCTGCGGACAGCCTGCCTATAACAGCGGATATGTTCAAGCGGCAAAAGAAGCGATGAAAAATATGATTCTCACCTTTGAACATGCCGATTATGTTGTCACACCTTCCGGATCATGTGCCACGATGTTTAAGGAATATCCGCACATTTTTGATGAAGATCCGGTTTGGAAAGAAAAGGCGCAAAAGCTTGCAAATAAGACGTATGAATTAACACAGTTTATTGTAGATGTTTTAAATTTGGAAGATGTGGGCGCAACATTAAAAGGAAAAGCAACCTATCATACATCATGTCATATGACCCGTCTTCTTGGAGTTCAGGAGGCACCATTTAAATTGCTGGCAAACGTGAAGGGGCTTGAATTGGTTCCGCTTCCAAATGCATATGATTGCTGCGGCTTTGGCGGAACGTTTTCCGTCAAAATGGAACAAATATCTGAACAAATGGTTGATGAAAAAGTTCGGCATATTGAGGAAACCGATGCCGACTATTTAATCGGGGCAGACTGCGGCTGCTTAATGAATATCGGGGGGAGAATAAGCAGGAAAAATAAACAAGTCAAGGTCATGCACATTGCTGAGGTGTTAAACAGTATCGAATAATGGAGGGGGGAAAGCAGGATGGCAATGAAAATTTCGGATCAGCCGTTTGATCAAAGGGTGCAAAAAAATATTGAAAACGATTTTATGAGAAATGCAGTCCAAGATGCTCAAGAAAGGCTGAGAAAAAGACGTCTGGAAGCTGCTGAAGAGCTTGGCAATTGGGAAGAATGGAGATCGCTCGGTGAACAAATCAGAAAGCATACATTGGAAAATTTGGACTATTATTTACACCAGTTAAGCGAAAATGTTGCAAAAAGGGGCGGACATGTTTTTTTTGCTCAAACAGCGGAGGAAGCGAACGATTACATCCAAAGTGTTATCAAGAAAAAAAAGGCTCGCAAAATTGTCAAATCGAAATCGATGGTGACGGAAGAAATTCATATGAATCAATGTTTGGAGGAAGCGGGCTGTGAAGTTATTGAAACGGATCTAGGCGAATATATATTGCAGATTGATGATCATGATCCGCCTTCGCACATTGTAGCCCCAGCCCTGCATAAAAATAAGGAACAAATTCGAGATGTGTTTCAGCGAAAACTTGGGTATGAGAAAACAGAAAAGCCTGAGGAGCTTGCACTCCATGCGAGAAAAATGCTTAGGGAGGAATTTTTAACAGCGGATGTCGGCATCACAGGATGCAATTTTGCCATTGCCGAGTCTGGATCGTTTTGTTTAGTGACAAATGAGGGAAATGCCCGCATGGTGACGACCATTCCGAAAACACAAATAACTGTCATGGGGATGGAAAGAATAGTTCCAACATTCGAAGAACTTGATGTGCTTGTCAGTCTTTTGACAAGGAGTGCAGTCGGTCAAAAATTAACGAGCTATATAACGGTTTTAACTGGTCCGAAACAAAAAGAGGATGTTGACGGACCGGAAGAATTCCATTTGGTGATTGTTGATAACGGACGAAGCAAAATTTTAGGAACTGAATTCCAGCCTGTTCTTCAATGCATTCGTTGTGCAGCGTGCATTAACGTCTGTCCTGTATATCGGCATATAGGCGGCCACTCGTACGGATCGATTTACCCAGGTCCGATTGGTGCTGTATTGACGCCGCTTTTTGGTGGTTATGATGATTTTAAGGAATTGCCTTATGCTTCCACACTATGTGCCGCTTGTACGGAAGCATGCCCCGTAAAAATTCCGCTTCATGAACTTCTCCATAAGCATCGGCAAGTAATTGTCGAGCGGGAAGGACGAGCGCCAATAAGCGAGAAGCTGGCGATGAAGGCATTTGGAATAGGAGCATCGAATCAAAAACTGTATCAGTGGGGAACAAAACTGGCGCCAGCAGCCCTCAAACCGTTTTCGAAAGACGGGAAAATTTCCAATGGACCAGGTCCTTTGAAAAATTGGACGTCCATACGTGATTTCCCGGCACCGGAAAAAAACAGCTTTCGCGAATGGTTTCACAATCGTAAAAAAGAAAGTGGTGATCGTTCATGAACGGAACGATTCAAAATCGAGATTCGTTTTTGCAGATGATAGCTCAAAGGTTAGGACGAAATCCCCGGAAGGAAGGGGTGGAACGGCCCAGCTGGTCATTTCACCCTCAAGAAAAAACACTTGCTGGTTATTCTTCCGACGAACTGGTTGATGCATTTATAAAACAATGTAAAAATGTTCATGTCGATGTATACAGAACGACTTCCAAATCATTGAAAAATACGCTGAAAGAGGCGATTGCTTTTTATGGAGGCGGTCCGATTGTGACGTGGGACGATCATCGGTTTGAAGCATTCGGGCTGATGCCTTTTTTATTGGAGGAATTGCCAAACGAAGGAACAGACGTGCATATATGGGATCCTGAGCTTGGAAAAGAAAATATTCAAATTGCGGAAAGAGCAAATATCGGAATTACGTTCAGCGATTATACACTGGCTGAATCCGGAACGGTTGTCTTGTTGAATGGGGGAGGGAAAGGAAGGGCGGTCAGCCTTTTGCCGACAACGTATATTTCCATTATTCCGAAAAGCACGATCCTCCCTAGAATGACACAGGCCGCCAGAAAATTTCATCAAATGGTGGAAAAAGGCGAAACGATTTCTTCCTGCATTAATTTTATTACAGGACCGAGCAATTCAGCGGATATTGAAATGAACTTAGTGGTTGGCGTACATGGGCCAATTAAAACAGCCTATCTCATTATTGAAGATTGCTGAATGGATTGACTAAAAAATTGAACATCTGGCGAAGTCCATCGAGGGGCCTCGCCAGATTTTTTTGGCAAATGTTCGAATTTTCCATACCCCGCTAGGACCTCTGACTTATGACTTGTTTTTAAAGTTAGAAAGTTTAGGAACTGCGACGCCTTTGAAGTTATTTCTCTAACTACTCTAGATTGTTGTTTCAGCATCTCGGACTGTAGAAAAGACCTATTTCTGAAAAGCTATTAGAAGCCGTTCTATTTATGTGATGTGACTGTCTGTGTGCGTCAGCCCCGGTCTTATAAGCCTTTTACTATTTTTTTTAGCATTGTCGCTCGAAGTTCAATGATTGGCTGTGCGATCGTTTTGACAAAGCGGCTCGACAGCAAGAATGTAACGACAATTGAAACAATGGCGAATACCGTGATGCTTTCTATTTCTGTAAGCCAGCTTTCAAGTTCGCTGTCTCTGAACGATTGAATGATAAATCCGTGCAATAAATAAACGTAAAAAGTTCTTGTGCCCCATTCAGTGAAAAATTGACGCTTTTTCGGTATTAACGAGAAAAATCCGAACGTCGTAATCAAAGTAAGAAAATAAAATCCGAGCCGCACCAGCCCTGAAAAGATATCCGTTTCGCCAAAAGCTGAATAAGGCATGGAACCGAACAGCCACTCATACTCAAAAGGCAAATAGAAATACGTCACAAATGTAAGCAACAGAGCACTTGCCCCTAAAGATCTTGCAGGCAGCTTCGTCATCATGGCAAAATGTTCTTTCTTTAAATAAAAACCTATTAAAAAAATAGGAAAAAAGACTAGTGTACGTGACAAGCTCAAATAGTTGCTGATGAAATCAAAATATCCAGCTGCAATACCGATAAAGAACGAAAGTCCTAAAGCGACCAATTTATTCAATTTAGAAAACGGGATCAGCATGACGTTCCAGAAAAACAAACTTATTAAAAACCAGAGGGACCAGTGCGGATTCAAAGGATCAATTGAATGGAGCAGATTGTCGCCTTTAATCAAAACATAATAAACTGTATAGATGCCATGAAAAATGAAATATGGCAAAATGAGTTTTTTTGCTATTTTTTTAACGTATCCCTGTTTGTTAAACCCTTTGGCAAAAAAGCCGGAAATTAAAATGAACGCAGGCATATGAAACGTGTAAATAAATTTGTATATGTTCATCATAATGTAATTGTCTTCAATCATCGATCGAATAAAATGGCCGAACACGACAAGAAGAATTAATATAAACTTGGCGTTATCAAAGTAGCTGTTCCTCTCATTCATGTTATCACCTTCAAAAAAAGTTTCGATTTAAAATATAAGACAAATTCAACATTTTGTAAACAGTCGTACTGAAAGGTACATCGAATTGACTAAATTGACAGTGCATGAAGGATTCTAACGTAATTTGTAGAAAATGTAAATATATTGAGAGTGTTAAAATGAGAGGTGGGAAGTTTGAAGCAAAACATTGCAGCCATTGAAGAAGATTTGTTGACAAAGCGTTTAAAAAAAGCGCAACAAGAAAATGAAAAATTAAAAAAATATTACGAAATTTTCGATCGATCAATAGATGCTATGGTGCTTTTAGATCATCACGGCAAGTTTTTTCAAGTAAATCAGTCAGCATGCCGCCTTTTTGAAATGGAAAAAGAAGTCATACTAGAGAAGTCGATAGATGATTTTGTAGCAGCTCTGCCAGGAAACGAATTTATAAAAAATTTTTCTGATCATGAAAAACAGCAATATGCGGAACTCATGTTAAAACTGGAAAACGGCCGAATCAAATATGTTGAATACAGCATCATTGAGAACATTTACGGCACATACAATCTTGCTATTTTTCGGGATGTTTCTTCGAAAAAAATTCTTGAACAGGAACGATCGATCAATGAACAGCTGTTTCCGGATTTATTTGACCGTGCTGTTGACGGCATTGTCATTTTTGATTACGAAGGATTTATTATAGATGCCAATCAATCATTTTGTACAAGCTTTTGCATTCCGAGTGATGAACTCAAAAACTATAAATTTTCAGATTTTATCGAAGATGAGAAAATGAAAAAATATTTTTATGAAGTATTGTTTGAAAAAGGAAAAATGAAAGGAGAAATGCCTGTCCGATTAAAAGACGGAACGCGAAAAATTTTTGAATTTACGACCACGTCAAACATTTTACACGGATTTTACATGTCGATATTGCGCGATATTACAGAGAAGAGGCTTATGGAACAGCAAATTTTGAAGAGTGAAGAAAGGTTTAGAGAAATTTTTGAAAATGCTCTTGATGCCATCCTTATTTGGGATCATTTTGGAAATATTATACGCGCGAATCAATGGGCTTGCCGCATATTTGAACTCCCCTTTGATGAACTGTTGAAAAGCAATTTAATGCGATTTATCAATGCAAATGATCCAAAGTTTTTGCAGGTGAAAGATGAATATTTAAAATCTGGTGCCATCCGGGAAGAATTAATGTTTTACATGCCGAACGGACAAAAGAAGCAGCTCGAATTCACATCAAAATACAACCCGAAGGAAAAAACCCATATGACCATATTGCGAAATATCAGCGACCGGAAACGAATGGAAAAAGAATTGCGTGAAAGTGAACAAAAATTCCGGAATGTGTTTAACGGAGCGATGGACGGCATTCTTCTGTTTAATGATGATTGGGTGATTGTTGATGCCAATCCTGCTGCAATGCAAATTTTAGGATTAACACAAGATCAAATTGGACGTGATTGCATATTCCGATTTTTTCCCATTCATTTTAAAAGTGATTGGAAAATGGATGGGTTGACGAAAGAATTTGCGATTACGGTGAAAAATAAGCAGGAAAGAATTCTCGAATGTTCATTTAAACGCCACATTATTGAAAATATGAATTTAGTTATATTTCGCGATATCACTGAAAGAAAAGAAATCGAAGAGCGGCTGAGAAAATCGGACACTCTCAATATTGTTGGGGAATTGGCAGCCGGAATAGCCCATGAAATCCGCAATCCAATGACAGCGTTAAAAGGATTTATCCAGCTGCTGCAAGGAAGCATAAAAGAAGATTATTCCATGTATTTCAATGTCATTACTTCTGAGCTGAAGCGAATTGAATCAATCATTGATGAATTTCTTATTTTGGCGAAGCCTCAAGCTGTTCGATTTGAACAAAAAAATATTGTGAAAATCATGAAAGATACGATAGAATTATTAAATGCACAGGCTATTCTAGTAAATGTGCAAATTCATTTAGACTACGGGGAAGTGCCGGAAATATTTTGCGAACCCAATCAATTAAAACAAGTTTTTATTAACATATTAAAAAATGCAATCGAAGTGATGCCAAATGGAGGCAATATTTATGTTTCGATCACAAAAGAAGATGATCACCGGGTTCAAATTTCCATTCAAGATGAAGGGCCAGGCATTCCAAAAAATAAACTGAAGCGGCTTGGGGAGCCGTTTTATACAACGAAAGAGCGGGGAACAGGCCTAGGTCTTATGGTAAGCTACAAAATAATTAAAGAGCACAATGGGAAAATTGATGTCAAAAG
This sequence comes from Aeribacillus composti, assembly GCF_007827555.1. Lineage (GTDB taxonomy): Bacteria > Bacillota > Bacilli > Bacillales > Aeribacillaceae > Aeribacillus > Aeribacillus composti. The sequence continues at coordinate 7,313 of NZ_VISS01000023.1, forward strand.
CAAAGTAGGGTATGGAACGACATTTTATATTTCGCTCCCTATCAATGGTCAAGAAGGTGTGTAGGATGTACTTTTTGCATACAATGAACAGCCCTATTGGTACGATCGGGATTATAGAGGAAAAGAATCGAATTGTCTCTTTGTTGATGGATGAGCAGGAGCTTACAGAGCTTCTGGCATCTTCAAAAGTTGTGGAACATAAAACGGATCTATTGGAAGAGGCAGCGAAACAGCTTAAGGAATATTTTCAAAGAAGACGAAAAATATTTTCCCTTCCCATTTTTCCAAAAGGCACTTCATTTCAGCAAAAAGTATGGAAAGAGTTGATGAACATTCCATACGGTGAAGCTAGAAGCTATCAATATGTTGCAGATGGGATCGGAAATCCGAAAGCTGTTCGGGCAGTTGGCCAAGCCAATAAAGCGAATCCTATCCCGATCATAATTCCTTGCCATCGGGTGATTGGCAAAAACGGAGCGCTTGTAGGCTATGCAGGCAATCAAACGGATAAAAAAGCTTTTTTGCTGCAATTAGAGCAGTGCAAAAATTGGGCATCATAGAACCTTTCAAAATGAAAAACTCTGCGATGCCTGCGCAGAGTTTTTAAAAAATTTGCTGTTTTTACGATGTAAATGCTGTGCCGGCATTTAAAAAAGCTTGGACGAATCACTCAACAGCTGTATATGTGTAAAATCTTTCCTCTATAAAAATCATCCCGGTTTTTCTTTTTTATTCTTGTTTAAATTGCAATAGTCTCGTTTTTAAGTCTTTCTCGAGCTGCATTAGTTCTTGCTCAGCCTGCTGCCTTTTTAGACGTCCTTCCTGTTGGATCCTGAGCGTTTCTTCGATTGTTGAAATTAGGTCGTCCTGTGTTTTTTTCAACGTTTCAATATCGACGATGCCTCGTTCATTTTCCCTGGCTGTTTCAATTGTGTTTGCTTTCAGCATTTCTGCATTTTTCAAAAGCAGCTCGTTCGTCGTTTTCGTCACTTGCTTTTGGGCCTCCAGTGCTCCTTTTTGCCGATATAAGGTGAGAGCGATCGCAATTTGGTTTTTCCATAAAGGAATAGACGTCAAAATGGAGGATTGGATTTTTTCCGCTAATGTTTGATTCATATTTTGAATCATCCGGATTTGCGGAGCCGTTTGGATTGTAATTTGCCTAGATAGCTTTAAATCATGGATCCGTTTTTCCAACCGATCAGCAAATTGAAGCATGTCGTTTACTTCTTGAACCGCCATTTGATCTCCAGTTGTTTCCGCTTTTTTTTGCAATTCCGGTATTACTTTTGTATGGAGCTCCTCCAATTTTAATTCACCAGCAGCGATGTAAATGTTTAGCGCGTGAAAGTATTCCTTATTATGCTCATATAAACGATCGAGCAATTGAATATCGGACATCAGCGCTTTTTTTGAATTTTCCAGCCGGACTGTAATGCGTTCGATTTGTGCCCCGATTTTTTGGTATTTGGATAAAATTTCATTGATCGAACTAGATATTTTCTTGAAAAGACGAGAAAAGAAGTTTCGTTTTTCCGGTTTTAATTCTTCCGGGTTTACTTGTTCGAGTTTGCTCATCAGCTCTTTTAAAATATCGCCTATAGGCCCGATATCCTTTTTTTGAACATAGTCCAGCATTTCGTGGGAAAAACTGGAGAGCTTTTGCTGAGCGGAAGCCCCAAATTGGACGATCGAATGCCGGTTTTTGTAATCAATTTGAGCTGCCAGCTGTGCAGCCTTTGCTTTATGCTCCTGTGAGAGCATGTCGATAAATTTTTTCGGCTGTTCTTCTTCGCTGACTGCTAAAGGTGATGCGGGCTTATCTTCTTTTTCTCCAAATGGGTCCTTTAATAGATCATCTAATAGATCCAACTCTTTCTTTTCTTCCAACGTAATCACCTATCTTTCCATTTCGTTGTTTGTTTTTTCGCAACATTTAATTCAAATTGAAGATGTTCGATATCATTCGATAAAACGGTGATTAAATCTTTCTCCAATGATTCGCAAATTTGATTCAACATCTGTTTCGTTTCTTCCAATGATGATTTAACGTTCTGATCGCGGATCGGCTGGGCGGAAAGAAACGTATACTTTTCTGCAAGCTCCACGCAAGAATCTAAATGATAGAAAAAGAATGATTCGCCTTGATAGAAGCGTTTCGGCTCCTTTTCAACGACATGATATATACGTTTGGAAAGCCTGATTGCTTCGACAAGCTGCTGAATCGTTCCGAGCGATCGGGCTCTAAATAAGGTGCGCTGCAGTCGGGCAATTTTTTGTCTTGCTTCTTTTAAATTTTCCTGTACATATTTGTATTCACTGGCTGTCAATCCGTTTTGCTTCAGCCAATTTCTTTTTTGCAGCCATTTGGTGATATAATAGACGATAATACCGCCTGCAACAGCATACAAAGACGATTGAATGAAAGCTTGGTCAAATCCTAAAAACAAGGCAAACCAAAGAACAGACATCGAACAAACAGCAATAAAACTTCTTATGAAAAACAAGAATATCGATTTCATGATCCTACCCCTGTCAGCATTATTTAATAAATTTACGAACAAACGGAAAGCAAGGTTTCGCTTTTTACTACAATTTTACTACAATTTAGACAAAAAGTAGAATGATTTGTGAATCGGAATGGAACGAAACGTTTTTTCAAACGTAATAAAGTAAAAAAATAAATAATGGAGGGAAATCCATGATTATTACAACAACCAATTCTTTGCAAGGAAAGGAAATTGAAGAATACTTGGGGATTGTCAGCGGTACAACCATTCTTGGTGCAAACATTGTCCGCGATTTTTTGGCAGGCATTACGGATATTGTCGGCGGCAGAAGCGGCGCATATGAAAGCAAGCTTTCAGAAGGAAGGGAAATAGCTATTGAAGAAATGACAGCGAAAGCTAGAAATCTGGGAGCCAATGCTGTGATTGGAGTGGATCTTGACTTTGAAACATTACGAGATGGGATGATGATGGTTGTAGCAACTGGAACAGCTGTAAAAATCCGATAAAATTGCGCTGTTTTTTAGGCTTGTCATTGTGATGATAGAAATAAGCGCAGCTTTTCTTAATGAAAGGAAAGAAATTTCCGACAATATTTTAAATAGAAAACAAGCATCTTATCATTGCTCAAATATTGTCCTCCGACCTATAAAACGGCAGCGGTTATTGAGGCAATAAGCTTTGGTCTGCTGTCAGCGAGTAAAAAAGAAGTCGAATTTTTTCTTTTAAAAAGTCTTTTGGATAAGCTTTTTATGACTGTATGAATGATTTGACAATCCTCCTTACATAAATATTAAAGAGGATTGTCAAATACTTGTGTAAAAATATTGTCTAAATTTGCGAATCTATTTACAAAAATAGTAGAATCTGTAATAATAACCGAGTGCGTGTCTTTAGACCGCGAGATTTGGAAGGAGGATATGAGAAATGGCAACGGAAGAAGAGCTGCGCAAAGAAAAGCTGTTCATAGAAATCATAATAAAAAGGCAAAAAATGATTGAAATGGCTCAAATAAACGGGATGAACAGCAAAGAGACGATTGAGCTGAGCCAAGAACTGGACAAGCTTTTAAACAAATACCAGCAAATGGTAAGCAGCGATGAGAAAAATCAATCGATTTTCCACCCTATGAAATGGACATTAACAAATCCTTTTGTTGCAACGGTTGAAAAATAAAGAAAACTCATACTTGACAAGCTTAAAAAAGTTCAGTCAGCACAATCATAAATAAAATTCCGAAAATAAAAGAATATGTCGAAGTCAATTCATGACCATCGCCGTGGCTTTCCGGAATCAATTCTTTATAAATGATAAAAAGCATTGCTCCTGCAGCAAAAGCAAGACCGTAAGAAACTAAAGATTCAACAAATGTTGTTAAATAAAACCCTATTAGAGATGTGACAATCTCGATCGCTCCTGTCAACGTTGCAATGAAAAAGGCTTTGATGCGGGAAATGTTCTGATTGATTAAAAAAAGAGCAACTAATAAGCCTTCTGGTGCATTTTGCAGCCCGATTGCAAGAGCAATTAGATGACCTAAATCTTGTTTCTCTGAGGCATAACTTACTCCGACAGATAGACCCTCCGGGAGATTATGTAAGGTGATCGCCGAGATAATGAGCAATGCTTTTTCGTCAAATTGTATTCCTTCTTTCGTATGCTCCAGTTCAATGTGAGGAATATTTTTCTCTAAAATTGTTAATATAAGCACTCCAAGTATTAATCCGATGCACATTTTCATTATATTTCCGTTTGCTAATGCTTCAGGTATCAACCCCCTCATGGAAGCAGCCATCATAATCCCAGCGCTGAATGCTAATAATAAATCTCTTCCTCTATGTTTAATCGTTTTTTGCAAAAAAAGAATCGGGACAGCCCCTAAACCTGTAGACATTGCTGATAAAAAACTCCCAATATATACGTCGTACATAAAATCGTACCCCTTTTCAGAAAAAATAAATTTTGATAATAATGTTTTATAATAGATTTGTTATTTTATCAATAGAAGGAGATTTTATATGAAAGAAACGCTCTTATTCATTGTAGAACTGATTAATGATTTTCATGACAATATTATCCATTTGGTAGAAATGGCTGGTTTTCAATTAACAGATAAACAGCTGCATTTTTGGATCATCGGCATTTTCGGCATGGTTATCTTTTTCATTACACATGTGGTATTTAAATATATAGCAAAATTCGGCATTTTATGTATATCGTTTATTTATACAATGACCGTACTAGTTGTCATAGTGTTTGCCATTGAGATTCAACAAAAAATAACGAATAGAGGAAATATGGAATTTGAAGATATTGTGCAAGGTCTATGGGGATTTCTCGCTCTGTTCTTCGCTTTTTTGAGCATTTATATCGTTTATAAAGGTGCAGTAAAAATAATAGGAAAAACACGTTCTCAAAAAGGAAGAAAAGGAAAAAGCGGAAGCCGCATGTCAAGATATCATTCATCGTAAGAAAATGATTGGGTACGACTCAGCATTTTTTAGCCCCGATCCTCTAATCGGTTTTTGATTCAAAAATAGATAAAAGAAGGTAGAAACCGTCGCTTTCATCGGTTTCTACCAATCCTGCATCAAATGCATCATCAAGCATTTTTAGATGCGGCTTACATTAGAACAAGAAGGCTGTTTTTCGCCTAGTTCAGAATCACATCGAGCTTCAGCTTTTATTTGATAGCGGCAGCTTTATCGTCACGGTTGTGCCGACATTCAATTTGCTTTCAATCTCAATGGTGCCGCCATACATATCGACAATGCGTTTGCATATTGCCAGTCCAAGTCCGGTGCCGCTGTCTTTCATCGTAAAAAATGGGTCAAAAATTTTTTCCATCATTTTTTCAGGAATCCCTTTCCCTGTATCGATCACTTTGATAACTGCAAGATTTGCTTCTTTTTTGACAATCAATTCTAATGATCCGTTCATGTCCATTGCTTCTAAAGCATTTTTCGTTAAATTTAACAAAACTTGTTTAATATGATTTTTTGTACAATAAATCCGAATAGGATTATGCCGATCCATATGAACTTGAAAATTTGTTCGATGGAGATTGATTTCCGATTTAATGATCGGCATGACTTCGTCGATAATCTGATTTAAGTCGTACAGTTTGTGTTTATGAGCGGTTGGTTTTCCGAGAACGAGAAATTCGCTCACAATTTCATTGATTCGGTCGATCTCTTTTTCTATGACGGAAAAATAATGCTGATCTTCTTCTGACTGATATTTTTTCTTTAACAGTTGAATAAAACCGCTAATTCCAGTTAAAGGATTTCGGATTTCATGCGCTGTGCTGGCAGCGAGAGTACCGACCAGTTCAAGCTTTTGCGCTTTAATTTTTTCTTCTTCCAATCTTGCTTTACGTTTCAGCAAATAATATTGGATCAACAAAAAAATAATATTAAAAAAAATGTATACAATGGCGGCATAAGTTAAAACAACTTGAGAGATTTCCAACGGCTTGACCGGAGCGACCGACGCTTTCAGCACCCATGGAAGCTGGGTAATATCAGTTTGAACAGATTTTTCGGAAGAGTCCTTTTCTTTTTCGCCTGCACTGAAAAGAAAGTTGTTCTTCGTGTCGCTCACCACGATATATAAATCTGGGCTCAGTACGTTCATAATATTTTGTATATAGTTTATGCTTAATGTGGCGTATAAAACGCCATTTACATCTTTTTGCTGATTTACAATCGGGGTGCAGATCGTGATAAGCTTTTTATCGTGAACTTCTGAAATAGCAGTCTTTTTTGTTGCGAGCGCAGATTGAAAACATTTTTCCGAAGAGATGTCATGATGTAATGAAACGGGTTGAGTGCCGATTTTTATTGTTCCGTCTGCATTTGCGATATACAGGCCGGTAAAGCGGGGTTCTTGTTGTAGGGTTTCTTTTAGAGCTCTTTGAATTTGGTTTGGATTATTTTCTTGATCTATGAATAACGCCATTGTTTCCATTCTCGTTTTTGTTTCCGAGATTAAGCGGTCAATTTGACTTTGATGAATGTCTAGCATATATACGGCTTCTTTTTCATGTTTCGAAAAGAGAATATTTTTTTGTTTTTCCCATATGATAAACGAAATCAGAAAAGTGGGCAGGATTACGATCAAAATGTAAAGCAAAACCTTATGGCGATGTGTTAAGTCCAGCATTTCTTTAAACTCCTTCTTTTTCATCAACCTTTTTATTATAGCATGATCTTTTGAAAGAAGATCGGGGTTAAAAAAAGTTTTTTTATTCTGAAATTTTCTATGCAGTGATTGACAATAATGAGAAGTTTCACTATTATAATTCAAGACATTGAAATACTAAAGGAATGATGAAAGTTGGCTAAGGAAAACAGCAGTATTGAAAAATCTCTAAAATTTTTTATCGTTCTTTCACGTGCTTATCGCGCAATGAATGATCAAGTTAGCAAGCACATTCAATCATATGGATTAAACTTAACGGAATTTGCCGTTTTAGAGCTTTTGTATCATAAAGGAGATCAGCCACTTCAACAAATCGGCGGAAAAATTCTTTTAGCTAGCGGCAGCATTACGTATGTTATTGATAAATTAGAGCAAAAAGGGCTGTTAGTTCGAAAAGCATGCCCAAAAGACCGCCGTGTCACATATGCAGCAATAACGGAAAAGGGGAGAAAATGGATTGAAGAAATCTTTCCTTCTCATCAAGAGATGATTGATTCGATCGTGAATATTTTGACAGAAGATGAGAAGGAAACAGCGATTAATCTATTAAAAAAAGTAGGGTACCATGCGAAAGAAAAATGAAAGCGGAACCGGCTTAATTCGGCTCCGCTTTTTTATTGTTTGGAAGAATTAGAATTTCCACCCGTCTGTTTTTTTGTCTTCCTTCTGCTGTATCATTGGAAGCAACGGGTTTGTATTCGCCGTATCCTTTCGCACTGAACTTGCTTGGGTCGAGATTTTTGTTTTCTAAAATAATTTTCATCACATTTACGGCTCTCATAACACTTAAATGCCAGTTTGAATCAAAGTTTGAATTATGAATCGGTACATTGTCTGTATGTCCGCTGATAACCACGTTGCGGGCACTGCCCATGGCGAGCATTTTGGCAATGTCAGTAGCCAAAATTTCATCTTTTTTTCTCACTTTGGCGCTGCCCGAATCAAACAATATATCGTCCCGAATCGTGATTAACAAACCCTCTTCGTTTAGTGATGTTTTAATATTGTTTTTCAAGTTGTTTTCTTCAATGTATTGATTAAACCGATTTTGAACTTCCGCTAATTCCTCTTGATCGCTGTTTCCCGATTCATCATTGTCATGAGGCTCATTTTGCACTTTTCCATTTTGTTTGTTTTCTTCGATGTTTTCCATTTCTTGTTGTGGTAGAGGGCTCGGATATTCTAAAACGCTTATGCCTCCGTCAAAATTGGAATTGAAAGCTCTTGCCAAACGTTCAAATTTTTGGGCATCTATCGAACTGAGAGCAAATAGGACGATAAAGAGCGCAAGCAAAAGGGTTAAAATATCGGCATAGGGAATAAGCCAGCTTTCATCTGTATGATGGTCATTGCGGTTTTTTTTTCTACTACGCATCGGACGTAACACTTCCTTCATCAGAAATCTTTGCCCGCTCTTTTTCAGGAAGATAAAATGCCAATTTTTGCTGAATCGTCCGCGGTGCCTGTCCTTCTAAAATGGAAAGAATGCCTTCGATCATCACCTGGCGGACGAGCACCTCCTGCTGGGATTTCCTTTTCAGCTTGTTCGCAAACGGGTGCCATAAAACATATCCTGTAAAAATTCCGAGCAAAGTAGCAACGAACGCGGCGCTGATCGAATGTCCGAGCTCCTCAATATTTTCCAAATTGGCTAGTGCGGCAATCAAACCTAATACAGCTCCTAATACGCCAAGAGTCGGAGCATACGTGCCGGCCTGAGAAAAAATGGCGGCGCCTGCTTCATGCCGCTCTTCCATTGCATTGATTTCTTCTGTCATAACATCTCGGATGAACTCGGCAGACTGACCGTCCACAGCCATGCTTAAACCGGTCTTTAAAAATGGGTCATCTATTTCCTGAAGCTTAGCTTCCAGCGCCAACAATCCTTCTTTCCTTGCGATTTGCGCCCATTCAGAGAAAAGGACAATCAACTCTTGAATCGTATAAGTTTGTGTGTCTTTAAATAAGACGCGGAATAATTTCGGTACTCTTTTAATTTCATTTGTCGGAAAGGCAATAACGACCGCAGCAATCGTTCCGATGATAATAATGACGATAGCTGCCGGATTGATTAAGACGGAAAGACTGACACCTTTTAAAACCATGCCGACAATAATTGCCATAATTCCTAAAAAAATGCCGATAATTGATGTTTTGTCCATGTTCATCAAATCCTTCTTCTTTCTATATTCAATTATTATATCGACAAAGAAAGACGAAAATTTTATATTTGATAAAAAAAATAAACGACACATTCATCGGAATCGATTTTTGCGATGCTGCTCCCAAATAAAAAAACTGCCCTAATGGACTGTTAGGGCAGCTGTTATGAACGAATAACAATTTCTTCATTTTCTACGTCGGCGATTAAATGATTGTGCACTTCACCGTCTAACAGGATGTCTGCAATTTTGTCTTCAATATGTTCTTGAATGACGCGGCGAAGCGGACGAGCGCCGAACGATGGATGATAGCCGATTTCTACCAATTTTTCTTTTGCTTTTTCTGTTACGTCCAATGAAATGTTTTGTTCTTTCAACGTGTTCCGAACTTCTTCAAGCATCAAATCAACTATTTTCAAATAATCTTCTTTATCAAGCGGTTTAAATTCGATAATGGCATCGAAACGGTTTAAAAATTCAGGCTTAAAGAATGAACCGAGAGATTCAAGGATGCTTGATTCTTTTTCCACCGTGCTGTTAAAACCGACGTGAACTTGTTTTGCACCTGCTCCAGCGTTAGAGGTCATAATAATGACCGTATCTTTGAAGCTGACGGTGCGGCCTTGGCTGTCTGTCAAGCGTCCGTCTTCTAATATTTGCAAGAAAATGTGCTGTACATCTGGATGAGCTTTTTCAATTTCATCCAGCAGGATAATGCAGTAAGGGTTGCGACGAACCTTTTCCGTTAATTGTCCTGCTTCTTCATGTCCGACATAGCCTGGAGGCGAGCCGATTAATTTTGAAACAGAATGTTTTTCCATATATTCACTCATATCCAAGCGAATCATGGCATCTTTTGAACCGAACAGCTCCAAAGCTAATGTTTTCGACAATTCCGTTTTTCCAACGCCAGTCGGGCCGACGAACAGGAAGGATCCGATTGGTCGGTTTTTTGCTTTCAATCCAGCGCGGCTGCGGCGAATGGCTTTTGCCACTTTCCGGACAGCATCCTCTTGGCCGATAATTTTTTTCGCCAAGTTTTCTTCTAAATGTTTCATTTTTGCTTGCTCATCCTCTTGCAGCTTGCCGACTGGTATGCCGGTTTTTTCTTCGATGATTTTTTGAATGTCTTCTACTTGAACGATTGCTTGCTGTTTGTCCTTTCCTTGTTCAAGCTGCTTTTCAAGGGCAGCTTCTTCGTCGCGAAGCTTAGCTGCAAGTTCGTATCGTTCTTCCTTTAGCGCTTTTTCTTTTTCATGGGCAATTTGTTTAAGCCGCTCGTGGATGTCTGCTTCATTAGCCGGCTCGGCTTTTAAGTTTAATCTTGAACCAGCTTCATCCATTAAATCGATGGCTTTGTCAGGCAAAAAGCGGTCTTGAATATATCGATGAGATAGTGTGACGCAAGCTTTAATCGCATCTTCTGAATATTTGACTTGATGGTATTGTTCATATTTTTCTTGAATTCCTTTTAAAATGCTGATCGCTTCTTCAATGGAAGGTTCTTTCACAATAACCGGCTGGAAGCGTCGTTCAAGGGCTGCATCTTTTTCGATTTGCCGGTATTCTTTTAGAGTTGTTGCTCCGACAACTTGAAGCTCACCGCGGGCGAGCGCTGGCTTTAATATGTTGCCGGCATCCATAGAACCTTCCGCAGAACCGGCGCCGACTAAAAGATGAATTTCATCGATAAACAGGATGATGTTTTTTCGGGCTTGCAATTCTTGAATTAGCTGCTTCATCCGCTGTTCAAATTGTCCGCGAATTCCCGTGTTGGCGACAAGTGATGAAACATCCAGCAAATAAACTTCTTTATTTTTTAATTTTTGCGGAACGTCTCCTTGAGAAATTTTTAAGGCTAGTCCTTCCACAATAGCTGTTTTCCCTACGCCTGGTTCTCCGATTAAAACCGGGTTATTTTTGTTGCGTCGATTTAAAATTTCAATCACTCGTCTTACCTCATCATCGCGGCCGATGACAGGATCAATCAACCCAGCTTTTGCAGCATCCGTTAAATTTCGGCCGAATTGATCGAGGAAGCCGTTCTGTTTTCCGCCCCCTGATTTCGGTTGTGCTTGAACAGCTTGGTCAAAGCTCTCAAAAGAGTTTGGCATAAATGATTGAAATAATTCATCGAAACCGCTGAATCCGTAAAAACCACTTGGGATTTTTTGTTTATATTGTTGATAGCATTCTTGACAGAGACGCATTTCTTGTTTGTTGTGATTGATTTGTACATTTAATAAAACATTGGCTTTTCTTGCTTGGCAATTTTCACACAACATATAACATTCCTCCTTTTTGACTTTGATTAACTTTGACCAAAAGAAGAAACTTCTTTGACTTTCTTTGACCTTTTGGAATCAAAGAAACAATCTCAATCATTCAATAGTTAGATTCACTGTTTGACCTTTTCTGACTTTATTATACTTTGACCTTTTTTGACTTTCAAGTCTTTTTTACAAATTTTTTTCGTCTTTTTTTCCCTTCTTGTCCATATATTGTTGATAAAGTAAGGTGGGTGAAACATGAGCAATAAATGGGTATTGGCACTTCAAATAGCTTCTGTCTATATCGGCACTGTCATCGGTGCAGGGTTTGCAACGGGAAAAGAGATCGTTGAGTTTTTTTCAAAATACGGCGCTGGAGGAATTGTTGGAATTATTTGTTCTGCCGTTTTATTTGTTTGGCTGGGAACGAAAATGATGTTGATCGGAAGACGCATTAATGCATCTTCGTATTTGCAGTTGAACCAATTTTTGTTTGGGACGTTGTCAGCTTATGTAGTCAACGGCTTGATGTTTATGATGCTGATTGGCATCACATCGGTCATGCTGTCGGGGGCGGGGGCGATTTTTGAAGAGCAACTGTCGCTTTCAAAGCAATTTGGAATTTTTTTAACGATTGTGCTTTCCATTGCTGTGATTTCGTTTGGAGTCAAAGGGCTGTCTTCCGTCAATCTATTGGTTGTTCCGCTTTTTATTTTGTTTAGCCTGATCATCTCCATTGAAGCCATCATAAGGGGTGATTTTATCGATTTATCGTTGGATGGAGTGTTTCAACCAGTCAAATCAAGCTTTTTATATGTTTCTTTTAATCTCTCTCTTGCTCAGGCTGTACTTGTTCCGCTCGCAAACGCAATAAAGGATGAAAGCGCCATTAAATTGGGCGGAGTTGTAGGCGGTCTCGGATTAAGCTTCATTTTATTTTCCAGCTATTTCTCCCTTCTGCATTTGCCGGACGCCGGGCTTTTTGAAATCCCAATGGCTGAAATTGTCAAGCAGCTGTTTTCAGGCTTTTATTACATATACATCCTTGTTATTTTTGGAGAAATATTTTCATCGTTGATCGGCAATCTGTATGGTTTGGAACGGCAATTATCATCGGAAAAGCCTTTGGCAAAAATCGCTGGTGTCATTTTCATCCTATTATTATGTTATTTAGTCAGCCTGATAGGATACGGAAAGCTCATTTCCACGCTTTATCCGCTGTTCGGGTATATGAGCATTGCCTTTTTCATATTATTAATGTTCAAAAAAATTCCAGACGATAACAAATCATGATAAAATAGTAGGGAAATGAAGGAGGAGTTTATTTGGATAAAATCGCGGTCATTTCTGATATACATGGGAATATTCCGGCGTTGTCGTCTGTATTGAAAGATATAAGCTTGCGAAATGTAGATCGAATTTTTTGTTTAGGAGATCTTGTCGGAAAAGGACCTGAATCAAAAGAAGCGATCGATATCGTCCGCAGCTCCTGCGATTTTGTTTTAAAAGGAAACTGGGACGAGCTGATTACAAGGGAAGATGTAAACGATGTCGTTCGCTGGCATCAAAATCAGTTGTCGCAAGAAGACATAGAATATTTGCGTAGCCTCCCGTTTTCCATTGATTTTTATATGAGCGGCCGCCGGCTGCGGCTTTTTCATGCATCCCCTTTCAGCGTCTGGATAAGAGTACAGCCTTGGGATTCGATTGAAAAAAGATTGTCCATGTTTGAAAACAGCGTTGAAACCGGTTTGGGAACGAAGGAGCCGGATGTTGTCGGATACGGTGATGTTCATAATGCCTTTATACAGCATTTATCCGGTAAAACGCTTTTTAATGCAGGCAGTGTCGGTAATCCGCTGGACCTGCCCGAAGCATCCTACTGCATTTTGGAAGGCACGTTCAACTCGGAGAAAAGGGCTCCTTTTTCGATTCAGCACATACGTGTTCCATATGATATTGACCTTGCCATTCAATTAGCTAGAAAAAAAGAAATGCCGGAACTAAAAGAGTATATTCAGGAATTAACGACCTCACGCTACAGAGGCTTGGAAAAGGCATGATGCGGAGGTAAAAGTAAAATTATTGTAGGTAAAAATTAGCGCCTTCATTTAATGAGAACTCTGATTGCTCATTAAATGAAAGGGAAAGTGTGGCAGTAATATAAGAAAGTGCGGCTGCTCCTGGTAGAATGATCATGGACTACATTTAGAGGATAAAAAATTGCCCACAAACGCTCGGCTCAATTCTGTTTTTTGAAAAAGGAGATTTTTTTACCAAGAGGGTACCCTGAAAAAAGTGATTTCGCTATCAAAAAATAGCGATTAAAAAAGTTGCCCACAAAGTCTTGAGTGACTCCAGTCGGAGCATGCCGTTTGCATAACCAATTCTGTATGATATAATAAGATACAACTTGAATAAAAATCCGTTTCGAAAGAACGGGAGAGGTTCTAGCACACCCTCTATAAAAAACTAAGGAAAACTATATCCTTGGGATATAGTTTTTTCAATGTTTGCGAAAGGTTTAGAAGTTGAATAGATTTATGATGATTTCGAAAGGCTTCTGAACAGCTTGCTTCCGCCTCTGTAGCAGAAAAAGAAGCATCAGTTTCTGTTTAAGCTAGGCAGTGTGAATGGCTTTCTTTTTTCAGAAAGGAGCGTTTTCAAATGGATAATAAGAAAGCGGTCGTTGTGTTTAGCGGAGGACAAGACAGTACAACTTGTTTGTTTTGGGCGAAGAAACAATTTGATGAGGTGACCGCTGTCACGTTTCATTATAATCAGCGGCATGCACAGGAAATTGAAGCAGCGAAAAACATTGCGAACGAAGCCGGCATACCTCATTATGTGCTGGACATGTCCTTATTAAATCAAATGGCGCCGAATGCATTAACGCGTTCAAATATGGAAATTGAACAAAAGGAAGGAGAGCTTCCCAACACTTTTGTTCCGGGGAGGAATTTAGTTTTTTTGACATTTGCCGCCATTTTGGCGAAACAACTGGGAGCGAAACATATTGTGACAGGTGTATGTGAAACGGATTTCAGCGGCTATCCTGACTGCCGGGACGTGTTCGTAAAATCCTGCAATGTAACGATTAATTTAGCGATGGAAGAGGATTTTGTGATTCACACGCCGCTTATGTGGATCAATAAAGCGGAAACGTGGAAGTTTGCCGATGAGTTAGGGGTGTTCGATATCATTCGCGAAAAAACGTTGACGTGCTATAACGGCATTATTGGCGACGGATGCGGCGAATGTCCTGCTTGCTTATTGAGAAAAAGGGGATTGGAACAATATTTGGCTGAAAAAGGAGCTAATACGTGATGCTTCATCAATTTTATCCGCAAGTTTTTCATAGTTATAGTTATGAGCTGAATAAAGATATGCAAATATCTGCTGCACACTACATCCCGCATGAAAAAGCGGGGAAATGCGCCCGTGTACATGGCCACACGTATTTCGTCAATCTCACTATTTGCGGTGATCAGCTTGATGATTCAGGATTCCTTGTGAATTTTCAGCATTTAAAAAAATGGGTTCATGATCGATTTGACCATACGCTGCTCAATGACCATACGGATGTATTCAATGGTCAAAACAGCGAAGACTTTCCAACGACAGAAGTGGTTGCGCGGAAAATTTGGGAAATTGTCCAGGATCATTTAAATGTACTCCCGAATAAACCGAAATGCTTGCAGGTGTTTGTCAGAGAAACGCCGACAAGCTATGTTGTGTACCGCCCGAAAAGGGAGATGAAATAATGAAAAAAATACCGGTCATCGAGATTTTTGGACCGACCATTCAAGGGGAAGGAATGGTGATCGGACAAAAAACAATGTTTGTCCGAACGGCCGGTTGCGACTATTCATGCAGCTGGTGTGATTCAGCTTTTACGTGGAACGGTTCAGCAAAAGATGAAATTAAACAAATGACAGCAGCGGAAATTTTGGACGATCTTATTGAGCTTGGCGGCGATCGCTTCAATCACGTCACCATTTCGGGCGGAAATCCGGCATTGATTAGAGGATTGGATGAATTGATTATCCTTTTAAGGGAGCAAGGATTTCGCACTGCACTGGAGACACAGGGAAGTCGTTATCAAGATTGGTTTTTACTAATCGATGATTTAACTCTTTCTCCCAAGCCTCCTAGTTCAGGGATGAAAACGAACTTTACTGTGCTTGATGACATTATGAAGCGGCTGATCGATGGCGGACGGAAAGACAATGTTAGTCTAAAAGTTGTTGTTTTTAATGAGGAAGATTTTGATTACGCGAAAAACGTCCACCTTCGCTATCCAAATATTTCATTTTATTTGCAGCCTGGAAATGATCAAGTAAACGAACAAAATGATCACCTCCTGAGAAATCAGCTTTTAGAAAAATTAGAATGGCTGATCGAATTGACTGTTCAATCAAAAGAAATGAACGATGCTCGAGTTTTGCCGCAGCTTCATGCACTTGTTTGGGGAAACAAGCGCGGAGTGTAAATGAATAGGAAAGGATGAAAAAAGATGGCTGGAAGAAAAGATGATGAATTGAAAGATCTGACGCTGTTAGGCAACAAAAATACAAAATATTTATTTGAATACAGCCCAGAAGTGTTGGAAGTATTCGATAATAAACATCCAGACCGCGATTATTTCGTGAAGTTCAATTGTCCGGAGTTTACCAGCTTGTGTCAATAAGGGCACACTTCAGTGGCGACACTGTCGGATAAACCTTGTGAATTCAGGGGAAGAGGATAATGGAGTAAAAAGCGAAAATGGCAATTGTAATCGAATAAAAGAAAAACATGTTCTTGTCTCTTATTCCCATTATCTTTCCAACCCTGAGCCAAGCCTCAAATTTAAGGGAATCTTCTTCTTAAATTTGAGGAAGGTGCAGAGACTATCGAAATCACTCCAGCATGAAGCGAGTAAGAGTAGTGTTGGAGGAAGAGAGTAGAGTACACCAAGATGACAGCATATATTATCTTGGTGGAAGCGCAAGGGTTCTTATTCAATATCGCAGTTGAATAAGAATATGATATAGTCCACCTGTTTGTGAAAAACAGAGGCCAATCACCGGACAACCGGACTTCGCGACCATTTATATCAGCTATATTCCAGACAAAAAATGTGTGGAAAGCAAGTCGCTGAAGCTTTATTTGTTCAGCTTCCGCAACCACGGCGATTTCCATGAAGATTGTGTTAATATTATCATGAATGATTTAATCAAGATCATGGAGCCCCGCTACATCGAAGTATGGGGAAAATTTACGCCGCGCGGCGGTATTTCTATTGATCCTTATGTCAATTGGGGACGTCCTGGAACAAAATACGAGAAAATGGCGGAGTATCGTATGATGAACCATGATTTGTACCCGGAAAAAGTGGACAACCGATAAAGCAAGTCGCTTGAGGCGTTTTTTTGATAAAAGAACCTGCCGAAACTTGCGTTAATTGTAAAAAATTCTTGAAATGGCACTAAACTCTTTGATATAAGAAAAAGTAAAACGGAGCATTCAATTCTCCGTTTTACTTTCCGACAATTTTATAGTTTTTATGATTAACTACTGTTTTTTGTTCCAGATCCATTTCCCGAAAGTTTTCCATGTACGTAAGATCGACGATGACGGAATTTTCATTTACTTTTTCGACAATTCCTTTGAGACCGTCTTTAAATTCAATAACATCTCCAACTTCAGCAATTTTCATTTGTTCTCTCCTTTTTTATGGATTTTCAAATATTTTGCATGATTTCTTTAGAATTGTAAAGTTTTTTTGGACAATCGCAAAAAAATAGGTAAAAAGTTTCCATTGCTCGGTAGACTGTTTTTCATAGAAAAGGAGATGGTCGAGTTGACAAATCAAGAGATACAAGACATTTTAAACAAGCTTCGTGATGGAGAACTGGAAGAATATTGTGTATCAAAGGAAGATTTTATGGCGTTTCGCAAAGTACTGATCGAAAGGGAAGATTTTAAACATTTTCATGGAACAGCAAAACGCGGTGGCAGCATTGTTTACCGATATACAAAAGATCCAAGAAGCTGACCGATGTCAGCTTCTTAATTTTTGGCACATCTTCCTCTTAAAAACTGCTATTAAAGACTGTTCACTGTTCTTCCCGTGCCTTTACGGCATATTTCTTCAATTTTTTTAATGCTCCTTTTCTCCAATTTTTTACTTTGTTGACTGTGACATTTAGCTCCTCTGCAATTTCCTTCTGAGTTTTTCCTTCAAAAAAATACATGGTAAACCAAATTCGTTGAGCATCTGATAAAGCGGGGGCAATCCGTTCATATAAATCTCTTGCTTCAATGTCTGTATATGGAAAAAATTCCAATTTAGCAGCTATTATGTCATTCGCATGAAGAACATGCCTTTCTTTATATGTTTGTTTTTTCCTTAATTCTGTCATGAGCGAGCCTTTTATCGTTGCATAAGCATAAGTGGCAAACCGTCCTTTCTGTTCGTCATAATTGATGCTTGCTTTCCAGAGGGCGATCGCTGCTATTTGAAAAAACTCGTCTTGGTCTGTATAAATATTTAAAGTTTTCATAATGTGAAAAATTAAAGGGCGAAAAGCAGTTAGCATCTCTTCAAATGATTGATTCTTTTCCACGTGTGCGCATCCTTTCAAAGAGCGCGCTCTTTTTTTTCCGCGGTAATACAATCGTAAACGGTGTAAATCATTTGAGCGAATCATCATGATTAAGATGATACGCGTCCAATTGTCTGGGAAATTCAATTTTCTATATAGGAAAATGCAATTATTTCGTTTCAGCCTCCTCCGTTTTCACCATTTTTCTCATTATTTCTATAGAAGAAATTTAATTGAATAAATAAAAAGATGGCTTGAAAAAATAATGGAAAGAGGTGGGATGAATGAGCCGAATGTATAAGCAAAATTGGAAAAGAAAAGATTCAATTGAAAAATTGTTTGCTGTCTTCCGCAGTTCTACTGATTTTATTCAATATGACGTCAATACAAGCCATATCAAATATTGGATTTCATATTTTGAAACGTTAGTGGATGTAAATATATTAAATGAAAACATTTTAAAGCCGATTCACTCAAAATATTGGCAGTCATTAGAAGAACTAAAAAACATTTTACCGGTCAAAGATATTTTTTTAACCATTGATACGGATTTAATGAAGGAAAAGCTGTTGGAAGGCTTTGTTATGATTTCGCTAAGCGAATATGGATCTCCGTGCTTGCTCGTTAATGCAAAATTAAACAAAGCTAGAGAAGTTACACTCCCGGAAGTGGAATTTACGGTCATCGGTCCGAAAGAGGCGTTTGTTGAGTCCATTGAATCCAATATTAATTTAATTCGAAAACGATTGCCGATTGAAGAGCTGCGCATTCGGACTTTAAAAATTGGCAGGCTGACGCAAACGAGATTAGCGATCATCTATATAGAAGGCATAGCGGATGAGGAAAATGTATTTACGGTTTGGCAAAGAATTTCTAATATCCAAATTGATCAAGTGAATGATAGTTCGTACATTACGGAAATGATCTCTGACAATCATAATTCTCCCTTTCCTCAGCTGTTGGATACGGAAAGACCGGACCGTGTAGTTTCCATTTTGGCGGAAGGGAAAATAGCGGTCATTGTGGACGGCTCTCCCCATGTATTAATCGGTCCGACAACTCTTGTCGAATTTTTCGCATCGTTTGAAGATTATTTTTTAAATTGGATTTTGTCTTCCTTTTTCCGTATTATCCGCCTGTTTGCTGTCTCCTTTTCCATATTGGCAACACCGATTTATGTAGCTGTTTTAAATTATCATTATGAGTTAATTCCAACTGATTTACTAAACAATTTTGTCACATCCAGAAGGGAGGTCCCAGTTCCGCCTTTTTTAGAGGCGCTGTTTTTGGAAGGAACGATCGAATTGCTGCGTGAAGCGGGCGCCCGGCTGCCGACAAAGGTTGGACAAACGATCGGCATCGTCGGGGGGATTGTAATCGGAACAGCTAGTGTGGAAGCAGGTTTAACAAGCAATATTTTGCTCATCATTGTAGCGCTTGCTGCATTAGCATCATTTACAACACCTGTCTATAAAATGGGCAATACGATCAGGCTTTTGCGTTTTCCTTTTCTCATGTTTGCCGAAATGTACGGTCTTTTAGGAATCGTTTTATGCTTTTGTTTTTTAGCGACCCATCTTTTACGATTAACTTCTCTCGGACGTCCTTTTTTGGAGCCAATCTATCCTCCGAGAATTTCCGATTTAAAGGATGCATTCCTGCGTATGCCGTTTTCAATGATGAATGAACGTCCGAAACAGCTGCGGACGGAGCAGCCGAAGCGAATGGATGAAGAGAAATCGAGGGAAAATAAAGATATTGATGAATAACAGCGGAAGAGGAGGAATCCAACTTGGCGCAAATAGCAGAACGTCATAAAGTTTCCGCACCGCTCGTTTTTTATTTAGTGCACAGCACTCAATTCGGCATCGGTGTATTAGGTTTTCAAAAAAATGTCGTCAAGTATGCGGGACATGATTCATGGATTTCAGTTATTTTGATCGGTCTTATTGTTCATCTGTACATTTGGATGATCTATCAAATTTTGAAACGTTCAAGCGGAAGCTTAATGACACTGCAGCACGATTTGTTTGGAAAATGGGTCGGCAATGGATTGAACATTGTTTGGATCATCTATTTTTTTCTTGGAAGCTGCGCCATATTAATAGGATATATTGAAATTTTGAAGGTGTGGATGTTTGAAGATTTAAATATTTGGATTTATACCGCAATTTTTATGGGATTGCTTTATTACATTTTTAACGGTGGATTTCGGGTAGTAACCGGATTTGCTTTTTTTGGAGTGGTTCTGCCGCTTTGGATTTTTCTTACATTTTTAATTTTCCCGACTCGTTTTGCAGATCTTCAGCACCTCTTGCCAATTATGGATCATTCACCTCAGGAAATTTTCATGGGAACGATGCAGATGGTCATAACTGTTATTGGTTTTGAAACTCTTTTTTTGTATTACCCCTTTGTCAAAAATATTGACAAATCCCAAAAATGGGCTCATATTGGAAATTTATTTACAACCTGTTCCTATATCATCATCATGATTGTTTCGATCGTTTATTATTCTGCGGAAGAAGAAATATTGCGCAATAAATGGGCGACGCTAGCGATGTGGAAAATTGTTGAACTTCCTTTTGTTGAAAGATTCGAATATATCGGCATTGCTTCCTGGTCTCTCGTCATCTTGCCGAATATTTGCGTCATGTTGTGGAGCGCCAAAAGAGGTATAACAGAAATTTTTGGAATAACAGAAAAGAAGGCAATCATTTCTGTTCTGGTCGTCATGTTTTTTATAGTCAATGTCATTGTTGATAAAGAAGATATTCAATTATTAAATAAGATCATCAATACGTATGCTCTTGGTATTGTATTTTGCTATATTCCGGTTTTATACCTCATTACGTTTGTACGGGATTTATGGAAAAGGAGAACATAAACATGTGGAAAATTCTCTCCTTCATTATGTTGTTCATGCTGATGCTTTATGGATGTCTGGATAAAGAAATTATTGATGATGTCAATTTAGTGATGGTTATTGGATACGATGTCGGCGAAGGCAATAAAATTAAAGGAACCATTGTTGCTCCTGAATATAAAAAGGAGCAGCCGGTCGACAGCAAGGTGATGACGGTCGAATCAGATTTAAGCAGGGATCTGATTTCCGATTTGCAAAAGGAGTCGCCAGCCCCTCTAGTTTATGGAAAATTGCAATTTGCTCTTTACAGTGAAGACGTAGCAAAACAGGGAATTGAAAAATATGTCGACTCGCTTGAACGAGATGCAAGCGTCGGTTCAAAGGTCATTTTAGCGGTCTGCAAAGGTGAAGCGAAAAATTTGCTGGAAGGAAAATATGGACAACAGGGGACTGCCACGTACTTTCGTAATTTAGTGGAGCATAATATGCACCGGGAAAATTTGCCGATTATCAATTTACACACATATTTGCGCAACTTTCGCATGAAAGGAAAAGACCCTTCTTTACCTTTATTAGAAAAGAAAAACGACCATGTCAAAATAACTGGACTTGCCTTGTTTCAAAAGGACAAAATGGTTGGCGAAATCGAAAATGATCAGCTTTTTTATTTTAAGCTTCTTTCCGATCGATATGTTAAAGGAATTCATACGATCACAATGGATGATGGAAATAAAGCATCTATAGAAAGCATCCGTTCGAAAAGAAGAGCGAACATCGATGAAAAAAATCCGTTCCATTTAACGATAGAGCTGGAAATTGAAGGGTATCTACGCGAATATTCGGAAGGGACTGTTCGTCCGGAAATCTTAAAAAAAGCTGAAAAAGCGTTTGAAAAGGAAATTGTGAAGAACAGTATGGAGATGATCGATATGTTTAAAGAGAAAAACATTGATCCGGTTGGATTAGGAGAAGAAATTTTAAGCCATGCGAGAGGTTTAAGAAAAGTGAAAAATTGGAGGGATATTTATTCCAAGATGGAAGTCGATGTGCATGCGGATGTAAAAATTACTGAAACTGGTGTGGTGCAATAATTCTAAATATTTGATTGCTTCGTTTTGCCAATGAAACGAGAAACCGAAATAACAAAGGCTGACTAAAAATTTTCCTCCCTCTTCCGATCCTCTGTCATGTTTTTGAACTTGTCTCATATGCATGAAATAAGAAAAGAGGGAGGAAAAATGAAAACTTTTTTTAAGGGAGCTCTGCTTTTAATCGTTGCTTCGTTTCTAGGGGAATGCTTTGATTTTATGATTAACATGGTATTGACGCGGGAACTTGGTGAAGAAGGCATCGGCCACTATATGTCGATCATGCCTATTATGTTTTTCATTATCGTGTTAGCAAGCTTTGAATTGCCGATATCTATTTCAAAATATGTGGCGGAAACTGAAAAGCCGTACCATTGGCCAATGTTGAAATATGCTTTTCGCCTAACTTTGTGGATCAGCATTTGCTTCAGCTTAATTGTTTTTTTGCTGTTTCCTGCTCTTCCGCCGCTAAAAAGCTATCATCCTTCCGTTACGGTTTTATTTGTACTGCTTGTTCCGATGATTTCTTTTTCCTCTATTGCTAGAGGCTATTTAATGGGCACGCAGCAAATGGGGAAAATTGCATTTGCAAATGGATTTCGCAAGCTTGTTCAGCTTATTCTGCTCATTTTGCTGTTCAACCTGTTTGAATTTTCTCCTGAAATGTCTGTCATTGCAGGGTTAAGCTCATTTATTGCAAGCGAAGCCGTTATTGTTCTTTATTTGCTTACCGTTTATGTCTATCAGGCGCAAGAACTAAAAAAAAGCACGCTCGCTTCATCCAAAACAGCTTTGATCCGGCGGAGTTTATTTCGTGTCTCTGTTCCGACGACAATTTTGCGCATTTTTCATTCTATGACACATGCGATTCAGCCGTTTTTAATCAAATATGCATTAATGGCAGCAGGTGTTTCGGAGGTTGGAGCGACAGAACAGTTCGGTCTGCTTTCCGGAGTTGCGATGACGATCGGCTTTTTTCCAGCGTTTATCGCTCATGCACTGTTAACGATTTTGATCCCAACTGTATCAGAAGCGTTTGCTAAAGGAAACCAGGAACTTTTAAAGAAGCTTTTGCAGCAATCGCTCGGAATGACAATGCTTTACGGAATACCTGCGATTGTGATTATGTTTGCTTTTGCTGAGCCGCTTACAAGTTTGTTTGTCAACGGAACTACTGCAACACTTTTTTTAAAGCTTTTATGGCCGTACTTTTTTACCCACTTTTTGATCATTCCGCTGCAAGCGTATTTGATCGGTCTGAATTTAATAAAGGATGCTTTGTTTCATACGGTTTGGGCGCATTTTATCTCGTTTGTCGTCATCTTTTTGCTTGGATCGCAGCCAGAATGGCAAATGTCAGGAGTTATTATCGGGCTCAATGCAGGAGGATTGCTGCAATTGTTAATGCATTATATGACAATATGCCAAAAAATCGGCATTGGCTATTGGTCGCTGAAGGAAAAACGTGTTCATTAAGATTTTCCGGGTTGTCTCTACTGTGATCTATCGCAGCAATAAAGTATGAAATAGCGAAAGTCATCATTTTTCCATCATTGAATGGAAAAAAATAGTGCTCTCATGAAGGGGGAAGCGTTTTGAAAAAAACAGCTGCCTTACTTTTTCATTTTCTGCTTATATCATGTGTGTTTTTTGGATGTCAAGAGAGCGATTTGAAACAAGAAAATGCACCGAGCAAAACAACCATGAAAGAAATAATAACGAAAGAAAATTCGAAAGTGCCCGCTAACAATTTTGTTTTGCCAACAACTGACGGCAAGATGGTAAAACTTTCGGATTTTAAAGGGAAAAAGGTCGTGATCAATTTTTGGACGACGTGGTGCCCTCCATGTAAGGAAGAATTGCCTGAGCTTCAACGTTTTTATGAACAAGCGGATTCTGAGCACGTCGCGTTTTTAGGAATTAACATTACTTCAGAAGAAGGGGGAAAAGAAGAAGTAAAGTCTTTTTTATCAAAGAGCGGATTTGATTTTCCTGTGCTTTTTGATGAAAAAGGCGAAGTCATGAAATTATACAAGGTTATGGTCATTCCCACTACTTTTATAATCGATGAACAAGGACAGGTGTTTAAAAAAATCATTGGTCCCGTAACAACCGAACAATTAAAACGTTTAACCGATTTGTAAAGCACAGCGAAGCTTCTGTGCTTTTTCTTTTTTAAAAAATAGAATTTTAATGCTTAACATATGAATCGACCGATTTTCCAACCAACGTTTTTGATCTGTAAAAAACCGTGATTGAGAATGATAATAATTATTAATATTAATTATTAATTTAAAATTAATATAATTATTACTTGAAAAAAATAATTGTTGATATATAATATACATATAGATGTTGATATTTTAATAGTTTTTTTACTAGTCGCCAAGAATAGCATATGGAATTCAATAGAAGTGAAGCTGAATTTTATTCTCAGTTAGGAGGTTGTAAGTGAGAATGGAAGCAAAGATGTTTCATAATACGGAATTATTTCAAGGGTTGAAACAGCATGTTGAAATGATTGCGGCCATTGTGTCAGGTGTTCTCATTTTTTTCGCTTGGCTGCTTAGCATAGATGATTTCAACATCATATCAACGATTTTATTTATTTTCGCATTCGTTATTGGGGGATTTGCCAAAGCTAAAGAGGGAATTGAAGAAACGATCCGCGAAGGCAAGTTGAATGTAGAGCTGCTGATGGTTTTTGCTGCTATCGGTTCGGCAATAATCGGCCATTGGCTTGAAGGAGCGATTTTAATTTTTATTTTTGCCCTAAGCGGCGCATTAGAAACGTATACAATGAACAAAACAAACAAGGAGATCTCTTCATTGATGGAATTGCAGCCTGAAGAAGCGCTGCTTTTAGTAGATGGACGGGAAGAAAAAGTGCATGTTTCCACTTTATCGATTGGAGATTTGATCATTGTGAAGCCCGGGGACCGCATTCCGGTGGATGGCCAGCTCATAAATGGTCATACGACAGTGGATGAATCAGCTATAACGGGCGAATCCATCCCGGTTGAGAAAGAGCCTGGAAGTGAAGTGTATGCAGGGACTGTAAACGTAAATGGATCGATCACCGTTCGCGTAACGAAAAAAGCATCGGAAACGCTTTTTCAAAAAATTATTGAACTGGTGCAAAACGCCCAATCTGAAAAATCTCCGTCCCAGCAATTTATTGAAAAATTTGAAGGAACGTATGTAAAAGGTGTGCTTATTGCAGTGGCTGTTTTGATGTTTGCTCCTCCATTTTTATTAGGCTGGAGCTTTCAGGAAGCTTTTTACAGATCGATGGTGTTTATGGTAGTGGCTTCCCCGTGCGCGCTCGTCGCCTCGATCATGCCGGCGACGTTATCCGCTATTTCTAACGGGGCAAGAAACGGCATTTTGTTTAAAGGGGGCGTACATTTAGAGCGTCTTAATAAAATTCGGGCGGTCGCGTTTGATAAAACGGGAACTTTGACAAAAGGCGAGCCGATCGTCACGGACGTAATCGTACGCCCAGACATCGAAAAAACAGAGCTGTTACAAGCAGTTTATAATATTGAGCGGCAATCCTCCCATCCTCTTGCCAAAGCTATTACAGCTTATATTCAGGAAAATGTAAAAGGACTGAAAGATGAATGGGTATCAGTGGATGAACATTCAGGGTTTGGAGTTTCTGCTTCTTGGAACGGGCAGAAAATATTCGTTGGGAAAGCTGTGTTTGTCGGAAAAGAAGAGGCTGAACAATTTCAAAACTCTGTTTCCAAGAAATTATACAAACAAGGGAAAACGGTTGTTTATGTTAAAGACGAAAAAGGAATTGCCGCAAGCATCGCTTTAAAAGATGTACTTAGACCTGATATGAAAAATTTGATGGATGAATTGAAAAGCAAAGGCATCTATACGGTGATGCTGACGGGCGATACGAAAGCGTCAGCTGAAGCCATTGCTAAAGAGGCATCCGTTGATGAATTTCACGGTGAATGTCTGCCTGAAAGCAAAGTTGACCGAATAAAGCAGTTGAATAAACAATTCGGCGTAACGGCGATGATCGGCGACGGTATCAATGACGCACCAGCTTTAAAAACAGCATCTGTCGGTATAGCAATGGGGGAGGGAACGGATGTTGCTTTGGAAACAGCAGATGTTGTATTAATGAAAAACGATTTAACGAAATTGATCAAAGCGATCGAATTGTCGCAAAAAATGAACAAAATTGTGAAACAAAATATTGCCTTTTCTCTATCGGTCATCGCCCTTCTCATATGTGCTAATTTCCTTCAAGTCATTGACTTGCCGTTCGGAGTCATTGGCCATGAAGGAAGCACCATACTTGTCATTTTAAATGGATTGCGGCTATTAAGATCATAAATAAGAAGAATAACAAGGCGGATTAAGCTATATGATCCGCCTTTTATTTTCTTTTAAAAAGTCATTTGGTTCAGAGTCATCGGGTCGTTTCGTTACAATTATGTATGCAGCTACAATAAAAATGAATCCAACCACCCACCCGATTACCGAACTGTAATAATACACATCAATTAACATCATGCCGATTATGGGTGACGAAAATGCCGCCAAGCAGAGGATCGGGACGATATTTCTTTTGATAAATGTCACAAAAAATACACTCCTTAACTCCCCCGATTGCTTTACCATTATTATTATACTAGAATGGTTTTATTTATAAAATATTCCGAGAAAAATGTAAACAACATTTAAAATAACTTTGAAGGTGAAAAATCCTCCACATTTCTTATTGATATGAATGTTCTTTTCGCTTAAAATGATATTTCATTGAATGGACACAATAGAGAGGAAGAACATCATGTGGAGAAAATGGATTGTTTTATTTTTTGGTTTGCTTGCATTATTTTTCGGATGGGAGCTTTGGCAAAAAGATGATTCAGCCGTAAACAATCGGTTGGAAGCCAAAGTAATTGATGTCGTCGATGGTGATACGATGAAAGTCATCGTCAACAATAAAAAAGAAACAATCCGACTTCTTCTTGTCGATACTCCTGAATCTGTACACCCAACGAAGCCTGTGCAGCCATTTGCAATCGAAGCAAGCAATTTTGCAAAAGAAATGCTGTCAGACAAAAAAGTTGAATTAGAGCTTGGCGTTAGAGAACGTGACAAGTATGGAAGATTACTTGTTTATTTATATATAAACGGACAAATGTTTAATGAAATGCTGCTTGAAAACGGGCTAGCCCGCGTCGCATACGTTCATCAGCCAAATACAAAATATGTAGACCGTTTTTTGGATGTTCAAAAAAAAGCCCAGCACAAAGAAATCGGAATCTGGAGTATAGAAAACTATGTTACAAACGATGGATTTAATGATAAGATTGGACAAGACGACAAAAAAGAGGGCTGCGACATAAAAGGAAACATTAATTCAAAAGGTGAAAAAATATACCATATGCCTGGCAGCAGGCACTATTATATAACAAAACCAGAAATGATGTTTTGTACAGAGGAGGAAGCAAAAGAAGCCGGATTTCGAAAAGCTGAATAACGAGAAAATCATTTAAGCGGGAAAATTTTTTGATATAATACATTTTATAAAACATGAGATGGCAGCAATTATTGAACTGCATAATGAGGTGATGGAATGAAACGAATAGCTGTATTAACGTCTGGCGGAGATTCTCCGGGGATGAATGCTGGAATACGTGCAGTTGTAAGAAAAGGGATATTTCATGGGTTGGAAGTTTATGGAGTATACCATGGATATCAAGGATTAATTAACGGTGACATAAAAAAATTAGAGCTTGGCTCTGTAGGGGACATTATTCACCGCGGCGGCACGATTCTCCAATCGTCGCGCTCTGAACAATTTAAAACAGAAGAAGGACAGCTTCTTGCGATTCAACAATTAAAATCATTTGAAATTGAAGGTCTTGTTGTAATTGGCGGAGACGGATCATACCGAGGGGCTTTGAAGCTGACGGAAAAAGGCTTCCCTTGCATTGGATTGCCTGGAACGATCGATAACGATATTCCAGGAACAGATTTCACGATCGGATTTGATACAGCACTGAATACGGTTGTAAGGGCAATGGACCAAATTAGGGACACAGCGCAATCCCATGAGCGGATTTTTATAATCGAAGTGATGGGGCGGCATGCTGGTGATATAGCGCTTTGGGCAGGAGTAGCTGGAGGCGCTGAAACGATCTTAATCCCTGAAAGATCGTTTGACTTAGATGATATTGTCAAGCGGTTGGAGCATGGTGTTGAACGCGGGAAAAAACATTCCATTATTGCGTTAGCTGAAGGAGTTATGAGCGCATCAAAACTTGCCGATATTTTAAAGGAAAAATACGGCATTGAGACGCGAGTATCGGTATTAGGACATATTCAGCGCGGCGGCTCTCCAACTGGATTTGATAGAGTTCTTGCTTCCAGAATGGGAGCGAGAGCAGTTGAGCTTCTGTTAGAAGGAAAAGGCGGAAGAGCAGTCGGAATACAGAAAAACCAAATCGTTGATCATGATATTGAAGAGATATTGAAAGAAAAGAGCGAACCAATCGGAGAATTATATACGTTGTCAAAACAGCTTTCTATTTAAAAAGAGCGGACACCGCTCTTTTATTTTTTCATCCGTTCCGTTTTGTGATACACAATAGTTTTGCATTTACGAAGTCTCCTTTTTAATGGGGTTTGACCACTTTCATAATAAGAGAGCACTTCGTAAATGCTTTTTTAATTTTGATGAAATTCATTACCCTAACATTTAGTTTTATCCAAATAAAATATTGACGAAACCAAAGAGATTCCGTTTATTGGAAATGATCAAAACGGCATCAACAGCCGTTGTTGTCTGCAACGACAGGGCTCCGTTTTCATTTCTTTTTTTCACCTTTTTTACATATTTGCTGCCCCTCTTTTTTCATTTCTTTATATAAAGAAGGTGAAAGGAGGTGCGAGCAATGGCTGAGGTTCAACCGGTCAAATCACAATTGCGTCTTGTTTTTGAAGAAGGTTTTGATCATTCCGGCAAGCCGCTGTATCGCTATAAAAATTACAGCAATATTAAAACGTCAGCTAGTGCAGATGATTTGCTTAGAGCAGCCCAAGCAATTGCCAGTCTTCAAAAAATGCCGCTTGCCAAAGTGGAACGAAACGATACGCATCAAATTAATGCATAAGTAATCTGGGGGTGAAAAAATGTCTAAATCGCTCGATCTTCTTTTTGCCAATACGGAAGGAAAGACAGTCAGAATTAATGTTGATGAACCTAAGGATTCATTAACAGCAGAGCAAATTGGTCAAGCTATGGAAACAATCATTCAATCAAATGTTTTTACTTCTTCTGGGGGTTCGCTCGTTTCAAAAAAAGGAGCCAGAATTATTGAGCAAACGGTGACAGAATATACGATGAGCTGACGGAAGCGGCCTGTTTCCGGTTCGGGAACAGGCCGGATTTCAGATGCCATAAAGGGAGGGATTGGTTTGCACGATTGGCTGTCGTTTATCAGCGATGTCGGTTTTCCTATTGTTGTGACGCTCTATTTGCTTCACCGGATTGAAGGCAAGCTTGATGACCTAAACCATTCGATTCAAATGATCCCGGTTTATTTGACACAAAAAGAAAATTAATCTCTCTCGATTGATAGCAATCAAACTGTAAAAAGTTTGGTTGCTATATTTTTTTAATGTAATGTAAAAAAAATGAAATAATTTATATTTTTCCTTGTTTTACTAATCTCCATATTGGAATGATCGCTTTGATTTCAGAAAAACCTTTTGATATTAAACCTTTTGTAACAAGGAAATAATCTGTATGTATAGACCTTTACATGTTTTTTTGATAGTATAAATGGCAGACTAAACGAATGGAGTTAGTGGAAGGTGGAAGTTTATCAAAATTTAAAAAAGGGTGAACGGGGAGCATGGATTAGCATTGCAGCCTATATTTTGTTGACCGTTGTAAAGATAGCGGTCGGATATTTTTTTCATTCGGAAGCTTTAATGGCTGACGGACTGAACAACGGGACTGATGTAATTGCTTCGATCGCGGTTTTAGTCGGATTAAAAATATCGCAGCGTCCTCCTGACCAAGATCATCACTATGGACATTTTCGGGCAGAAACCATTGCGTCTTTAATTGCATCATTGATTATGGTCATGGTTGGTTTTGAAGTTCTTACTGAAGGAGCAAAATCAATCATAAACCCGAAAACAGAATCACCTGATTTGATCGCGGCATGGACGGCTATCGGCTCAGCAATCGTCATGTTTTCCGTTTATTTATTTAATGTAAGACTTGCGAAAAAAATAAAAAGTCAAGCGCTCATGGCAGCAGCTATGGACAATCGATCCGATGCATATGTCAGTGTCGGAACATTCCTAGGGATTTTGGCGGCGCAATTTCATATCGCATGGATGGACACAGTTGTTGCGATGATCATCGGAGTGCTTATTTGCAAAACTGCTTGGGATATCTTCAAAGAAGCGGTTCATTCCTTAACGGACGGATTTTCAGAGAAGGAGTTAGACAAATATAAAGAAACAATTAACAATATACCCGGGGTTCAATCGCTTGAAGATATTAAAGCCAGATATGTCGGAAGCACCGTATATGTTGATGTTGTCATTAAAGTTCATTCTAATTTAAATGTCGTTGAAAGCCATGCGATTTGTGATGAAGTGGAAAGAAGGCTGACGGAAGAATTTAATATTACGAACGTACATGTGCATATAGAACCTTTAAAAGGCGACAGTTGAAAAAACGGACTCTTCATTTTTGGAAAGGAAAGTATGAACTGCCGAGAAAGATGAAAAAACTAAATTTTCTATTTCCATTTTAGATGCCTCACCCCCAGTCTTAGGTGTTCGATTGTAAATTTTTTCTTGCTTTTGCTGAGTGCAAAATGCATTGACCTCCCCGTTCTTTTTTTGTACGATTATATAGATTTCTGGTAAAGGAGCGTCTTTTTAAACATGGGGTCCTTTAAAGTAAAAAAGGTGTTGAATAATAATGTATTAATAGCTGGCCACGACACCTTTCAGGAAGTCGTCTTGATTGGAAAAGGAATCGGTTTCGGAAAAAAAAGGGGGGAGCTGATTTCCAACGAAACAGTTGAAAAGATATTTGTGCTGAAAAACGAACAAGAACAGGAACAATATAAAAAACTTCTTCCTTATACAAACGAGAAGATGATAGAAGTTGTTTCAGACTGTATTGCCCACATTTCAAAGAAAGTCGGACTTCCTCTGAATGAACATATTCATATAGCTTTAACAGACCATATTACGTTCGCAATTAAGAGGATCGAGCAGGGGATGGACATCAAAAACCCTTTTTTATCAGAGACTGAAGTGCTTTATCCGAAAGAATATAATATTGCTAGTGAAGTGGTGTCCATTATTGAAGATAAGCTGAAAATCAAGCTGCCCAAAGGTGAGATCGGTTTCATCGCTCTCCACATTCACAGCGCCATAACGCATAAATCAATTTCTGAAGTGAACCGCCATTCTCAGCTTATTGCTCAGTTAATCGAAGTTGCAGAAGATTCCTTAAACATCCAGCTTGATAAAGAAAGCTTTAATTATTTGCGGCTTGTAAGGCATCTTCAGGCAACAATTGAAAGGGTTCTCAAAGAGGAAAAAACGGAAGAACCAGAAGAATTAGCTTTATTGTTGAAAAAAAAATATCCTCTATGCTATAATGTTGCATGGAAAATGATTAAAATGATGCAGCAAGTATTGAAAAAACAAATTGATGAAGCAGAAGCTGTTTATTTAACGATGCATTTATATCGAATAGCAAAAAAAGAATAAATTTTGCGCACGTGTTACTGATTCGATCAGGCATGAGTGAGCAAGGTGTACTGTATAGGGATTTGTTTTCGTACAGTTGACGCCTTGTTTCACCATGCCTTTTTTGTTTTTTCTAATACATCGATTATTCTTGCTGCATTTGTCAAATGATAATTATAAGGAGGTCATGTTATGTTTAAATCAATTTTCGGTGTTTTACAAAAAATAGGACGCGCGCTTATGCTGCCGGTAGCGCTTCTTCCTGCAGCAGGTATTTTGCTTGCATTTGGTAATGCTATGCAAAATCCGGATTTAACAGATAGAATTCCTGCTTTAACGAACGACTGGATCGTGCTTATCGCAAGCGTCATGGAGCAAGCTGGGCAAATAGTATTCTCCAACCTGCCGTTGTTATTTGCAGTCGGCGTTGCGATCGGTCTTGCAAACGGCGATGGAGTTGCAGGGATTGCAGCAGTCATCGGCTACTTAATTATGAATGTTACAATGAACGGTATTTTAACAGGTTTGGGTCAAATGCCTAAAGATATTAGTTCTGATCCAGCATTTGCAAACGTTCTCGGAATTGAGACTTTGCAAACAGGTGTGTTTGGCGGGATCATAGTAGGTATCATAGCTGCTTATATGTACAACAAATATTATAAAATTGAGCTTCCGCAATATTTAGGATTTTTTGCCGGAAAGCGGTTTGTTCCAATTGTGACAGCTGCGTCCGCTGTTCTATTAGGGATTGCGATGTACTTTATTTGGCCGCCGATCCAAGGGGCATTAAACCAGTTTTCTCAAGGAATACTTGAGACGAACAAAACGCTCGCCGCTTTTATTTTCGGTGTGATTGAACGTTCATTGATTCCGTTTGGATTACATCATATTTTCTATGCTCCTTTTTGGTATGAATTTGGTTCTTATGTAAACGAAGCAGGGCACGTTGTTCGCGGCGATCAGGCCATTTTCTTTGCCCAAATCAAGGACGGTGTGGAATTGACAGCTGGAACGTTTATGACAGGTAAATTTCCGTTTATGATGTTCGGTCTCCCTGCCGCAGCACTCGCTATTTATCACGAAGCCAAACCCGAGAATAAAAAAGTGGTCGCAGGGATTATGGGTTCTGCCGCGTTAACATCGTTTTTAACAGGAATTACAGAACCGATTGAATTCAGCTTTTTGTTTGTAGCACCGCTTTTGTTTGCGATTCATGCGATATTTGCAGGACTATCCTTTATGGTCATGCATATTTTACATGTTAAAATTGGAATGACTTTTTCAGGCGGAGTGATCGACTTTATATTATTTGGCGTCCTTCCGAATCGAACAGCTTGGTGGCTCGTTATCCCAGTTGGGCTTGTATTTGCGGTCATTTACTATTTCGGTTTCCGATTTGCCATCCGAAAATTCAACCTGAAAACTCCTGGACGGGAAGATGCAAGTGTTGAAACGTCTGATGATGAGCAGGAGAGCGAAAAAGCCGGAGATCTTCCATATAACATTTTAGAGGCGCTTGGCGGAAATGAAAATATTCAGCACCTTGATGCATGTATCACAAGGCTGCGCGTATCTGTTCATGATCAAAAGAAAGTTGATAAAGAACGCTTGAAAAAGCTCGGCGCTTCAGGTGTTTTAGAAGTGGGCAACAACATCCAGGCAATTTTTGGCCCTAAATCGGACAATTTAAAAACTCAAATACAAGACATCATGAATGGAAGAACTCCAAGAGCAGAAAAAGTTCATTCTCCAGAGCAGGAAGTTAAAGAACAAGTGGAAAATGTTATGCCGGAAGAATTACAAAGCGAAAGCTTAACATTTTCATCGCCTATGACAGGTACTCTTCATCCGATTACAGAAGTACCGGATCAAGTATTCTCTGGAAAAATGATGGGAGATGGGATTGCTATTGTACCTGAAGAAGGTATCGTCGTCTCTCCTGTTAACGGTAAAGTGTTAAATGTATTTCCAACGAAACATGCTATTAGCTTGCAGTCTGATTCTGGCCATGAAATATTGATCCATTTTGGTATTGATACAGTAAAATTGAAAGGAAAAGGATTTGACATTTTCGTTTCAGAAGGCGATACTGTAAAATTGGGTGACAAACTTCTTGAAGTGGATCTTGAATATGTTAAAAATCATTCTCCTTCTATTATGACGCCGATTGTCTTCACTAATTTAAAAGAAGGTGAAGCAATTGAATTGAAAAAAGTAGGCAAAGTAAACAAGGGCGAAGAAAACATTATTGCCATTCGGTAGCAGTTAGTAAACCGGCCTTGTTTAAATCGGACAAGGCTGGTTTCACAAATAATTGATTATCAGCTTGCACAACTCGACATGCACTGATAAAATTTTTAAAGAAAATAGCAGAAAGGATTTGATGCAAATGGCTGAAAAAACATTCAACATTACCGCTGACACAGGAATTCACGCAAGACCTGCGACTATATTAGTGCAAACGGCAAGCAAATTTGAAGCCGACATTAATTTGGAATACAATGGAAAAACAGTAAACTTAAAATC
Organism: Aeribacillus composti; assembly: GCF_007827555.1. Lineage (GTDB taxonomy): Bacteria > Bacillota > Bacilli > Bacillales > Aeribacillaceae > Aeribacillus > Aeribacillus composti. Next base: position 41,284 of record NZ_VISS01000023.1, read on the forward strand.
TATTATGGGAGTTATGTCATTAGGTATTCCAAAAGGAGCAACCATTAAAGTTACAGCATCAGGTGCTGATGAAAATGATGCACTTCAAGCGATTGAAGAGACAATCAAAAAAGAAGGGTTAGGCGAATAATGATACAGCTATCTGGGATTGCAGCATCAAACGGTATCGCTATTGCGAAGGCATACCGTCTAGAAGAGCCGGATTTAACCGTATCAAAAAAAGAAATACAAAATATTCGAGCAGAAATTGAGCGTTTTGAACAATCTGTCGAAAGCGCCAAAGCAGAGCTCGAGGTAATTAAAAACAGCACAGAAGAAAGGCTTGGTGCGGATAAAGCAGCGATTTTTGAAGCGCATTTGCTCGTTTTGAACGATCCTGAGCTGTTAAATCCAGTCAAAGAGAAAATCGAAAACGAAGCTGTAAACGCTGAATTTGCAATGAGGGAAACAGCTGATCAATTTATTGCGATGTTCGAAGCGATGGAAAATGAGTATATGCGCGAGCGAGCAGCGGATATTCGGGATGTCACGAAAAGGGTTATAGCCCATTTATTAGGCGTTCAAATCCCAAATCCAAGTTTAATTAATGAAGAAGTCATTATTGTTGCAGAAGATTTAACACCCTCTGATACTGCGCAATTAAACAAAAATTTTGTTAAAGCATTTACAACTGATATTGGAGGAAGAACATCCCATTCTGCGATCATGGCTCGTTCTATGGAAATCCCTGCTGTTGTCGGAACAAAGGAAGCTACCGCCAAAATTGAAAGCGGTGCTTTAGTCATTGTTGATGGGATTGAAGGACAAGTAATCATAAATCCAAGTGAAGATTGTATTGCCGAATATGAAAAGAAAAGAGAAAAATATGAAGAGCAAAAAGCGGAATGGGCTAAATTAAAAGACGAGCCGACGTTGTCGAAGGATGGACATCGTGTCGAGCTTGCCGCTAATATTGGCACGCCTAATGACGTACAAGGTGTTCTTGACAACGGCGGTGAAGGAATAGGTCTCTACCGTACGGAATTTTTATACATGGGACGAGACCAAATGCCTACAGAAGAAGAACAATTTGAAGCATATAAAACAGTTCTTGAGAGAATGGAAGGAAAACCTGTTGTTGTCCGTACATTGGATATCGGCGGGGACAAAGAGCTTCCTTACTTGAATCTTCCAAAGGAGCTGAATCCTTTTCTTGGATTCCGCGCCATCCGCCTTTGTTTAGAAAAGCAAGATATTTTTCGGACACAGCTTAAAGCGCTGCTTCGCGCAAGCAAATATGGAAACTTAAAAATCATGTTTCCAATGATTGCGACAATCGATGAATTCCATCAAGCGAAAGCTATTCTGCTCGAAGAAAAAGAAAAACTTGTTCAAGCAGGTATTGAAGTAGCTGATGATATCGAAGTTGGAATAATGGTTGAAATTCCATCAACTGCTGTTATGGCGGATCAATTTGCCAAAGTGGTTGATTTCTTCAGCATTGGAACAAATGATTTAATTCAATATACAATGGCAGCAGACCGGATGAATGAACGGGTTTCATATTTGTATCAACCGTATAATCCGGCCATCCTCCGATTAATTTCCATTGTGATCGATGCAGCTCATAAAGAAGGAAAATGGGTTGGAATGTGCGGAGAAATGGCAGGAGACCCGATTGCTATACCGCTTCTGCTTGGACTTGGATTAGATGAATTTTCCATGAGCGCAACATCTATTTTACCTGCGCGTTCACAAATTAAAAAGCTTTCAAAACAGGAAGCAGAAAGCTTTAAAGAAAAAGTTCTTTCTATGCAAACAACGGAAGAAGTCGTTTCTTTTGTTAAAAAAACGTTCCAAATATAAAAGGTACGGAGCCGATCAGTTTCATCTGAATCGGCTCCTTTTTTTGATGAGCCGATTTATTTACGGAAGGTGAATATAAAAGAATTTCGGCTCTAAGTAAAATGGAATATGAAAAACGCAGAGCATCAGCATTTTTTGATTTTACATCCGCTTTATTATCCCGATAAAGTCCATCAAAATATAAAAATGATTTGCAGCGAGCGTATAGCTAATTTGATGCAAACGATAGAAAGCAAAACACAGCAGCTGCAGTTCATAAAAAGCTTTTTGTAGTTTGAGCAACTAAAACGACGGGGTATCACGATATAAATTAGGAAAGTTTGCAAATGCAAAAATTTGAAGCCCTCGATATCCGAATCTCTTCTTGTTACTTTCCTCCAATTTGCTAAAACTTTTTTTCTTTTTCACAGCCGGCACCGCTACGGCTGTATCTTTTTTTAGAAGAAACACATGCAGCCTATGCTTTTTTTATGCAAGATCGCTCCCAAAAACAAAGCCAATTGGAAATATGAAAAAGATAATTAGTTTCATTTTGTAAAAAGATAAATCAGATTGCCGATATATACATTAGAAAACGTATAAGTTTTCTTAATTATTTTTATTAAATAAAGATTTATGTAGGAGATGGAACAAATGTTTAAAAAGCTTCAGTGGAAATTGACAGCGCTCATCACCATATTGTTAATTTTTTCACTTTTGGTTGTTTTTTTCACGTCTGATTATTTTGTTCAAAAGAACATTAAATCAGATGCGTTTCATACGGGGCAATCGATTGTTAAGCAAGCGAAAAAGAACCTGCTTTTACAGATGCAGGAATATGAAAGAATTTTGCTGCTTTTCAGCAATGAACCGGAAATCGCACAGCTGCTTGAAAAAAATGACGATCAATCTTTACAGTCCGTAAAGGAAACGTTTCAATCATTTTTAAGCGCTAATCAATTGGTCCGGTCTGTCTATGTAGCCAACACTAAGACTCTTGTTGCTGCAGAACCTGAGTTAAACTTAAAGGAAGATTTGATAATCAATTCACGACCTTGGTATAAAAGCGCTGTAACAAGTCCAAACTTTGTTTCGTGGTCAGAGCCTTATCGTGATGGGGAAAAAGGAGAATATGTTGTTACCGCCTCAAAGGCCATTACAAAGGATGGGGTGTTGCTTGGCGTTATTGGAATTGATATTAATTTAACAACGTTTAATGAATTTGTTAAGCAAGTGGAAGCTGGCTTTGGAGGGTATACATTCCTGCTTGATAGAAATGGAGTTGCCATCGCTCATCCGAAAATGACCGGAAAAAATTTATATAAAAACAACGGTCTTATGGCAGCGATTAAAAACCAAAAACGTGGTATAGCTTCTATAAAAGAAAATGGAAAAGATTCAACCATTATTTTTGAAACGATCACGGAACTAAATTGGAAAATCGGTGTAGTCTATTCGGATGCAAATCTGGAGCAAACAGCCCGCACAATCCGGAGCATTAACGTTTCCATTATTATTGCTGCATTGATTGTGGCATTTTTCATCACTAGTTTTGTTTCGAGAAGCATTTCAAAGCCGATTTTGCTTTTGGCTAAAAACGCCGACAAAATGGCTGAAGGGGATTTATCCGGAACATTAACAGTGAAAAATAAAGATGAAATCGGGAAATTGGCTAATAGCTTTACGAAGATGACCGATAACATCCGACAAATTCTCCTCGATCTGGACGGATCCGTGAAGAAGCTGCAGCAATCTGCTCAAACATTAAACGTGGTTTCGGAAGAAGCTACTGCGTCAAGTGAGGAAATTTCCGTTGCAATTGAGGAAATTGCAAAAGGCTCAGGTGAGCAGGCAAACAGTACGGAAATTATAAACGGACAAATCAAACAATTAGAAGATTGTATTCAACAAGTAAACAATGATGTAAAAAATGTCGAAAATTTATCTTACGAATCACAAAATGCCAGCTATAATGGTTTAGAAAAGCTAAATGAGCTTCAAATAAAATCAAATGAGGCTGACAAAGAATCTGAGATGGTCCAATCCGTACTACAAAATCTTGTAGATCGAGTTGAAAAAATTTCTGATATCGTGTCGACCATTTCCAAAATTTCAGATCAGACGAACTTGCTCGCTTTAAATGCAAGTATTGAAGCAGCAAGAGCAGGTGAATCAGGTAAAGGATTTGCAGTTGTCGCTGAGGAAGTAAGAAACCTTGCTGAACAATCGGCAAAAGCGACAGAAAACATTAAAAATATGATTGAAGGAATCCAAATTGAAACGAAAAATGCCTACGATGCAATGAGTCGTTCGAAGAAAATTCATGAAGAACAAAACAAAGCTGTTCAAGTGACAGGCAATGCGTTTCATGAAATTGCAATTAAAATGGAAGATTTGCTTAATGCCATTAAATCAACATTAAATGCGATCGATCGGATGAATGAGCAAAAAGAAACAGTCGTCGAATCGATTGAAAATATTTCTGCAGTAACCCAGCAGCTAGCTGCCTCTGCGGAAGAAGTCAGTGCAACAACGAACGAGCAAGTCAAAGCATTCTCAATGGTTGCGGAAAAAGCGGAATCGTTAAGCGAAGAAAGCAACCGCTTAAAAGGCTTAGTAGAACGCTTTAAGTTATAAAAAATATGCAGGGGGTGTCTAATAAGTCGTTTTTACGGCTTATTGACGCCCCCATTAATGTTTTAGAAACGTTGATATATCGGTGTTTATGATTTTTTGTTTTCAATAGGGATTTGACTTTCTGGACAGCTCCTTCTTCATTTTTGATTTGAATGCAATTCACCTAGATGAGCAGGCAGATAAGAAAATCATAACAGTTGATGTCAAGAAAAAGCATGGGTTTAAAGCTCCCTTTGAGATTTGAATTTTGGACATACTACTGCGTGAAAGAAGACAAGCTTAAACGCACCTTCGCAAGCCGCCTTTGACAGTGTTGAGCAAACAAAAGAAGCTCTATGCCGTTTAAAAATTCAGAATGGGAGTAAAACGAAAGTTCCCACATTTTGATAAGATCATGATAAGATGAAAGAAAAGGTGAAAGGATGGAATGTCAATGGATTTCGGTTTCAAAGGTAAAACAGCACTTGTTTTGGCATCAAGTCAAGGATTAGGTAAAGCGATTGCAACAAGGCTTGTGGAAGAAGGAGCCGACGTGATGATCACAAGCCGAAATGAAGAAAAGCTAATAGACGTGGCAAATCAATTAAATGCGCTTGGAAAAGGAAAAGCAGCCTTTATTAAAACAGACATTACTTCAAAAGAGGAAATTAGCAGGCTAATTAATCAGACAATAAAAGAGTTTGGCAAAATTGATTTACTCGTTAACAACGCTGGCGGTCCCCCTGCAGGAGGATTTGAGCAAATGACTGATGAAGATTGGCAAAATGCTTTTGAATTAAACTTGCTCAGCTATATCCGTACCATTCGCGAGGTTCTTCCGCATATGAAACAAAGAGGAGGGAAAATCGTAAATATTGCTTCTTCTTCCGTGAAGGAGCCGATCCCGGGTTTAATTTTATCCAACACGTTTCGCTTAGGAATTGTGGGGCTGACGAAAACGTTAGCAACAGAATTTGCAAAGTACAATATTTTAATTAACACGGCATCACCCGGCAGAATTGCAACAGAACGGATTGATCAATTGGAAGAATGGAATGCAGCGAAACTCGGTATTCCGAAAGAAGAGATCAAGAACAAATATTTGGAAGCGATTCCTCTCAATCGCTACGGAGAACCGAATGAATTTGCGAACTATGTGCTGTTTCTTCTGTCTGACTTGAATACATATATGACTGGACAAACCTTTTTGATTGACGGCGGTTTAGTAAAGTCCATTTAATCGGGTGTGCACTGAAAGCTGAAATGCAAGCGTTTCATAGCAGAACAGTTTCATTACTAAGCCGTATACACTGAAATGGGGAAAGGGTGAACAATATGTCAAAAAAAACAATCGGTTTTATTGGGCTTGGAGTAATGGGAAAAAGCATGGCACGTCATTTGCTTGAAGCGGGTTATCCGCTTACGGTTTATACCCGGACGAAAGAAAAGGCCGAAGATTTGATCAATCAAGGTGCTGTTTGGAAAGAATCGATCAAAGATCTCGCAAAAGATGCGAATATTATTATCACGATGGTTGGTTTCCCGAAAGATGTTGAAGAAGTTTATTTTAGTGAACATGGAATTTTAGCCAATGCCTATCCAGGAGCTATATGTATTGACATGACAACGACAAAACCATCGCTTGCCGAAAAAATATACGAAAAATCAAAGGAAAAAGGCATTTCCTTTTTAGATGCACCTGTTTCAGGAGGAGATGTCGGCGCAAAAAATGGAACGCTATCGATTATGGTCGGAGGAGATCAAGAGACGTTCGATGAATGTTTTGAAATTTTTGAGAAAATGGGAAAAAATATTGTTTATCAAGGAAAAGCCGGTGCGGGGCAGCATACAAAAATGTGCAACCAAATTGCGATTGCTGCCGGCATCATTAGTGTTTGTGAATCGCTTGCCTACGCTGTTCGGGCGGGGCTGGATCCAGATAAGGTGTTGAAAAGCATTTCCTCCGGAGCTGCTGGAAGCTGGTCTTTGTCGAACTATGCGCCGAGAATGCTTTCGAATCAATTTGAGCCTGGATTTTATGTCAAGCACTTTATAAAAGATATGGACATTGCTTTAGAGGAAGCAAGAAGAATGGAATTAGACGTACCAGGGCTTGAGCTTGCGAGAAGCTTGTATGAAAAACTGGCTGAAATGGGAGAAGAAAATAGCGGAATACATGCATTATATAAGCTGTGGAAAAAATAAAAACGCACATCATTCTTTCAAGTCACACAATTTTAGTCAGCTTCTTCTTTTTCTCAGCAATTAATTTTCAAAAAAAATGTGGGGGCATGTCCCCCACACCTTTTGAACAGTTGAAATGAGTGAACTATCCGATCTATTATTTTCCAATAAACATTTGTGTCCAGTAATTTCCATTTTCTACGTAACCAACGCCGATATGAGTAAAGTTAGGATTTAAAATGTTTTGTCTGTGGCCAGAGCTGTTCATCCAAGCATTAACAACTTCTTCAGGAGTACGCTGCCCCATTGCAATATTTTCCCCTGCTGTTCTGAAGGAAATGCCGAACTTTTTCATCATGTCAAACGGAGATCCGTAAGTCGGGCTTGTGTGGGAAAAATATTTGTTTCTTTGCATATCTAAAGATTTTTCACGAGCTACCTTGCTTAAAGCTTCATCTAAAACAAGAGGCTTTAAACCTTGTTTTTGCCGCTCAGCATTTGTTAGTTCAACTACTTTTTTCTCAAATGCATTTACGGATGAAGCGGTTTGTGATTGTTTTGGTGTTTGGTTGTTGGTTGCTTTGTCATTGGCAGATGGTGCTGGCTGAGTTGTTTTTTGAGTAGTTTGGGCTGTTTTTTTCACAGCTTGCTTGTTCGCAGGCTGGTTTGTGTTTCTTTTAATTGCTTCTTTTATAGCATTATTTGCTTCTATGCTTGGATTTTGTAAACAGTTGTTTAATAGATTTTGCAATTCTTTTGAATCAGCTGATTGAATGAGCTGTTTCAATTGATCTTCGTTTATATGATAAGGTCCGAAAGTTTGTACGTAGCTTTTGATTTGAACTGGTTGGTTTTGAATTTCAGCTGCATTGGCATTTGTGCCGGCGCCTGCAGTGAAAATGGCGGCAGCTGCTGCAATAGAAGCAATAATAGATTTCTTCATGCGTTTTCTACCTCCTTGAAATTTGTTCATGTAATTTACGAAACTATCATAACATGCGTTTTTTGTCATATTTTTGTCTATTCCTTCCATTGACAAATAATAGATTTTAAGTTTATAAACATTATCATGTAATTGTTGAAATTATAGGGTTCCAACCAAGGGAATATATGATATACTTCCTTCAAGAAGTGACAAAATTAAGCAAAATGTCTATAAATTGATAAGAATTAGGGGTTGACAATCTGTATAGAAAACGAAACTTTGTAATGTATGTTACAATATATTTACAAGTTCATGAGTCGACTGAAACATGATTTATATTAGAAAAGAAAGGAAGATTCCTTCGTGAAAAAAGAAGCGGAAACAACTCCTTCTGAGACAAAACGGCAAAGGAAAGCGAGAATTTTTCGCATCAATTTTTTCTTTTTTATCGTTTTTCTTTTATTTGCCGCACTTGTCGTCCGCCTTGGCATCGTTCAAATTGTTCAGGGTGAAGAATATGCGAAAGAAGTCAGCCGGACAGAAGTGAATGTTGCGCAATATCCTGCACCAAGAGGAAAAATGTTTGACCGAAACGGGAGAATCGTTGTAGACAACAAAAATGTTCCTGCTGTGACCTATACGGTGGAGAAGACGACCAAAACGAAAGACAAGCTGGAAACAGCAAAAAAATTAGCACAGCTGATTGATCTCGACACATCTTTTCTAAGAGAAAGAGATTTGCGGGATTATTGGATAGCCAAAAATCCAAAAAAGGCAGAAAACTTATTGACGGAAAAAGAGAAAAAATTAGAACCTAAGGAAACATATCCACTTCAGGTTGAACGGGTTCCGGAAGAAGAAATTAAAAAAATCGAGAAGGATCCAAAAGAATTGGAGCTTGCCGCTCTATATACGAAATTTTCATCCGGATATGCGTATGAGCCGCAGATTGTCGCAACGAACTTAAGCCAAGAAGAAGTTTCAAAGGTTGCGGAACAGCTGGAAAATCTTCCGGGTGTCGATGTCATCACAGATTGGGAAAGGGTGTACCCTTATGATGACGTATTTAAAACGATTTTAGGGAAAATCTCATCTCCAAAAGAAGGGATACCAGAAGACAATAAATCATTTTTTGTAGCTCGAGGCTATGCCCGAAATGAACGAGTTGGAAAAAGCTATTTGGAGCAGCAATATGAGGATTATCTAAACCCAAGAAAAGCAAAAGTTCAATATATATCTGATAAAGATGGAAATACGATTTCACAAAAGGAAATTGATGACGGCAGAAGAGGATTCGATTTAAAACTTTCCATCGATATCGAACTGCAAAAAAGAATTGAAAAAATTGTTGATCAGCATATCAAAGCAGCAAGAGGACGTGGAAATTATTTAGTTGACCGTGCTTTCGTTGTCATGATGGATCCGTATAAAGGAGACGTTTTGGCGATGGTCGGACGAATGTACGATTCCGGAGAGATGTTGAACTTTGATTACGGTGCATTTGGGACGCAATATGAAATGGGTTCTACCGTTAAAGGTGCGACAGTTTTAGCAGGATATCAATTTGGTCTGAGACACGGAACCGTCTTTTATGACGCACCAATTCGTTTAAAAGGGACTCCGGAAAAATCTTCTTATCAAAATATGGGGGCTGTATCTGACCTAACAGCGTTGCAAAGAAGTTCAAACGTTTATATGTTCCATATCGCTATGAAAATTGCTGGTATACAATATTATCCGGGAAGAAGTTTTCCAGCTAAAGACGAAGATTTTCAAAAGATGCGGAATTACTATGCCCAATTTGGTTTAGGGGTTCCGACAGGGATTGATCTCCCGCAGGAGTCCGCAGGGCAGCAATCTGATCCTGGAACTGACAGAGGGAAATTGCTTGACCTTGCCATTGGTCAGTTTGATACGTACACACCGCTGCAAATGGCCCAATATGTTTCAACGATTGCAAATGGCGGATACCGTGTCAAGCCGCGGCTTGTAACAGAAATTCTTGAACCGACTGACGATGGGCTCGGACCGATTGCTCAAGAAATGCCGGTAAAAGTGTTAAACCGAATAAACAATACGGAAGAGGATATTCAACGCGTCCAACAAGGCTTTTATCTAGTGACGAATACTCGACGCGGAACAGCTTACGCTCAGTTACATGGATTAAATGTTGCGGGCAAAACCGGAACAGCGGAAACGACTTATTATGGTACGAAGCGCCAATACTGGGGGACAGACGTTTATAATTTAACATTTATCGGCTATTATCCTGCCAAAGATCCGCAGGTTGCTTTCAGTGTTGTCGTCCCTTGGACAAAAAGAACCGGAAGCGAAGATGTGAATAAACGTATAGCGAGAGATATTGTAAAAGCATACATCGATTTACAGAAAGAATACGCCGGAAATTCCAATGCAAAATCAAATGATGACGAGCAATAAAAAATAAATTATATAGAAGGGCCGTCGCTTTTTAACGAGCGATGGCTTTTCTATTAGTTATCGAAAACCATTCATATAAATTGAACGATGCCGCATTCGCATAAAGATTTTTCGATAAACGGTTCGAAATTCGCACATGCCGCAAAAACCGCAAACTTTTGTCCTATCTGCATATCTCCGAATGGTGTGAAACCCGAAGAAAGCGCAAAAACCGCACATGGCCGCAAAATCGGTAAAGCTCATACCACCTCTTGCATACCTCCGGTGCGTTGTTAAATCCAAAGAAAGCGCAAAGTTCCGCAAAATAACCGAAAAATCCGCATAAGACAAAAAAAACTAGCCCTTTTTTGGCCAGTATTTTTTAAAATGTTGATACATACATATTTTTTATAGGGAAGGAAATGCAGTGGAAAAAGTCGAAAAAACATTTTAAATAGTAAGATTGACACATTTTTAGATGTTTATTTTGTAAAACTATATTAAAATTTTAGGTGGACAAAAAGTAGCAGGTCAATGAGCAAGATAGACTTTTTCTTTCTGGAAAGGGTAGTAATAGGGGGGCCAGGGATGAGTCAACAAATACAAAAGGGTGTGCACAATCAAACAGAAATCATTTATTCGATTATTTCTAATGAAGGCTATTTTGAGTATATCTCCTCAAATTGTTTGAAAGTGCTCGGATATAAACAAAAAGAACTAATCGGTTCCAATCTTTCAGAATACTTGCATGTAGAAGATATAAATATATTTGAAAGCTTTTTATATCATGGAGATGATATCTTTCCTTGTTCCTTCCGTTTTTTGCAGAAAAATGGATCCTATATTTGGATGAAAACGTCAGTTGATGTTATATACAATCATTTGAACAAGGATCAAAGAGAATTTGTCTTAAAGTTTGCTGTCACTTCGGCGGATGACAAGATAGATGAAGTTCCCAAAGAAGTAAATCCGATACGTGCTGACGGTGCTCTTGATTTTGTGCACGAGCTTCCGTGCCCGCTCATAATTTCAAAAAAAGGGAAAGTTCAATATGCTAATACGGCTGCTGTTAAGCTGCTTGTGGCGACTAGCAGTGAAGATATTGTTGGAAAAATGGTTTTCCAATTTATTGACAAAATGTTTCACGAATCTGTCCATGAAACGATTGAAAATCTTCACAAAGGAATTGATAGCGGAATTTTAGAACAAATTTGGACATCTTTGGACGGGAACAAGATCTATGTTGAGTTGAAGAGCGTGCTTATATCATATAAAGGCGAACAAGCAGAACTGCTTGTCATTACCGATATTTCATCCAAAAAAATATACCAAAGCATTTTGCAGCAAAGCAGTGAAAAGTATCAAAGGCTGATTCAAAATTCCATCGATACAATTGCAGTGATTCATAATGATAAATGGGTTTTTATGAATGAGTCGGGGATCAAGCTTTTCGGTGCGCAAGATTATCCGGACGTATTGGGCAAAAGCATCTATCATTTTTTACACCCGGAATATCATCAGCATGTCAAAGATCAATTAGATGACATAACGAACGGAAGAACGGAAACAATCGTGACCAAGCAAAGCTGGTATACATATTCGAAAAAAATTGTCCATACCGAAATGGTTTGCATTCCGACAACATATTTTGGCGAACCGGCGGTTCAAATAATTTTACGAGATTTGTCTGAACATAAACATGCGGAAGAATTGATGATTCGCTCTGAAAAGCTTTCTGTTGCAGGGCAGCTGGCAGCAGGTATCGCCCACGAAATACGCAATCCGTTAACAGCAATAAAAGGTTTTTTACAGCTGATGCATGGTGAAATCGAAAAAGATAATCAATATTTTGAAATCATTTTTTCAGAGCTGAATCGAATTGAAATGATTTTGAGTGAATTGCTGATGCTTGCGAAACCGCAAGAAACGGTTTTTGAAAAAGCAAATGTCAAAACGATTTTACGCGAAGTTGTTACACTGCTGGAAACGGAAGCAATATTAAGAAATATTGTGATTGAGAAAAAATTTTCTGATGAGATTCAAGAAGTTGTTTGCGATAAAAACCAATTGAAGCAAGTTTTTATCAATCTCATTAAGAATGCAATTGAAGCAATGCCAAATGGAGGAACAGTGACAATTTCTACTAAATCTGAAAATTTTTCCATTGTGATTGAAATAAAAGATGAAGGAGAGGGGATACCGAAAGAGCTGCTAGAAAGATTAGGGGAGCCTTTTTTAACGACAAAAGAAAAAGGAACAGGTCTAGGATTAATGATCACATATAAAATTGTTGAAAATCATAAAGGCACGATCGATGTGTCGAGCAGCGAAAAAGGCACCGTTTTCACAATTAAGTTGCCAAAACAAAAAACAGTGCTTTAAAAGCGCACTGTTTTTCTATTTTCTTTTCAGTTGCACAAAATGCTCAAGCCTGTCCAAAGCTTTTTCCAGCTCTTTTGTCGAGTAAGCGTAAGAGATGCGGATAAACCCTTCTCCAAATTTGGAAAAAGCGCTCCCCGGGACGACCGCAACACCAGCCTTCTCAACCAGCTCCAAAGCAAAATCAAAAGAGCTTTGTCCAAATGATTGAATCGAAGGAAATAAATAAAAGGCTCCGCTTGGTTTAACAACCTCAAATCCCATTTCAACGAGACGACCGTATACGTACTCCAATCGTTTTTCATATTCTTTTTTCATTATTTGACCATCATGAAACCCTTCCGTTAAAGCGTTGTAAGCAGCTTTTTGAGAGATCGACGAAGCGCATGAAACATTATATTGATGCACTTTTAACATATGTTTTGTGATATCTTTCGGCGCAAAAAGAAATCCGATCCGCCATCCAGTCATGCTATGCGATTTGGACAGTCCATTGACGACGATCGTCTGCTCCCGCAAAAAAGAAGCGATCGAGGTATGAGGTGCGTCATACGTTAATTCACTGTAAATTTCATCCGCTAAAATAAAAATATCCTTCCCGCGAACGGCATCGGCAATCTCTATCAGCTCCTCTGCAGTGAATGTAACGCCTGTCGGATTGGACGGGTAAGGCAAAATTATGCATCGGGTTTTTTCTGTTATATTTTGTTTAATCAAATCCGCAGTTAATTTAAATTTGTTTTTTGTCGTATCAACATAAACGGGTATTGCTCCGCACAATTGAATAATTGGCTCATACCCCGGATAAACAGGACCTGGCAGCATTACCTCCGTTCCGGGCTCCAAAATCGTTCGAAGCGCTATATCAATCGCCTGGCTGGCCCCGATTGTAACAATCACTTCCGAACCAGGATCATAGGAGAGATGATATTTTTTATGTACAAATTGGCATGCTGCTTCTCTTACATCGATCAATCCTGCATTATGCGTATACGTTGTATAGTTGTCATCAATTGCCTGTTTTGCCGCTTCTTTTATATGTGAAGGCGTTGGGAAGTCAGGCTGGCCAATCGTTAGCGAAACGACATCGTCATAGTTGGAAACGATGTTAAAAAAAGCTCGAATGCCGGAAATCGCAATGTTTTTTACATTTTGGTTAATCAAATGTTCCATACAAATCACCTGCTTTAATAAGTGTCGTCTTATATTTTATCATGTTTGTCCCAAGCTTTTATTGGTAAACTAAATTTATGTCCAAAAAAATTTAGAAAGTGTGATGTCTATGATACGAACATTAGTCATTACAACTGATTTGGAAGCTAAATATGATGTGGCATTAAAAGAGATTCGAAAAAAGGAAGTTCTTTGGTACTGGGTCGATTTTTACAAGGCGACGGAAGATGAAATTAGATTGCTAGGGAAATTTTTTCATTTTCATCCTTTGTCCATTGAGGATTGTGTCGAAAATGTTGAACGGCCGAAAATAGATTTTTATGACTCTTATATGTTTGTTGTGTTGCACGGAATTCATCAACAGACGCTGGAACCGGAAGAGCTTGACTTATTTGTAAACGAAAAAGGAATCGTCACATTTCACAAAAATGCCATTCGAGATCTAAACAACATTTGGCTGAGAATCAAAAAAGACGATTCTTTAAAAAAAGGGCCTATGAAAATCATGCATCAATTGACTGATAAGCTCGTTGATGATTTTTTTCCGCCCGTGTACCATTTGGAAGATTTATTAAATCAAATTGAGGAAAACAATAAAAACAAATCGATCAATGAGTTAATGAAAGAGCTTTTTTCCATCAGGTCTCAATTATCAAAAATAAGAAGAACAATCATTCCGATGCGGGATTTGATGTACCGGATCATCTCGTCCAACAGGCTGAACGAAATGAAGGAGGAAGATTTGTATTTTTATGATGTTTATGACCATTTACTCAAGCTTGTCGAGATGACGGAGGCAAATCGGGAGCTTGCGGCTGATATAAGGGACAGCTATTTATCTTACAACTCAAACCGGATGAATACGATTATGATGACATTGACGGTTATTTCGTCTATTTTTATGCCTCTTACGTTTATCGCAGGAATTTATGGAATGAATTTTGAATATATGCCCGAGCTGAAAATGAAGTATGGCTATTATATTGTATTAGGAGTCATGGCTCTCATCGGAACAGGAATGCTTTATATTTTTTATAAAATGGGTTGGTTCCGGTTTCATAAAGGTCCAAAATTGTAGCGGGCAAAAAATGCGGCCTGCTTCGTAAAAAATAGGATGGGTAAGTTTTTGCACATTATAAAAAAGAAACTTGAAGAGCGCAAAATTTAACAATGAAAGGCGGAAAATTGCTCTTTCAATTTATCGATAAAGCGTCTTTGAAAGACTTGACAAGCATACATAGAAGCTAAAAAGGAAAACAAAGGCGAGAGTAAGAAAAAATTCAGTATGCGCCCCCTCAAATTCTTTTGTAAGGTAAACAATCAAAAGGAACTCTTTTTATAAAAGGCTAAACAGTGACAGCAATACAAGCTGTTCACAAGCTTCGTTCTATAATATAAAACAGCAAAAAATTTGAAATGGAGGCTTATGATGGAGAGAATTGCAGTAATTGGTCAATCCGGCTTGATTCCGGAACATGTCCGCCTCCTGGCTGAAGAAATCGGTTCAGAAATTGCTAAAAGAGGAGCTGTTCTTTTGACAGGCGGCGGAAGCGGAGTGATGGAGGCAGTTTCACGAGGGGCCAAACAAGCAAACGGCCTTGTCGTAGGTATTTTGGCTGGAGACGACAAACTGGCAGCAAACGAATTTATTGATATTCCGATTAATACTGGATTAGGTTTTGATTACAGAAGCGTTTTGCTTGTTCATTCCGCAGATGCCATCATTATGATTGGAGGAGGAAATGGAACGCTTGGAGAATTGTCTGCCGCATATATGAACAAAAAACGTGTCATCATCGTTGAAAATTCAGGAGGATGGTCGAACACCGTGAAGCAAATCGCCTTTGAAGGCTGTTATTTAGATGAGCGGAGAACAGTCGAAATTCAGTTCGCTAAAACGGCTAAATCAGCTGTAGATCTTGCTTTTCAATCCATTTACAACCCTGTTGATCCCGATAAAAATACCGGTTTAATAGGTGACTAGCATGCGGATGTTTAAAAAGTCCAATCGGTTGAAAACAATATATCAACGTTTCTAAAATAGTAAAGGGGCGTCCATAAGCCAAAAACGACTTATTAGACTGCCCCGAGTGTCATCTTAAAAACATGAGAAGGAAGAGATTCTGTTTAAATCAATGCCGAAATATTCCCATCGATTTTGGCGAGGTCTCCAGCGCCACCCGGCAATGGACCTTTGTCCTACAAACACAGGGAAATACCAGAAGCTTCTGCCGTTTGTTAATCGGATAAATGTAAAACGATGTAAACATCTTCTAATGCCTCCGGGATCAACTGCAAATGTTCCGACTCCGGGTGATTCTTGAGGAATAAAACTTGGAGGCGGTCCTGAAGGCGGTCCTTGCTGCTGTCCAAAACCGTCACTCGGACTTCCGCCGATTCCAGGAGGGCCGAATGGAGGGAAACCGGGACCAGTCCCCGTAGGAGGAAACGAAGGAAATCCTCCACCCATCCCTGGAAAGCCCGGAAAAAATTCTGGCTGTTGAACTCCCGGGAGGATTTGTCGATAGAATGGATACACGTTCATGCTCCTTTCACTTTTCAGTTGTTCACCATAACATATGCAACTTCACTTTTAAGGTGTTTGACCTACATAAAAGTTTTTTATAAAAAAAGGAAATCAAGTCGTCTTTGTCGAAATAAAATGTATCATTTACGTTTTTATGAGTAACGCTGTTCAGACTTACTTCCCATCGATTTGTAGCGAAAGAAGTATTAAATGAACAAAGAATAAAACCGATATAAAAAAGTGAAGAAGAAACGTTCGCAAATATTAGACGGAAGGAAGAAAGATATGAACGAAAAGGGAATTTTGCTTGAAAGCGGTACGAACGAGTTGGAATTTGTAGAGTTTCTCGTCGGCTCGAATAAATTCGGTATAAATGTGATGAAAGTAAAAGAAATCATTCAGCCTCTTCCTGTAACGAGCGTGCCTCACGTCCATCCATACGTTGAAGGAATTATTGAATTAAGAGGAGAAGTGCTCCCGGTAGTTAACGTACCGAAGGCGATCGGCGATCCGAATTGCGAGCCCAGCGAAAAAGATAAGCTGATAGTAACGGAATTTAACCAACAAAAAGTTGTGTTTCGCGTCCATCAAGTAACCCAAATTCATCGTGTGTCTTGGTCGCAAATTGAAAAGCCTTCTGAAATGTATCAAGGATTGGAAACTCAAATTACCGGCGTTGTTAAAATGGGAGACGAAATGATTTTAATGCTTGATTTTGAAAAAATCGTTGTTGAAATTAATCCTGAGTCCGGAATCCAGCAGGAAAAAGCGAAAAAACTGGAAAAGAGGGACAGATCTGATAAAAAAATTGTCGTTGCCGAGGATTCTCCGCTGTTGCGCAGATTGTTGAACGACACATTGACGGAGGCGGGATTTCAACAGATTGAGTTTTTTGAAAACGGCAAGGATGCACTGGACTATTTAGAGAATATTGTAAATGAAGGCGAACCGGTTAAGGAGCGTGTTGATTTAGTCATTACGGACATCGAAATGCCGCAGCTTGACGGATTGCATTTGACGAAGCGAATTAAGGAAAATCCAGAGCTGGATCATATTCCGGTTGTGATTTTTTCCTCATTGATTACGAATGATTTAAAACATAAAGGACAACAGGTAGGTGCAAATGCCCAAATTAGCAAACCTGAGGTCCATCACTTAATTGAGCAAATCGATGAATTGTTATTTAAAAATGAAGAAGATGATGAATTAAAAGACGAGGCTGAATAAGCCTCTCTTTTTACTCAATCATACCGTTCGCCTAATCGTTTAAACACCGGTTTTTGATATGTATGACGATGGAACCGTTTGGGAGAAGAAAGCGGTCGATTCGCTTTATCCATACCGATATAATACTCCAATAAATTTTTTGCCTTTGACAATGATAGATTTGTTTTCGGGTTTCGGTATGAATTATTTAAGGAACCTAAGTGAGGAAGGTTTTGGAAGTCTTCTTTTGTAGGAGGCATATGAAAATAATAATTTCCTGCCAACACCAGAACATCTGACTGCTGTTTGCTTAATTTTGGATTTTTTGAATAATGCAGTCCTTTCTTTGTTGCTTTTCCTTCAGCGATCAGTTTTTGCAGCGCCTTCTTTTTTAAATAATATAAATATTTAGGATTTGGCGCTGTTTTTGCATGCCGATTGACAACATAGATGGCTCGTGCTATATTTTCCGGCGTCTCATCCCGTAGCTTATAATGACTGATATCGTCCATGATGTCTCTCCTTTTTCATTATTTTCCGTAATCTTTATTTACATTATACTTTCATGAATAGAAAATGCAACCAGTTTTTACAGTCTATTAATTATGCCTATAATAGTTATTATGAAATATTTTAGAAAGCAGGGTGGGTCATGAGCGGAAAAGAGGAATTTCTAGATATAGACGAAGAAACGCTTTTTATCGTGTCGCAAACGTTTAAAGCGTTATCGGATCCGACTAGAATTCGGATTTTACATTTACTTGCGGAAAAACAAGAATGTTCTGTGAATGAAATAGCTGCCGAGCTTGAGCTTTTGCAATCAACCGTGTCCCATCAATTGAGGTTTCTCAAAAATTTGCGTTTAGTCAAATTTAGAAGGGAAGGAACGACCGTTTACTATTCACATGATGATGAGCATGTAAAAAAAATATTAGAGCAAACCATTGACCATGCTCGGCATAATTAAAATGGGCGTCGAGTGGGCAGTTTGATCAGGGGACTAAACGGTTAAGAGATGATCTCGGTATGGAGCCGGGGTCATCTTTTATAATTTATTGGCAGCGGGGCTGATTTCATTCATTTATTTATTTCACATTCTGTAAAAGATTCGAATTTCTTTCGGAGCATGATAGGGAGGGGGTGTCCAGAAAGTCAAATCGCCATTGAAAACAAAAAATCATAAACACCGTAAAACATTAATGGGGCGTCAATAAGCCGTAAAAACGACTTATTAGAACCCCCTTTTTTGCTTGTTATACGTTTAGTAGAAGTTTTCTTGAGGGTAGAAGCAAAACTAATGATGAATTTTTTCAGTAGAGTTTATTATTATCACTTTCCTTCAAACGAATTATCACAAAAAAACTCCCAATCAATGCGGTTGTAGGGTGAATTCTCATCCACTATGATCCACATGATTGGGAGTATAAGTCTGACTGTCAAACACATTTTTGTTATAAAACCGATTTGATTGTGTTTTTACCTAGCCGATGCTGTTTTTCGTTTAAATATTTCGGCATCAAGATCATATAAAAGAAAAAGACGAAAAGAATGATAAGAGCCATACCGTAATAAAGTAAATCGATGTTTCGAATGATGTTTGGAAACAATAGTGCAATACATAAAAGCGTAGCAGACTGCGCAAACATCATTAACGGGTCGATCCATCCGCTGACACGTCCCATTAGCTTTGGATGAACGATATTCGGAATCCAACCGCCAATTGCTACGTTCACAGGACCGATGCACATGCCGATCAAAAAAATAATCGACAAGTAAAATTCTACTTCATCTACAAAACCAAGGAGAAAAACAAAAATGCTTGTCAAAAATATCGGTGTAACAAACATTGGAAACGGTTTTATTTTTTTAGCAAAAAATGTTGAAACTGTACTGCCGACTAAAAGACCCGCACCGAGAAAAATGGCAAATAAGGATGAATACATTTCATAAGAATTCGGTGCCAGCTCATATTTCATTGTAAATAACGGAAGAACGGCAAAACTTCCTTGAACAAAGCCGAAAATGAAAAAACCAAAAATAATGAGCGATAAAAGCCGATTATGTAAAATGTACCGAATACCTTCCAAAAAGTCGGAAACAGCGGATGATATATGTAAACCTTTCCATGACACTCGACCGTTTGGTAGCCTTGCTGATTTAGGGATTTTACACGAGCGAATGAGCAAGGCGGAAAGAACGAAGCTTATTAAATCAACCAATACGGCCCCATGAATTCCAACTGTTCGATAAGCCAATGCCCCTAATCCGACACCAAACACTAAAAAAATGCTGAAAAGTATTTGATTCAAACCTGAAGCTTGCGCATATTGATCTTTTCGCAAAATAGCTTGTACTAAACTAGATTCGGCTGGATAAAAAAATTTCGTGACAGCACTCCGCAAAAACAAGATGAAAAAAATGAGCGGAATCGAATTTGTAAATAAGGCGAAAAACAAACATGCAGTCATAATTGCACGAATCCAGTCGCAGTTCTCTGCCACCTTTTTTCGATCGAAGCGGTCTGCTACTACACCGACAATGACAAAAACAAATACAGTCGGCAAAGAATACATCAGCTCAGCAATAGTTGCGTAATAAGGTTTGCTGCTAAAATGCTCCAACAAATAAAAAGCAAACGCCATATTGCCAACTGTTGAACCCATTTGTGAAGCAAGCGCTGCAAAAAACAATTTGACAAAATTGCGGTTTTTAAAAATATCCATTGCGACTCCCCTTAACTGACACTTACAGTAGCTATTATAATTTACCTAATTCAATATGAACATCTTTTTTTCATATTTTGGTTAGAGAAATGAAAGCCAAGTACTTTTAAGCCGGTTAAAAGAGAGGATTATTTGGAATATAATGTGAACAAGGTGATTTCTGGAACTGCCAAAAAACGAAAGGGCAGTCTAGTTGTGCCCAACCCGCGATTGACATAAAGCTTCGTATGATCAACAGTATAAAAGCCCTCCGAAAAGGATTTTGCATAAGGAGGCGTGTAAAGCGGACCTATAAAAGGGATTTTTACTTGTCCTCCATGGCTGTGTCCAGATAATTGGAGATCAACATTGTAATTTTTTGCTTGAAGCACTGTATCAGGTTCATGGACTAAAAGAATAGTAAAATAGTTTTTGTCAATATTGCCCATTGTTTGATGAAAATCAGGTCTTCCAAGCATGACATCATCAAGGCCGGCGACAATCAATTTGCTTCCGTCAATCAGCTGTATCTCTTTTTTTTCATTTTGCAGTAAATGAAACTCTGCATTTTGTAATATATTGCGATAAACATCAGTGCCGTATCCGCCGTGATCATGATTTCCATAAATTGCAAATTTTCCGAAGTCGGCACGGAGGCGTTTTAAAATCGGGGCAATCTGATGCACAGCGGGATAACTGTTCGGCTCATCGATTAAATCACCAGTAAAAACAATTATATCCGGGTTTAGACGATTGATTTGATTGACGATCCGTTCCAGATTTGCAATTGTAAAGTCGTTATTTAGATGTGTGTCGCTGAATTGAACAATTTTCAAACCATCAAAACCTTTTGGTATTTTTGGATGAGAAACATTTATTTTTTTTATTTCTAGTCTTCTCGGTTCAATATATCTTGAGTAGATGTATAAACCGCTGCTCGCGAATAAACTGCACGCAGCCGTCCAGAAAAAATGCTTTAAAAATTGTCTTCTTGTCAACTTATTCATTCTTACCAACCATTTCAGTTTTTATAGCAATCGAAAAAATTATAACATAAAACTTTCAACATCTTGTTTAATGTTTTTTGACAAATCTTCACATGCACGTTTTTTCTGATTAACTATTTTGTTATCATCTATGGACAACATTAAAACAATCATTTGGAAAATATGATGAAAAAGGTTTAACTCTTCTGCTGGAGCGAGAAAGTCTTTAGGAATTGAGAAATGAATGGTGTAATTTTCATAAAACATAAAGGGCAGCTATGTAATGATTTAAATTTCTAGTAAAATTGCTATTAAGGAAGGAGGATTAAAATGGTGTCACTTTAAGGGAAAAACCTATTGTAAGAGGAAATGATGCAAGAAGATTTATTAATAACAGAAATTTGAAAGATAGAGCAAAAAATAAAATAAAAAATTTGAAAAGAGAAGGTATTAGTAATGACAAATATCTTCATAAAACCTATTGAATGAAAAGATATGGAAAAAAATAATAATGAGTCAATGATTTTTAATGAAATGATGATACTGATTCATTTAAAACCAATAAAAATCAACAGTCTAGTTTTGAAATTGATAAAAAGAAAAAGTAAATTCGTTTATGTTGAATAACTAATTCAAATAATTTTAGAGGACACCTCAAAATCCCCTATTTGAATCAGCAAGAGAAAAACTCCATCCTTTTGAATATATTTTCTGCTTAGACGATTTTCTCCGTGTAGAAAAAAGTCATTTTGATGAATATTTTTATCTGGACCCGTCATACTTATGGAAGCAATCACTTCATTTGCAAAGTCGTAGATCGGAGCAGCAGTGCTGAAGCCTTGATGAAACTCGTTCAAACAGATTGTAAATTGTTGAGATTAATGCCGTTAATTGTTTTTCGTTCATTCCTGTATATCTCTATCGGTATTTTAGCCAGAACACTCAAATTACTTTGTTTTCCTTCGGTCCGATGATTTTCGGCTATTTTTCATTTGCAAACGGAATGTTTCTGCTCTCTGTTCTTTTATTGCTCGGTTTTCTGCTTGTATGGTCATTGAAAAAACAAACTACTTTGTTGATTGTGGAAGCGGGCGCAAAACATAAAATCAATTGAGAGGCCAACCGTTGCATCCAGGATGGGCCTCATTCCAATTATGTAAAAATGGGAATGTAGCAAATGCGCAAAAACGGTTCTTCAACATTTTCTAATGTTCCAAATAATGCTATAATCATGTATCATATGAGAGTACAAGAAGCGGGGAGATGCCCATGGACCCACTAGATGTCATAACCAATACCGAAAAAATTGTGCCTTATTATCAGGCGATTTTTAGCGCAGATGAACAAAAGGTGATTGGCTACGAAATTTTAGGCAGAATTCATATGGAAGGGGAATACAAAAGCTTAGGCTTTTTTTTCCATGATGATTCGATCCCTGAAGAATACCGAATGGAAGTAGATGATACAGTCGTCAAAAAAGCATTGGAGGAAATGAAAGAACTGGATGATGATCTTCTCATTTTTATAAACAGGGATCCAAATCTGCTTATGATCGATCACGGCGAAAGCTTTTTAAATTTGCTGCTGGAAGAAAAAGAGAAAGGGCTTGATTTAAACCGGATTGTTCTGGAAATTACGGAACACAATTATTTAGGAGATATCGAACAGCTCCATCATTTGCTCACTTATTACCGGACTTACGGAATCAAAATTGCGATTGACAATATTGGGAAAGAATCGAGCAATTTGGACCGCATTGGGTTATTATCTCCTGATATTTTGAAAATCGATTTGCAGCCATTAAAATTAGCTTCACCCAGCCAATCGTATTTCGATGTTTTATTTTCGATTTCACTACTTGCGCGCAAAATCGGTGCGACGCTTTTATATGAAGACATCGAGGCAAACTTTCAATTGCAATATGCGTGGAAAAATGGCGGAAGATATTATCAAGGATATTATCTTCATTATCCGGAAAGAGAATTTATTGATCGATGTGTTCTAAAAGAAAGACTGCAGCAGGAATTCAACCATTTCATTCAATTTGAAAAGAAAAAGCTTGAAACACTTTATTCATATTCCGACCAGTTTCATCAGCGGGTGTCACAACTAGTGAACAAATATAAAAAAGCTGTCAGCCAATTTGACGAATTAATTACCCATTTAGCAGAAGAGCTTGGCGACATGAGCTTTCGTATTTATATTTGTGATGAAAACGGGTTTCAAAAGTCAGGAAATATTTTCCGAAAAGAAGACCGATGGATTTTTCAAAAAGAATATTATATGAAAAATTGGAGCTGGCGCCCGTACTTTTTAGAAAATATTATTCGCATGCGCGTCAACAAAAAAGGGTTTTTAAGTGATTTGTATAGTGATATCGAAACAGGGGAGACGATCCGCACGTTTTCCTATCCGCTTGATGACGATCATTATTTGTTTATCGATATTCCATATTCTTATTTATATGAACAAGACGGTCTCCTTTGAATAAACCCCCCTTTTTTCTCAAATAATAGAGAAAAAGGGGGGTTTTTATGCAATTTACTAATTTGATCATCGGCGGTGTTTTTTTGTTAGTTTTGCTTGTCGGCCTGTTTTATACGTTACAAGTGGGCAGCCAGATGGAAAAAAGGCAAAGCGAGTATGATACAGAAGTAAGCGAAAAAGTTGAAAAGCGCCCGTATATTCGAAATCCGATTTTTATTGCTTATATCGTGCTGATTGCATTCGCGCTTTTTTATATTTTTTATATTAGCTTTTCAACTACTTGGTAGGGGGCAGTCCGATAAGTCCCTAAAATGAAGCAAGTGGAGAAAAACAATTCGTTTCTCTCCACTTGCTTTTATATTTTTTCGATTTTATCTGAAAGTAGCTGGCGGATGCCGTCTACTTTTAGTATGTTGTGGGCTAAAGCGCAATCCCAAACTCGACATGTACTTTGTCGAGCCCCCAAAAAATATCTGTGGAAAGATCAATTGCCCTTGATGTGACCGAACGCACTTTCTGCTTCGACTTTGCTCCGAGCGTAGATCGCTTTCTCTTCACATTCAAGGACTGCTTTGGCCTTTGCTTTCATTTCTTCGAAAATCGTATTCCATTGAGCTTGTCGGTTGCCTTTTACTTTTGTGCACTTTGCTTTTAATGGGCAATCGGTGCAATCTTCACATTCGTATATTTTGAAGCTTTGTTCATAACCAGACTGATTCTTTTGTTTTGATATTTTTTAAATGTCACTTTTCTTCCATTTGGGCAGATAAAACAATCATCCTCTTCACAATAGGCCTCGTTTTTGGCATTTTTAATGTCTTTTTTGTATGTACGTGTTTGTTCTTTCATAAGGAATCAGAAATTCAAACCGGGGCTCTTTCTCATCACCAACTGCATATACATAGTTTTCTTCACTACCATATCCTGCATCCGCAATAACTGTTTGGGGCATCGGTAATGAAGTGGACGCTAGCTTCTCCAAATGTGAGATAAAGCAACGCGTATCGGTTGGTAGTTGATGATGAATGGGATAAAACAAGATAAACTGATTCTCTGTCCTGATTTGCACATTACTGCATGTATTTTGAATTCTTTATCAAAACGTCTAGCCATTATAGACACTCCCTATGATTGATAGATTTACTGTACATTTCTCTATTCGTTGTGTCTATAATCTGGACTAACATCAATTGGAATACTGGACGGGTAGAAATTTTATCACCACTACCAATTTCCATTTTTGGATCGTAAGGGACTCCATACTCGGAAAGTACACGATCCATAAGAACCTTTTGCTCATGAAGGGGGTTCTCTCCTGTTTCGTTCTCTTTCTTTGATATGTTTATATTGACATTTTTTTCTACTCGTTATTAAAATAGAATTGGAAAATATGTAAATTTAAACATAATATATAAATAAATGACAATATTGTAATTTAATATAAATATCTTTATTTGTGAAAGATCAATCTCAAAAATAAAATAAATCACTAGCGTTGCATAAATTTAATTCGAAAATTCCGAATTGAAAAAATTCATAAAAAATCCTTTATAATGGATGGTACAGGTGGCCCCTGTCCAAATCCAATATAAAGGATGAAGCCTATGGACATGGATACAATATTTTCTTCATTTGGTAAATGGGTCACTCCTCTCAATTCTGTCAAATTTACACAAATAATTGAAGAGACGAAAAAAATAACCATAAAATCGCATTTACTTTTGTTTTTACATGCTCAACTTTAACAACGAGAAGGACTGCGCGCCATCACCGATGATGCGTTACTGGATGATTTTCAGCGAGAATTAGGATTGACTTCTATTAATGCTTCACAACTTTCCCGAAAACATCGCCAAATAAAACCCGAATGACTGCAGAAATCTTTCTGGATTTAGTGAATCAAATCCGTCAGATGTCCACGAACTCCTCCAGTCAGGTGAATGGCTTGAAAATTGTGGATTCCACGACCATTTCACTGAATCTGAAAGAATATCAGATGTTAGGAAAATTTAGAGAAAACGTGAGAATTTAAAGAAAATTAAAATTTAAAATGGAAGGTTTGATTGTTATGGAAAAATTTTCTTTGTGGTGGAAAAATTACCATGGATATATGATCGTCCCTTTTTTTGGAATGGGATTAATAGTTTTATTTAGACATGAAGAATTACCAAGTTTTATTAATATATCTTTCATATTATTCACTGGTTATATTATTTTTTATATCGTCAGCTTTATAAAGAATGAATTGTTGAAAGATAAGTAGAATACTAAACAACTTGAAAGGAGGTGATAATATGTTCCAAGTCGCACAAAAATTTTTCTTATCTATTTCTACTGCAACAGCAATTACTGAAGCAGTATATAATGGGTTAAGTATTTTAACAGTAATTTCATTAGCAGGTGCAACGTATGGATGGGGATCATTAGTGTATCCAATTATCCGCGGTGCAGTTGCCAAATGGGGGGTAAAAAAAGCTGCCGCTTGGTAAAAGTAGCAGCCTATTTTACCCGTTTGTAATTGGAAAAAGGGGCATAAAGTCCATAAGGGGTTCTATTTAATCATAATAATTAATAATGGTCTTTGTACCCCTTTTCCATTTTAATTATTAGTATACATGGGGTGTAGGGAATGAAAAAGTATTTAATTTTTTTTACAAACCCAATTTTATTTATGGAATTATTATACTCTAAGCCAAAAATTTTAATACCAAGTATTCTTGCTGCTTTAATTCCATTAATAACTTATCAAGATTTAAATGATAAACTTTCATATTTAGATACAAAATGGATTGTTTTGATATTAGTGCTAATTTCTATTTTATCAGTTTTTTTCTTTTTTATTACATCTTTTATTATTTACCTTTTACTATCTATAGTTTTAATAGAAAGTGAAAGTAACATTACTTTTAAAAAAGTCTATTCAATTTATGGTTATACACAATTCCCAAAATTCATTTTAGCTTTGATAATAGCCCTATTTCCTTCTTTACATATACTTTCAGTGAATTCGTCATCTTCTTTTTTTACCTCCATCTTATACTTTTTTACAAATCCACTAATGATATGGAAATACATATTATTAGTGAGTGGATTTTATGTACTAACAAGAGCAAGAATGAAAATATTAGTAATTCTAGCGGTTTTTTTTGCAATTGCTGAAGTAGGGTTGAATTATCTAATATCTAGTCAAATTTCTTTAAATTTAATGAATTAAATAGGTGATATATAATGCTCCCATAAGGTGAGACACATGAGCGTGATAAATAAGTTATAATGATACCATGAAAAAAAGAAACCGATATACCGCAGAATTTAAAGC
>NZ_VISS01000024.1 GCF_007827555.1 Aeribacillus composti
CTTACGGATGAAATTCAAAAAAATGGTTCGCTAACCTATGACTTACATCTATTTTCAGCGAACCAAAAAAATTCCCACAAAGTCTTGACTGACTCGGAGTCGATTTTTAGGCTTTCCCTTTTTTTCATTTCATGCTTTAATAAATGTAGAGCGCTTATTACATTGAAAGAGTGGTAACGTTGATAAAAATTGGTACGATGATCACATTGGAACTTTCTGGCCAAGATCAAATACTAAAATGCAAACTTGTGGACCAAGAAGAAAACATTCTTTATATTGATTTTCCTATAAATAGCAAGACAGGAAAAACTGTTTTCTTACCAGACGGCACCGAGCTCGTTGCAACATTTGTGAACAGCGAAAAAAAACCGTATAAATTTCGTACTAAAGTTCTTGGCAAGAAAAAAGATAACCTCCCGATGATCATGCTTCAGGCACCTGAGTATATGGAGGAGATCCAAAGGCGGCAATTTGTCAGAATCGAGACAGCCGTTGATGTAGCCATACACGCCATTAATCAGGAATTCGCCCCATTTACAACAGTTACAAACGACATAAGTGCTGGCGGCATTTCAATCATTATTCCAAACGGTGTGGACGTACCGCTAAATGAAAATATACATATTTATATGGTGCTCACGTTTATGGACGGAACGATTGAATATTATAAGGTAACAGGGAAGGCGCTCAGAGTTGTGGAAGCGGAACATCATAAGCTCGCTTCCATAGCATTTATCAATATTGATGAAAAGACACAGCAAAAATTGATTCGCTTTTGCTTTGAACAGCAGCTGCAAATGAAAAAGAAAGGAATTTTGAATGAATAATACCGGCAAGGCTGTCCATACTATTTATAAAAAATGGCAAAAGGATGTTTTTTGTGAAGCGCTTTGAACAAATATTGATCAAATTGATCATTATACAATTCATTATGTTAATTGCCGCTCAGCTTTTTTTGCGCCATTCTGAATTGAAGCCATATTTATCAAAAGCCGTGCAATATGAAGGTGTTGGAAACATGTCCATCTCCGAATGGGTGGAAACTATCAGCCGCTAAAAGAGCAGGAAACCCCTGCTTTTCTTTCTGTATTCCAAAAAAATAGATACATATTTTTTGAAACTAGCTAGGAGGTATTATGAGTAAAAAAATTTCCATTGCAATCGACGGTCCGGCAGCTGCCGGGAAAAGCACAGTTGCCAAAAAAATCGCAAAAGATTTAGGCTATACATACATTGATACGGGTGCGATGTACAGAGCTCTCACTTTGAAAGCTTTACAGAATGGCATTTCTTTGGAGGATGAAAAAGCGCTCACCAAGCTTTTGAATGAAATGACGATTGAACTGAAGCCGGTAAATGAAGGTCAGCAAGTGCTAGTAAACGGTGAAGACGTAACGGCGATTATCCGTTCCAATGAAGTAACAAAGCATGTTTCCACTGTTTCCAAACATCCTAATGTACGGGAGGAAATGGTGAAAAGGCAAAAACAGCTTGCAGGAAACGGCGGCGTTGTCATGGATGGCAGGGATATCGGCACTCATGTGCTGCCGAATGCGGAGTTGAAAATATTTTTAAAGGCTTCTGTAGAGGAAAGAGCAAAAAGAAGGTATGAGGAGAATTTAAGAAAAGGTTTTACATCCGATTTAACACAATTAAAGAAAGAAATTGAAGAAAGAGATAAGCTTGATTCCACGAGGGCAACTGCCCCATTAAAAAAAGCGCCGGATGCCGTCGAAATCGATACAACTTCATTGACGATTGAAGAGGTGGCGGAATTAATTAAAGAATTGGTAAAAGAAAGGCTGTAAGAAATGGGTAAATTTTATCAATTTGCAAAGGCAATTGTTTACTGCTTTATTAAACCGCTCTTTCGGGTCGAAGTGATCGGAAAGGAACATTTTCCAATGGATGGTGCCGTGCTGCTTTGTTCCAATCATATTAATAATTTGGATCCTCCGACGATTGGTATCGTTTCACCAAGGCAGCTCCGTTTTATGGCTAAAGAGGAGCTGTTTAAAATTCCGGTTTTCAGCCTGATCGTCCGGGCATTGGGGGCGTTTCCGGTCAAAAGGGGCTTTTCCGATCGAGAGGCGTTAAGAACAGGCTTGAAAATATTAAAAGAAAGAGAAGTTTTAGCCATTTTTCCGGAAGGAACGAGAAGCAAAACAGGTGAACTCGGAAAAGGTTTGGCTGGTGCAGGTTTTTTTGCCTTAAGATCAGATTGTGTCGTCTTGCCATGCGCCGTCGTCAGTTCTTACAAACCGTTTCGGAAAACGAAAGTCATTTTCGGCCCAGCCATTGATTTTACATCTTATCGAAACAAAAAAATTTCAGCTGAAGAAGCGACCGATAAAATCATGACAGAAATTAGAAATTTGCTCGAAAAATATAGGTAATCAATGGATTTAACTTGACAAACGGAATTTTTTGTTAGAACTTATAGAAAAGAGGTATTTTTCATTCTATTTAGAGTAGCTTGTGACATACTAAATAGAATGGTACATATTTTGTTGAGTTGCTATGGCTTGACCAAGGAGGTAAATGGTATGGTAGAGGACATCAATCAAGGTGAAGTTTTTGTGCCTGAAGTGGGAGACGTTGTAGAAGGAATTGTAACAAAAGTGGAAGATAAGCAGGTGATTGTTGATATTAAAAATTGCAAACAAATGGGCATCATTCCGATTAGTGAACTGTCTAGTTTGCATATTGAAAAAGCTTCAGATGTTGTAAAGGAAAATGACAAGCTTGAACTAGCGGTCATTAAAGTTGAGGAAGAAGCAGTCATTTTATCGAAAAGCAAAGTGGCTGCGGATAAAGCTTGGGTGGAATTAGAGAGAAAATTTGAAAATAAAGAAGTATTTGAGGCAGAAGTGAAGGATGTCGTAAAAGGCGGTTTAGTGGTAGACCTGGGCGTCCGCGGATTTATTCCTGCTTCATTGGTTGAACCTCACTATGTTGAGGATTTTTCAGATTATAAAGGAAAAACATTGACATTGATGGTTGTGGAGCTAAACCGTGAAAAAAATCGAGTGATTTTGTCTCATCGTGCTGTAGTGGAAAAGGAGCAGGAAGAGAAAAAACAGCAAGTGCTTCAGTCGATTCAGCCTGGTGATGTATTGGAAGGAACAGTCCAACGTTTAGCCGATTTCGGAGCCTTTGTTGACATCGGCGGGATTGACGGTCTTGTACATATTTCTCAGATCTCTCATGCTCATGTAGATAAACCGTCAGATGTGCTTCAAGAAGGCGAAAAGGTAAAAGTGAAAGTTTTGTCTGTCGATCGGGATAATGGACGGGTTTCACTATCGATTAAAGAAACATTGCCTGGTCCATGGGAAAACATTTCTGAAAAAATCAAATCCGGTGATGTTGTCGAAGGAACTGTACAACGCCTCGTCTCATTCGGAGCTTTTGTTGAAGTTTTACCTGGAGTAGAAGGTCTTGTCCATATATCGCAAATTTCTAAAAAACATATAGGCACTCCTCAAGAAGTATTAGAAGAAGGACAAAAGGTAAAAGTAAAAGTGCTTGATGTAAACGAAGAAGAGAAACGGATTTCCTTAAGCATAAAGGAATTGGAAGATGATGGGACCGGTAGTGAAGAAGATTTTCGCAAATATCGTCCGAAAGAGGAATCGACAGGATTTCAACTAAGCGAAATGATCGGAGAGCAATTAAATAAATTAAAATAAAGACAAAGGCGATCATCACGAGCTGCCCCTTGTCAAGGTGACAGCGGAATAAAAAATGTTCTAAGCGGCTTTATCTCTATATTCCATAGGGCTGAGGCCGTTTAGTCGTTTTATGAGGGTAATTTGTATCGATTGCCAATCCTCAAACGAAATCTACGTTTCGCATTTGAGCGTTCTCCATAAAGACTCCATAAGCACCGCCCAGCATATAACGAGCTGTTTTATCATCTTCTCCACTGCTGTTCTTTTCATAAATCCTTGAGAATGATACGATGCATCCTCGCTGTAATAAGCTGTTATTGTTCGAAGCCTCGCCTAGTATATAGCTTCCATATCACTTCAATAAGCTGTATTTTGAGTTCTGCAGTATCGGTTCGATTTTTGCTAAGCTGCTCTATATCGTGATTATATGTGCGAACAAAATTCTTCGCTGCTTTTAATAAGCAAGCGATACGTCCGTTTTGCGTTCGTATCTCCATTAAAAATCAAAACTTGTGCAATTCCCATTTTGATAAACAAGTGATACATCCAGCCTGTATTCATTAGCCCACAATTTTTTTGCAGAAAAACTCCCTCCTAAAAAAACAAATAATGATTTAGAAGCCTTTTTTTATGAAAAGAAATTATACGGACATTCTGCCATTAAACAGATCGGCTTATGAGTTCTAAAAAAATAGCGAAAATTCATTTCTTGACGGGCAGTGAAATGTTTACATTTTCCTCTCACAGCAATCCATCAGCAATCAATTCTCCCACAGCCCTTTAACTGCTTTTTATACGCTTTTAGCTTTGGTTTCAAAATTTGTACGGTTAGCATCCATAAATTTTTCACATAATGGAAATAGTAGGAGGTTGGAGATGGAAGGAATATATTATTATTGGTTCATGTGGATGATTTGGGTAATTGTAACATTTTGGCTTCCAAAAACGGATGCTCGTTTTTGGCTCTCCTTTTTTATATTGTTAAATATTTTAGGAAGTGCAACGTTTATACACTTTACACAAATACATGTTGGTTTTTCGTATATCTTATTTGCTTTGCTTAGTTTTTTCATCTTGTATAGAACTAAGCGTTTATTTTATTCATTATTTTCCGTTTTGATCATTACGGTTGCCTATGCAGGAGTCAAGCTGTTTTATTTATTTGATCCTGTCTGGTTTTTACTTGACGTTCAGATGTATTTATCTATATTAGGAGTCATTTTATCCAATATGCTGAGCAAAGATTTTTTTGAAGGAATGGCATTTTTTATATTGGGGTCTTGTTACGGAGAAGCTCTTTTTTCGTCTGCAGTTTATTCTTATTATCGGCCGATTGTAATAGGCGACTTTCCTTTTCTTGATATGCTGTCAATCGGAATCTTTTCATTGCTCATATGGGCGTCATTCAAAACATTCGCTGCTTCTTTAGAACATATATTCAAAAAACATGCAAGGGAGAGGCAAGGGTCATGAATGAATACACGCTTCCTATTTTTTATGGTGTCTTCGTAGGTGTGTTAGCCCGTCTTTTTATGCTAAAAACCGATTATCGCCAATATCCAACATATTTGCACGGAAAAATTATTCATATCGCACTTGGATTTATAGCGGCGGGACTCGGCACGATTGCTGTTCCGGCCATAATGGAAAAGGAGTTTACTGCCATTACTTTTTTAACGTTGGCTGCATCGCAGTTTCGCGAAGTCCGCAACATGGAAAGAAATACACTGTCAGAGCTCGATCAATATGAGCTTGTTCCTCGGGGAAGTACATATATTGAAGGAATTGCAATCGCCTTTGAAAGCAGAAATTATTTAGTGATTTTCACATCTTTATTTGTTACGCTTGCTTATTTAATCTTTGGCTTTTGGATGGCTCTTGTGATGACGGTCGTTTGCTTTATCATTTCTAAAGTGTTAATGTCTGGAGGCACATTGAAAGATATTGTTGACATTCAATATGTAAAGCCGCATTTTGACGGTGCAGGCTTGTATGTCGATGACATTTATATTATGAATATCGGCATCCCGGAAAAACGTGAACTAGTTTTAAAATATGGCATGGGGTTTATTTTGACACCAAAATCATTTGATGCGAGAACAACGATTGCCAACATCGGACAACGTCAGGCGATTCTCCATGATGTCTCAACTGCGCTGGGCGTAAACCGCGATGCGGGTGAACCATCTTTAGTCCCATTGGCAAAACGAGATCTTGAGGATGGAAGAGTCGGCGTGTTTGTGCTTCCTCAAAAACATGATTTGGATATCGCCATTCGAGTGATCAGCAACGTGCCAACGCTTGAAAATGCCATTCGCATGCCGACGGAGTCGAAGGCAAATAGGAAAGGTGAGAAAAAACGATGGTTTTAGAGAAAGCGGTTTTAGCGGTCGTTACGACAAATGAGAAAAAAATAAAAGGCGGTGCACCTGTTTTTATTTGTGATAACCAAAAAGAAATGGATTCGATTGCAAAAAATTTAGAAGCGATTCTAGATGGAATTGCTCATGCCATAAGCGAGGAAATATATATCATTGTGAAACATTTTTAAGGCAGTTGTTCAATTTCATAAACTGCTATATAATAGGGTAGTTGGAAAAAAGCTTGGTAAAAAACTTCCGGGGCATGCCGAAAAAGGAGTTAGGCGAAAACATGCTGCGATTTCTTGAAGGCGTAGCCCCTTTAACATTATACATAGTGAAAAAATGCGATGAGTTTTAAATTAGGAAGGAAGTTTTAGTATGCCGAAACCTGTTGTGGCTATTGTCGGTCGACCAAATGTCGGCAAATCGACGATTTTTAATCGAATTGTCGGTGAACGTATTTCAATTGTAGAAGATATACCTGGTGTTACCCGTGACCGTATTTATGCACCTTGTGAATGGCTGAATTTCCAATTTAACTTGATCGATACAGGTGGAATTGAAATTGGGGATGAACCGTTTCTAGCACAAATTCGTCATCAGGCGGAAATTGCGATTGAAGAAGCAGATGTAATTATTTTCATTACAAACGGTCGAGAAGGCGTAACTCCCGCTGATGAAGAAGTTGCAAAAATATTGTACCGCTCAAACAAACCCGTTGTCCTTGCCGTTAATAAAATGGACAACCCGGATATGAGGGAAAATATATATGAATTTTATTCTCTTGGCTTTGGAGAACCGTACCCGATATCAGGAGCGCATGGGCTCGGACTGGGAGATCTTTTGGATGCAGTATGCAAACATTTTCCAAAACCCCAATCAGAAAATGATGATGAAGGCATCATTAAATTTTCTTTGATTGGCCGACCAAATGTCGGCAAATCTTCCTTAGTAAATGCTATTTTAGGAGAAGAAAGAGTGATCGTCAGCGAAATTGCTGGAACAACACGAGACGCCATTGACACTAAGTTTACGTATAACAAGCAGGAGTTTGTCATCATTGATACAGCTGGCATGAGAAAAAAAGGAAAAATTTATGAGACAACAGAAAAATACAGTGTTTTGCGGGCGCTTAAAGCGATTGAACGCTCTGACGTAGTGTTAGTTGTTTTAAATGCAGAGGAAGGAATTATTGAACAAGACAAGCGAATTGCTGGCTACGCCCATGAAGCCGGGAAAGCCGTTGTCATTGTAGTAAACAAATGGGATGCAGTGGAAAAAGATGAAAGAACGATGAGAGAGTTTGAAAAAGATATTCGCGATCAATTTTTATTTTTAGACTATGCGCCAATCGTCTTTTTGTCCGCAAAAACGAAGAAGAGATTGCACACATTAATGCCTCAAATTATTCTTGCCAGCGAGAATCATGCGATGCGTGTCCAAACAAACGTATTGAATGATGTGATCATGGATGCCGTTGCTATGAATCCGACTCCAACGGACCACGGTACGAGATTAAAAATCTATTATGCAACACAAGTTTCTGTTAAACCGCCTACATTTGTCATATTTGTAAATGATCCGGAGCTTCTTCATTTTTCATATGAACGTTTTTTGGAAAATCGTATTCGCGATGCATTCGGGTTTGAAGGAACCCCTATTAAAATCATTGCGAGAAAAAGAAGATAAATAAAAGGAAGTGAGTAATTTGGCGAAGGTGGCAATATTGGGAGCTGGAAGCTGGGGAACAGCGCTTGCAATTGTTCTTTGCGACAATGGTCATGAAGTGCATCTTTGGGGACATCGGAAAGAACATATAGAAGCGATCAATCGTACAAAAAAAAATGAGAAATATTTGCCAAATGTCCCATTGCCGGACAATTTAACCGGATTTTATTTCTTAAAGGATGCGGTTGAAAATGTGGAAACGATTGTCTTGGCAGTCCCGACAAAAGCGATAAGAGAAGTGCTGAGTCAATTAAGAGAAGCCATTGATCGGCCGGTTTTAATTGTCCATGTTTCAAAAGGGATTGAGCCGGGTTCATTAAAAAGAATTTCCGAAATTATTGAAGAAGAAATGCCTCCTCACCTTTTGAAGGACGTAGTTGTATTATCAGGTCCAAGCCATGCGGAAGAAGTGTCTTTGAGACAGCCGACAACAGTGACTTCTGCGAGCAAAAATATTCAAGCAGCAAAATTTGTTCAAGATTTATTTATTAACCGCTATTTTCGTGTGTATACGAATCCGGATATAATCGGGGTTGAAATTGGAGGAGCGCTGAAAAACATTATTGCTTTAGCTGCCGGAATCAGCGACGGCCTTGGATACGGGGACAATGCGAAGGCTGCTTTAATAACTAGAGGATTGGCGGAAATTTCAAGATTAGGCTGTAAAATGGGTGCCAATCCATTAACATTTTCTGGTCTTGCCGGAATCGGCGACTTAATTGTCACTTGCACAAGTGTGCATTCCCGCAATTGGCGTGCCGGCCATTTGCTAGGAAAGGGCAAAAAACTAGATGAAGTTTTAGAAAGCATGGGAATGGTTGTCGAAGGAGTAAGAACAACAAAAGCAGCTAAACAGCTTTCTGAAAAATATTCAGTAAAAATGCCGATTACCAATGTCCTTTATGAAGTGCTGTTTCACGAAAAAGATCCGAAAGAAGCAGTCGAAGAGCTTATGGCGAGAGTTAAAACGCATGAAATGGAAGATCTTGTGAACATATTAGAAAATCGAAATGAAGAACTGTAGCACATTTCCCAGCTGCTTCAGTTTTTTTTTGAATTCGATTCTTATATGGAAAACAATTGCGTGAAAAAGAGCATATGTTAAAATGATTGGTAGGAATAGAAGGAGTGGATCACAATGTCAGAAGGTCTAATGAAAATGTGGATTGCCCTCACAGCGATGGCCTTTATGTTTATCGCGGTCTTTTCCATATACTTGAGCCGTTTTAAACTAAAAGGATTTTTGAAATCTATCACAGCAGTGATTGCTTATTTTTTTATGATTTTAGCAGGAATTATCATTTTTTTCGTAGTCTTTTCCGGACCGACAAGCGAGTAGGCAAAGTGAGGAAGACGAGGATGAACAAGAAAAGCATAATGAAATCTTTCATCTCTATCATGTTTGTTTTGCTTTTATCTGGATGTTTATACCCAGAAGAACGATTACATAAAAATGAAATACCTTATGAAGCGCAAATACAATCCGTGCAAAAAGCAGTAGAACAATATAAAGCTGATACGGAAGGGCTTTTGCCGATTAAAACGAGAGACAAATCAACGCCTATTTATGAAAAATACCCTATTGATTTCAATCTGTTGATTCCTGAATATTTGCCTGAGCCCCCTGGCACCGCGTTTGAAAATGGAGGCATTTACTTATATGTTTTAGTCGATGTGGAAAAAAATCCAACCGTAAAGCTGATCGATTTACGAATAGCAGAGGCGATCCGTGAACTAAAGATGAGGATCAATGCTCATGAATATCCTCCTTATGAAAAGCAAATAGCGAAAAATGTATTTACACTGAACTATAAAAAGCTAGGATTAAAAGAGCCTCCTCATGTGAAGAGTCCGTACTCAGGGGAAAATCTTCCGCTTGTGATCGACAACAATCGAGAAGTTTACGTTGATTACAGCTTAGATTTATACCGTGCCATTAAGGAATCAAAAAGATCATTCAAAGAGGGGGAAGATATCCGTCATTTGCTAGTAGAAAACTCCCCGTTCGTCCCTGCATTTTCCCTTCCATATACTGTGAATGAAAAAAATGAACCGGTATTTTTAATAAAATAAGTCATGAACCTTTTTCTTAAGAATACAATTTAAGAGAAAGGTTCTTTTCTTTTTGGAAGAAATTCTTTTTTTACAGTCATAACTAGATAGGACAACATCATAAATATGTAATGACTAAAGAATTGTAAATGTATGGATGTTATAAGACTTGAAAGTCGGGAGGGAATCACTTGGAAAAGGTAGATATTTTCAAAGACATTGCAGAGCGAACTGGCGGCGATATTTATCTAGGGGTCGTTGGTGCAGTTAGAACCGGTAAATCAACATTCATAAAAAAGTTTATGGAATTAGTTGTTCTTCCCAATATTGAAAATGAAGCGGATAAAGCACGTGCTCAAGATGAGCTCCCTCAGAGCGCAGCAGGCAAAACCATTATGACAACGGAGCCAAAGTTTGTCCCGAATCAAGCGGTCACCGTCCATGTTGATGAAGGCCTTGATGTCAATATAAGATTAGTAGATTGCGTAGGATATACAGTGCCTGGTGCAAAGGGATACGAAGATGAAAATGGGCCGAGAATGATCAACACTCCATGGTATGAGGAGCCGATCCCGTTTCATGAAGCAGCGGAAATTGGCACCCGCAAGGTTATTCAAGACCACTCAACAATCGGTGTAGTCGTCACAACAGACGGTTCAATCGGCGAAATTCCTAGAAAAGATTACGTAGAAGCGGAAGAACGA
The DNA here is from genome assembly GCF_007827555.1 of Aeribacillus composti. Lineage (GTDB taxonomy): Bacteria > Bacillota > Bacilli > Bacillales > Aeribacillaceae > Aeribacillus > Aeribacillus composti. Next base: position 10,522 of record NZ_VISS01000024.1, read on the forward strand.
GTAATTGAAGAGTTAAAAGAAGTCGGAAAACCATTTATTATGATTATTAATTCTGTGCATCCTCATCATCCGGATACGGAGGCTTTAAGAAAAGAATTAAATGAAAAATATGATATTCCAGTTCTTGCTATGAGCGTGGAAAGCATGAGGGAAATTGATGTAACGAATGTATTGAGAGAAGCGCTTTTCGAATTTCCAGTCTTGGAAGTCAATGTGAATTTGCCCAGCTGGGTGATGGTGCTGAGAGAAGATCATTGGCTTCGCACGAGCTATCAAGAAACGGTGAAGGAAACAGTAAAAGATATCAAACGTCTGCGTGATGTCAATCAAGTTGTCCAGCAGTTCAGTGAGTATGATTTTATTGAGCGGGCTGGACTAGCTGGTATTCAAATGGGCCAAGGGATTGCGGAGATCGATTTGTTTGCGCCGGATGAGCTGTACGATCAAATTTTAAAAGAAGTTGTCGGTGTTGAAATACGCGGGAAGGATCATCTGCTTGAGCTCATGCAAAATTTTGCACACGCTAAGGCGGAATACGATCAAGTAGCCGATGCTTTAAAAATGGTAAAACAGACAGGTTACGGCATAGCAGCACCGGCTTTATCAGATATGAGTCTGGATGAACCGGAAATTATCCGCCAAGGATCGAGATTCGGCGTCCGGCTCAAAGCAGTCGCACCTTCCATTCATATGATTAAAGTAGATGTTGAATCTGAATTTGCGCCGATCATTGGCACAGAAAAACAAAGTGAAGAGCTTGTGCGTTATTTAATGCAAGATTTTGAAGAAAATCCTTTGTCCATATGGAATTCCGATATATTCGGAAGAAGCTTAAGCTCGATCGTCAGAGAAGGAATACAAGCAAAATTGTCGTTGATGCCTGAAAATGCCCGCTACAAATTAAAAGAAACATTGGAAAGAATCATCAACGAGGGGTCAGGCGGGCTCATAGCAATCATATTATAAAAGATCAAAAGGGGCTGTCCAGAAAGTCAAATCCGTATTGAAAACAAAAAATCATAAACATCGATATATCAACGTTTCTAAAACATTAATGGGGGCGTCAATAAGCAAAAAAACGACTTATTAGACACCCCCGTTGTTTTTTTCACAAGGGGCAAACGAGTGAGCCCTGTTTTTTTTTTTTTTTTTGACAAGAAGTTCTGCCCTGCGTTTTCCGGCCTTTGAAAAGACACATCATTTTTTTTAAAAGGTTAAACAACTTAGCGAAAAAACCGAATTTGAAGGTATTCGTACTGAAATAATTTTATTAGGCGGCGGAAGCTGTCGCTTTTCGAAGCGTTTTGTCCAACATCTTCCAGTCGTAAAGGTTTGAAATTTGTCTTAGAATTTTCTGTAATGCTTTTAATGTGTTTCAATTGGTAGTAAACAACATTGTTTGATTCGAATAAATAGAGGGCCAAATAATCAGTTTTTACATCAAGCAAGCAAACCGCTTTTGCTTTCAGGACCGCCTCTATTCACCTTAATCATTTTTCCAACAAGCGACTTTACATATTGATAAAATTTTTCTCCAGCTGCAGTCATTTTCTTTAACCTCCCTTGGCATTCAACCATACAGGTCAATCATAATGTATTTATACGTTCAAAATGGGAGAAAGCAACAGAACATTTACCCAATTCATGAAAAATAAGCGATCGCCTATTTGCGTCGTTCAACTTGCTAAAACATTAAATGTGAAGCGATAAATTGATTTCTTTTCGAGATAAAATCGAGAATTTGTGAAGGCTGTTGATTAAATTCGTCAAGGGTATATTGGAAATAAGGATCTTTGCTAATAAACTTTTTCACTTGTTCATAATAACCGTATACAGCATCTATCAAATTTTTTACCGTAAATTGATGTTGTATAGTGTCATATAAAAGTTGTTGGTAAAGTTTTTTATACTTTTGGGCGTCTAGCAGCCTTGCCGTTAAAGTGTTAAATCCTTCTACCCGAACATAGTCATGTCGAATTTTTTCTCCGTTGACATCAATTCCTCATGTCGCATCGTAATCCCAGGGAATAATATGAAAACGGCTTGTTTCTCCATGTAAGTAAAGTGCGTAATTGTGAACAAAACCATCGTAATTTTGTGTGCAAATAACACCTGTCAGCCATTTTAATATTGCTCCACGTCTAAATATTGTTCAATTTCTTCAGAAAATTGGGACGAATTGCTTGTATTAACAAAATAAATAAATTGTTCGAACTTACTAAAATCGTCATTTTCCCCGTATTTTAGCTCATATCCTTGTGATAAGCTTTTTTTTACCTTTTGGTCTAAATCGCTGTATAACGAAAAATTAGCATCACCATCTATTGCATAAAAAATTGGGCCTTTAGGCAGTTTTCTTTTTGCTAAAAAATCTTCATTGACGGATTCAAGGCGTAAATAAATGCCTTGATGGATTCTATTGATCGATAAAAGGGTGAATTTTGTTTCGGGGACGTATACTCCTATACGGTCGAAAAAATAATAAGAAAGCTTATTGCGAATCAGTGAAGGATCAAAATATTCCGCATTTAAATGAAATTCCTTTTCGTTATTGTATTGTGAAGGACGGTAATATTTTATAAAAAAAGATTTTTTTTCGCTTTTCTAGTATGAGAGCCACGATACATTATATCCGCATCGATCTTCTTCTTCCCTAAATAAACCATGCCGGGAACTCCGTCTTCATCCCATTTATTTTTTTGTAAAAAAAGCAAATCTTTCGGATGAATGTATAAGGAAATTTTCTCCAAGTCTTTTTCCATTTGATCCCTCTTTCCACTGTTTTTCATTTAAATAGTATGAATGTGGATAAAACATGCCACTGTTGGCAAACGCACATTTTTTTAACGATTTAAAGGTCCAAACGAATTAATGTAAAGACACATATGCTATACAAAATAAAAGGGGAGGGCAGAATAGTGATTTCCGAAAAAGTGATTAAAGAAGCATTTCATAGCGGGGAAGAAAAGGGTTGAAACATTTTTATTTCCAAGAACCTGAAGGAAGAAGAAGATCGGATAAAACAAGCGGCAGCCGGGATTTTAAACATACGAAAAGAAAAAGAATTCGGCGCTTTGAAAACGGAAATATGTGGGAGCTGCGTTTTCAAATGATGGAAGGGTTGACTGCTCATGCAGTCTCCCTATATTGTTTTGGCGAACTTTTTGCCAAATCGATTGAAAAATGACTGAAATTAATAGAATTGTGCTTGATTCTGCCATTATTGTTATGATAATCTTTTTACAGAAATTCTTCTCTCATAAGGATGAATCATCCTTTGCAACCAATTTGAAAATGAAAAACTGTTGAAATGAAATATTGTTTCATTTATGATAAGCTAGTCACCAACTTCTTGTTGTTGCATGTATAGAATTCTTAAAAGCTGTGAAGAAATGTATAATAGCTGGATTTTCATGAAACTTTTTTGGGAGGAGGTGAAACATTAAATGAACAAAACAGAATTAATCAACGCTGTAGCAGAAGCTAGCGAATTATCCAAAAAGGATGCAACGAAAGCTGTAGATGCTGTTTTCGATACAATTTTAGAATCTTTGAAAAAAGGTGACAAAGTTCAACTCATCGGTTTTGGAAACTTTGAAGTGCGTGAGCGTTCAGCGCGCAAAGGTCGCAATCCTCAAACTGGTGAAGAAATTGAAATTCCGGCAAGCAAAGTGCCTGCGTTTAAACCAGGCAAAGCTCTTAAAGATGCAGTTGCTGGCAAGTAATGAAATGAACGCACACAATTAAGAAATGAGTAGCGACTACATATGCTCGCTGCATTTCTTCACAGAATAAGCCCCTTTTTGGGGCTTTTCCTATTTAGGCGAGATTGTTCAAAGGTTTTATTGAAAAGATTTCTGTTCTATTTGCGGGAAAGGAAGCTTCATTTTGCTTTTTTTTCATTAATTGTGCTAGAATCGGTATGAATGAATGACAATAGGAGGAGCCGAGTATGCCAAAAATTAATAAAGAGCAAATAGAACAGGCAGTACGTTTAATTATAGAAGCTATAGGGGAGGATCCTAATAGGGAAGGATTGGCTGATACACCTAAGCGGGTTGCCAATATGTATGAGGAAATTTTTTCAGGTATAAATCAGGATCCTAAAGAATATTTTCAAACCGTATTTGAAGAGGATCATGAAGAGCTTGTTTTAGTAAAGGATATTCAATTTTTTTCAATGTGCGAACACCATCTAGTTCCTTTTTTCGGTAAAGTACATATTGCATACATACCAAAAGGCGGCAAAGTGACTGGACTAAGCAAACTAGCCCGCGCTGTTGAAGCGGTTGTAAAAAAACCACAGCTGCAAGAACGGATTACATCAACGATTGCCGACAGCATAGTCGAATCATTGGATCCTCACGGTGTGATGGTTGTTGTTGAAGCGGAGCATATGTGCATGACAATGCGCGGAGTGAAAAAGCCTGGATCAATCACTGTAACGTCAGCAGTCAGAGGATGTTTTTTGAATGATGCTGCGGCAAGAAGCGAAGTGCTGTCATTAATAAAAAAATAAACGGTAGGTGTTGATAGATGAATCCGAATCAAAATGATTATGTGGTTATTAAAGCAATTGAAGATGGCGTCAATGTGATTGGTTTGACAAGAGGTTCCGATACTAGGTTCCACCATTCCGAAAAGCTTGATAAAGGAGAAGTAATGATTGCTCAATTTACGGAACACACTTCTGCCATTAAAATTCGCGGCAAGGCGCTTATTCAAACAAGCTATGGAGAGATTGAGAGCGGCGAGAGAAAATAAGCAGGATTTCTGCTTTTACTTTTTCGACAAAGCCTAATGAAAAAATGTGGTTATGATATAATAAAATTTGTAAATGTTAGTATAGAGATATATGGGGGACAAGGGTGATAATGATGGAAATCTATCAAAAGCTGGAGCAAATAAAACGTTCGCTAGACCAATATTTTTCACATCCTGTGCTTAAACAATATATTCAAAAGCCTGTAATTGATGAAGACAAGCTGCTATTGTTTTACGCGCTTTTTGAAGAAGCGGAAATAGCAGATGAAAAGAAGGAAAAATATGTTGTGACCGCCATGCTTGTTCAATCAGCCCTTGATACCCATGATTTAGTAACGACAACGGAATGTGAAAATAAGAAGCTTTTTGTTGAAAGACAATTAAATGTCATTGCAGGTGATTATTTCAGCGGACTATATTATTTTATTCTTTCTGAAATTCAAGACTTGAAAATGGTTCGTGCGCTTGCAACCGCGATTAAAGAAATTAATGAGCATAAAATTCGTCTTTACGACCGAAGCTGCCAGTCGATTGAAGCAATAGTCGAAAGCATCGTCATTGTGGAAACCGCGTTATTTCAACGGATCGGAGAGCATTTTCAAATTGAGACGTGGCCGGAAATTTCCAAAACATATTTAACATATAAACGTTTATGTGAAGAAAAACATAAATACGATAAAAATAGCCAGTCCGTTTTAACACAATTTCAAAAGAAATCTAAAAGCCCGATTGATTTAGTTGGAACTTTCATAGAATGCTGCAATCATTATTTCTGGGAAATTAATAAACTGTTGGAAAAAAGTCTGAAATATTCGCCTGCCGTAAAACAATTTATTATGAACCGAATTCATGTATTACGGTTTTCGCATATGATAGTGGAGGAAGGTTAAAAAATGCAGCAATCGAAAGAAGAACGTGTGCACCGCGTATTTGAAAAAATTTATAAAAATTATGACCGGATGAATTCTGTGATTAGCTTTAATCGTCATATTGCATGGCGAAAAGAAACGATGCGGAGAATGAATGTGAAAAAAGGTTCCTACGCACTCGATGTTTGCTGCGGAACGGGGGACTGGACGCTTGCGCTCGGGGAAGCAGTCGGGCAAAACGGAAAGGTCATAGGACTTGATTTTAGCCAAAATATGTTAAGCATCGGTGAGGAAAAGGCAAAGGAAAGACAATTTTCCAATATTTCATTTATTCACGGCAATGCGATGGATTTGCCGTTTCCTGAAAACGAGTTTGATTATGTGACCATCGGGTTTGGCCTCAGAAATGTTCCTGATTATATGCAGGTTCTATCGGAAATGTACCGCGTATTGAAACCCGGAGGAATGGTAGTTTGTTTGGAGACATCACAGCCGACCTTGATTGGCTTCAAACAGCTTTACTATTTTTATTTTCGCTTTATCATGCCTTTATTCGGCAAGATATTTGCTAAAAGCTATGAAGAATATTCTTGGCTGCAGGAGTCCGCGCGTCAATTTCCTGGCATGAAAGAGCTGAAAAAAATGTTCGAGCAAACTGGTTTTATAAATGTAGAAGTGAAGCCATTTACAGGCGGTGTTGCAGCAATGCACTTAGGTTATAAACCGAAATTGGAAACAAAGGTGAAATAAATGAAGTTAAAATCATTCTATTCCTTTTTAACAAAAGACCTTGAAGTGATTGAAAATGAATTGCTGTCTTCCGTACAAACAAAAGATCCGTTAATACGTGAAGCCGGGATTCATCTTCTTCAAGCAGGGGGAAAACGGATTCGCCCTGTTTTTGTATTGTTGTCAGGAATGTTCGGAGATTATAACATTGACCGTATGAAACCGGTTGCCGTCGCTTTAGAGCTGATTCACAGCGCCTCATTGGTACACGATGACGTCATCGACAATGCTGAGCTGCGAAGAGGAAAACCAACAGTTAATGCAAAATGGGACAATCGCATTGCCATGTATGTTGGAGATTACTTATTCGCACGGGCTCTTGAAATCATAACAGAGCTGGACGAGCCGCTTATTCACCGAGTTCTTTCGAAAGCTCTTGTTGAACTCTGTTTAGGAGAAATCGAACAAATCAACGATAAATACAATTTTGATCAGTCTTATCGGACGTATGTCAAACGAATTAAAAGAAAAACAGCTTTATTAATTGCTGTCAGCTGCCAATTGGGCGCTCTTGCCTCCGGCGCTCCAGAATCCGTTTGTAAAAAGCTTTATTTGTACGGTTATTATGTTGGAATTTCGTATCAAATTATTGACGATCTTTTAGATTTTACCTCTACGGAAGAAGAGCTTGGAAAACCAGTTGGGAGCGATTTACTTCAAGGAAACATTACCCTTCCTGTTTTGTTTGCCATGCAAAATGAAGAATTAAGAAAAAAAATTGTCAAAATCAATAATCAAACAACTGCTGAAGAAATCAAGCCGATTATTTATGAAATTAAAAAATCAAGAGCAATCGAACAGTCAATGAATATTAGTGACCGCTATTTGCAGAAGAGCTTTCATCAATTGGAAGGCCTCAAGCACGGGAAAGCGCGAACTTCGCTATACAATATTGCCAAATATATTGGAAAAAGGAAATTTTAGTTTGCGTAACCGCTTTAATAATGATACTATTTTCTTGTGGATTTTGTACTTATACATAAAGAAATTTTCGAGGTGGATGTGTTGATGGAAAAGACGTTTTTAATGGTAAAGCCTGATGGTGTACAACGGCAGCTGATTGGACAAATCGTTTCAAGATTTGAGCAAAAAGGGCTGAAGCTTATCGGTGCAAAATTAATGAAAATCTCTGAAGAATTGGCCCAGCAGCATTATGGAGAACATAAAGAAAAGCCTTTTTTCAATGAACTCGTTCAATTCATCACTTCAGGACCGGTTTTTGCAATGGTTTGGGAAGGCGAAAATGCAATCGAAATTGCCCGTCAAATGATGGGAAAAACCAATCCAAAGGATGCCCTTTCTGGAACAATTCGCGGCGATTTTGGTTTAACAGTAGGGAAGAATGTAATTCACGGTTCTGATTCACCTGAAAGCGCTGAGCGGGAAATTCAATTGTTTTTTAAAGCTGAAGAGCTTGTAGAATATGACCGTGAAATTGATGCATGGATCTATTAACATCTGACCCTAATCAAACAATGGTTTGATTAGGGTTTTCTACATTACATTCGGGGGAAGATCGGAAAGTGACAGATAAGGACTATGTTGCATTTATCGAAAAGATAAAAAGAAAAAGTGGGATTGACCTGTCGTTATATAAAGAGACTCAAATGAAAAGAAGATTAAAATCATTGTATGAAAAAAAAGGCTTTCAATCCTTTCACGAGTTTTTTTTAGCGATGGAAAAGGATAAATGTTTATACAATCTGTTTTTAGATCGGATGACTATTAATGTTTCTGAATTTTTTCGCAACTATCAGCGTTGGAACATCCTTGAAAAAAAATTGCTTCCGCGTTTGCTGAATGGTAAAAAACATATAAAGGTTTGGAGCGCTGCCTGCTCAACGGGAGAAGAACCTTACACAATTGCAATGATTTTAGCACAAAATTCGCTATTGAAAGACTCATATATATTAGCCACAGATATAGATGAACAAGCGATTAAAACAGCACAAATTGGAATTTATCCGGAAAGATCGCTAAAAGAAGTACCTCTTGAATATAAAACTAATTATTTTCAGCAAGAAGGCTCTTTCTATCATGTAAAAGAAGACATTAAACGCTCGGTTACTTTTAGAAAGCATAATTTGCTGTCAGACCGCTTTGAAACAGATTTTGATTTGATCGTATGCCGAAACGTTCTCATTTATTTTACTGAGTCTGCGAAAAAAGAGCTTTATGAAAAATTCAGCAACTCGCTTAGACGAAACGGGATTTTATTTGTTGGCAGCACAGAGCAAATTTTCACTCCGGAAAAATATGGATTAAAAACGATCGAAACGTTTTTTTATACACGATTGTAGCAATAGCAAAGATCTTTCTATTCAAACAAAAAATCTTATGGTATAGTTACGTAAAAGCATAAAAGCGTAAAAGCGTTAAAGTGTTATGGGAAGGAGTTTGCTAGTATGAGATATTTGACAGCAGGGGAATCTCACGGCCCGCAATTAACGACGATTATAGAAGGAGTTCCGGCAGGGCTTCCTCTAACGAAAGAAGACATCAATATTGAGCTTGCAAGAAGACAGAAAGGCTATGGCCGCGGTCGAAGAATGCAAATCGAAAAAGACCAGGTGCAAATTCTAGGCGGAGTGCGCCATGGCGAAACGCTAGGATCACCAATAGCGCTAGTTGTAGAAAATAAAGACTTTGCCCATTGGACGAAAATTATGGGGGCAGAGCCGATTTCCGAATCGGAGAAAGCGGAAATGAAACGAAAAATTACGAGACCTCGCCCAGGCCATGCCGACTTAGTCGGGGCGATCAAATACGGACATCGTGATATGCGCAACGTGCTTGAACGCTCTTCTGCCCGGGAAACAACTGTCAGGGTGGCAGCAGGAGCTGTTGCGAAGAAAATTTTGTCTGAACTCGGCATTCAAGTGGCAGGACATGTCATTGAAATTGGCGGTGTCCGTGCGCAAAAATTGGACTATTCGACGCTTGCTGAGTTGAAGGAAAAGACAGAGAACTCACCTGTGCGTTGTTTAGATGAAAATGCGGCTCAGCAAATGATGAAGGCGATCGACGAAGCAAAAGAAAAGGGTGATTCCATCGGCGGCATTGTTGAGGTGATTGTTGAAGGAATGCCGCCTGGTGTCGGCAGCTATGTTCATTGGGACAAAAAGCTGGATGCCAAAATAGCGCAAGCGATCGTAAGCATCAACGCGTTTAAAGGGGTTGAATTCGGCTTGGGATTTGAAGCGGGACGGAGTTTTGGCAGCGAAGTTCATGATGAAATCCTTTGGAGCGAAGAGAAAGGATACTATCGCAAAACAAACAATCTGGGAGGCTTTGAGGGCGGCATGACGACCGGCATGCCCATCGTCGTCAGAGGAGTCATGAAGCCAATTCCAACACTGTACAAACCTTTGCAAAGCGTTGACATTGATACGAAAGAGCCTTTTTTGGCGAGCATTGAACGATCGGACAGCTGCGCAGTCCCGGCTGCAAGTGTTGTGGCGGAGGCAGTTGTTGCATGGGAAGTAGCCAAAGCGATCGTTGAACAGTTTGGTCTTGATCGCATTGACCTTATTCGGGAAAATATCGAACGTATGAAACAATATGCGAGGGAATTTTAAATGGAACAGATGATGATTCAAACGAAAAGTCGCCCGTATCCAGTTTTTTTAGGAGACGGAATTATCGATAATGTCGGAGAATGGCTTCTGTCTGTTTGCAATAATCCTTCGAAAATTTTGATCATTACTGATCAAACAGTCAAGGATCTGTATGGCGGAAAATTAGAGTCGGTATTAAAAGCATTTGATTTGGACGTATTGACATGTGTTGTTCCGAGCGGCGAACAGTCTAAATCATTTGAAACGTACTATAAATGCTTGACCTTTGCTTTAGAAAACAATCTGGACAGAGAATCCGTGATCATTGCTTTTGGCGGCGGTGTAGTGGGTGATTTAGCAGGCTTTGTAGCTGCAACATTTATGAGAGGAATTCCGTTCATTCAAGTGCCGACGACCCTTTTGGCTCATGACAGTGCTGTCGGGGGAAAGGTGGCCATTAACCATCCGCTCGGAAAAAATATGATCGGGGCTTTTCATCAGCCTCATGCCATTATTTATGATACACAGTTTTTAAAAACACTGCCTCTTCTAGAAATCCGCTCAGGATTTGCAGAAGTGGTGAAGCACGGCTTCATCAATGATCGTTCATTTGTTGAAAATTTAATGAAAACGATCCATTCGTTGAATCATGTAACAAGCGAACAGCTGCAATGGTTTATACGAAAGGGAATTGAAGTGAAAGCAGAAATTGTCGCTGAAGATGAAAGAGAAACGGGAAAAAGGGCGTTTTTAAACTTCGGTCATACTCTCGGCCATGCGCTCGAAGCGGAGTTAGGTTACGGGAAGATTTCCCACGGAGATGCCGTTGCATGCGGCATGCTGTTTGCTCTATGGCTGAGTGAAAAGATGTTCCGCAAAGATTTTCAATATAAATCGATCAAAAATTGGTTTAACGAAATCGGCTTTCCTGTCAAAATCGATGAAACCATTCAAACCGAATCGCTTCTTGAACGAATGAAAAAAGACAAAAAAACGGTACATAGCCAGATTCGTTTTGTGCTTCTCGAGGATATCGGCAATCCGGTACTTAAGACGTTTGACACGCATACATTATATTCATTTCTTAATGAGTGGAGAACGGAGGGATGCGTTTGATAAGAGGTGTTAGAGGGGCCATCACCGTTTCGGAAAATAATGAAGAACAGATTGTAGAAAGCACGGAGAGGCTCTTAAGGGAGATGATTCGATTAAACAACATTGCCCCTGAACAAGTAGCTTCCGTGTTTATTTCGGCGACAAATGATTTAAATGCCTGCTTCCCTGCAAAAGCATTAAGAAATATTGAAGGCTGGAAATATGTTCCTGTGACATGCATGCAGGAAATAGCCGTTGAAGGCGCCCTTGAGAAATGCGTAAGGGTGATGATGCATATTAATACAGAAGCCGCCCAAAACGATATTTGCCATGTTTATTTAGAGAAGGCAAAAATTTTACGACCGGATCTTGTTGACAAATAATGCTGTATCCGATAATATGGCGAATAAGAAAGTTTTTATATGACCTGAAATGAGCTGAGTTTAGTTAAGGGTAGTTGAGAATGAGTCGAGGAAGTAATAGATGAGTGGTTTAGGAAGATAGATTGATCGACTGCCCAAAAACGTAATGTTTTTGGGCATTTTTATTATCAATTTCATCCCTCAAAAACGATCCTCTATGACTCATTCTCCAAATACTTTGGAGGAGTGAGTACTTCAATGGCAACAACCTTTCAAGATTTTTTGCAGGATTGCCGCAAATATAAGACGGTTCCCATTATCGAGCAATATCATGTCGATATGCTGACACCTATCCAAATATTTCAAACGCTGCAAACCGATGCTTGTTATATTTTAGAAAGCAATGACAGCGAGTCGAACTGGTCCAACTACTCGTTTATCGGTCTTGAGCCGATGTATTTTATCAAGGAAGAAAATGGAACGTTCCAGCTGCAAAATCGAAAACAGATGGTCATGGACAAAGATGTTTCGTTATCAGCATTGTTTCATAGAATGACGATAAGCTTCAATGTAAAAAAAGTGGCGATCGATGTGCCGTTTTCAGGCGGAGCTGTCGGAAAAATCGATTATGATGCGGTCAGCCTATTTGAAAAAATTCCAGCTCATTGTCATGCTGACAGAACCCATTCTGTATGTGAACTGGTCATTTGCCAAACGGTCATTGCATATAGCCACAGGGAAAAACTGCTGACATTTATTCATTACAGAGAGCTAGAAGGAAACGAAAGCGAACAAGAGCTGAAGCAAATATTTGAGGCGGGAAAGGAACGCATTTTTCAATATCGCAATGAATTAAAAAACGTCAAGCCGGAAGGAAATATTTTCATCCCGTCAAACAAAGAACCGGTTTCTTTCGCCGGATTTGAATCGAATTATACAAAAGAACAATTTTTGCATCATGTTGAAAAAATGAAGGAATATATTCGTTCTGGCGATATATTTCAAGGAGTTCTTTCGCAGCGCTTTGAAAAACAAGTATCGGTAACCGGTCTGCAATTATATCGAATTTTAAGAATTATCAATCCTTCCCCTTATTTATTTTATATAAAACTATCAAACCAAGAGCTTATCGGCAGTTCACCGGAAAGATTGATTCATGTTCGCGACGATTATGTTGAAATTCATCCTATTGCCGGCACGAGAAAGCGGGGCAAAACAAAGGAAGAAGATAGAAGACTCGTTCGCCAATTGCTGCAGGATGAAAAAGAACTAGCGGAGCATTATATGCTTGTTGATTTAGCAAGAAATGATATCGGCCGAGTTGCTGAATACGGGACGGTCAAAACACCTGTACTTCTGGATGCAGCTTATTTTTCACATGTTATCCATCTCATTTCAAAAGTGAGAGGAAAATTGAGAAAAAGCATTCATCCGATTGATGCATTAATTTCGGCTTTTCCAGCCGGAACCGTTTCAGGAGCCCCAAAAATACGCGCGATGGAAATTATTCATGAGCTGGAGCCGACTGCCAGGGGGAGCTATGCGGGGACTGTTGCATACATCAGCTTCGATGGAAGCATTGATTCATGCATCACAATTCGGACGATCACGCTGAGCAATCAGAAGGCATATGTCCAGGCGGGGGCTGGGATCGTTGCCGATTCTGTTCCTTTAAAAGAATGGGAAGAAACAAGAAACAAAGCGAGTGCGCTCATTCAAACGATCGAATTAGCAGAACAATTGTTTTTAGAAAAAGGGAGGAAGAGGGCATGAAGCATATATTGGAGAAGTGCATTAATGGTGAGACTCTTTCAGCATCTGAAGCAGAAGATATTATGAAAAAAATCATGGAAGGAAAGGTTCCGGACAGTCAAATTGCCAGTCTCATCACTATTTTACGATTTCGCGGCGAAACGGTCGAAGAGATGACGGGATTTGTGAAAGCGATGAAGGAAAATATGACTCAGCTTGAAGGATTTGAAAATGCAGTTGATACTTGCGGAACGGGCGGAGATGGAGCATCAACATTTAACATTTCAACCGCATCTGCCATTGTTGCTTCATCGTTGGGAGTGAAAGTCGCAAAACACGGAAACCGCGCTGTTTCTTCAAGAAGCGGCAGCGCTGATGTGCTCGAATGTTTAAACATCCCAATCCAAACAACGCCTGAAGAAGCTAGAAGAAGCCTGGAAGAAACGAATATGAGCTTCTTGTTTGCTCCTCTCTATCATTCATCGATGAAGCATGTTGCCAAAGCAAGAAAAGAAGTGGGATTCCGAACGATTTTTAATTTGCTCGGGCCGCTGGCTAATCCGGCCAATACAAAACGACAAGTGCTTGGCGTTTCATCATTGGAGCATGCGGAGAAAATGGCTGAAACATTAAAACATTTCCGTTCAGAGCATGTGCTGTTAGTATCAGGAAGGGACGGATTGGATGAAATTTCGATCAGTGATGAAACGGATGTCGTAGAACTAAAAGATGGGAACATAACAAAATATACGATTTCTCCGGAACAATTTGGAATGAATCGAGGGAAGCTTGAAGAAATACAAGTCTCAGATGCGAAAGAAAGTGCTAAAATGATAGAGGAAGTACTGAAAAATAAAGGAAATGAAAGCGTGAAGAACATTGTAGCATTAAATTCGGCTGCAGCTCTTTACGTAGCAGGAAAAGCAAAAAACATTTCTGATGGGGTACAGATGGCTTTAACAGCCATAAAAGACGGGACCGCCTATCAGCAATTGAGGAGATTGGCCATCCGAAAGGAAGAGAGCTATGCTTGATACGATCATAAGAGTTAAAGAACAAGAAGTGAAAGAACTTGATTTGACGCAATTAGACAAAAAAGCATTCGAAAAAAGATCATTTTTCGATGCTCTTCAAAACCCGAACCGTTTTCTTGGGCTCATTGCGGAAGTGAAGAAGGCATCGCCGTCCAAAGGTGTCATTCGTGAAGATTTCGATCCTGTCGATATTGCAAAAAAATATGAGAGAGGGAAGGCAGACTGCTTATCTGTTTTAACCGATCAAAAGTTTTTTCAAGGGTCAACCGCATTTTTGTCTGAAATTAAAGAAAAGGTGAAACTTCCTGTTTTGCGCAAAGATTTTATTATCGATAAAAAGCAAGTGTATGAATCGAAATGGATCGGAGCGGATGCCATTTTGTTAATCGGGGAGGCTCTTCCGCCAAAAAAATTAAAGGAGCTTTGGGATGAAGCGGTCAGCTTAGAGCTGGATGTGCTGGTGGAGGTCCATTCTGTCGAGACTCTTGAAAGAATACTAGATATATTTGTGCCGAATATACTGGGGGTGAACAACAGGGATTTAACAACCTTTCATACGGATATTCATCATCTGGAAACGATTCAAAAATATGTGCCGAAAGATATTTTATTGATCAGTGAAAGCGGCATAAGCACGATGGCAGATTTGCAAACGGTGTATGAATATGGAGCAAAAGGCGTGCTTGTCGGGGAGTCGCTCATGCGGAAAAAAGATCCGGAACAAGGAATTTATGAGCTGTTTAAGGAGAGTGTAAAGTGAGACTCGTCAAAATTTGCGGCAACCGCACATTTGAAGATACAGCTGTTTCCATCAATCAAGGAGCCGATTATATCGGCTTTATCTTTTCCTCTGAAAGCAGGCGACAGGTGAAGGCAAATGATGTCGGCAGGTGGATGGAAGCTTTTCCAAAAGAAATGCGTCCAAAACTAGTAGGCGTATTTGTTCATCCGACGATTCAATTTTTAGAGGATGTGCTAGCAGCGGTCGAATTAGACTGCATACAGCTGCATGGCGATGAAGATGAAGAATTTGTAAAACAGGTAAAGGAAAAGTTCGGTCTTTCTGTTTGGAAAGCTCTCCCTCATCATGAACATGTGATAGAGGAAATGGAAAAATTTTCGCGTTGGGTGGATGGATATGTGATTGACAGCCGTGTGAAAGGAATGTGGGGCGGAACAGGCGTTGCTTTTGACTGGTCAAATGTGTCCGATTATACAATATGGGCGAAAAATCACCGGAAGCTTTGTTTTATTGCGGGCGGCATTACACCTGAAAACATAACAGAGCTGCTTGAAAAAGGCGCTGAAAACATTGATGTTGCAAGCGGTGTTGAAACAAATGAAAAAAAAGATGTCGAAAAAATAGCAAAATTAATAGAGAAGGTGAAAGGCTGATGAAATATCCTGATGAATATGGCAGGTTTGGAGAATTTGGAGGAAAATATGTACCAGAAACGTTAATGAAGCCGTTGTATGAATTAGAAGAAGCATTAAAGGATGCATTAAGTGATTCTTCTTTTCAACAGCAATATCATCAAATGCTGCAAAAATATTCCGGCAGACCGACCGCTTTAACATTTGCAGACCAATTAACAAAACATGTCGGGGGAGCAAACATTTTTTTAAAACGGGAGGATCTCAACCATACTGGTGCCCATAAGATCAATAATGCCATTGGTCAAGCGCTTCTTTCGAAAAGAATGGGAAAAAAGAAGCTTATTGCTGAAACAGGTGCCGGACAGCACGGTGTAGCATCAGCAACTGTCGCTGCGAAATTTGGCATGGACTGCAAAGTATTTATGGGAGAAGAAGACATCGATAGACAGCGCCTCAACGTTTTTCGGATGCAGCTGCTAGGTGCTGAAGTAGTGCCTGTTACAAGCGGAAATAAAACATTAAAAGACGCTGTGAATGAGGCGATCCGATATTGGGTTCAGCATTGTGAAGACCATTTTTATTTAATGGGCTCAGCTGTCGGTCCGCATCCATATCCGATGATGGTAAGAGAATTCCAGCGGATCATTGGAGATGAAGCGAAAGAGCAGTTTTTCAACGAGTTTGGCAAGCTGCCGGATGTTGTCATAGCTTGTGTGGGCGGAGGAAGCAATGCGATCGGGATGTTTACACCGTTTTTAGAAGAAGATGTAAAGCTTATTGGAGTGGAAGCAGGAGGAAAAGGAGTGGAAACGGGTGAACATGCGGCAACAATTACAAAGGGGACGAAAGGCGTTATTCACGGTTCGATGACGTACTTATTGCAAAATCAATACGGTGAAATTATTGAGCCTTATTCGATTTCTGCCGGCCTCGATTATCCGGGTGTCGGTCCGGAGCATGCTTATTTAGCAAAAATAGGGCGTGTCGTTTATGAATCTGTTACAGATGAAGAGGCGATTCTAGCACTCGAAACATTGGCGAAAACAGAAGGAATATTAGCCGCAATTGAATCTGCTCATGCCGTTGCAAAAGGAATTGAAATAGCAAAAACTTTATCAAATGAACAGTCAATTTTAATTTGTTTGTCCGGACGGGGCGATAAAGATGTTCACACTTTGATGAAAACGAAAGGGGGAGTTGAAAATGGTTTCTAACAAAAGCATGTTTCAACAGTTTGACAAGCTTTTTATTCCTTTTATTACAGCTGGAGATCCGAATGAAGAGTTGACCATTGATCTCGCCCTTATTTTAGAAAAATGCGGGGCGTCAGCCATTGAGCTTGGCGTTCCCTATTCGGACCCGCTTGCTGACGGCCCCGTTATTCAACAGGCATCCATCCGGGCAAGAAGAAATGGAATGAATATTGAAAAGGCGATGGAATTAGCATATAAAATGAAAGAAAGAGGTTTAAAAATTCCGATCATTCTCTTTACTTATTTCAATCCTGTGCTACAATTAGGAGAAAAATACTTTTTTACTTTAATGGAGAAAAATCGATTAGAAGGACTTCTCATTCCTGATCTCCCGTTCGAAGAAAGCGGATGGATGCGAAAAAAATGTGACGAGCATGGGATTTATTTTATCTCTATGGTTGCTCCCACTTCCTACAATCGAATAAAAAAAATTGCTGAAAACGCCGCAGGATTTTTATATTGTGTTTCATCTCTCGGGGTGACGGGTGAGCGCCAATCATTTGATGAGCGCGTTTCTGATTTTATCTCTCATGTAAAGAAGTATGCGGAAGTTCCGGTGGCTGTCGGGTTTGGCATTTCGTCGAATGAGCATGTAAAAAAATTTTTCAAAATAAGTGACGGCGTCGTTGTGGGCAGTGCGATTGTTAAACAAATTGAAAAGCTTATTCCGCTTCTCACAAATGCGAATACAAAACAGAGCGGGTTACAGGAATTTGAAAGGTTTATTCACGGTTTGCTCCATTAGGGGATGAAAGAGGTGTTAAGGTTGGAGGTAAAAGAACAGTTAAAGTCGCTGAAACCATACGAACCTGGAAAACCAATTGAACAAGTAAAAGAACAGTTTGGTCTAACAAAGGTGATCAAGCTTGCATCAAACGAAAACCCGTACGGTTGTTCTGATAAAGTGAAACAAGCGATACAAGAGGAGCTTGAATCTCTTGCGATCTATCCTGACGGCTGTAGTGCAGAGCTGCGAAAACAGGTGGCAAAGCATGTAGGCGTAAAAGAAAATCAGCTCATTTTCGGAAACGGATCAGATAATATTATACAAATTCTGTCACGTTCACTTTTGAGCGAAGGCTTCAATACCGTAATGGCGTCACCGTCATTTTCCCAATACCGGCATAATGCGGTGATCGAAAATGCCGAAATTCGTGAAATTGAACTTGTAGATGGGCGGCACAATTTGGATAAAATGGCAGACTCTATTGATTCCAAAACAAAAATTGTATGGTTATGCAATCCGAATAACCCTACAGGAGTTTACATAAGTGAAGAAGAGCTTATTAATTTTTTAAACAAAGTGCCGAAGGATGTCCTTGTCGTATCTGATGAAGCGTATTACGAATATGTGACGGCGGAAGATTATCCAAATTCAGTCGCCTTATTGGATCAATTTCCAAATCTATTAATTTTACGGACGTTCTCAAAAGCATACGGCCTAGCTGCACTCCGAGTAGGATATGGAATTGGAAATGAAGAACTCATCCGCTTAATTGAGCCGGCAAGGGAACCTTTTAATACAAATCGTCTTGGACAAAAGGCTGCTATTGCAGCGCTAAACGATCAAACTTTTATCGAAACCTGCAAAAAATTGAACCGGGAAGGGCTCAAACAATACTATGATTTTTGTGAACAATTTGGTCTTGAGTACTTCCCTTCGCAAACGAACTTTATTTTAATAGATTTTCAAAAGGATGCGGATGAGCTTTTTCAACAGCTCCTTGAAAAAGGATTCATCGTCCGTTCAGGAAAAGCTCTCGGATTTCCGACATCGCTGAGAATTACTGTCGGAACAGAAGAGGAAAATGAAGCACTGATTCAAACTTTAAAGGAACTACTTTCCTAAAAGAGGTGAATGCTCACCTCTTTTTTTACCAAAAAGCAGAAACAGGTGGTTTTTTGTGGAAAAAGTTTTTATCATTGGTCTTGGTTTAATCGGCGGATCGATTTCACGTGCAATTAAGAAAGAGCATCCATCGGTTCAATTGGTCGGATATGATATAAATAACGATCAAGTGCAAATGGCAAAAAAATTGGGAATCATTGATCAATCAGCAGAATCTATTAAGGAAGGCGCTGAATCAGCGGACGTTATTATTATTTCAACTCCCGTTGAACAAACATTGAACGTTTTAACGTTTTTGGGAGAACTAAGCTTGAAAGAAGGAGTCATTATCACAGATGTCGGCAGCACAAAGAAAAAAATTGTCGATCATGCGAGCGTTTCTTTGCCGAAAACAGTAACATTTATTGGCGGTCACCCAATGGCGGGCTCACATAAATCAGGCGTTGCGGCAGCGAAAACTCATCTATTTGAAAATGCGTTTTATATTTTAACGCCTGGCAGCAACGAACGTCCGGAAAAAATAGAACAATTAAAAAAGCTTTTAAAGGGAACAAAAGCGCAATTTATTGTCATGACACCTGAAGAACACGATTCCATTACCGGGGTCATTAGCCATTTTCCGCATTTAATCGCGGCAAGCCTCGTCCATCAGGCAGAAAAGAAAGAAGAAATGTTTCCAATTATTAAGCGGCTTGCGGCCGGAGGATTTCGCGACATTACCCGAATTGCGTCAAGCAACCCGGTTATGTGGCGCGATATTATTGTTCACAACCATGATGTATTAATCGAGTTGTTTGATGAATGGATTCAAGAAATGAAGCAAATTAAACAATTCATTGAGAAGCTCGATAAAGAACAGCTTTATACATATTTTGAAAAAGCGAAGACATATCGAGACGGATTGCCTGAAAGGGAAAAAGGGGCTATTCCGTCCTTTTATGACCTTTATGTCGATGTTCCGGATTATCCGGGGGTTATTTCTGAAATTACCGGTTATTTAGCAAAAGAGGAAATTAGCATAACAAATATTCGAATTTTAGAAACGCGTGAAGAAATTTTTGGTGTTTTGCGCATCAGCTTTCAGTCGGATGAAGACCGGATGAAGGCGAAACAATGCATTGATCGCTACACGAATTATGAAACATATATACTGTAGTTGGGGTGATACAGATATGAATCAAGGGCTTGTTTTGACAAAAAAACATTCGCTGAATGGAACTATTGAAGTTCCCGGCGACAAATCGATCTCCCATAGGGCGGTTATGTTTGGGGCAATTGCGGAAGGAAAAACAACTATTCAAAACTTTTTAACTGGAGAGGATTGTTTAAGCACCATTTCATGCTTTAAAGAGATGGGGGTTTCGATCAAACAGGAAGGAACGAATGTAACAATTGAAGGGAAAGGATTTTCCGGACTGAAAGAACCTGTCAACATTTTAAATGTTGGGAACTCAGGCACCACGACAAGATTAATGCTGGGCATTTTAGCGGGACGTCCTTTTCATGCATGCATTATTGGGGATGAGTCAATTGCGAAAAGACCGATGGATCGTGTAACAGCTCCTTTAAGACAAATGGGAGCTCATATTGATGGACGGAATAACGGATCTTTTACCCCGCTGTCTTTGCGCGGCGGGAATTTAAAAAGCATTTATTACAAATCCCCAGTAGCGAGTGCTCAAGTGAAGTCATCGATTTTGCTTGCAGGTCTTCAAGCAGATGGAACCACAACAGTTGAGGAGCCGTATCAATCAAGAGATCATACGGAACGTCTTTTGTCAGCCTTTGGCGTCCATGTGAAAAAACAAAATTTGACCGTTTCGGTAGAGGGAGGACAAACATTAAAAGGCGCCAATATTTATGTGCCTGGTGACATTTCTTCCGCTGCTTTTTTCCTTGTTGCGGGAGCCATTGTTCCGGACAGTTCAATCAAGCTGAAAAATGTCGGCATTAACCCAACAAGAACAGGGATTTTAGATGTTTTAGAAAATATGGGTGCAGAGATCGAGATTATACCTACATTAGATTCTGCCGAACCGATGGCTGATATATCGATCAGGACATCTGAGTTAAAAGGAACCGAAATTTCAGGAGAGCTGATTCCGAGACTGATTGATGAAATTCCGATCATTGCCCTTCTTGCGACACAGGCTGAAGGAACGACAGTTATTAAAGACGCCGAAGAATTAAAGGTAAAAGAAACAAATAGAATTGATACAGTTGTCGGCGAGCTGAAAAAGCTTGGAGCGGATATTGAAGCTACAAACGATGGAATGATCATTCGCGGAAAAACAAAGCTGAAAGGAGGAACGAATGTTTCCAGCCATGGAGATCACCGCATCGGCATGATGCTCGCGATTGCCAGCACTATTTGTGAAGAACCTGTGGAATTAATGCAGCACGAGGCAGTCAGTGTATCCTATCCTGCTTTTTTTGACCATTTGAATTTGCTTTCCAAAACCATCTGAGTTTGTCAGATGGTTTTTGTCATATTTTTATCAACCTTTTCATAGCTTGTCTAAAAAAGCTATTGAGGTGGGAAAATGGCATATATTATTGATCAAATTCGTTTAATGGAAAACAATCAAATTGTGACGCGCTCAATACTCGTTGACGGAAATCAGTTTCGTTTTAAAGAAAAGCAATTAGATCAGTTTCGATTTATGAAAATGGACGGATCGCCCTATTTCATGACACCTGGCTTTGTCATGCTTGACCAAAACATTCAGCATTTAGAACAAAGCCATTCGTTCAAATTATATGTGAAAAATTTGATCCAAAAAGGCTGCACCTTTTTAATAGCTGCTGTTGATTTGCCGTTTGAAAGACAATGGGATGAAAAGAAAAAACATATTCGCAAAGTGATGATGAATTCGCCGATCGATTATGCGATCGCTGCAAAAATCCCAATCGACCGGCTGACTCCTTCAATCATCAGAATGCTAAAAAGAGAAAAAATTACTGTGATTATCGTGGAAATTAAACAGATTGCTGAGCTTGATGATGTTCCATGGGAATGGATTCGTGAGACTTTATTTCCAAAGCAAACTCCAATTTTTCCCCATTTTTCTTCAGAAGATCAATCCATCTTCCATCAGTTGAAAAGCAAATGGCAGCAAATTGTAAAAAAATATAAATTGCCATCATTGGAAGAATGTCCTGAAAACGGTGTCCCACTTACGAAAGAAGCATTAATGAAAATCGGTCTTTATCCGATTCGCGGCGAAATTTTAAGCGGAAGCAATGTTGATTATAATTTATTTCGGATGATCGATTTAGTTGAAGAAAATAATTATCTAGATTATTATAATCATAACCCAGAAGTGATCGTTCACAACGGAAGCGTTTTGAAAGCAGGAGAACAAATATTTTATAAACCAGGGTTCGGAAAAGAAGTGCAGCTGAATGCACCAGGACGCTTCAATATTTATTCGCAGCCAATAAACAAGTACTGAATTTAGAAGGGGAGTTTTAGGTTGAATAAAAAAATGAGCGAAGCCGTTCAATTAGTTGAAAGCGGCCAAGTGGAAAAAGGATTGAAAAAACTTTCATCCATTGAAAAAGAGTTAAATGATGAAGAAAAGTTTGAGCTTGCGGAAAAATATTTTCAATGGGGCAGGACAGATGAAGCGTTAAAAATAGCTGAGGAGCTGTCGCAGCTATACCCTGATGAATCTGCTATCACTCTTTTTTTGGCGGAAATATACATTGAGCTTGACGATGAAGAAAAAGCGATTGATCTGCTGAATGAAATTGATCAAGAAGATGAATCATATCCGCAAGCCCTTCTTCTTATGGCTGATTTGTATCAATTGCAAGGCTTATATGAAGTCAGTGAACAAAAGTTGAAGGAAGCCAAGAGAAGATTGCCTGAAGAGAAAGTAATTGATTTCGCATTAGCCGAGCATTATTTTCATCTCGGAAAATATCGTCAAGCAATCGACTTTTATAGAGTAGTCCTAGAGGAATTTGAAAATATAATGAATGTAAATATTCATAAACGAATAGGCGAGTCTTTATCTGCTTGCGGTGATTTTGAAGAAGCCCTTGCTTATTTTGAGAAAGCGGTGGAAGAAGAGGATTTGGACACATATTTCGCTTATGGGATGACAGCTTTAAATGCAGGCCAGACAAAAACAGCGATTGCACAATTTGAACGAATAAAGGAATTGGACCCTACCTACCACTCACTATATTTATATTTGGCCAAAAGCTATGAACAGGAAGGGATGGTGGAAAAAAGTTTTCAAATTGTTCAAGAAGGTTTGCAGGAGGATCCATTTAATAAAGAGCTTTATTTATTCGGCGGGAAAATTGCCTTAAAGCTCAAAGATGTAGACAATGCAGTAAAATTGTTAAAAAAAGCGCTGGAGCTTGATCCGGGTTATATAGAAGCAATCATAACACTTTCAGGAGTGTTGTTAAACCAAGGCAAATATATGGAAACGATCGAGATGTTGACGGAAATCGTAGAAAGACATGAAGAATATGATCCTCATTTTGACTTCAATTTAGCGATCGCTTATCATCGCACCGAACAGTACGAAAAGGCATTAAAGCATTATGAAAGTGCATATAATAATTTTAAAACAGACCCGGAATTTTTGGAGAATTACGCTTATTTTCTGCTTGAAGAAGGGGAGCGGGCAAAGGCTAGGAAGCTTTTTGAAAAAGCGCTGGAGCTTGATCCAGGCAACATTGAATATGAAAATATGCTGCTCGAATTGGAGGACAATTTTTAGGCGGAATTGGAAGGAATTCAACGCAACTATGTTGAATTTTTGAATTAGATGGAAAGCAGAGGAGGGTTAAAGATGAAAGCCCCTGTTTCTGTTAACGAGAAGAAAGAATTTATTCGCTGGTTTTTAAATCATTATCAGTTGAAAAGACGGGAATGCGTATGGATATTAAATTATTTAATGAGCCATGATTCATTAATGGAAAACGTCCACTTTGTAGAGCATGCCAAATTTTGTCCGAGGGGAATGGTCATGTCCACCCACTGTGTGGATGATGTTCCGTTTAGATTTTATAAAGAAAATGTGATGACAACAGATGCAGAAAAGTCTTTTCACGATATTCGCTTGAATAAAGATGAAGACTTGTATATCCAGTTAAACTTTCGCGCTCAATACCGTTCCCCGGAATATGCTGCCGTTTTAGTTGAAAATCCATATTTGCCTAAAGATATGCAAAGAAATGAGAAAGACCGATTGCTTGCGGAAAAAATTTTGGAGGAGTCAATTAAAAAATTTCAAAAAGAAAAACTCCTCCGCTTAATTGATGAAGCGTTGGATGCTCACGATGAAGAGGCGTTTCGAAAGCTTGTAAAACAATTGAACAATTTAGGATGTTAGGCAATGTGCACAGCATTGCTTTTTTATTTTGCTTATCAGTTTTATAATGAGTAAGGAAAAATAAAAAATAGGGGCTGAAATCAGTGAAATGGCAAATGGTTGATATCGATTCTTTTCTTCAATCAAGGGAGTACGTTGATACTGCAGTTGTTCCTCTCCTATCGGTATCATTTGATGAGGAACTGAAAAGAAATGCGTCAAAAGCAGATTTTATTAAGATTGTTTCACAAGAGCTTGAACGGCAGTTAAAGGGGCGGATCATGCTGTTGCCTCCGTTTGTTTCTTTAAAAAATGACGACATTGATTTGGATAAACTGTTAAAAAAGTGGAAAGATACGATTAAACAACATTTTCAGCATGTCATTTTTTTAACATGTGAAGAAAGATGGCGCAAAGAAGGTGATGAATTTATATGGATTCCGTCAATCCCAATAGAACATATGGATCAGGATGTAAAGCGAAAGGTTGTTCAGGACCAAATCGAACAAATTATGAACATTTTATTACAATATTGGAATCGAACCTAAAAACCCTTTCAATCCCTTGTTTCTAACGATATGATTATATTGACCTTCTACAAAGATTGATATATCATGAGTATGTCCTAGTTTTATATGTTTCTGTATATGTCCATTATGGACTAGCTTGAGATAGAGGGGGGAAAAAGATGAGCGAGAATAAACACCGTGTTTCAAGACGTCAATTTTTAAACTATACGCTAACGGGTGTAGGCGGCTTTATGGCTGCGGGCATGCTCATGCCGATGGTTCGTTTCGCTGTAGATCCTGTATTGCAGCCGAAAGCAGCTGGAGAATTTGTTAATACAAATGTAAAGGAATCAGACATTAAAGAGGAACCGACACGCGTTGACTTTACCATTAAACAGAAGGACGCGTGGCATGAAGCTGAAGAGCCAAAATCCGCGTGGGTTTATAAAAATGAAAAAGGAGAAATTGTTGCACTTTCTCCAATCTGTAAACACCTTGGCTGCACAGTAAACTGGAACGGGGATAAATCAAACCCTAACATGTTCTTCTGTCCTTGCCACGGAGGATTGTATGAGAAAAACGGCGACAATGTCCCTGGAACACCGCCTTCTGCTCCGCTGGATGAATATGAGTACAAAATTCAAGATGGATTTTTATATTTAGGAAAAGCTAAACCAAGAGGGGGGGCGTAATAAGTGCTCAACAAATTGTATGATTGGGTTGATGAACGGTTAGATATCACCCCTTTATGGCGCGATATCGCAGACCATGAAGTTCCCGAACATGTTAACCCAGCCCATCACTTCTCAGCATTTGTATACTGCTTTGGGGGTTTGACGTTTTTTGTTACAGTGATTCAAGTGCTGTCTGGCATGTTTTTAACGATGTATTACGTGCCGGATATTAAAAATGCATGGGAGTCTGTCTATTATTTGCAAAATGAAGTGGCGTTCGGACAAATTGTTCGCGGTATGCACCATTGGGGAGCAAGCTTAGTCATCGTCATGATGTTTTTACATACTTTACGTGTATTTTTCCAAGGAGCATACAAAAAGCCACGCGAGCTTAACTGGATTGTCGGTGTACTCATTTTCTTCGTTATGCTAGGTTTAGGTTTGACAGGTTATTTATTGCCTTGGGACATGAAAGCGTTATTTGCGACAAAAGTTACCTTGCAGATTGCTGAATCGACACCGCTTATTGGTGAGTACGTCAAAATTTTGCTTGCAGGGCATTCCGAAATTGTCGGTGCGCAAACATTGACTCGCTTCTTTGCGATTCATGTATTTTTCTTGCCTGCTGCATTATTCGGATTAATGGCAGCGCACTTCTTAATGATTCGCAAACAAGGGATTTCAGGTCCGCTATAAAATCCGGCTTATTCTTTTTTAGTAAGTTGTTCGTGGCGAACCGCTTAACAAAGGAGGGGAAACAATGCATCGCGGAAAAGGTATGAAGTTCGTTGGAGACTCTCGTGTGTCGGCTGAAAGAAAGCCGAACATACCGAAAGACTACTCCGAATACCCAGGAAAAACTGAAGCTTTTTGGCCCAACTTTCTTTTAAAAGAATGGTTAGTTGGCGCGGTCTTTTTAATTGGCTTTTTATGTTTAACCGTTGCCCATCCGTCACCGCTTGAGCGGGTTGCAGATCCTACGGATACTGGTTACATACCGCTTCCTGACTGGTACTTCTTATTTTTATACCAGCTTTTAAAATATTCTTATGCATCAGGTCCTTATACCGTTATCGGTGCAATCGTAATACCAGGACTGGCATTTTCTGCGCTACTTCTTGCTCCATTTTTGGATCGCGGGCCAGAACGTCGTCCGCATAAGCGTCCGGTTGCTGTAGGAATGATGCTGCTAGCTGTAGCTTCCATCGTTTATTTAACATGGGAGTCGGTTGAGCATACGGACTGGGAATTAAAAGAGGAACAAGGGAAAATTAAAGCGGAAGCTAAAATTGATACAAATTCGGAAGGATACAAAATATTTCAGGAACAAGGCTGCGTCTCCTGCCACGGTGATAACCTGCAAGGCGGAGCGGCTGGACCTTCTTTAGTTGATAACGGATTGTCTCCGGAAGAAGTTGCGAAAATTGCTAAAGAAGGCGTAGGAAGCATGCCTCCTGGAATCTTTAAAGGTACGGATGAAGAGTTGAAAGTATTAGCAGAGTTTGTTTCTAGTGTTACATCGAAATAAAAAGAGCTGACATCGTGTTTGTCTGTATAGCTTGTAGAGAAAGGAAGATTTTTTCTCTACAAGCTTTTTTTATTGTCTTATCTCCATTGACTGTGAAACAACTCTAACAATTAAAGTCAGCAAGATTGATGCGATTGTATTTTCTTTTTGTAGACTGGTAAATGAAAAAATAGAGGAGGTCAATCGCCTTTGTTGACGGCTTTCTATCCATTTACTATTTTTTGACAAAATGATAAAGAAGGAGGGCTAGGACACCTGCTTAATATACGTTTCTCTCCTGTACACTCTAAACCAGCCACGTGTTCTAAATCGGCATCGGTTTCTATAGCCAGTATGCAAAGGCATTTACTGTTTTGATTTTATGATTTGTGCCCTCTGCTCATGTGTAGGTATGGAGTGTCTGAAAGTATTCCATGATTGGGGTATTTGATAATTGAATTTTGAGCTGCTCCAATTATATATTTCACGATAATCGACACAACGATATCGTTTCACATAAACAATTCAAAACAACTGTTTATTCATACGGGTAACTCGCAGATTTTTCTCGTCCACCTGTCGTGAACATTTGTGGTGAAAAAAGCCGTAAAAGGACAGCGTTCTTGCTAAAACCTTTTCTCTATTTAAACATTATAATGTGTTTCAAACATATGTTAAGTAACGACTTAAAATTCTGGAAATTCTAGTCACACAGAAAATATGTTCAACCTCCTGATAATTGGTTGCATAGCACTAACATTCATTTCAAATAATTCAAAAATATTTTCTTTTTTGTGTTATTTCACAAAAATTAATGAAGAATCTATTATAAATATAAATGCTGAGCTATAATTACTCATAACATTAAAATAAGGGGGAATTTTTTTTTGGATGGTTTTATTGAAACATTGAGTGGGTGGCTTTGGAGTACGCCGATGATCGTATTTTGTATTGGAATCGGAGTGTTTTTTTCATTTATGACAAAATTTGCTCAAATACGATTGATCAAAGATATGGTTCAGCAAATGTTTAAAGGAAAAAGTTCCAAGTCAGGAATTTCTTCTTTTCAAGCATTGTCGATCGCATTATCGGGACGGGTCGGAACCGGGAATATTGCTGGTGTTGCTACTGCGATCGCATACGGTGGTCCCGGTTCAGTATTTTGGATGTGGCTAATTGCTTTTTTTGGTGCTGCTACGGCATATGTGGAATCGACACTTGGCCAAATTTATAAAGAAAAAGTGGATGGGATATACTGCGGAGGACCGGCTTATTATATTGAAAAAGGGTTAAATCGACGTTGGGCCGGAATGGTTTTTGCTGTGGCTGCGATTGTAGCAATGAGTGTTTTAATGCCGGGTGTTCAATCAAATGCCATTTCTTCTGGATTTAAAAAAGCATTCTCCGTTGATCCGACCGTAACAGGAATCATCTTAGTTGTACTATTGGGAGTGATTATTCTTGGCGGAGTAAAAAGAATCGCCAACGTCGCTCAATTAGTAGTGCCTTTTATGGCAATCGGATATATACTTATTTCACTTATCATTATTATCATGAATATTGAAGCAGTTCCTGGTGTATTTAAACTAATTTTCTCTAGTGCGTTTGGAGCTAATCAATTATTCGGAGGGATTTTAGGAAGTGCGATTTCTTGGGGTGTAAAGCGTGGGATTTATTCAAATGAAGCTGGTCAAGGAACGGGGCCGCATGCTGCTAGTGCTGCCGAAGTTTCCCACCCGGCCAAACAGGGGCTCGTACAGTCATTTTCTATTTACATTGATACATTGCTTGTCTGTTCAGCAACAGCTTTTATGATTTTGTTTACAAATTCCTACAATGTGTATGAGCCTGATCAAAAATCATTGCTTGTAAACAATATTGGAGAAACTGTTGAAGTGGGTACTGCTTATACTCAAATTGCAGTCGATTCCCAACTACCTGGATTTGGATCCCCCTTTGTAGCAGTGGCATTATTCTTCTTTGCATTTACAACAATAATGGCATACTATTATATTGCCGAGGTAAATATTATATATTTGTTTAAGAAAAAAAGTAAGAATATACCGATTCTTGTCTTAAAGTTAATTTTTTTGGCTGCCGTCTTTTACGGAACGGTTCGGACATCTGATATCGCATGGACTTTGGGAGATGTCGGACTAGGATTGATGGTATGGGTAAACTTAATCGGTCTCGTATTATTATATAAACCGGCCATCAGGGCGTTAAAAGACTATGAAAATCAGAAAAAACAAGGTGTTGATCCGACTTATGATTCTACAAAACAGGGTGTAAAAAATGCCGAATTTTGGGCAGACGGGTATAAACATGAAAATGAAGAAAGATCCTAAAGATTGCGTACCAACAATAAGCCCCTTTTTTAACGTAAATTGGCGAGAAGTCGCTCACCTTTATAGGCTGTGTGATGAATCGCCCTTTCTTTTCACTTGTGTTATGATCAGTTTATCAAAGGAAATGATCTTAATATAACATTGGGATTAGATAGTAATAATCATTCAGTGTTTTTCAGCATCGTAGACAATGATAGATGACGAAATATCAGAGTATGCAAACAGTACATTTGTTAGCATCGCTGAATCATATCACATGACTCTTTAGTCTTCCCTCCCGACTGTTAAGAGCTTCGGTATTCCTATGCGAAATTGTGGTAAACTCATTCTAGCCGGACGATCTTTGTTTCGCTTCTCCTCCAGGTCTGTTGATTAGCAAAATCTTTTATCAACCTGAGAATTCCTCGACAGCTGTACCGTACATGTCTGTACAACGGAAGAATTCTAAGTGAAACCGAGCAGTGCTGTATGCTCGATGAACGGGTTCACAGTAATCTTGTTTAAACCACTCATAGCGGTTGTTGGAAAACAGTTTGATGAGAATCAAGTTCATTGGCTTCAAAATCGAAAGTCGCAATCCAGTCCATGGCAAACATGCACTTAGCTTCTTTGATGTAATTTCCCATGGAACATCGTTTGTTGTAAAAACGCCAAAATTGAGCGCTTCCTACTCGAGGTTGGTGACGATTGGTTTGTATCGAAATCCGTATTAAAGATTAGATTTAGAGCATCTGGCCGTCATCCACCACCTGTGTTTGGCATTATGATTTCAACACGATGAGGGTTCTTCCAGAAGATCGCTTGGTAGGTGACCGTCATGCCTTCTTCATCATCGACGTACCATTTCCAGTACCGAAAGGCGGCATCTTCCGCAGCGTGACGTTTCGTTGATGCAGGCAAGTCCTGTAGCGCTTTCTCAGGCTTGATTTTTCGAATGCTCCAGGAATATTTGAATCTGCCGAAGTTGTTTGCATTTTGCGATGTACATTCTGTCTTGATTTTGTGGATAAGTGTGGTAGACTTCACCTTAAAGGTGCTCCTTTTTTGGTAGGTCATGTTCTTATCAAACAAAATTCTACCAAAGATGAGGAGCGCTTTCCTTATTTACAGAGAATGTTACTCTTGATAATCAGGATGAATATTGTTGCTGTGGAAGGCGATAAACTTATTTTAAAAATGCCTTCCTACCATTTAGTTCTTCAAAATATAAGGAACATTTCTGCAATGAAAAAAGAGTGTTTTCTTGGCATACATAGTACAGGGTGTCTCATGATCCATGACCCCGAATTCAATAAAACCAAGGAGTGAACTTGGATGGGTTGGTTATTTTTTGTATTAAGGCAGCGATCATTTTTATATTTGATGCTTTTAATCAATACAGCAGGAACAATTTATGGTTATATTTGGTATAAACAGCAGCTTTCCGAAACACCGCCACAGTTTATTGCGTTTGTTCCTGACAGTCCAACCGCTAGTTTGTTCTTTGTTTTCGTTTTGATTGGGTTTCTTGTTGGGAAGCATTTTAAATTGTTTGAAGCACTAGCTATGATTACGCTATTTAAATATGGAATTTGGGCGGTTGCCATGAACCTGTTTGTATATTTGGAAACGGGTGTTTTATCCATTTACGGAATGATGCTCATTTTGTCCCATTTAGGAATGGCAATAGAAGGGCTGTTGTATGCACCGTATTATCGGTTTGAAATGAAGCACTTGATGCTGGCCTCCATATGGACGCTTCACAATGAAATTATTGATTACGTGTTTGATATGATGCCTCAATATAGCGTTTTAAATCAATATTCTGCGCTAATCGGTTACTTTACGTTTTGGCTGAGTATTATTTCCATTGCGATCGCTTATTTTTTTGTTATAAAAAATCAAACATACAAATTTGAATTGAAAGAATTGTAAGAAACATGGTCTACTCTTGTCCACTCTTGAATAACTATTACTAGTAGTTATAGGGGGGACAAGAATGAAAAAATGGATCAGTACGTTGATTGTTCTCTTGCTTTTTTTCCTGCTTCAAATACCGATCAATGCAAAAGAAAAAAACAATTGGGAAACATTGGATGTCATGACGAATTATGCGTGGCAGCTTTCAAAGCAAAAAAAGTTTGATGAAGCGAAGCAGCTGTTATTATTTCTTGAAAACGAATTTAAAGAAAATAATGTTGAAAACCGCTTATCAATAAATGAGCTTCGGGTCATTTCTGCTTCTTACGAAAAAGCGTTGGATGCCGTTGAGAACGATGGAATGAGCTATGAAGATCGGATCGACAAAGTCACTCAATTCCGGCTTGTTGTTGATGCAATTCTGTCTGAACACCAGCCGCTCTGGAGCACAATGGAAGAACCGATCATGACGACATTTGCAGAATTAAAAACGGAAATGGAAAAAGAGGATTGGGCGGCTTTTCAGCATGAGTGGAATCGTTTTTTGTCACTGTACTCCGTTATTTATCCAAGCCTTACCGTTGATGTTGACAGCAAAAACATTGATAAGATTGAAACACATATTTCAGCAGTAAACGACAAAATGTTTTTTGAAATTTCGAAAAAGACAAGACAGAAGCATATGATGGAAATCGAAAAAGACTTAAAAAACATTTTTGATCGCGTCAAAAACGACGAAGCAGATCCATCGCTGTTATGGGTGATGTTTTCAACGGGCAGCGTCATTTTTATTGCACTAGCTTATACAGGATGGAAAAAATACAAAGGAGAAAAAACAGATAAAAGAAAAGAGAACTAGAGTGCGTGGCTGTCTAATAAGTCGTTTTTTGGCTTATTGACAGCCCCCTTTTATATTTTAGAAACGTTGATATATCGATGTTTATGATTTTTTGTTTTCAAAAGGGATTTGACTTTCTGGACAGCCCCTGTCAGTGCTTAAACAAGTTTTTGTTTTCATGAAGGGTAAATCCTTCTTGAGCATCATAAACATCGTTGACGACAAGAAACGCGTTAGTGCTCAATCGGATTTTTATTTTCATCAAGGGTAAAGCCCTCACCGAGTACATCATGAACGTCGCTGACGACAACAAACGCATGAGGGTCGACAGCTGTAATAACTTGTTTCAGCTTGACAAATTCATTTTTGGCAACGACGCAATATAAAATATTCCGATTCTGTTTTGTAAACGAACCTTGTCCTTTTAAAATGGTCACTCCGCGATCCATATCCTTCATGATTTTTTCGGCAATTTCCTCATGTTTCTCCGATATGATGGTCGCTGCTTTTGCTCTATAGGCACCTTCCTGAATAAAATCAATGACTCTTGTTCCGATAAAAACAGCCACTAATGTGTACATGGCTTCGCGATAGGATAAATAAAAAATGGACGATAAAGTGATCACGCACGCGTCAAATAAAAACATTGTTTTTCCCATGCTGATGCCGAAAAATTTATAAACAAGACGAGCAATGATATCAACTCCACCTGTTGTTCCGCCATAGCGAAAAATAATCCCTAGTCCAACGCCGATGAAAACTCCTGCAAACAGAGCCGCCAATGTTAAATCTTCATGTAGAGGAATATGAAATGGATGCAGCTGAAAAATCCATAAAAAGAACGAAACCGAAATCGTTCCAATTAATGTATACAAAAAAGTCGTCTTCCCTAAAAGCTTCCATCCAATAAAAAAAATGGGTACATTCAATACAAGATTGGAAATAGAGGGGTTGATTTGAAACAAAAAAAATAAAAGGAGCGTAATACCAGTAAAACCGCCTTCAGCTAAATTGTTTTGCATATTAAAATGAACGAGTCCAAACGAGAAAATAGCGGATCCGAGCAATATAAAAAAGAGGTTTTTCAATTTAAAAGGCAACAAACTCCCACCTCCTATTTTTTTCGATGTTTTTAATTATAATGGATCAGATTGTATGTTACAATTCAATCGACATTTCTTTTCATTGTCAAATGGTAAGGAATTAGCTAACATGAAAGAGAAGACAAATGAGGTGGTTGCCTAATGGAACGTAAAACAATTAAAGACCTGCAAAAAGAAGTAGATGATTACATATCCCAATTTAAGGAAGGCTATTTCAGCCCGCTGGCGATGCTTGCGCGATTAACAGAAGAGCTTGGTGAGCTTGCAAGAGAAATTAATCATTACTATGGGGAAAAGCCAAAAAAAGAAACGGAGAAAGAGAAAGAAATTGAAGAGGAAATTGGCGATTTATTGTTTGTCATCATTTGCTTGGCCAATTCTTTAAACATTGATCTTGAGAAGGCGCACGATCGCGTCATGCATAAATTTCAAACTAGAGATCGAAACAGATGGACAAAAAAATAGAAAGGTGATGGAATAATGGAACAAATTAAGATCGTCATTGCCGGCCCAAGAGGACGCATGGGGCAAGAGGCAGTAAAACTGGTAAATGAAACAGAGCATTTTACACTTTCAGCTGTACTAGACAAAATAAATGATGGCGAATGGTTTCAAGATCAAGTCCGCACCTATACAAACCCTGAACAATGCTTTGCAGAAACATCGCCAGACGTGTTGATTGATTTGACAACACCAGAGGTTGGAAAAATACATACAAAGCTTGCGCTGGAGCACGGTGTCCGCCCTGTAGTAGGAACTACCGGCTTTCAGGAAGAAGACTTGCAGGAATTGAGAAAATTAGCGGAAGAAAAAGGAATCGGGGCAATTATCGCGCCAAATTTTGCGATTGGAGCTGTACTGATGATGAAATTTGCAAAAATGGCGGCCAGATACTTCCCTGATGTTGAGATCATCGAAATGCATCATGATAAAAAGCTTGATGCACCTTCTGGAACTGGAATCAAAACGGCTGAAATGATTTATGAAGTTCGCGGAAATAAAAAGCAAGGACATCCGGAGGAAAAGGAAACGATCAAAGGAGCAAGAGGCGGCGAATGGAATGGCATTCATATCCACAGCGTTCGTCTTCCAGGGTTAGTGGCTCATCAAGAGGTTTTGTTTGGCGGTGACGGTCAAACGCTGAAAATTCGCCATGATTCCTATAATCGTGCGTCTTTTATGTCAGGAGTAAAGCTTTCCGTTGAAACCGTGATGAAGATCGATACGCTCGTTTACGGGTTGGAAAACATTATTGAATGAGGGGGAAATATATGAAGATTGCACTCATTGCTCACGATAAGAAAAAGGACGATATGGTTCAATTTACCATTGCTTATAAACATATATTAGAAAAGCATGATTTATTTGCAACAGGCACAACAGGCTTAAGAATACAGGAAGCAACTGGACTGAAAATTCACCGCTTCCAATCCGGTCCGCTTGGAGGCGACCAAGAAATTGGTGCATTAGTCGCGAAAAACGAAATGGATGCCGTCTTCTTTTTTCGCGACCCGCTGACTGCCCAGCCTCATGAACCGGACGTTTCTGCCCTTATCCGTCTATGCGATGTGTATGCAATCCCCCTGGCAACCAATATGGGCACTGCGGAAATATTAGTAAAGGGGCTTGAACGGGGAGATTTTACATGGAGAAACATCATCCACGAGAAAAATTGAGCAGAAATCATAGTTTTGAAAATATCCTTTCCTGGTGATAATGAATGAAAAAATTGAAAATTGGCATTACTTGCTACCCGTCTGTTGGAGGATCAGGCGTGGTGGCGACAGAGCTTGGAAAATTGCTTGCAGAAAGAGGGCATGAAATTCACTTTATTTCCTCCAGCATGCCATTCAGGCTGAATAAGGTTTATCACAACATTTATTTTCATGAAGTGGAAGTAAATCAATACTCTGTTTTTAAATATCCTCCATATGATCTCGCTTTATCCAGTAAAATTGCCGAAGTCATTGAGAGGGAAAATTTAGATATTTTGCACGTTCATTATGCTGTGCCTCATGCGATTTGCGCTTTTTTGGCTAAACAAATGGTTGGGGGAAAAATAAAAATCGTCACAACTCTTCATGGTACTGATATTACTGTGCTAGGATATGATCCGACGCTCTCCATAGCGATCAAATTTGGGATTGAAGCTTCGGACCGCGTTACAGCCGTATCAAAGGCGCTCGTTGAACAAACATATGATTTATTGGAGCCTAAAAAAGAAATTGAAACGGTTTACAATTTTATTGATGAACGAATTTATCATAAAAAACATTTGCCTTCATTAAAAAGAGAGTACGGGATTCAAGATGATGAAAAAGTGCTTATACACGTATCAAATTTTCGGCAAGTGAAGCGAGTTCCTGATGTCGTCAAAGCATTTGCCCTCATCCGACAGGAAGTCCCATCGAAGCTGTTGCTGGTCGGCGACGGACCGGAAGTGTCGATTGTCATGAAATTAGTGAAACAGCTGCAATTGGAAGATCATGTGCTGTTTTTGGGGAAGCAAGAAAACTTAGATCAATTGTATTCCATCAGTGATTTAAAATTGCTGCTGTCAGAAAAAGAAAGCTTTGGATTAGTTTTATTGGAAGCGATGGCTTGCGGAGTTCCCTGTATTGGAACGAGGATCGGCGGCATACCGGAAGTAATTGAAGATCATAAAACAGGCTATATTGTTGAGCTTGGCGATATTGAGGATACCGCCGAAAAATCGATTCGCTTATTGGAAGATCAAACACTTCATCAAAAAATGTCAGAAAATGCGATACTGCTTGTCAGAGAAAAATTTCATTCTGAAAAAATTGTGTCAACATATGAGCAAATTTATTTTGAATTACTATCTGAAGGAGTTCCAACATGAAAGCGGAATTTGTGGAGGCAATACCGATTATAGAACAATTAAATGAGCATGGCCATGAAGCGTATTTTGTCGGCGGTTCTGTTCGTGATTTATTGCTGAATCGGAAGATCGGGGATATCGACATTGCCACATCAGCAAAGCCTGATGAGATTCAAAAAATTTTTCCGAAAACAATTGATGTTGGGGTGCAGCATGGTACAGTCATTGTTCTTCATAATGGAAAGCCGTATGAAGTGACGACTTTTCGGACGGAAGGGGAATACGAAGAGTATCGAAGACCTAAATATGTCCGTTTTGTCAGCTCGCTGCAAGAAGATTTAAAGCGGCGCGATTTTACAATTAATGCTTTGGCGATGGACAAAAACGGGCGCATTTTAGATTATGTCAATGGCATGGAAGATTTAGAAAACCGCATGATTCGTACAGTGGGAGATCCGTATGAACGCTTTTCCGAAGATGCGTTAAGAATGCTGCGCGCTTTAAGATTTGTCAGCCAATTGTCCTTTCGGCTTGAAGAAAAAACTTTGCAAGCCATAACCGTTTGGCATAAGCTTCTTCAGAACATATCGATCGAGCGAATAACTGCTGAATTTGAAAAGCTTCTGGCTGGAGCTTCCGCAAATGATGCGATACAACTATTAACTCTTACGAATGTTTATCAACATATGCCTGGATTAAAACAAAAGAAAGAACAGTTGCACAAGCTGCTCAGCTATCCAATGCATAATTTGTGTGAGCGGGAAGAATACTGGACTGTTTTGTTATTCGTTTTAGAAACGGATGATGGTGAATCATTTATGCGGAATTGGAAGCTTCCTAGAAGGGTGATCAAAAAAGTATGCAGACATCTTGAGTTGCTCAATTGTCTCTTCGAGAAAGACTGGACAGCCTTTCTTTTATATAAGACAGGGCTTGAGGATGCTCTTCAGCTGGAAAGAATAAGGCAGGTGCTGCAAAAAGAAAAAAACGAAGAAGCCATTCAGAAACTGCAAAAGTCTTACGAACAGCTTCCAATCCATTCTAGAAAAGAATTGGCCGTAACGGGGAATGACATTTTAAACATCGTGCCGAAAAAGCCGGGCAAATGGGTGGAGGAATATTTAACGCTGGTTGAACAACAGGTTGTCAATGGATTGATTGAAAATAATAGCGGCGAAATAAAGGAGTGGTTAAAAAATTGCAATCAGAAATTAGGCGAAAGCTGTTAGCAGCTTTTTCTGAAGCTGATGGAGGATATGTTTCAGGCCAAAAAATCAGCGAATTGCTCGGTTGTTCAAGAACGGCAGTATGGAAGCATATTGAGGAATTGAGGAAGGAAGGATTTGTCCTCGAGGCGGTGCGAAGAAAGGGGTACAGAATAGTCAAGACGCCGGAAAAAATTACAGCCAACGAAATACAATTAGGTCTGCAAACGGATTTTATAGGACAAAACATTGTATATTACGATACGGTTGATTCTACTCAAAAAATTGCCCATGAATTGTCGCAGAAAGGT
The DNA here is from genome assembly GCF_007827555.1 of Aeribacillus composti. GTDB lineage: Bacteria > Bacillota > Bacilli > Bacillales > Aeribacillaceae > Aeribacillus > Aeribacillus composti. The sequence continues at coordinate 47,795 of NZ_VISS01000024.1, forward strand.
GCTGAGGAGGGAACGCTCGTAGTTGCGGATGAACAGACAGGCGGAAGAGGGAGAATGGCTAGAGTATGGTATTCGCCAAAAGGTACAGGGATTTGGATGAGCATCATTTTGCGGCCGAACATACCTTTACAGAAAACTCCTCAGCTTACTTTATTGACAGCCGTTGCTCTCGTAGAAGGGATTGAAGAGGCAACAGGGCTTTCTCCGACCATTAAATGGCCCAATGACATTTTGATTAATGGAAAAAAAGCAGTCGGAATTTTAACAGAGCTTGAGGCGGAAGCTGATCAAGTGCATTCGGTGATCATCGGCATCGGTATTAATGTAAATCAGCAAATTGATGAATTTCCTGAAGCGATTCGCAATACCGCCACCTCCATAGCGATTGAAAAGGGAGAGAAAATTCATCGCGCCCTTATCATTCAAAAGTTTCTCGAACGTTTTGAAAAATGGTATACTACATATTTAGAGCATGGATTTAAACCGATTAAGCTTTTATGGGAAAGCTATTCCATTAGTTTAAACAAAACGATCCATGCCCGGACATTATCCGGAACAGTTGTCGGCAAGGCTCTTGGCATTAATGAAGAAGGGGCGCTTCTCATTGAAACTTCTGAAGGAAAAATAGAAAAAGTGTATTCAGCAGATATTGATATCAAATAAATATATTTTACAATGAAATTTTGTTATACTTAACGAAAGGGCAGTATCCTGTTTGGAACTGCACCAAAAAAGTTTCATGTTGTCATTATTAAAAGATTGATTCTGCCTTGATCCAAAAGGACTGGGACAGAGGGATGAAGAAGCCGATAATAAGGAAATGGTAAAAATCCTTCTTTCTCAGTGAAAGAAGGTTTTTTTGATCGGTTCGTTCTTACCCTCTGCAACTACAAAAGAGGGGGAGTTTTTATGAAAACAAAGCTGGATTTTATTCAAATGAAACAAAAGCAAGAGCCAATCGTGATGATGACGGCGTACGATTATCCGTCCGCTAAGCTTGCTGAACAGGCAAATGTTGATATGATCCTTGTCGGCGATTCGCTTGGAATGGTCGTTTTAGGGTATGATTCAACCGTACCTGTAACGGTGGAAGATATGATTCACCACACGAAGGCTGTAAAACGTGGAGCAAAAAATACATTTGTTGTGACGGATATGCCCTTTATGTCGTATCATATTTCGACAGAAGACACGCTGCAAAATGCAAAGAAAATGGTGCAGCAAAGCGGGGCAGATGCCTTAAAGGTGGAAGGGCCTGTTTTTGACGTCATATCTCTGTTAACAAATGCCGGCATTCCTGTTGTTGCCCACCTCGGACTGACTCCTCAGTCAGTAGGTGTATTAGGCGGATATAAAGTACAAGGAAAAGAAGCGAAAAGTGCAGAAAAGCTGCTGCTAGATGCGAAAAAATGCGAACAGGCTGGCGCGATTGCCATTGTATTGGAATGCATCCCGTTTCAGCTGGCGGAAAAAATAACAAACGAGCTGTCCATTCCAACCATCGGCATCGGCGCAGGAAAATATACAGATGGACAAGTGTTAGTGTTTCATGATTTGATTGGATTTGGAGTGGAAAGAGTGCCGAAGTTTGTTAAACAATATGCAAATGTAAATGAAAGCATTGTAAAAGCGATTGAAGCTTATAAAGATGAAGTGAAAAATCGGGACTTTCCATCGTTGGATCATTCGTTCCGCATGAATGAAGAGGAACTTGCAAGCTTATATGGAGGAAAAGGAAAATGAAAATCGTCACTACAATAGAGGAAATAAAAAAAGAAATCGATCTCAAGAAAAAAGAAGGAAAAACGATAGGGTTCGTGCCAACGATGGGATATTTGCATGAAGGTCATTTATCATTGGTTGAACGGGCCAAACAGGAAAACGACGTAACGGTGATGAGCGTTTTTGTGAATCCGCTTCAATTTGGACCGAATGAAGACTATCAAACATACCCTCGCGATATCAAACGCGACGAAGAGCTGGCAAGACAAAAAGGGGTTGACCTTTTTTTCGCGCCGACAAAAGAAGAAATGTATCCGGAAGAACCTGCTGTCACAGTAAAAGTGACGAAGCGCGTTGACGTTTTGTGCGGAAAATCAAGACCGGGACATTTTGACGGAGTGGCAACGGTTTTAACAAAGCTGTTTCACATCATAACTCCAGACAGAGCCTATTTCGGATTGAAGGATGCCCAGCAAGTTGCCGTTGTTGCAGCACTTATAAAAGATCTTAATTTCCCAATTGAAATTGTTCCGGTGGAAACGGTTCGTGAAGAGGACGGATTGGCCAAAAGCTCTCGAAACGTACGATTAGACGAACAGGAACGAAAAGAAGCCGTTCATTTATATCAATCGTTATTAATGGCAAAAGAAATGGTTGAGAACAAAGTGCATGATCAAGAAGCCATCATCGAAAAAATGAGAGCGTATATAACGGAAAAGACGAGCGGAGAAATTGATTATATAGATATTTTGACTTATCCTGACTTGAAAAAACCAAACGCACTTACGGGAAAAATTATCGTTGCGATTGCTGTAAAATTTAAGCATGCTAGGCTGATCGATAATATTATTATCGATTTGACCTAAAGGGGGGGGTTCATACATGTTCCGTATGATGATGAACGGAAAAATTCATCGTGCAAGGGTGACGGAAGCAAATTTGAACTATGTAGGTTCCGTTACGATCGACCAGGATATTTTAGATGCCGTTGGGATTGTCCCGAATGAAAAAGTGCAAATCGTGAATAATAATAATGGCGAACGCTTTGAAACGTATGTGATTCCTGGAAAAAGAGGAAGCGGTGTCATTTGTTTAAACGGTGCGGCTGCCCGGCTTGTTCAGGTCGGTGATGTGGTCATTATCATTTCCTATAAGCTTGTGCATGAAGATCAATTAAAAAACCACCGTCCAACGATAGCCATCATGAATGAAAACAATGAAATCATCGAGTTAATTAAAGAGGAACCGGCGAACACGATTATGTGATAAACAAGGGTCAGGCTCTTAAGCTTTCGATAGGGCTTGACCTATTTTCTATTGCGGACGTAATTGGCCATAACTTTTCTATACATATAGAAAAAAGAGGAGCAGCGATGGCTCCTCAAAAAATTAGGTGTGGACTAGGAGAAATTTTATTTAGTGTGAGCCGTAAAGCTGTTATAATGGGTACAGATAACAACATATTGCTGTTGTATCTGTATTGTTTCCTGGATGCTTTGTAAGTATGAATTACAAATTTTGTTTTTGTAAAGGAGGAAGCTGACATGGAAAGCAAAATCGAAATTATATCTTCCGTTACGGTTGAGCATTCCGACGATTTGTATAAAATAGTTGATTTGCTAAATCGGACATTAAAAAGAGAACATTTATTATTCGGATTAGCCCTTGACAGCAAAGATCCAAATAAAGCGGTTTTTACTATTTATAGAACATAATCGGTGATCATAATGAAAGGAAAAATTTTTATTTCTTTTATATGCGCTCTTATCTTTTTAGTGGTGACGTTTGCTTTTCTTTATAATAGTGCAAAAGAAGATAAAACAAAAGGACACGAAACAGCTATACAAGCTGCGAAGGAGCATGGCTTTGCATCGATCGATGAAGTCAACACATTTTATAATCGAAATGTTTACTATATCATTCAAGGGAAAAATAAAAAAGGCGAAAAAATTATCGGCTGGATGAAAAAGGGGAACACGGATAAAATTTTAATTAAAAAAGCGAAGGAAGGCTTGAGCAAAGACGACGTACTTCAATTGATTCAAAACATTGACAACAGCAAGCCGAAGAAAATAAAGAAAATCATGCTTGGGTATGATGATACAGATTCGAAAAAATGGGATATACCGGTTTGGGAGGTCCAATATATTGACCAACAAAACCGTTATACATATTTTATTGTTAGCTTTACGGATGACAGAGTTTATAAAATGTACAGCATTAAGCAATAAGAAGGGAGCATTGTAAAAGTGAATTTATCTAAACGCGTATCAACTTTAACACCTTCATCTACACTGGCGATCACTGCAAAAGCAAAAGAATTGAAAGCAGCCGGGCATGATGTGATTGGCCTTGGGGCAGGTGAGCCGGATTTTAACACTCCTGATCATATTTTAGACGCTGCAGAAAAAGCGATGAAAGAAGGACATACGAAGTATACGCCTTCTGGAGGACTTATATCATTGAAAGAGGCAATTATAGAAAAATTTAAAAAAGACCAGCATTTAGAATATAAACCGTCTGAAATTATTGTTTCAACAGGCGCTAAACACGCTTTATATACATTGTTCCAAGCTATTCTTGACGATGGTGATGAAGTGATCATTCCTTCTCCATACTGGGTAAGCTATCCGGAACAAGTGAAGCTTGCAGGCGGAGCTCCAGTATTTGTAGAGGGAAGGGAAGAAAATCAATTTAAAATTACGCCTGATCAGCTGCAGCAAGCGATCACAAACAAAACAAAAGCGGTGATTATCAATTCTCCGAGCAACCCGACCGGCATGATCTATACGCGGGATGAGTTGAAAGAATTGGCGGAGGTTTGCCTTAGCCATGATCTTATTATCGTTTCCGATGAAATTTATGAAAAATTAGTATACGGAGAAAATGAACATGTGTCCATCGCTGAAATTTCTCCTGAAGTAAAAGAAAAAACAATTATTATTAATGGTGTATCGAAATCCCATTCAATGACAGGATGGAGAATTGGTTATGCGGCGGGCAATGAGCGCATTATTCAAGCTATGACGAACCTAGCGAGCCACAGCACTTCAAATCCGACTTCAATTGCTCAATATGCTGCGATCGCGGCGTATGAGGGACCTCAAGAACCGGTCGAAATAATGAGAAGAGCTTTTGAAGACCGTTTAAATATCATTTACGAAAAACTTGTGCAAATACCTGGTTTCTCGTGCATTAAACCACAAGGAGCATTTTATTTATTTCCAAATGCAAAAGAAGCAGCAGAGATAACAGGTTTTCGTAATGTTGACGAATTTGTCGAGGCGCTCTTGGAAGAGGAAAAGGTAGCGCTAGTACCAGGAAGCGGCTTCGGTGCTCCAGATAATGTAAGATTATCGTATGCGACATCACTAGAACTTTTAAATAAAGCGATTGAACGTATTGATCGCTTTGTCAACAATCATAAACAGTAAAGATTGTCAATAGCCGGTGGTTCAGCCGGCTTTTTCGCTGGTTTCCTTTATTGAAAAAAAAGGAATAACATATGTATAATAGAAAGCATCGAATAAAAAGGCGGTTTCATATGGAGGGTAAAGCTGTGAAAACAACGATTTCAAATGTTAAAAACCATGTCGGAGAACAAGTAACAATCGGCTGCTGGTTGGCGAATAAGCGATCAAGCGGAAAAATTGCTTTTTTGCAGCTTCGGGATGGAACAGGCTTTATTCAAGGGGTTGTTGAAAAATCGAAGGTGGATGAAGAAATATTTAAAAAAGCAAAACAACTCACACAAGAAAGCTCTTTGTATGTCACAGGAGTTGTGAGAGTGGATGAACGTTCACCTTTTGGATATGAGCTTGGCGTTGAAAATATAGAAATCATTCATGAAGCAAGCGATTATCCGATTACGCCGAAAGAACACGGTACTGAATTTTTAATGGACAATCGCCACCTTTGGCTTCGATCAAAGCGCCAGCACGCCATTATGAAAGTGCGCAACGAACTCATCCGTGCCACTTATGAATTTTTTAATGATCAAGGGTTTGTCAAAGTGGATCCCCCTATTTTGACCGGAAGTGCGCCTGAAGGGACGACGGAATTGTTTCATACGAAATATTTTGATGAAGATGCTTACCTTTCGCAGAGTGGTCAGCTGTATATGGAAGCAGCTGCTATGGCCTTAGGCAAAGTATTTTCATTCGGGCCGACATTCCGGGCTGAAAAATCGAAAACGCGCCGTCATTTAATTGAATTTTGGATGATTGAACCGGAAATGGCGTTTTATCAATTTGAAGACAATTTGCAGCTGCAGGAGCAGTACGTTTCCCATATTGTGCAATCGGTATTAAAAAATTGTTCACTTGAATTGAAAACATTAGAACGTGACATTTCCAAGCTGGAGCAGGTTGTTCCTCCGTTTTCGAAAATAACATACGACGACGCTATCGCGCTGCTGCATAAGAAAGGATTCAACGACATCGCATGGGGGGACGATTTTGGTTCGCCGCATGAAACAGCGATCGCGGAAAGCTTTGATAAACCAGTTTTCATTACACATTATCCGACAAGCTTAAAACCTTTTTATATGCAGCCTGATCCAAATCGACCAGAGGTTGTTCTGTGCGCGGATTTAATCGCTCCTGAAGGGTACGGAGAAATCATCGGCGGATCTGAACGCATCCATGATTATCATTTATTAAAAAAACGACTTGAAGAGCATCATCTGGACGAAGCAGCTTATAAATGGTATCTTGAGCTGCGGCAATACGGATCCGTACCTCATTCCGGCTTCGGCCTTGGACTTGAACGAACTGTTGCTTGGATATGCGGTGTCGAACATGTTCGTGAAACGATTCCATTTCCGCGTTTATTAAATCGTTTATATCCGTAAACTGCATGAAGCCTCCTATCTTCAGGAGGTTTCGTTTTTCAGCCATGCATTCTGAAGCCATGAATGGCCGCAATCATGGTATACTTATTTTGAGGTGTCGAAATATGAAGAAAAAACAGTTCACCGAATTAGTGGAAGATGGATCACTGACCGTTCCCAATATACTGCTGCGGAATTATGCCGCTTTAGGTTTGTCAGAAAAAGAATTTGTTCTCCTTTTGCACGTACATTCCCACATTCAAAAAGGAAATGCTTTTCCAACTCCTACAGAACTTTCCGACCATATGACAATCACAACGGCGGAATGTGTCAAATTGCTTCGGAGTTTAGTTCAGAGAGGTTTTTTAACGATAGAGGAATTTGAGCAAAACGGGATGATTTATGAGAAATATTCTTTAAAACAGCTATGGGAAAAGTTGTATGATGTAGTCGTCATGGACCAAGATCAAGAAAAAGTAGAAAAGGAAAATCAATTATACACCATCTTTGAACAAGAATTTGGACGACCTCTTTCCCCGATTGAGTGCGAAACGTTAGCTTTTTGGATCGACCAAGATCATCATGATCCCGATATTATCATTTCTGCATTAAGGGAAGCGGTGATCTCCGGAAAATTAAATTTTCGATATATTGATCGGATTTTATTTGAATGGAAGAAGAATGGAATCAAAACAATTGAACAAGCTAAAAAGCATTCACAAAAATTTCGTGAATTCAATCAAAAACAAAAGCAGTCTACTCTAGAGGAGCAAGAATATAAAAGGAAGGTGCCTTTCTACAACTGGCTGGAAAACTAAAATTTCTTTTCCTCGTTCAAGCTGATTGAAAGGTGATGGTACATGCTGTCAAAAAAGAAAGTAAAAGAATGCTTAGAGGTTATCGGGAAAATGTTTCCTGATGCTCATTGCGAGCTTGTGCACAGCAATCCTTTTGAACTGGTCATTGCTGTCGTTTTGTCTGCTCAATGCACGGATGCGTTAGTCAATAAAGTAACAAAAAATTTGTTTCAAAAATATAAAACACCTGATGATTATTTGTCTGTCCCGTTGGAGGAATTAGAACAAGATATTCGCTCCATCGGTCTTTACCGTAACAAAGCGAAAAATATTCAAAAGTTATGCAAAATGTTAATTGAAGAATTTGACCGAAAAGTGCCGGAAACTAGAGAGGAATTAATGAGCCTTCCTGGAGTAGGAAGGAAAACGGCAAACGTTGTTTTATCTGTCGCGTTTGGAAAACCTGCCATCGCCGTCGATACACACGTTGAACGTGTGTCGAAGCGGCTCGGGATTTGCCGTTGGAAGGATTCTGTATTGGAAGTGGAAAAAACATTGATGGAAAAAGTTCCTGAGGATGAATGGGGAATCACCCACCATCGGCTTATTTTTTTTGGAAGGTATCATTGCAAAGCCCAATCACCAAAGTGTCATGAATGCCCTCTTCTTTATTTGTGCAGAGAAGGGGAAAAAAGAATGAAAGGAAAGGCATAAAAAATGCACGATAGGAAGATGTTTCATCTCCCTGAGCAATTTCAAAATACTGCATTTTTTGACGAGGAATCTGTATATTTGCATCCAACTGATTTTTTTTATTATGATCTTCAATATTTGGCTGGAATGGTTGATACCAGACCGTGGGAGGCGAGCGAGCAATTTTTGCCCAAGCTTTTTAAGCAGTGGAAGGAAATTCAAACCGAGATTCAACGCACGATAACAAAACCATTTAAAACGGATCGACAAAACATGATGACAGGAATCTGCCTCTATATCCAACTTCTTTATTGGCTCAATGAAAAGCCGGTTCATTCACTGCACTTAGACGAAATAAAGAAGCTGGATATAGCTCCCGTCAATATTGAAGATCGTCTAACGTTTATTTTAAAAAAGCCTACTCAATATCATGCATATATTCAATTAAATGAACTATTTACAGAAACGGAAAAATTGTTTTATAAACATCAGGCGATCAAAAAAGCAAAACAAAAGGGGGCTTCGAAAAATTCAGGGTAACTGACTTTTTCGAGCCCTCTCATTTTTTTATAACAAAAGCCAGTGGAGAAAAACGAGCTGTTTTTCTCCACTGGCTCCATTTAGGGACTTATCGGACAGTCCCTTATTTTCATTGCTGAACAGCAGGCGTTTCGGTTTGTGAATTTCCATTTCCATCCGTTTGTGAACGATCGATGTTACTGCCTGGATCTTGAGGAGGAGTTGGTCTGCCGCCTTGATTGCCGTTTTGTGTACTGTCATTTGGCGTCTGCGGCTGTTCAGGATTCTCGTTTTGATTTTCCTCTTCATTTTGCCCGTTATTTTGTTCATTGTCATTTTCGTTCTCTAATTGATCCTCTTCATCTTGTCCTTCATTTTGTTCCTGTTCAGGCGGGATTAATTCATCTGGTAATTCTTCTTGCTCCTCTTCCTCCACAGAAGGTATTTCGATCATTGCGCTTGCAGGATCGCTTCGCATGCTGTCCCTTACAGCTGTAACGCTGAATTTATATACAGAACCAGGTTTCACATTTGACAAGACATACGATTTGTCTTTTGTAGTCGTTAATACTTTGGAAGCAGCGTTATCGATCGAGGCGCTCACTTCAAATGAAACGTCCGATTCACTGTGATTCCAGCTAAGCTTCACTGCATTCGTTTTTTGATCATAATTGATGGATAGGCCTGACGGTTTGTCCAGCTTTTCATATTTCGTTGAAACTTTTGTCGGCTCTTCGCCTCTTACAAAATATTCGTACGTAATCATATTTTTTGGCGTATATTTGCTTGCAAGCTTCGCCGGATTAGATCCTTTTTCGATTGCCTTTTTCACCACGCTTTTCGGCTGTTTGAAATCGGATGAATCCCCGTCAGATACATGCCGCATTAGCTTTCTAAAGATGTCTCTAGCAATTTGCTGTTCCCTTTTTGTTATATACATTTTCTCTTCATTTTTCTCATATCCAGTCCAAACAGCAGCCGTGTATTTTGGTGTATAGCCGACAAACCAATTGTCTTTTGCTGCACCGCGCTCCGGATGATATTTTGCTTTTTCTTGCTCTGTAAAGTTCGTTGAACCCGTTTTGCCGGCAATATTCAAGCCAGGCACCCGAGCTCTTGTACCGGTTCCTCGTTCTACAACGGTTTTTAACATATCGGTGATCATAAATGCTGTGTAATCGCTCATTGCTTCAACCGGATCTGGTGTTAAATCAGCTTTTGTTCCATCAACAAAAACAACCTTTGTTACGGAATATGGTTCATTGTATATACCGTTGTTGCCAAAGGCGCTGTAAGCCCCCGCCAATTGAAGAGGGGATATGCCGTGTTCAAATCCGCCGATTGCGTATGCTTCTGTAATTTTATCGATTTTAATTCCCAATTTCTCGGCAAATGCTTTTGCCCTCGATTCACCAACCTCTTGAAACGCCTTTAATGCTGGGATGTTTCTTGAATCAGCCAATGCTTCTCTGATTGACATCTGCCCTTTATAGCTGCGGTCATAGTTGTTTATTGGTTTTCCGTTTGAATACGTGTACGGCTCATCAACGATTTGGTGATACGTTGACCATTTTAAATGCTCAATGGCAGGGCCGTAATCTAAAATAGGCTTAATGGTTGAACCAGGCTGCCGTTTTAAATCAACAGCATAGTTAAATCCGCCAATCGGTTGGTTTCTCCCGCCGCCGATAGCGCGTATTTCACCTGTTGTCGTGTCGATTAGAGCAATTCCAGCCTGAAAATATTTGCTCGGATAACTGATTTCATCGCCGTTCAATAATTGTTCAACATATTCTTGAGCATCTGTATCGATTGTTGTATAGATTTTTAATCCTGCTGAGCTCGGATCAACGCCAAGCTTTTTTCTTACTTCTTCAATCGCATGTTCAATAAAGGCATGATATTTGTTTTGCTGCTGTTTTGGTTCTACTAATGATTCTGTGATGGATGTTTGTTTAGCTTTTGCCGCTTCCTCTTCACTGATAAATCCGTTTTTAACCATTAAATTTAAGACAACATTGCGGCGCTTTTCCGCCAGATCGGGATTTTTTCTAGGGTTGTATAGATCAGGATTTTTAATCATCCCAGCCAGCATTGCCGCTTCAGACAGCGTGATGTCTTTAAGATCCTTCCCGAAGAAAGCTTCCGTAGCTCTTGCGACGCCGTAATAGTTGCCGGGATAATAAATTCTGTTTAAATACATTTCAAGTATTTCATCTTTTGAATATTTTTGCTCCACTTGCAAGGCAAGCCATGCTTCTTGAGCTTTTCTTTTTACTGTTTTGTCAAGAGATAAAAAGGAAAGCTTGACAAGCTGCTGCGTAATTGTACTTGCACCTTCAGAACCGAATCCTTCTTTAAAGTTGGCAATTACAGCGCCTCCAATACGAATTGGATCGATTCCGTTATGTTTATAAAATCGAACATCTTCCGTAGCAATAAACGCATCTTTTACAACTTGCGGAATTTCATCGATTTTCACATATGTCCGTTTTTCCGAACCGACTTCACCTATTTCATTTCCGTCCTTGTCATATACTTTTGATGACATATTTCCTTTTAAAAGATCATCATTTAGAGGAGGTGCTGTTGCTGCAAAATAAGCAAATGTCGATGTTCCTCCAATGATGCCTACGAGCCCTAACAAAAGAATGAAAAACACAATTTTTCTTGCGATTCCTTTTTTCTTCGGCTTTTTTTTCTTACTTGCTAAAGCTTTTCGTCTTTCTTCCCTCGATTTATATTGTTGACTCATTATAAATCCAACCTTTCATTTAGAATGAAAAGGGCAGTAGCTAAAAATATAACTTGTCTATTATACTAATATAATCAACTCTTGGGCAATAGCCAAGGGGGATATGGTGACCACATTCTACAATTTCTTGATGCGAAATCGATTTTCTTCCCCCGTTTTTCTGTCTTTTCCAAAAATGCATCAATTTTTCAGCCTCTAAGAAGTATATTTGATTTAGTTTAGTGAATCGTATAATTAGAAAACATATTCCGTTTTGTTCGAGCACAGCTTTCATATGCTCGATTTGATGATCATGAATATTTTTTAGTGGAAAAGAGCTGTTTTTTGTCTCTTTTGCTTCAAAGTCAATATATTTGCCTTTATAAACTCCGTTGTAGTCGGTTGTTGAAGCCTGTTTAAAATAAGCTTCTTTAATGACTGCTGCGCTCCGTTTCGGATAATCAACCGAAACGATTTGGATCGGAGTCGGTTTTTTATGGATGACAGCTATTCCATTTTCCCTGTAATAAAGATTTGTCTCATTTAAGTCGTCCTCGAGGGTCATCCCTCTATTTGAATATTGTATTTCAACTGGGACTGGATTCGCTACATTTTGTTTAGCTTTCCACAACTTTCCGTTAGGATAACGAATAGCCAAGCGATCTCCTCCTTTTTCCTACTATTTATATCTTAACAAAAAATGTTAACCTTTTTTCGATGAAATGACTTCATTATACATGATTTAAGTTGAAAGAGGGAATACTATGTCACTACATGATATAATATTACAAATAAAATTAAAAACAGATGACGGAAATGTTGATAATATTTCACGGACGGAACGATATGCAAAGTTTTATAAAAAACATCCGGAAGTAAAATGGGCGTTGCTGGCAAGCATGGTCTCCAGAAACGCCGGCTGGTTTATGACAGATTTAGAAGGTATTCCCCTCAAACAGGCTTTGCCTTATGAAAAACGGCAATGGCTCTTTTTATCAGTTGAAACCGCAAACTGGCTCATTTTTGCTGATGCTTATCCACAGCTTTTACTATATGAATATTCCAAGCGTCACAACAAACCGATGTTTTATTTGCTCGAAGCTTTTCATGTATCCGCCTTTATGATGGAGGAGTGGGAACGCTTTTTCCGCACAAAAGATGAGAAAAGGCTTTTAACCTCCCTTATTATTAATGAGCAGCATGTTATTCAAAAACCGGTTATTGATCATCCATTATTTAAAAAATTTGTCTTTCACAGCTTGCCGTTTATTTTTCAAGATCTATTTCATTTTCGCGTTATACTGTTTCCGACGTTAACAGGAAAATTGTACGGATTTTCCACCCATCAATTCAGCCATGTCAAAAAACGGATTGAATTGGGAAAAAGGCTGGCATGGCTTTTATTTCATCCTCTTTACCATGGACAGTTTCTAAAATTTTCAAATCGTGTAATACATACAGGATCACGGTATGATTATGAAAAATATATGAAAAAAACAACAAAAAGAAAATCCCCATATTTAAGGACGGCTTTTCCGATAATCTCACACGAAATAGACGAAAAAGAAAGAGAATGGTTTCATGGACAGCGGCTCGGAAAGTATTATAAAGATCCAGAGATTCCGAAACGAATTGAATTAACTAACTGGTATGAGAAAAAACAGTCCCAGCTACATTTATTATGCATGATGAAGCAATACTTACAATAATGGTCAGGCAATGAGCCTGACCATTTTTAAGTAGAGGGTCTGTTTGGACCTTCAAGCTTTTTGTCTCCAACTCCTCGCTTTTTTTCTTTTTGACTATCATTTTGAATGGTTTTTTTATCGTTTTTCATCATAACACCTCCCATGTTTATTTTTTCTAACCTGAAAAAATACATGCGCACAATGAAGCGGATTTTTGAATGCTGCAGGGAATTTACACTTTTTTTGCCGAATCACAACTAGTTTTGTCAAACAGGCAGGACTCATATTTAGGAAGAAGAATTTTTTAGCAAAAATAAGAAAAGAGGGATGCTGATGAGTTCGTTTATAGAAAAGCAAGAGGCATTAAAAAAATTGCAGGAAATTGAAAAACAAATTGATCTTTTAGAGCAGCAATTGACGCAAAATATAGATAAAGAAATTCATCGGACAAAACAAGCCGTTTCAAACTTTATAGAAAATGGAGAAGAAAAGATGAATAAATTTGAGAAAATGTGTGCAGAAAGGAAATTCGTGCGGAGCTTGAGAAAAAAGGTAGTATAAAATTTGGTAAAACAAAAAAAATTTGCTATGATGAATCTGAGGTGAGAACCTTGGATGAAGAACAAGTCCGGAAAATCACGGAGCAATTGCTTCAAGTGATCCAAAAAAGTGCTCAACGCTTCGAGAGAACCAAGAAGGAAGGACTGGAATACGATTTTTTTGCCGAAATTAAACCGAGTGTTGACAAGATTTTGCCAATATTGGATGAATGGGAAATTGTTGCGAAAAAATGGATCAATAAGTACCATCCTAGATACCTGCATTCGCAACAAATTGATACGGCGAAAGAGCATATTGAAAACATTGTGATCCAATCTTTTTTTCAAGATACAAGCAAGGTGAGATTTAAAAATATAAAAGAATCTGCTGAATACACATTAAGAAGCATGATCCGTGAAATGGAAAAAAATGAATAAAAATGGGGAAGCGGAGAAGCGAGCAGTTTCTCCGCTTTATTATGTGTGAATATATAGACACAATCTATTGGGCTTTCGATTTACGCAAAACCTTACTTCGTTTGAAGAAATCTTGGGGTTAAAAGATTCTATCTAAAAAATATCCGTTCTTTTTTATCAATCTATGCTATTGAACTGCCGTAAACGGGACTATTCGTAAGCGGCAAAAAGAGGCCGGAGAAAATTCCCCCGCCTCTGCTTGATTTAAAGGATGTATTCAGGTGTAACGGCTCCTTGCTGTTCTAGCGTTTTGACAATATTTCGAAAGTCTTTGATGCTGATGTTTTCATAAAGATACAATCTGCGAGCAAAGTCCAGCAATTCATTTGCACATTCTGCTTCGTATTGCTTCTCCATTTTAAATCTTTCCCTCAATGTTTGAACCGTCATAAAACATCCCCCCCTAACACTTATATTAATATGTTACCATCTCTTTTGTAATTATCAATTTTAAAAAAAATAAAAACTTCCGACACTATTTGACATCTCACCCTTTAAAAGGCAAAAACATATTTTATGATTAGTTAAGTTTTTATTGGAGGGATCAAAATGTATCATGATCATGCTTATGATTGGTTAAGACCTGTTTCTTACGATCAATATTTCATGATGAATCAACATGTTGTTCCTTATTTCCAATCTCCATATTATCAGCCTTTTATGAATCCGTATCCTCAGCCTTATCCAAGCACGCTGCCTATGATGATGCCAAAAGGGTCAAATCCTTCATTGCTTTCTTCATTTAAAAAAGCGGACGGACAGATGGATTTTAACAAAATGATCGATACAGCAGGACAAGTTGTTCAAACGATGAATCAAATGAGCTCCCTTTTAAAAGGAGTCACGCAAATTTTTAAAGCTTGATGCTGAATAATGAGCTTTGAAACAATGTAAGGCGCTAGGGATGCCGTTCGCCGCAAGTCAAGGCTGTTTATGCTTTGTTGGATATACGAAAAAATCCTTTTTATACCAAAAACCTATTTTTGGAAAAAGAATATTTCCAATCGGGAACAACAGCTGATGACATGATTGCCCGGGGAATGATGAGTACCGATCACAAAACAGACAATTACAGGATGCAATAGGAAAAATGGGACTGCCCGATAAGTCCCTAAAAGGAAGCAAGTAGAGAGAAACAACGCGTTTCTCTCCACTTGCTTTTATATTTTTCGATTTTTATCTGAAAGTAGCTGGCGGATGCCGGCTATTTCAGGAAGTGTGAGCTAATGAGAAAACAATACCTCATCTTGCATCGTCTTCACCATTTTGTCTATGACACGTGCCACGTGATGTTCTGGTATGAGCAATTCAATATCGAAAATTACTTGAACTTGACGGTTGTCATATAGTTTGAAAGTAGGAGGGAATGTTAATTTCTTTTGTCAGGAGTATTTTCTTCTTTTACATCTAGTGAAAGTGCTGTTTCCGTAGTAATCATTTGATTGGTTCATAAAAAATCGTCCTTTCTGTGATGTTGGGTCCCAACTACATTTTATTTAGAAAGGACGATTTTTTTTGCTTTTTTAAAAGTGGAAAAATGAGGGACTCCAAAAGTCAGTTACCCTGACTTTTTGGACAACCTCTTTGATTAGAAGCATATTAGTCAATATTTATTTTTGTTTTTTTGGAAGGGATCACAATTTTCAGCTTTTCATTTTGAAACGATGCTTTAATACGTTGTACATCTAAGTAGGCTGGCAAATAAAAGGATTTCGCAAATTTGCCATGAGACTTGAACATTTGCGTCATCTGTTTTTCATCATTTGTTTGTTCAATATGTTGATCTTGCTGAATGGAAATCGTTAATACATGATCATACGATTCGATGCGTATTTGCTCTTTTTTCACTCCTGGAAGCTTTCCCTCTAACACCCATTCTTGATCGGTTTCATGAGTGTCAAAATGAAAAAAGGGAAGGGACATTGCGGTATCAAACAAATCATGAAACGGTTTTAATAGCGATTGAATGTAGGCAGGATCGAAAAATTGTGAAAACCTGCCTGGAAGCGGATCTAGTTGGGAAAACACGGGCAAAAATTCATCATGTTCCTTTTTGTCTTTTTTCATCTTGCTCTCTCACTCCCTTTCTTTTTTTCACATTTATATGCAAAAGAGTTTCGAAAAGTTTATACGAAAGCTTCCAATGAAAACATGCTTTATTTACGAACGTTTATTCGTTAGAATAGATGTAGTGAATTTGAGGAGGAATGGGTTATGCTTGGGCGGAAACCTTTTGAAAAAGTCATCCATGATTTTAGACATGACGAGCGTTTTCGGGATCAGATTGTATATTGGCACACAATACCTGAAAAAGAAGCAATCACAGTTCCTTTTCCAGAAGATATGGATAACCGATTGAAGGAAATGTTGAAGAAAAAAGGAATTGAACAATTATACAGTCATCAAAAAGAAGCGTTTGAATTAGCGTTAAATCATCACAACATTGTCGCTGTAACCCCGACAGCGTCGGGAAAAACGTTGTGCTACAATTTGCCTGTTTTAAACGCAATATTAAAAAACAATAACACGAGAGCATTATATCTTTTTCCGACAAAGGCGCTAGCTCAGGATCAAAAAAGCGAACTGAATGAATGGATTGAAGGAATAAAAACGGAGATAAATTGCTATACATACGATGGAGATACTTCTCCAACGATCCGTCAAAAGATTCGAAAAGCTGGTCATATTGTTATGACAAATCCTGATATGCTACATTCAGGCATTTTACCGCATCATACGAAATGGGTGTCGCTTTTTGAAAACTTAAAATATGTCGTCATCGATGAATTGCATACATATCGCGGAGTATTTGGAAGCCATGTTGCGAATGTAATCAGAAGGCTGAAGAGAATTTGCCGATTTTACGGAAGCGACGTTCAATTTATATGTACGTCGGCAACGATTGCAAATCCGTTGGAATTTGCTGAAACATTGATTGGAGAGAAAGCGGTTCTTATTGATCGAAACGGAGCCCCAAGAAGCAAAAAACATTTCATCTTTTACAATCCGCCTGTTGTTAACAAGCCTCTCAATATCCGCAGAAGCGCCATGATTGATGTAAAAGAGATTGCGGAAGAATTTTTAAAAAACGACATTCAAACGATTGTGTTTGCTAGAAGCCGGACAAGGGTTGAAATTATTTTAACGTATCTGCAAGAGATGACGAAAAAGGAATTGGGATCGAAAACGATACGCGGATATCGCGGAGGTTATTTGCCGAAGCAGCGAAGGGAAATTGAAAAAGGCCTTAGAGAGGGAAAAATTAAAGGTGTCGTCAGCACCAATGCTTTGGAGCTAGGGGTTGATATCGGTCAGCTGCAGGTTTGCATTATGACAGGATACCCCGGATCGATTGCCAGCGCGTGGCAGCAATCAGGCCGGGCGGGCAGAAGGGAAGAGGAAGCAGCAATTATTCTCGTCGGAGGATCGAGTCCATTAGATCAATATATTTTAAAGCATCCAGAATATTTGTTTGAAAAAAATCCGGAAAGTGCGATCATTCATCCAGATAACTTAATCATTCTCGTAGATCATATAAAATGTGCGGCGTTTGAGCTTCCATTTCAGTCAGGTGAAACGTTAGACGGGGTGGAGGTTGACGATATACTTGATTTTCTGAAAGAGGAAGGCGTTCTTTACGAAAACGGAGGCAGATGGTATTGGATGAGCGATTCGTTTCCTGCACATGGGATCAGCTTGCGTTCTGCTTCTCAAGAAAATGTCGTAATTATTGACACTACAAATGGCGCAAATGTCATCGGGGAAATGGACCGATTCAGCGCCATGACGATGCTTCATGAAGAAGCGATCTATTTGCATGAAGGAAGGCAATTTCAGGTTGAAAAGCTCGATTGGGAAGAAAAAAAAGCATATGTTTCTGAAGTCAATGTTGACTATTTTACGGATGCGAACCTAGCTGTTCAATTGAAGGTGCTTGAGGTGGATCAGGAAAAGGAAAGCAAGAGCATGGAGATTGGATTTGGAGATGTCATGGTGCTTGCCCAACCGACGATATTTAAAAAAATCAAATTTGGCACACATGAGAACATTGGTTCTGGTCCTATTCATCTGCCGGAGGAAGAGCTTCATACAACAGGTGCTTGGATTAGCTTTCAAAATGACATTTTTTCTGTTTTATCGGAAGAACAAATGGAAAAAGCTTTAGTCGGTATCAGCCATGCTTTAAAATATGTGAGTGCTCTTGCAGCAATGTGCGATCCAAACGATCTTGACGTTGTATTTCAAGTGAAATCCATTCACAACGGAAAACCGACCATCTATTTGTATGACCGATATCCAGGCGGGGTCGGGCTGGCGAAGAAAGTATTTGATGAGTTTGAATGCTTGCTTGAAAGAACGGAAGAAATGGTAACAAACTGTAAATGTGATGATGGCTGCCCTTCCTGCATCGGTCTTGATGGAGAATCGAGCGGAAGAAAGGAAGCGGCGCTTCGGCTGCTTCAATATATAAAGAAAGGACAGATTCTATGTCCATAAAACAAAAATTAAACAGATTAAAAAATCATATTGTTCATGAAGACGTATTGAAAAAGGAACAGGATATAGAGATTCCATATTTAAAACGCTGGGAAAGCGTTGGAGTCAAGCCGTTTTTCTTTGATGGCCAATATATTCTCATCCGTGAAGTAGAATATCCGCTCAATTATCGCCATGGATTGTATGAATTGAGCGAAGTAATTGATGTTGTAGATTACTGGAATGACAATGAAATGGAGCATCCGCTGTCAGCAAAAGGGCATAAACCTTATGAACTTTTCTTTTTCGATACGGAAACGACTGGTTTAAAGGGCGGAGCAGGCAATATGATCTTTTTACTTGGATTTGCGCGGATATTATTCGATAAAGTGGTGATCAAACAGCTTTTTTTGCCTGCTCCTGGCCATGAGGTTGCTTTATATCAACGGTTTTTAAGTGAAGTAAATATAAAAACATTAGTCACATACAATGGAAAAGCATTTGATTGGCCTCAAGTGAAAACGAGGCATACTCTCATTCGCAATATGGTGCCACAATTGCCTGAGTACGGCCATTTTGATTTATATCATGCTGCTAGACGTCTCTGGAAAAATAGATTGGAGTCGGTAAAATTATCAAATGTTGAAAAAGATATTTTGCAAGTGAACCGAAAGGAAGATACTCCCGGCTATTTAGCGCCGATCCTTTACCATCATTTTTTGAAAGATCCAAATCCTGATAGTGTGATCGGAATTTTTCAGCATAATGAGATGGATATTCTCTCCTTAATTTCACTTTATATTCATTTGTCAAAAAAGCTTTTATTTCCCGATGACAACCATGATGATAAAGAACTGTTTGAAATGGCAAGATGGTTTCAAGCTCAAGGAAATGAAAAGCTTGCTTATTTTTCATATGCGAAAATAAACGAGCAGTCAAGCAGCCTTCACCTCAAGGCGAAATTTGAAATGGCAATGCTGGCAAAACGAAACGGACGTTTGGATGAGGCAGTGAAACTATGGAGCGAAATTAAAAAACATGGACAAGGCTTTTTGAAAATAAAAGCTTTAGTCGAACTGGCCAAATTTTATGAGCATTATGAAAAAAATATTGATGCTGCATATATGGACACAAACGAAGCGATTCAAATTTTGAAACAGTTGGAAAGAATGGGAGTATCCAAACATTCAACACAAAAAGAAGAGCTGCTGAAAAGAAAATGGAGGCTGGAAAAGAAAAAAAATAAGTTGGAAGATTTGGAAGAAAGATGAAACAATTACTCGATCACAACCGTCTAATATAAGGATTTGTTAAAAGGAATAGATGCCGGCGGCAACATATTTTGGTATTATATTCGAGTAAAAACGGCATCGCCTATTAAATGCTTTTTCTGTCAAATATAAAAAAAAAGAGAAAGATTGACTAGCAAGGGGCTGTCCAAAAAGTCAGGGTAACTGACTTTTTGGAGCCCCTCATTTTTTCACTTTTTAAAAAAAATGCACAAAAAAATCGTCCTTTCTAG
>NZ_VISS01000025.1 GCF_007827555.1 Aeribacillus composti
TTTATGTTTTAAAAAATGTCAAATGATAATTTTGTACTTCCCAAAACCATTTACATCAAGCATTTAAACAAGATTTTGGACTGCGAAAGCTGAGTTTTTAATAAAAAATGGGTTAAAATTCTGAATTGATTCATTGCCCTTTTCCATGAAAATGTTTTATCATTTTTTTACTTTCTCCTATTTTTTGATTGAACGATCAAGAGCCTTCTCTTCAAACTATTTATTGGCAAATAATTTAAATTGCAACAATTTTACAATGAGAAGTGAGCAAAACATTATTTTGGATCCACGAACATATTCTCGTTCTAAATAAAGTTAGATTAAAAAAGAGACACAGATTAATATAGTAATAGACTAAAATCCATAAAAAATGCGTTATGAGTAAGCTGTAATCATCAAACAGTTCGTTAGCGAAATCAAATGTACAAACGCTCATGAACTCTGAGAAAAAATACAAACTTGTACGAAAAATATCAGAAACTCGCCACATCTTCCAAAGATTTTAATTTCCTGACTGTTTTTTTTGGCCTAAAACTAATATATCTGCAACGTTGAAAAGATTAAAATTTATTATATTTACAAACATTCAGTAAATAACTTTTGCATTTAAAGTCCAATAACGATTTTATAATTCCTAAATTTTCAAATTGATAATAAAGCTATCTTAAGAAAATCTTTTTATTGAGAGACATTTACATCCCTTATAAGTTAACAAGAAAAGACTTGGAATGCATCGTGTATTAAATTGTTTTTCCATTTTTATACTAATTATGGTGAATGACTTCCCAAACAGAAATACCTAAGTCGTGTTCTCACTAAGATCATTAATTTTTACAATGACCGGCCACTATTTAAATGATAAGCAACCCACCTCTTTGAATCGTCACACTCATCGGAGTTTTAGTGAGTATCTCACCATCTCCTTGCACAATAACAGGTAATTCGGAGATAACTTCCACTTGTTTCCCTGTTATCATGGTTACACCAGGATGTAGTATATGTTTGCCTTTAAACGCCTTTGGAAAAGTGCGCAACAGCTCCCATTTATTCATGCCGTGTACTATACAAATGTCAAATAGTCCATCATTATAACAAGCATTTGGACATATTTTAATACCTCCGCCATAGTTTGAGATATTGGCAATTGCAATTAACCATACATTACAAAAAACTAGTTTCTCCCCATCAACCATTAATTGAATGCTGACAGGACGATATTTTAATAAAACATGCAAGAAGCTAAGTCCATATGAAAGATTACCTAATCTAATAACATTCAGCCAATTTTTATATTTCGAGCCATTGTTTATCTCGGCGACTTTACCGTCAAAACCGATCCCCATTACAGTAATGAAGTATTCGTTGCCAATTCTTCCAATATCAATTTTTCTTTGTTTTCCCATTAAAATACGTTTTAAAGCCTTTTTATAGTCCTTTGGTATATCAAGAGCCCTTGCAAAATCGTTTCCCGATCCTGCAGGAATAACACCCAAAGGTATATTCGAATTGATTAACCCGTTAGCAACATCATGGATTGTACCATCTCCTCCTACGACTACAACAGCATAACATTTTTCAGAAGACAACTCCTTAGCAATTTCTGCTGCATGTTTTGGACGATTGGTAAAGCGCACTTGATAATTTATCTGTTTTTCTTGCAGCAACTTTTCAGTCTTTTTCCAAACTTTTAATCCTTTTCCGTTTCCTGAGATTTTATTGACGATAAAATAATACATACTAAAGATCTTTCCTTTATTAAAGATATGAAAGTTTTATATATTATGCCAAAACCGTTTTATTTGGCATGGTTTTATCATCTCCACATTCACTTCGTTTAGAGGTGGGTGTTTCTCGATGAAGCTTCTTGTACAGAAGAAGGTTGTCGGAAGTTTTCTAGATGGATTAGAAAGCAACAACTGCTTGTTTGCCGATTAAGCGGTTCAACCACTTTCCTGCTTGGTTACCAATCCGTTGATACATTCATCTCGTTTGCACATTCAAATGAAAGATGTTCCCATGCACTGTCTTGCCAAGTTTTTTGTAAATTCTCTATCTATTTTATTACAATTTTCTCCTATTTACAGGAATCTATTCACACAATTCCATTTATGCTGTCAATGTGAAAAATCCCCAATGACCGTCGGCTATCACTTGAAATACAAGGAATTGATCTTTGTTTTTTCTTAAGTTTACTGGCAATCCTTTAAAAAATTTTTTGATGAGTAACAAAAGACAAAAGAAAAAACTTCTTTACTATCTTTGCAGAAAAAATGAATGAGACATAGATTGAAGGAGTTGTATTATGTTGCAAAAGGGATGATTGCTTGACATATCCAATCAAATGTTATTTTTTGTAGCAAAGAAAAATTAGGTGAATACAATATAATCGAATTTCAGGAAAGGAGAAATCAACATGCAATATGATTATAACTCGAACTATACTTATAACCTAGATCATCAAGTTCCATATGCGAATCCTCAGGAGCCGTATGAAGAAAATATGCATTATCGGGATCATTATGATCACCATGTGAGCAAGCATGATTTTTGCAAAAGACATAAGCATTATTACGTCTTGCTGGAAATGGACGATGGAAAAATGTATGATGGCATTATTGATAAAGCCGATAATGATCATGCCTATTTATTAGTACCTATTGGCGACCAACGAGAAGAAGATAACGAAGAAGAAAGACAATTTGGCTTTGGTGGGTTCGGAGGTCCTTTTGGTGGATTCGGATCTCCTTTCGGTGGATTTGGATCTCCTTTCGGTGGATTCGGAGGTCCTTTTGGTGGATTTGGAGGCCCTTTTGGTGGATTTGGAGGTCCTTTCGGTGGATTTGGAGGGTTTGGGCATTCCCCATTTCGTTTTCGGAGATTTAGGAGATTCCGATTCCCGTTTTCAAGGATTCGCCGTTTTTCATTTCCGTTTTCTTAATTAATACATTTATGTGGTCGGCAGCTTCGTTATGGAGTTGCCCGTTTTTTGCTTGAAAATTTGTTCCTCTTATATTGAAGCGATAATATTGTCCACCCCTTAATTTAATTTCCTGCTACCACATATAATTTCCATTTATCCATCCGTTAAGTTTTGCGGCTTGTTCCAAAGCAACAATTTTTATTCTGATCTGCCGCCTTTTGTGTGGATTTACGCTTAACAGGATTAAGCGGTGGAAATAGAGTACGGATTTGCTTCAAGTACTGATCGGAGAGTGGTTTTTGCACTAATAATGACTTGGCATTCTATTTTTATTAGTACAAAAAAATTTTGATGTTATCGTTATCATCAATATTTGCTAACTAAATGTCGTTGACGTCCTTTACGGTACCGTCAAGAATTTTGTGTGTAATGCAAGATAGATAGGGCAGTCTCCTGTTTGGAAAGGAAGAATCCCTTTTCCCCTTATTTTAATATAATATGGTTAAATGTAGCATTTTCAAACATATTCGCTGAGTTTCGATGGTAGCTTCTATGCCGTTCCTCCTGTTAGATTTCGAGGAAATTTTTGATTTTTTCCTGCAAAATCAGTTCTAGTTATGGGAGACTAACCATTTTTGATTGCTGCAACAACATCATAAGTTTCATAACAGCCTCAGCAAGTGCAGTATAATTGGAACTTTCAAGTTCATCTAAATACATCATTGGCCCAACAACAACTTTTACTGGCTTTCGAAACCACTTTTTCGCATCTAGAAAAATAATCGCAATCGGAAGAACAGGCGCTCCTGTTTTTAACCCGAAAAAGCTACCCCATTTTTTCGGATTGACACTTCCCCGTTTTTACATCTTTTACCTTCAGGGAATCAGCCTATCCGTATTTAATCAGGTCTTTAGCAAATCATTTAATGTATATCTTACATAACGATAATGAAACAACAGATATTTATTTTCTTACACCTGAACAAGGTTTTTATAAATTGGAGTATAGAAAAGGAGAAGCAGCAACATTTTTTAAACAAATTTTTGAAAGATTGGAACCGCTCGCAGCTTCGCAGTTAGTCATTGACAATAATTTTTATGATGATCTTCCGGAAGAGATGTGGAACGGAGATGAGATTACGAGATCATTAAGCGAATCCGGAAAAAAGCTTGATCGCATGAATTTACTTCCCGCTCCATTTCCATTGGAAGAATATCTTACACCTCGTGATCTTCGCCATTTAAAAAAACTTTACGGATTAGGAGGACTAAGCTATGGAAACCTCAGTGCCAGACGGGACAGTGAAAGCTTTTGGATGAGTGCAAGCGGAATTAACAAAGCAGATATGAAAACAGTTGGTGAAGATTTTCTCTTAATAAGTGGATATGATCCTGATAAAAATGCCATGAAAGTAAGCGTTCCCCCGAATATAACACCAAAAAGGGCATCTGTCGACGCTATTGAGCACTGGATGATTTATAAAGAACACCCGGAGGTAGGAGCGATTGTACATGTTCATGCTTGGATGGACGGCATAAAGGCTACAGAAATTAACTATCCTTGTGGAACAATTGAACTTGCAAAAACGGTGGCTGAACTTGTCCGAATTTCAAAAGAGCCTTCTAAAGCTATTATTGGTCTTAAAAACCATGGACTAACCATAACTGGCGCTGATTTAGATGACATCTTTGAACGTATCGAAGGCAAAATTATCCCCCAAGTACCGATGTCTTAACGTATTTACATGTTTTTGAACCAACGGAATTTTTATGGAATGATAAAGGCTCCCGAAAAAAAAAATTTGGATAGAGAGAGGGGATTTAACCTTACTTATTTGGTTTGTATGTATTTTTAAGCATCGGCAAATCCCCTGCAACTTTCTCCCTGCTCGCCAAACGGTGCACCGCGTTTTTCGCATTGCATCCATCTATTGAAGCATCAGCTTGTCCGCACCGTTTTCTCCCTACTCTGCTTAAATGTTTATTCTGGTTTTACCAAAATTTTCACTTGGTCTTTTTCTTTTATCAGCGTTTCAAATCCTTCTGCTACAATATCATCTAGCTTAATTCGTTTCGTAACGAGTTTTTCTGCTTGGAAGTAGCCTCGTTTCATTAATTCCATTACAGCAGGGAAGATATCGCGGTATGCAATAATTCCTTTTACGTTTCTTTCTTTTAATACGATATTATTTGGCTGAATGCCCGCTTCTTTTTCCCATATGCTAACGATGACTGTTTCTCCTTCAAATGCAGTGCTGTCAATAGCTTGTTGTAAAACAGCCGGTATTCCCGTTACTTCAAACGCAACGTCGACCCCGCCATCGGTCAGTTCACGAAGCTTTTGAACCGGATCTTCCTCTATTGGATTGATGACAGATGTAGCACCAAGCTCTTTCGCTTTTTGCAAACGTTCTTTGGAAACTTCTACTGCATAAATTTCTGCAGCGCCAGCTGCTTTTAATGCTTCAATCACAAGAAGACCTATAGGACCTGTTCCAAACACAGCGGCTTTATCGCCAGGTTTGATTTTGCTTAATCTAACAGCATGCAAGGCTACAGCCGCAGGCTCCACCAATGCTCCTTGTTCATAAGAAAGACCTTCAGGCATTTTATGCACCATATGCTCATCAACGACAGTATACTCAGAGAATCCGCCGCCGCCACCGGATAAACCGTGGAATCCTAAAGATTCGCAAAGATTGTACTTACCTTTTTTACAAGCTGGGCATTCTCCACAGCGAAGAATAGGTTCTACAACGACAGGATCCCCAACCTTTACTTTCGTAACGCCTTCTCCAACTTCAACTACTTGACCAGAAAATTCGTGGCCCATGATAATAGGCGCCACATCTTTACTGACAGGATGAGGCTCTTGAACAGGAACAAAAATTGGACCTGCCGCATATTCGTGTAAATCGCTTCCGCAAATTCCTGCCCATTCTACTTTAATTTTTACTTTTCCTTTCCCTGCTTTCGGTTCTTCTACTTCCTCTACTCGAATGTCTCTAGCGTTGTGCCATCTTGCTGCTTTCATTTCATTTCCCCTCCCAATTTTATAATCGCTTTCATTGTATCATTTTTTAGTCCTATTTTTATCATATCGAAAAAATGTGAAATTATTTTATAAATGAAATTGCTTATTTTGTGATTGGCTCTTTTTCAAACCATGATATGTACAAGCTTCATGGAACAGGATGCATATTTGTCATGCGGCAATTACCATGATCATGAGGTCAGCTCAAGCCTTAAATTACAAAAATCTCTCATTATAAAAGTCAGCCCTCTTCTTTCAAATGTTCTATTTGCCAAATGCCTCTTTACCTGAATTTAGTGATATTTGATCAATTATATAGTTTTCTGCCAGCTGTCTGCAGCATGCACACACTGTTATGAGGGCAAGCACATTTTTCACAGGTTTTAGGGTTTGCAAATTCCCTTCCTTACCGGATCATGCCGGTTGAAAAAAGGAAATTCTCATTTACCTGACCATATATCAAAAGTACTAAGTTTTTTCGCATCCCACCTCCTGATAGAACTAAAGTTCTATGAATCTATTTTCATTTTATTACAATATAGGAAGGTATTTCAAGAATATCATGATAAAAAAAAACTGATTCCCCCCTTCATTACATTTAAAGGTGCGGGGTGAATCGGCAGAAATGAAATGCTAGTTTAAGAATGCACAAAAGTGATTGGATAAGATTTTACATGCGCGACCTTGATTAATATTGTACATATCAAAATCACTTAAAGTGAAAAAGAAAACGAGTAAACATGTACACTCTTAAACAGTCAAAAATGTACATGTTTATGGTTCTTACTCAATCTTGGTGATGGGAAGGGGGTTAATGGAGAAAATGAGTGTGCAAATAAGTATTTTTGGCTCTGTGTTATCAATGACCTCGATTTTTCACCAAAAGAACGTAAGAACCATGTTTATCCTGACATTTACAGCAAAAAGAGAAATTCCATTCGTTTATTTTTTTTGCGTGTTAATTAAATCTGTATCCTCTAGACCGATTTTTTTCCTGATCTTGCAAACGCAGATTTCACAAATCCTGAATCTGATCCGCACACATTTCCCAGCATGGAGACACCTCCTTTCTTGATGACTGCTCCTACAGCTCACCTTATAGATCGGCTGAAAAATATAGCAAGCTTTGTAGTGGATGGGTCAAATTGACGTCCTTTTGGATGGTGTGTTTTCGTCTTTTTCTTTATATCATAGTAAACAAATCAGAATTCAAGGAGGAGTGATTGTATTTGTCCACTCAAAACAAAAAAGAATCAAAAATCGAAGTGATTAAGCGACAAAGCCGCTATTTACGTGGGACAATCAAGGAAGCTCTTCAGGATGGCAAACCGATGTTTTCGGAAGAAAATGTACAGGTATTGAAGTTTCACGGTGTTTACCAGCAGGACGACCGGGATTTGCGGCACAAGCTTTTGAAAGAAGGCAAAGAGAAGCATTACTCAATGATGGTGCGTGCCCGAATACCAGGCGGGGTGTTGAATCCGGATCAATATTTGGTGTTCGATCGCTTGGCCGATGAATATTCGGAATACGGGACGCTGCGCATTACGACGCGTCAAACCATCCAGCTTCACGGCATACTGAAAGGGAACTTGAAGGCTACCATCAAAAGGCTGAACGAATCACTAATCACAACACTTGGCGCCTGCGGCGATTCGGGGCGGAACATCATCTGTTGCGCAAAGCCGGGCGATGAGCCGTTCCGCGCCGAGATGCGGGAGGATCTGCTTGCACTGACTGATCGGCTGAGTCCTAAGACAAATGCGTATCACGAAATCTGGCTTGACGGCGAACCGGTTCAGCATTCTGATGGAGAGACTGAGGAGCCGCTGTACGGTGATGTATACCTCCCGCGCAAGTTCAAGGTTGCGATGGTACCAGAAGGAGATAACTGCATCGATGTGTACGACAATGACATCGGACTTGTGGCACATATCGAGAACGGACACGTTGCTGGCTATACTGTGCTGGTAGGCGGCGGTATGGGACGAACGGCGGTCGTTCAGGCAACTTATCCGAGGCTGGCGAGTCCGCTTTGCTATGTGCCCAGGAAGGATGTCGTAGACACAATCCTTGATACTTGCGTAGCCATTGTGACCATCGAACGGGACTTCGGAGATCGCTCAAACCGCCGTTTTGCCCGCATGAAATATTTAATCGACCGGCGAGGACTGGATTGGTTCCGGCAAGAGGTCGAGACAAGGCTTGGGCGTACTTTAGAGCCACCGAGAAAGCTGGAATGGCACAACGGGCACGACCATCTCGGCTGGCACCGTGAGCGTGACGGGATAAGCTACCTTGGCCTGTTCGTTCCATATGGTCGTATTAAAGATACTGAAACCATGAAATTGAAATCGGCACTTCAAAACATTGTGCGCGAATTTCGTCCGACCGTTCACCTCACCACGCAGCAAAATGTGATCCTGAGCGGCATTCCAGACGAATTTCGACCGGCGATTGAAGAGCGATTGCGCTCTGCGGGAGTGCCGCTTCCACATGAGCTATCAACAGTCCGAAAAAATACAATGGCATGTGTAGCCCTGCCGACCTGCGGACTTGCGCTAGCCGAGTCGGAGCGGGCTCTGCCCGATCTATTGCCACAGTTTGAGCAGCTGTTTCATGAACTTGGCCTCTCGGACGAGACCATCACCGTCCGCATGACTGGATGCTCAAACGGCTGTGCGCGCCCGTACAACGCCAACATCGCTTTTATCGGCCGTGCACCTGGCAAGTATGATATTTTTTTAGGCGGAAATTCACTCGGCACAGCACTAAACGAACGATTCACGGAAACTGTACCGTTCGATCAACTGGTCGACACCGTCCGACCTGTACTCGAGGCGTTCGTTCGCGAGCGTGAGCCTGGTGAGGATTTCGGCAGCTTTTGCCGCCGCGTCGGCTTGAATCGGTTTCGCCATGTCAAGACCGAGCAGTCATAAACTTTTATAAGAACAGACAAGTTGTGACGATATTTACCGGGTCTGATCCGAGAAAGCATTCCCCCGGATGCAAGTGATCCGTCACAATGACAGCCGTACCTGCGCTAAGCAGTTTGTGTATTAGCTTTCAAGGTTTACGTTTCCAGCAAGCTGACCGTTATTCTCGTTGAAAGTGCTGTGACCAACCTGCCGGAACTGGATTGCAGCAGAAATTTGGCATGCTAAATTACGTATTCATACGCAGAGTAAGATCAAAAAACAACATGGTCGCTCCATACCGGGGCGGCTTTAACGGTTTTTGCACCTAGAATAAATCAATTGTGGTAAAGAAGATAGTTTCGAATGATGATGACAAGCGGAAAAAAACAAATTATTTTTTAAGGACTCTCAAAAGAAGCTAAATGAGTCCGAGGCACACCGAAGCGAAGATCGCCAAGAGCGCAAGTGTTGTATCGACAATCTTATTGAAAAATAATGATAGATCCGCTTCCATAGAAATGTGTTTTTTCTGTTCACCATAAAGCGATGCATTGAGCAGCTTCTTCAGGCCGTTTCGCATGGCTGGATGATTTGTTCTCCTTGCTGAGCGGCCTCTTTCCATGAACTAAGCGTTGGGGTTCAGAGGCTTTAAGCGGAATGCCAAAGGCGAAGAAGCCGTCAGCCGAGAAGAAAATCTATATACGATTTTTTGCAACTTTAACCAAAATGATATTCTAACTATTTACTCGTCGGCAAAACCTAAATTGTTAAAAAATCTCTCTAGATCATGTTATCTTTTCATATTTTTTCAGCTTCGGCGATATCTAAAAGAGCGTGCAGCAGTATATTGGCGGCTGCTTCAATATCATCAGCATTCGACCACTCTAATGGACTATGGCTGATGCCGCCTTTTGACCGGGCAAATACCATTCCGATTTTTGTTAAAGAAGCTAATATCATAGCATCATGAGCCGCTCCGCTTGGCAGCATCAGAAATTTTGTCCCTGTTCGTTTCGCTGCTGTTTGTATCGCTTCGATTAATACAGGAGAGCAGCTAACCGGTTTTAGCTCATGAGTCGCTTCTACTGTAAAAGTCATGCCTTTTGTATTGCAGCATGCAGATAAAAACATTTGGATATCATCTTCCATTTGACAAATAAGCTCCCAAGATAGATGACGAATATCGAAAAATAATTCCACTTCACGCGGAATAACGTTTATACTCCCGGGGAACACGCGGATACTTCCAACGGTTGCTCGCAATCCGTCGCTCTGCTGTGCTTTTTGTTCCACAAAATCAATTAAGCGGGCGGCTACTGTAACTGGATCTTTTCGCATCGCCATTGGTGTCGTTCCT
Organism: Aeribacillus composti; assembly: GCF_007827555.1. Classification (GTDB taxonomy): domain Bacteria; phylum Bacillota; class Bacilli; order Bacillales; family Aeribacillaceae; genus Aeribacillus; species Aeribacillus composti. Next base: position 10,230 of record NZ_VISS01000025.1, read on the forward strand.
GCATGTCCCTCTTCTCCTCTAATGGTTACCTTTAACCATTTGACACCTACAATGCCAGTAACGATTCCTACAGGTGCTTGTTCACTTTCAAGCACTTTTCCTTGTTCAATATGCAGCTCGAGAAAAGCTTTGAATTCTTTAGAGCAACGTCGCGCACGGTGCACTAATTTCGGATTATATCCACATTGCACCATCGCATCAGCAATGCTTATGCCATTTTCATCCTTATACTGAAAAAGCTCTTCTTCTTGCAATTCCCCCGTCAATGCCCGGCTGCCAAGCATTCCGGTTGAGAATCGCACTCCTTCTTCATCAGTAAATGCCGCAACTGAAATGGAATGCCTCGTTTGAATGCCTTGCTCCATCATCGTCTGTAATATTTCTATACCGGCTAATACCCCTAGGGCACCATCAAACATCCCGCCATTTTTCACTGTATCCAAGTGGGAGCCGATTAAAATTGACGGCAAAGCAGAATCAGTGCCTACACGTTTTCCGAATAAATTTCCTATTTCATCTTCGTAAATCTCTAAGCCTATTTGTTTCATCAAGTGTACTATGTATTGTTTAGCTTCGCGTTCCTCGGCTGTAAAAGGAAATCTGGTCACGCCTCCATTAGGGTCGTGACCAAATTTACTCAAATCTTTTATATGTTTCATTAATCGCTGTACATTAATCTTGATCATTATGACACCTCATAACGCCCCAACAAATTTCCCCCTAATTTGTCTCTTACTGCACGGCAAATTTCTCCTGACTTCAACAACTTGTACATTTTCTCAATATCAACTGACAGGTTTCTGTCAGCATCTAAAAAAGGGACTTCCTGCCTGATCATCTTATATGCCAATTCCGTTCCATGACCAAGACTTATATCTTTTCTCAAATCAATCGCCTGAGCAGCATGCATCGCTTCTATTCCCAAAATGTAATACAAGTTATCAACTATTTTTGCTGTTTTGTCAACCACTTGAACAGAATTGTTGGCATGATCTTCAATTTCCCCTGATAACGCTATAAAATCAGCATTTATTGGATTAGACAGATGGCGAATTTCTGCGTCAAGCGCCGCAAAGGTTTTTTGAATTGTACTAAAAGCCAATACGTTTTGGCCATTATCAGGAGATAAAAAGCGCGGCAGTCCTGAAAAATTGGGTGATGACAATTTGATCGTACGGAAACAAGATATTTTGGACAAATGTGCAAGAGCCTGTCCAAGCATTTCAATTGCCAGCACCCAAGTCGTTACTTCGTAATTGGAACATGACAATATCCGCTGTTCATCCACCAGAACACATGGATTATCATCGCTTGAATTTAATTGTATGAGCAGATTTTTTTCAGTATAATCGATCGCATCCCTAACAGCGCCGTGCACGGCAAAAGCTCCTCTGAAGCTTAGCGGATCCTGAAGCGGCCGATTTAAGTGCTGCAACGACAAATAGCTTCCTTCAAGACAGGCCTTTATTAATCCGGCACTTGCTAAATTTCCAAGGAAAGGCCGTATTCTTAAAACAGACTCATCTAAAGGGGAAATATTGCCGTTCAACCCTTCGAGAGAAAGAGCAAATACAATGTCGGACAAGTCGATTAATTGTTTAACTTCATTCAGCAGCAGCGATGCCTTGGCTGCAGCAAAAGCATTAGAGCTGGCAATGGCTAAGCCATCTTTCGGACCGAGAACAATTGATTTTATACCCGCCTTCTTCAGCGCCTCGCTTGCATTCATTCTTTTCCCCCGATAAACGACTTCTCCCTCGCCGATCATAGCTAATCCGATATGAGCTAGATTTCCCAAATCCGCTGCCCCAACAGAGGCTCTTTCTGGTATGACCGGATGAATTCCCTCATTTAAAAAGCGTTTGTACATTTGTGCTATTTCCGGCTGTACGCCGGTATAACCTAATAACAATGTATTTAAACGAATGAGCATCGCGGCTCTAACCGTCTTCTCATCTGCTTCCGGCTTTACACCAATACAGTGGGATAAAATTAAACTTCTATTGAATTGCTCATATTGTTTTTCATGCACCTGACGATCTTTATTAATCCCAACCCCTGTATTAAATCCATAAACAGGGGCATGGACCGAATCCCAATTCAACACTAACTCTCTGGCAGCATGAAGCCGTTCCATAGCTTCCTGGCTGATTTCTACTTCAGCCTTTTGTTCAGCAACTTGAGCAACTTGTTGAATCGTGAGTGACTTACCATCGAGGATAATTGTTTGTTGCCCCATGAAAAACCCTCTCTTTTATGAATGTTTTATAGCTGCCCTTTCGCTTTTAATGCCAAACGGTTCTCAAGTCTTAACAAAATATAGTTCGTTATGAGCGCTAAGGTGGAAACGAGTATAGTCCCAATGATAATCTTATGAGTTGAATTTTGGTAAAGACCTTCAAATAAAAGAACTCCTAAGCCGCCGGCGTTTATCCATGCTGCAATCGTTCCAATGCCAATAATCGCAACAGCTGCAATCCGTACGCCGCCAAGAATAATTGGCAACGCTAGAGGCAACTCTATTTTCCAAAATAAATGAAACCAATTAAGCCCCATTCCCTTACCCGCCTCAATAATCGCTTGATCAATTGATTGAAAACCAACCATTACATTACGCACCAAAATCAGCTGACTGTAAGCGACAAGCGCAAAGATAGCCGGCTTCATGCCCAATCCTAAAAAAGGAATGAGCAAAGCAAAAAATGCCATGCTGGGAATAACATAAATAATTCCCAATATTGACAATACCAGTACAGAAAGACTCTTCCAGCGAGTCAAAAGATAACCTACTGGAAGAGCAAATAATAGGGCAATTGCCAGCGCACCAAACGTCAAGCGAAGGTGATCAAGAAACAGCGCCAAAATAGTGTCATAATAATTAGTAATATAATTTACCATAGGCTTCACCTGCTTACCGAATATAAGGAATCCTGATCCTTTATTTTCAATTGATCCAGACCAATTTGTCCTACAGGTTTGTTTTGATTGTCGACGACAACCACATTGTCTATATCCTTTTTCAGCAACAGAGAAAGAACCGTTTTAAGATTTGTTTCCGTTGAAACTTCCGCACTTTTTTCATGCATTTCCCCTTGCAACGGAACCATTGCTTTTTCTGCATTCAAAAAAGAAAGTAATTGGAAAACATCGTCTGATTTAACAAGTTGGCTGACAAATTCATTAGCTGGGTTCATAAGGATGTTAATCGGCGTATCAAATTGCTGGACTTTTCCTTCATTCATCACAATAATTTTGTCCCCTAGCTTGAGCGCCTCCTCAATATCATGTGTCACAAAAAGAATCGTTTTGCGCATCTTTTTTTGAATTGCCAGCAGTTCATCCTGTAAACTGGAACGGGTAATGGCGTCAATTGCACCAAAAGGTTCATCCATTAATAAAATATCTGGATCACTAGCCATCGCTCTGGCAATCCCCACTCGCTGTTGCTGCCCTCCAGACAATTGTCTTGGATATCGATCTCGAAAATCCTCAGGCGGCAGATGAACAAGCCTTAAAAGAAAGTCTACGCGCTCGTTGATCTTTTCTCCATCCCATTTCAAAATTCTCGGCACTGTTGCTATATTTTCTTTGACAGTCATATGAGGAAACAGACCGATTTGCTGAATGACATATCCTATTTTACGCCTAAGTTGTGTCACTGGAACTTTTGTAATATCTTCTCCTTGAACAAAAATTTTTCCTGATGAAGGCTCATGAATTCTGTTTATCATTTTTAATAATGTCGTCTTTCCTGATCCCGATGTTCCCAAAATGGTGATGAAGCTTCCTTCTTCTATTGATAAGCTAGTTTCATAGACAGAAGGTTTGCTGGCTTTAGGGAACGTCTTGCTCACCTTATCAAACTGAATGATTATGTTTGACACGAAACCACCGCCTTTGAAAGTTCCTGGTTTCACTCGGATTTAGGCATAATTACTTTTTAATAATGCCTTTTTCTTCAAGGAACTCTTTTGCTACTTCAGTGTATTCACGTTTTTGAATATCAACCTCAGCATTCAAATTTTGCACAACCTTATTATTCAAGTGTTTGGAAACTTTATTCAGCACTTCCTCAATTTTCGGATCTTTTTCCAAAGTTTCTTCACGAATGACAGGTGCTACATAATATGGAGGCCAAAACTTTTTGTCGTCCTCAAGCAGTACCAATTCCTCATTAGTCAAATCGCCGTCAGTCGTAAATCCAACTGTCACATCCGCTTCATCATTAAGGATTACGCGATATTTAATTCCGTAGTCAAATAATTGCACCGATTTAAACTGAAACCCGCCGTAAAATTTTTGCAAACCTTTTAAACCGTCATCGCGTTCTTCAAATTCTGGAACAGCCGCCAGTCTTAATTTTGGAGCGACTTCCGCCAATTTCGACAAAGTCGTTACTCCGTACTTTTCTGCTACTTTTTTTGTCGTGACTAAAGCTTGGGAATTGTTTACATCTGTTGGTTCTAGCCAAACAAGATTAAACTTCTCTTTATATTTTTGGGATACAAGATCATATACTTTTTGCGGATCAGACATAGGTTTTTCTTGTAAAACATTGATTAGCCCTGTACCCGTATATTCCGGATACATATCAATTTCTCCCTCTTTCAATGCTGTATGAGCAACCATTGTACCGCCTAAATTTAATTTTCTTTCAACTTTATAACCAGCTTCCTCCAAAGCTAGAGAATAAATCTCTCCTAAAATAAGCGATTCTGTAAAGTTTTTCGATCCAACTTTGATAGTCGTCTCATTTTTATCACTTGTGTTTTCTGATTCTTTTTGACCGCCGCAAGCAGCCGTGGATATTAGTAAAACGACTAAAGTAAATAAAAGAATAAGTCTTTTTTTCATGATAATTCCTCCTATTTTCATAACAGAAAGTAAAATACATAGTATTCAGATCAATCAACTTACGTTTCCTCTAATCCCTTTGATAGCGCGTGACCAAACGCTCTACAGCTGCGAAGCAAACTTCGGAACAGATAGCCAAAAAAGCAACTGGCAATGCTCCGACTAGCAACAGAGGAATGTTATACATTCCCATTCCGTTAACAATGAATGTTCCTAATCCTCCGCCTCCAATAAAGGCAGCTAAGGTTGCGCTAGCAATAATCTCTACTGCAGCTGTTCGACAGCCAGCAATGATGACTGGAAGAGCGAGAGGAATTTCTATTTTGGTCAAAATTTGTTTGCTGTCCATCCCCATACCAGACGCAGCTTCAATAATGGAAGAATCAATTCCTCGAAATCCTAAAAAGGTATTGATCGTAATCGGCGGACATGCCAGAATGATCAAAGCGATTAATGCAGGATAAAATCCCATTCCCATGATTGGCAATATGATCACAATAATAGCCAAGCTAGGAATAACTCGTAAAGAATTGAATACATTCATAATCAATCCTGAAAGCTTTGGCTTTTTGGCACATACGATCCCCAATGGAATACAAATTAACATTGATATCAATAACGCGATAAAACTAAGCCCCAAATGAACCTGCAAAGCCTCCAAAAAACGATCTGAATTTTCAAAAATATAGGTCACGGTGTCTTTTAAGTACTCCATCCCTATCCACACTTTCGTTTTTTCATTTTTTTACCGGCATTTTAGTCCAGCTGCTGGTCAAACAGCAGCAACGCCTTCAACAATGCTTGCACACCTAAAGCGACATCTTCATAATCAGTCCATTCTTCAGGACAGTGGCTTCTGCCGTTTTTACTCGGCACAAAGATCATACCGATTGGAGCAATACGAGCTATTTGATTGGCATCATGGCCGGCACCGCTCGATAAAAACATTGTGGGTGCCACCTCTTTGCATGCCTGCTCAATTACACTGCGGACATTATTTTGTACAAGAATCGGTTCTGATTGTGACAAGCAGTCAAATTGAACAGAAACCCCGCGTCGCTTTGAAATTTGCAAGGCAGCATGATGGAGCTGAGTTATGATCATGTCTTGAATATCTTTATCCAACGAGCGAATCTCTAGTTCGCAAGTCACCTTTCCTGGTATGACATTCGCTGCATTCGGTTCATTCATGAGTTTTCCAACGGTTCCTACAACTTCTTCCGTGTAGGTTTCCTGGCAAAGCTGTTCGAAACAAAGAATGATCTCAGCAGCTGCAGTAAGCGCATCTTTTCTTAGGTTCATAGGTGTTGTTCCAGCATGATTCGGTTCCCCTTCAACAGTGAGACGATAACGCTGAATACCTGCAATGCCTCGAACAACGCCAAGCTGATGGTTTGTCTGCTCAAGCACCGGACCTTGTTCAATGTGCAATTCTAAATATAGAGCTACATCTCCCGGTTTACGCGCTTCAAGCGTCAATCGCTCTGGATTTCCTCCAGATCGCTTTAATGCTTCCCGCAGCGTAATTCCTTGCAAATCTTTCCTAAGCAGCATTGTTTCCGGCAAATTATTCACCATTCCTCGACTGCCGATCGTTGAAATGCCAAACTCACTTGGTTCTTCCGCTGTAAAATCAACCACTTGCAACGGATGACGCAGCTGTATCCCATTTTCTTTAAGCAAACGAACAATCTCTAGACCGGCGACAACCCCGATGATGCCGTCAAATCTTCCGCCGCCTTTGACGGTATCAATATGAGAACCGATCATGATGACAGGAAGATGCTTTTCTTTTCCGGGAAGAGTTCCAATCACATTGGCTGCGGCATCAACATTAACCTCTAAATTTAATGATTTCATTTTATCCTTGAGCCAGCCCCTTGCCTCTTCGTAAAACGGTGTAAAGGCCCTTCTTGTCCAACCAATCTGACTTTTGTCGACAAAATTAGCCAAAGCTTCAATATCTTCTTTCAAACGCTCAGTATTGACTCTCATTGAACAGAGCACCTCACTGTATCGCTTTGCAATGATTTTTTAACCGCATCGTGCTCTGCGTGGATGAACTTGCCATCACCCGGATTTCCGATGACTGTTCCATCATATACAAGCTTTCCTCTTACAAATGTGTTAATAATTTTCCCTTGAACAGTAAAACCATGATAAGGACTCCATCCGGCATGAGAGTGCAACTCAGACTCATTTAATACCCAGCTTTGGTTGGGATCTAATACCACTAAATCAGCATCCATCCCTTCCTCTATCCTTCCTTTACAGTGCGATAAACCAAACGTCTTGGCTGGATTCTCACTAAGTAGATGGACAAGTGTAAGCATAGATATTCTTCCTTTTGCAACCCCTTCGCTGTAAAGCAGCGGCAACAGCGTTTCAACTCCCGGGGCCCCTGATGAGTTTTGGAAAATATCCGCATGATTTTTTCGGTCAATCGTCCAAGGAGCGTGATCTGAAGTGACCAAATCGATCATTCCTTGTGAAAGCTGAATCCATAATTGTTCCACATCTTCCTTTGTCCGCAACGGCGGATTTATTTTTCCCCTTGCGTGCAAGGAAGGCATATCTTCTTCGGATAAAATCAAATAGTGAGTGCACGTCTCTGCGGTCACTTTAGTGCCTTGTTGGCGGAACCATTGAACCAGCTCAAAAATGCGCGGAAACGTACAGTGATATATGTGTAAGTGAACTCCAGTCCAGTAAGCTAGTTCTAACGCCGTTAAAACCGCGGTAGACTCTGCGACTTTCGGACGACTCCAGCAATGAGCGCGTGGGTCTGTCTCTCCTTTTTGTTTGTATTTTTCTATATATTTTCTAACAATTTCGTCCGTTTCTGCATGAACACCAACTGGACAACCGGTTTTCGCTATGAGAGAAAAAGCTTCCAACAGCTCACCGTCATCAATGCGTGGAAAACGGACGGAATCCGTATTAAACATAGAAACTTTGAAGCCGCATGCTCCTTCTTCAGCAAGAAGAGGAATTTGATCAAGCCCGTTTTTCGGTTTAATCGTTGCCAGCATCGCTACATCCACTACTGCCTCTTGGGACAGCTTTTGTTTTTTTGCGGCATATCTTTCTTTTGTGCATATAAGTTGATCAGCATCATACGGCATTTCGATAATCGTGGTTACTCCCCCTGCAGCAGCAGAGCGGGTGGCGGCTGTAAAGCCTTCTGTCAAAGCGCTGTAGCTATGAACATGAGCGTCAATCGCTCCTGGAAGAACATATTTTCCATGAGCTTTCAAAACTTTATGTGATCTCCGTTCATGGCTGATTTTAGAAACAGATGCGATCTTTCCATCTTTGATAGCAACTGAACCATTATATAGCACCCGATCAGGGAGCACGATATTTCCCTCAATTACGAGATCATACACTTTCTGCTCCATTTGCACTCCCTCTTCCTGACCATGATCAAAAAGTAGCTGTTTCGATAAATTTTTGCGATACTTGATGAGCAGCATCCGTTATTACACTAACGATGTTCTCTCTTGCTTCTAAGTCAATCCGTTCAACAGGCCCTGCGACAGTCAAACTCGCTACAACTCGTCCCTGGTAATTGAAGATAGGCGCTGAAATTCCGCAAATGTCCGAATCTACTTCTCCTATCGTTATACAGTACCCTTGCTTCCTAATTTTTTCTAATTCAGAAATGAGCTGCTTCTTCTCCTGTTCACTCGAAAGTTTTTGCAATACTTGTTCTACTATTTTTTCATTTTCATATGCGAGAATAATTTTTCCAGATGCCCCCCGATGAAGAGGCAGCAATCTTCCATTCTCAATGGCAAATCGAATTAAGCGCGAGCTTGCGATACTTTCTATACAAATTACTTCAATCCCTGAACGAACTGCTAGAATCGATGTTTCATTCGTTTTCTCAGTAATTTTCTCCATTATCGGACGTGCAATTACGTTTAAATAACGATCCATTTGTTGCGTTAGACTGCGGGCTAATTCTAGAATGCGTAAACCAAGAGTTATTTGTCCTTTAGATTTCCTCTCAATAATTCCGTTATTCTCTAACGTTTGCAATAAACGATAGACAGTGCTCTCCGGAATTGAGGCTCGTTGAGCAATTTCACTTACAGATAATGGTGTTTCTGCTTCTCCTAGGACAAATAAAATGTCTAACGCTTTTTTTAACGTTTGCGAACCATTTAGCGACATTCACTACACCTTCCAGCTGGCTTTGTCTTAACTCTCATCAGTTGCCAAAGCATAATCAGCAATACTGATACCTAATGCTTGCTCAACCTCTGGGTAAACTAAAGGATCCTTCACACTAGAACTCAATGGAATATTTGATTTGTTAATGCTAAATACAATGATGTCCATTCCTTCTTCTACATGTCCAACGCTGACAGGTTCCCCTGTATTTGGATTGAGTGTTGTAATGACGTCTGGATATGTTGTCAACCTGTTGCCTCTTTCGTCATCTACAGCCATATACTCATTCATGACATGAAGGGTGAGTTTTTTCCCCTCTCCTTCAACCAAAATTGTACCGATATCAAAGGCGCCTTTGTAATGGACATCTTTTTTGACAACTTTTCCGCTTCCTACAATATATCCTTTTGTCGTCTGACAAATCGTTTCTATTACCGCTTCAGCCCCCTTCGGTTCCGCATTCATAATCGCGTACCCAAGCTCTAACGCTCGGCTTATGCCGCCGATAGCCGCATGCTGCTTCACATAACTAGCAGGTACAGGATGCCGCGCGCAAGCGATAAATCCTCCAGACATATCTGATGCTGTCCGCAAAATATTTGATGTTTTCGCAGGCGTCCCTTTGACTACTAATTCAATGTACGATCCAGTTTCTGGTTTTCCTCCGGCAACGGCCTGCACCGTTTCAAAATCCAAACGTCCAGCAAGCCCCATTGCCCCCATCTTACCAGTCGGATGAGCACGCATATCCCCAGTAGCATCAACCACAACCAAATCAAGTGCTGCGGCTGGAAGCCAACCATTAATGCTGCTGGACATTCCGTTTTGCGGGGTCATCAAACCGACAACTTTTCCATTATAGTTTTCTTGTACAAGCTGCACTGCTTTTATATAATCTTTTCCAAGCATTTGCCAATCAGTTGTTCCCGCTGGAGCACCGATGGCAGTTGCAGTGACAATAATGTCATCATCCTGCAATTCATCGACAGAAACTAACTTCGGCTTTCCTACTGCAATGGCCGCCATGCCAATTTCCAGACCATGATCAACCCAACCGCCGCCGCCGGAAGCAAAGACTGATCCTCCTTTTACAGCGGCCAATACGTCGTCTTTCGTTAATTGACGCACAACCATCATTCCTCCTAATCTATTTATCTGTTGCTGATCACTACTTTATGTCAATTCTCCGCAATCCTTTTTTCTCAACCTCATCCAATGCTTCTTCATATCCTGCATCAGCATAACGTAAAACACCGAGTCCTGTATCATTATCAAGCGTAAGATTTAATCTCATGCTTGCTTGCTCAGTACCGTCGGCTACTATCGTTACACCGGCGCTTGTCATATAACCGGTATAGCCACCTCCGCCTGAATGAATAGCGACTAAATCCGCCATTGAAGAGCAATTCAGCATAGCGTTCAGAAGCGGCCAATCAGCAATTGCATCACTTCCATCTTTCATTCGTTCCGTCATAATATTCGGGTGAGCCATCGATGCAGCATCGAGATGGTCACGAGTAAATGCAATCGGACCGCTCAATTGGCCTTTTTGCACCATTTCATTGACTGCTGTTGCCAGTTTTGTACGATCTCCGTGACCAAACCAACCGATACGCGCCGGCAATCCTTGAAATGGAACATACTCTTTGGCCAGCCTAATCCAATTGGTCGCAATTTCATTGTCAGGAAAGTGTTCAAGAATATAGTCATCTATTTTGTAAATGTCTTCTGGATCCCCCGACAAAGCAATCCAACGAAATGGTCCAATTGCTCGACTAAATAATGGACGTAAAAATGCTTCGGTGAAAATGTCAATTTCGAACGCATCATGTACACCTTCTTGTGATGCCTGTGTCCGGATGTTATTCCCGTTATCAAAAACAATGGCGCCGCGCCGCTTAAATTCCAGCATAGCCCGAACTTCTTTTGCTATAGATTTGCGAGCATCAGCAGCCAGCTTTTTCGGGTTTAGCTTTCTTGCTTCATGTACTTCCTCGATCGTATAGTTTTCCGGGATATAGCCATAAACAAGATCGTGAGCGGAAGTTTGATCAGTCACAATATCAGGGATGATTCCCCGTTTTAAAATTTCCGGATACACTTGGGCGGCATTGCCAACCAATCCAACAGATAAACTCTTTTTATCTCTTTTCGCTTGGTCAATCCATTGCAGCGCTTCATCCAAACTGTGTGTTTTCTTTTGCAAATATCCTGTTTCTATTCGTCTATCAATTCGATCTTCATCCACTTCTACACACAAGATGGCTGCGTTGGCCATTACACCTGCGAGCGGCTGTGCACCTCCCATTCCTCCTAAACCAGCCGTTAAAATAAAGCGGCCAGCCAAACTGCCGTGAAAATACTTGCGAGCAATAGTGGCGAATATTTCATAAGTTCCTTGAATAACCCCTTGAGAACCGATATACTGCCAGGCTCCAGCTGTTAAACCTCCCCAGGCAATCAATCCTTTCTCTTGAAGTTCATAGAAATTTTCGCTATTTGCCCATTTCCCTACTAAATTACAGTTCGCCATAACGACTAGCGGAGCATAAGCATGTGTCTTGAAAATACCAATCGGTTTACCAGACTGAATTACTAAAGTTTCATCTTCCTCTAAATTTTTTAATGCCTCGACAATCGCTTGATATGATCCCCTATTTCGAGCAGCTTTTCCTAATGCGGCATATACGACAAGCTCTTTAGGATTTTCCCCATTCTCTAGCACATTTTCTAATAATCGCAATAGGGCTTCCTGCCGCCATCCTTTACAACGAAGCTGGGGACCCCTTGCAGCTCGTATGGCTTCCATTTTCATCCCCCCTTACTTCATTTGAAACTCGATAATTATCAATAATTGATAATTAATTTTCATTTTTTAATAATATAACAGCAAATACCCATAAAATCAATAGAAATTATAATAATTATTATAGAAATATTTAAAGCCGACAGGCTCAAATTGAGAAATAGATTTTTAAAATCATTATGGAAAATAAGATTACAGCCTATCTTGTTGTTGTTAAGAAAACCTAATCAATTGAAAACTATGAATTTATTAAAAACTCTGTTGTTGCTTGAACCCATTAGAGTAACACTAGTTAATTCAGAGTTTGTAATTTATTTTTCTTTCCAAATGTTAAAAGCGCACTGTACCGTTTTTGACATCATATTTTCTTAATCTCAACTGATGTAAACACATATGGAAATGGAAATAGATGAGACTAATCGCTCTGCGTATATTTGGGGTATATTGCAGAGACACTGCAAAAGGGAATCTCGCTTATCTACAAATTCATATATCGAACGGAGATTAAAATTTTATTAAAGAATCAAAGCTTCTCTCTTACTTAAATTAACTGCTCAGCCTGTATTGAGTTTTTTAGATAAATTAAAACGCCGGACTTCGAATGCTCTAGCCAAACTGCCATAGGCAGAGGGCGGTCAGCAAACGAAACCCGGCGCGGGCTTAAAAACAAAAAGATTCTATTTTAAATTCAGAATTAACCAGTAAGCGACGAATGATTTTTGTTTAAGGAAAGGAATTTTCGATAGGACGTACTGTAAGGCGTACTATAAAAAAGTTTAAAATGAGCTGGTTCATCACAAAAAATACATTCATGCTCCCAATATTTCTGCGATAATTTTTGTACGTGCGGTGTGTTGAGTAAGTTTATTCCGTTCTTAATATGTTTTTTACAAACGGTGATCATCAGCATCCCCTCGCTAAATTAAACGAATTCTGATTACGTTAAGAAAAGAAAAAATGGTTTTTGCACATATTGAAAGCAGGAAGCAGTACGTAAAAAATCCGCTTATTTATTCAAAAATTCTATTACTTGACCTGCAAAAAATTCTGTTTTTTCGATTTGCACCCAATGGCCGCAATTTGGAAAGACATGAAGTCGGGCGTCAGGAACAATTTGAGATAATTTCCAGCTTGTTTTGTCCAATGGGATCACCCGGTCTTCTCTTCCGTGAATGAGTAAAATCGGAATTTCTATTGCCCGCAATTGTTCCTCTGTAAGCGCCAAAGCATTCACATGTTTTTGTCTAGGCGGCGGAAACATTGCGGAATACGATTCTTGAAAACCTTCCTGAATGCTAGCTTCATAGCGCATTTTGACCAGGTTGTCATTTTCCCCCATGCTTGGATCATTTGACATAATGCCAATGATTTTTTTCATATTTTCAATGCTCGGCGTATATCCCCAAACGGCATCAAGTTCCTCTGTAATTGGAAATTCAATCCCTGCGCTTCCCATCAAAATTAACTTCTTAACAAGATCAGGGCGACGATTTGCAATATGCAGAGCTAAAGCTCCACCCATGGAATTTCCAATGATTGAAACCTTCTCAAGATTCATCGTCTCGACAAAGTTAATCATGTGTTCGACCCATACATTCACGGAATATTGAATATCTTTCGGCCTTTCCGTATAACCAAATCCTACGACATCTGGGGCATAAAGATGAAAATGCTGGGAAAGGAGCGGAAATACTAAACGCCAATTAGCCCATGCAGAAACCCCGGGACCAGAGCCATGAATAAGAAGAAGGGGTTCTCCTTTCCCGTCCTCGTGATAATGTGTTTTGATTCCTTTCACATCAGCATACTTTCCCGTTTCTATCATAATCAACCTCCCCCAATATTATTAAATCGATGCCTTTTATCATGCGAGATTTGTTGTCTTATTTTGACCGTAGTTGTAAGCATCCTGACGCAGCCATGAAACGATGTCTCGTTGATTGTCTTGTGATATTTCATGTCCAGCCGGATAAATGGTATACTTCACAGAAGCTGCATGTTTGCGCAAATAATCATAGTTTTCCTGTCCAATGTTTAAAGGAAAAATATGATCTGATTCTCCTTGAGTTAAAAACACAGACAACCGCTCGATAGACTTCAATGGATATTCTTCCTTCACAAACGATGGTATATATCCATTCATTGCAACAATCCCTTTTATTTTTTCGCCCAATATTAAAGCGAGTGTCATACTTAAGATTGCTCCTTGACTAAAACCAATCAAATATACTTTGTCAGAATCAATCGGATATTTTTTTAGTGCAGCTTCAATAAAGTTCTTTAATTTATTTACACTAATATCGAACAATTTTCGTTCTGGATTTCCATATTCTTTCAAATAATAATATGCATATCCATCTTCATATGGAAGATCACCTCTAATGCCTATTAAAATAAATTCCTCTTTTAAATCTTCCACTAATGAAAGCATGTATTGTTCGTCATACCCTATGCCGTGCAATGCGAAAACAACAGGATACTTCTTTCCCTCTTCTGCGGTTGAAGGGAGGTGAATTTCATATTCATATGACAAGATATTATTCATCAAAATTCCTCCTTAAATATGGAATGTTATTTTATAGATGAAATCTCATATACCGCCAGCAAAGCATCCGCATTCTTATTCTTTTACACTAAACGAAACATCTCCGAGTTGATCTAATTGCCCGATTACTGTATCTCCAGCTGTTAGATTGATCGCCTCAGTGATGCCCCCAGTTAAAATCATGTCGCCCGCTTTTAATCTCTCTCCTTTGCGCGCCAGCATATTGGCCAAAGCAGCAGCAGAATTTGCCGGATGATTGAATACCGCTGCACCAGCTCCGCAAGCTTTTAATTCCCCATTTATATAAAGCGCTGCACCTATCAAATCTAAATCAATTTTTAACGTGTGGATTGGAGTCAATGTGCTCCCGATTACAACTCTTGACGATGAAGCGTTATCTGCGACAACATCCGGCAACGTAAACTTAAAATCTTTATAGCGGCTATCAATAATTTCTAAGGCCGGTGCGACATATTTTGTTGCCGACAGCACTTGTGTTCTCGTTACATTTGGGCCCTCTAAGTCCTCACCTAAAATAAAAGCAATCTCCACTTCTACCTTCGGATGTATAAATTCGCTCAAATGGACGACTCCGCCGCTTGGAACGAACATATAATCAAAAAGATATCCGTAAATCGGTTCTTTCACATTCATTTGCGTCATTTTCGCTTGACTTGTCAGCCCCATTTTCGAACCAATGATGCGATGACCGCTGTTTATTTTGATTTTGATGAGCTCCTTTTGTATCTTGTATGATTCCTCCACAGAAAGGTCCAAAATATCTTCTGTGATGCGAGTAATCTCCCTTTTTTCATATTCCGCTTCATTTAACAACTCAGCAAATTTTCGATAGTGACGAACTTTTACTGCCATTGCCCCAACACCTCCTTATGAAACTGGCGATTTTTCTCTCTTCTTCGCAATTTCTGTTGCTACGTCTACAATCATGTCTTCTTGACCGCCAACTACTTTGCGTTTGCCGAGTTCAACTAAAATATCGCGCGAGTCAATCCCTAATTTTTGGGCTATCCGCTTGGTGTGGAGCAGAAAGCTTGAATAAACACCGGCATATCCCAGCACAAGGCTGTCTCTTGTAATTTCTTGGGGAGCTGGAAGCATTGGCGCCACAATTTCTTCTGCAAGATCCATCATTTTATAAAGATCAATACCGGTTTCCTTTCCTAATCGATCCAACACAGCTACCAACACTTCCGTCTGGGTATTTCCTGCCCCTGCTCCCAAACATCGAACACTTCCATCAATGCGGATTGCTCCTTCTTCGATGGCAACCAAGCTGTTCGCCATGGCCAGAGACAGGTTGTTATGGCCATGAAAGCCAATTTCCACTCCTACATGCTGCTTAAGGGCACGAATTCTATCCCTGACTTCATGCGGAAGAAGCGCTCCTGCTGAGTCAACGACATAAACGACATCCGCTCCGTAGCTTTCCATCAGCTTTGCTTGTTCTACCAGTTTTTCAACTGGCGCCATGTGGGCCATCATTAAAAATCCGACTGTTTCCATTCCAAGCTCTTTTGCCAGCCCAATGTGCTGGGCAGAAACGTCTGCTTCTGTTACATGAGTTGCAACCCGCGCCATCTTCGCCCCAAGCTCGGCAGCATGTTTTAAATCTTTCATCGTGCCGATTCCCGGCAGAAGCAAGACGGCGATTTTTGATTGCTTGCAAACCGACACGGCGGCCTCAATCAGCTCGAGCTCATTTGTGCGAGATAATCCATACTGCAAAGAAGAACCGGCCAATCCGTCTCCGTGTGCGACTTCGATGTATGGAACGTTCGCTTCATCTAAAGCTTTGGTGATTTTTGCGACTTGATCGACTGTGTATTGATGGGCAATGGCATGACTCCCGTCTCGCAAAGCTACTTCCGTAATTAATACATCACGTTTTTTTGCCATGCGGTTTTCCTCCTCTACGCCGTTTGTGCTGCTAATTGATGTTTTGCGAATTCTTCCGCAACCTTTACCGCAGCAGCCGTCATAATATCAAGATTTCCAGAATATTTTGGCAAATAATCGCCTGCTCCTTCTACTTCAAGGAAGACAGTGATTTTATTCCCATCAATGATTGGATCGGTACGTATCCGGTATCCCGGTACATACGATTGGACCGTTTCCACCATCTCTAAAATCGATTGAACAATGGCTTTTTCATTCATACTTGCTTCTTCTACTAGAGCATAAACAGTATTTCTCATAATAATAGGCGGCTCCGCCGGATTTAAAATGATGATGGCTTTTCCCTTTTTGGCTCTGCCAATTTTTTCAATGCCGCGTGCCGTCGTTTGTGTAAACTCATCAATGTTTGCCCTTGTTCCCGGTCCCGCACTTTTACTTGCAATGGTTGCGACAATTTCAGCATAATCAACTCGACTCACCCGATTAATTGCGTGGACAATCGGAATGGTCGCCTGGCCGCCGCATGTAATGAGATTCACGTTCCTTTCTTCGAGTTGTTCATGGAGAATTCTAAACGAAGTGAAGCAATTAACACTCGATGAGTTTAAAGAATCTAATCAATTTGACACTAATATCGAGTTTCCATCACTAAATTCTGAAACATTTACGCCTTTTAATTGGTATTTAAAAGATGTGACAAGTGATTATAAGAATTTATCTATTGATACAGGGGAACATTCCACAATTGCTTTAATAGATAGTGGAGTAGATATAGAACACCCATTGATAAAAGAAAATATTGATTTAACATTAGCAAAAAATTATGTCACAAATGACATGGATATTACTGATGAATTAGGTCATGGCACAACTATTGCTGGGATAATGTCAAGTATTGCTCCAGAGACAACAATTGTTCCTTACAAAGTTATTGGAAATGAGGTAGGGAAATCAGTATGGGTGATAGAAGCTATTATTGATGCAGCTAATAATGATAATGATGTGATCAACTTAAGCGTCGGTACTTATTTTATTAAGTCTGAAAAAGAAGATAAGTTACTGATTAAGGCATATAAAAAAGCTGTAAAATATGCAGAAAGTAAAGGGGCTTGGAATTCCTCAAGGATACACACTAACTGAAGGAACAAGTTATGCAGTAGCACAAGTCAGTGCTACTGCAGCTCTTATTATTTCAGAGTATACAGAACGAACAGGTAATAAGCCTTCTGTTAATAAAGTGCTTAAATATCTAGAGAAGGGAAGTTCTGATATCGGTAAGCCTGGTAGAGACAATTATTTTGGAGAAGGAAAAGTGAATGCATATAGTTCCTTAATGATGATAAATAAATAAAAATTAGAAAAGAGACTTTCTCAGGTTCTTTATATATATATATAAATCATTTTTTACTAATAATTGGTAATGATAATTACCCGTTCTAATTTAAAATATTGAGAAAAATAATTTGAAGGAGGCAGTTCATATCAATAAATTTAAAACTGTTGGTATCTCTATTTCTATCGTACTGATAATATTACTCTTTATTGCTTTTTTTGAATACATCATTTTAAGAATAATAGGTTTCCAATATAATTCATTATTGGATTTAGTATTGTTCTTTATTTTGTATTTATTCCTTGAAATACCTCTTGCTTTTATTACAGATGCAATACCAAAAGCTTTAAAATCTGTTGGCATACTTCAAACGAGTAAAGGATGGCTACCATTTATTTTGAATACAACTCTTACCTTTTTATTGATTGAAGTAATAGATAATTTTATGGCAAATATTGAAATCGAATGGCAAGGTTCACTCATATTTGCGATGGTTACTGGATTTATTGGTTGGAAATTAAGAAAAGATGAGGATGAACCACCAGATATTGATAGTGAGGAATTTAAAGAAATAGATAATAAATTTAAACCCAAAAAATAAATCATTAAACATATGTGAATGCTTTATACAAATCTAGGTAACATAAAGCCAACTATGGGAAGTAATGAAAACCGCCAACCCCTTGATACGCAAGGAATTGGCGGTTTTCTGTTTTGACTCGTTTATGCAGGATTTTATACATCGTTGATGGATCAAGGGTTTCCCCTTTTATGAAGCTCTAAATCTTGCATAAAAAAGGCGGATTTTATGCAGTCCTTCTCTCCCTTTTCCTCCTTACAGAACAGGTAAATAAATTATATCTGTCGAATGCTTCTAAAACGGATAGGAGAGACGCTCTATATCCCGTCCCATCCCACTAGGAGGTTGAACGAATGAAATCGCAAGAACAAGCTTACAGTACCAAAGAAGTGAGCCATACCTTAGGAATTGGCGATAGTACATTACGAAAATGGTGCCTAGCTATTGGAAAAGAACGGTTATACCTTCATCAAAAATGACCGTGTACAGCGATTATTTATTGAAAGCGACCTGGCAAACTAAGACACTTTCAAACCCTTGTTCAACAACACAACATGCAGTTAGAGAACGCCGCGATCGTTGTCGTTGACCGGTTTGGGAAAGGGGCGTTCGAAGAAGTAACGGGCCACGTTCCAGCTGAAAAACCAAACGAAAATCGTTCGTTCCCTCATTCGGATGATCACATTTCTAAATTATTGAAACACATCGAGCAGCAAGAAACATTCAATCAAGAATTATCCTTCCAAGCTAGAAATATTTCCATAGCCTCTCACTCCTCGTATACTAAGTTTCAGAAAGTTTTTTTTATCGAATTTCCAGTCCATGCAACAAAAATATAGTATGAACTTTTCAATTTAAAATAAAAAAAGATAATTTATGTAAATGCATCTTAGTCTAATTCCAATAAAGAAGCGGCCAGCTCTTACTTCTAAAATAAAAAGGATGCTCTAAAGTTTTACTTTTTGGGACACCCCAACTAATTGACTCGACCATTAAACTGTCATTTTCGCATGACTATTTTTTTAGATGCAATATTTCCCTTCATCTACAGTGTCTCTCCTATTTTGGCAATTAAAGTATTTTCAGGACGTTTTAGCCCTAAATGTTCTCGTAAAGTCTTGCCCTCATATTCCGTGCGGAACAATCCCCGTTTTTGCAGTTCAGGTATCACTAAGTCAACGAAGTCTTCAAGTCCTCCGGGCAAATATGGCGGCATAATATTGAAGCCATCAGCTGCCCCATTTTCAAACCATTCTTGCAGTTGATCGGCAATTTGTTCAGGTGTTCCCTTAATTTCTCTATGCCCTCGTGCTCCTGCTATCCGTTGATATAGCTTACGAATCGTTAATCCTTCACGCTCAGCAAGGTCTTTTAACAGCTTAAAACGGCTTTTCCCTCCATTTATTTGTTCCAAATGAGGCAAATCAGGCAAGGGACCGTCGACAGGATACCCTGACAAATCAACACTTAACATTCCAGATAAAAGAGCAACTCCTGCTTCTTCAGGAATAAGTTCTTCCAGCATCTTCTTATTCTTCTCAGCTTCTCCTTCAGTTCTTCCGATAACAGGAAAAACACCTGGCATAATCTTCAATTCATCTGGTGAACGCCCATATTTTTTCATTCTTCCTTTCACATCGGCATAAAAAGCTTGAGCCTCTTCAAGCGTCTGCCACGCTGTAAAAATAACCTCCGCGGTACGTGCGGCCAGCTCTTTTCCAGCTTCAGACGAACCTGCTTGGATCACAACCGGATGGCCTTGTACAGGACGGGAAACGTTTAAAGGTCCTTCTACAGAAAACCACTTTCCTTTATGATGAATGGCCTGTATTTTTGAACCGTCTACAAATTGAGCCGATTCCTTATTAATCACTAAAGCGTCATCTTCCCAACTATCCCATAGCTTTTTCACTATATCTACAAATTCTTCAGCACGATCATAACGCTGTTCATGCGGAAGATGATGCTCTAAGCTAAAGTTATGAGCTTCTGCTTCCGTATTGGATGTGACGACATTCCATGCTGCCCGGCCTTTGCTCAAATGATCAAGCGAGGCAAATCTTCGCGCTACATTAAAGGGTTCATTAAATGTGGTCGACACGGTAGCTGCAAGCCCAATGCGTTCGGTCACAGATGAAAGGGCTGATAACAGAGTAAATGGTTCAAAAAGTGTATTCACTGTCTGCTCAAATGCCTTTTGATTGCCTGTTCTTACTGCATACGTGTCCGCCAGAAAGATCATATCGAACTTTCCTCGTTCAGCCGTTTGCGCAAGCCTTTTGATAAAATCAAAGTTCATGACATTATGAGCTTCTGCATCAGGATGCCGCCAAGCTGCGACATGATGCCCCGGGATCATGAAAAATGCACCTAATTTCATTTCGCGCTTATTTGCCGTCATTTAATTTTCCCCTCTTTCCTTTATTATTGATTTGTCTTCCAAGCAGAGAACCGTTTTTCCAAAGATACTAAAATATAATTTAATACAAAGCCAAGTATGGCAATGGTAATAATACCGGCATACATTTCGGGAATTTGAAAATTCATTTGAGTATAATTAATTAAGTATCCTAATCCTTCTTTAGCCCCTACCATTTCAGCAGCAATTAATACGAGAATGGAAGCTGTTCCCGCCATACGTATTCCGGTAAAAATAGTCGGAATAGATGCAGGCAAAATAACTTGATAAAACAATTTATATGGCGGTAATCCCATTGATCTTGCCGATTTAATAAGTAACGGATCGACATTTCGAACGGCACTAATAGTATTTAGCAGAACAGGAAATGTACAAGCGAATAAGACAATCGCTACTTTCGATGTTTCACCAATGCCAAACACTAATATAAATACAGGCAATAACGCTAATGCAGCTGTGTTTCGGAATAATTCCAGCACCGGGTTTAACAAATCGCTAACGATCGGGTACCAGCCAATCAATAATCCGAGAGGAATAGCAATAAGCAGCGCAATTCCAAATCCAATAAATGAACGTACAATACTCGCTTGAAAGTGAGCCAATAATTCCCCTGAGACAACTAATCCCCACCAGCCTTCAACTACTTTTGAAAAAGGCGGAAAGAACGTCGGATCGGTCACTCCAATGCGAGGCGCCACTTCCCAAAATAAAAGCAGCAGAATAATAACAGCTGTTTGCTTCACAAGTTTTTGGATCCAGTGAAAAGAAAAACGGATAAGTTTTCTCGTTTCATATGTAGTTTGAATGGATTTGCTAACACTAGCCAATGTCATCACTCCTTTTATTAAATTTCCTAAGCTGAATGCTCTTTTTTATGATCATTTTGCGATTTACTGACCTCATCCCGCAGTAAATCCCAAATTTGATGGCGAGTCTTTACAAATTCCGGCGTGGAACGCGCATCGTCTTCCTTTGCTTGGGAATGAGCTGAGTTTGTAATAATTTGTTTTATCGTCCCCGGACGTGAAGTCATTACAGCGATACGCTGTCCTAAGTACACGGCTTCATCAATTCCATGAGTAATGAACACGATCGTCTTCTTTGTTTTTTCCCAGATACGAAGCAATTCGTTTTGCAATGTTTCGCGTGTTTGAGCATCCAAGGCCGCAAACGGTTCATCCATTAATAAAACGTCAGGGTCAAAAGCCAAACTTCTAGCAATAGCTACACGCTGCTTCATCCCGCCTGATAGTTCGTGGGGATAACGTTCTTCAAAGCCGGACAAGCCGACTAGCTCCAAAAAATGACGGGCGATTTCCGAACGTTCCTTTTTTGGCACACCTTTCGCTTTTAAACCAAACTCAATATTTCCCTTAGCTGTTTTCCAAGGAAACAAGGCGTACTGTTGAAAGACAATTGCTCGATCTAAACCGGGGCCGTCGATTTGCTTCCCATCTATTAAAATTTTCCCAGATGTTGGTTGAGACAATCCGCCGAGAAGATCAAGCAAAGTTGATTTTCCGCATCCTGACGGCCCGACTAACGTTAGAAATTCTCCATTTTTAACGGAAAAATGAACGTTCCTCAATGCGGTAAACTCTTTAAAGCTTCCTTTTCCCTTTTCAACATCCCGAATTTTAAAAATTTTTGTGACATGGTCAAATTGAATTTTATCTGTCACCTGTTGAACACCTCCTAAACATTTTTGTTCAAGCTTCCTTTAGTAAGGGTTGAATTCATTTGTGTATAAGTCATCCAGCCCAATTTCGCCTTTTTTCAACTCACCACTTTTTATTAGCCAATCGATCCACACTTGAAAATCTTTCTCCTGTATATAACCTCCTTTCGAGCCGATTCCTGTACTTTTCCAAAATTTAACTGTTTCACCATCTTCTTTTCGTTTTCTTTTTTCAATAATTGCTTCATAACGGGCAATGACTTCTTCTCTAGGGGTTGAACGCGCCCATTCAATTGCTTTCGCTGTTGCTTCAACGAATTTTCTCACAGTATTCGGATTTTCTTTAATGAATTTCTCAGTAAAAACATAACTGCCCGCATTAAAAGCACCAAACAAATCATAATCACTAAAGAGCTTCCGAATCCCGCCCCTTTCTAATGCCCGGTCTCGCAGCATTCCGCCTAACACAGCTACATCAATTTGTTTATTACGCAATGCTTGTTCTGCATTGACTGGCGGAATCACCACTATCGTTACTTTTTTAATTTCTTCCTCTGTTAATCCATTTTGACGCAAGTATTCTTTTAACACGAATTCATGGTGTGCACCGAGAGTATTCATCCCGACTTTTTTGCCAATTAAATCTCGCGCCTCTTTAATCGGACTATCCTCTAATGTATAAAACCCACTGAACGTATCTTCATCGCTGCCGTAATAACTGATCACGGCTTTAATCGGGGCGCCGCTGGCTTTTAATTTAATAATTGCTCCATTAAATGCACCGCCAAAATGAATTTCCCCTGTTGCAGCTGTTTGGATATCCTGTGGTCCACTCGTTGTATTTCCAACCCATTCAAGTTTGATTGGATCTAAATAACCTAAATCTTCCGCCAATTCCGGGAAAGTGACTTGTCCAGGAGATCCTTGATAGCGCAGTGTCAGCGTCTCATATTTGCCATCACCTCCGGCTTTGCCTTCTTTTTCAGCAACTGTTTTGTTCTGACAGCCAGCAGATAAAACAACTGTCCCTACTAACAATAAAATTCCTATCACTCTGCAATTCTTCAACAACTTCATCTTACTCCTCCCTTTTGATTTCAATTGAATAGGAAGAGGTGACTAACCCCCGACCTCTCACACAACCGTACGTACCGTTCGGTATACGGCAGTTCAATTAAGTCCATGCCAGCCCGCATAAAAAAGGTCTTTACATTTTCTGTAAAGACCTCCAGTGTACTGGTCGGCATATTCATCTATTAAAAAAATACCGGAGACATTTTGCAGCAATGTCTCCGGTTGACCGGTGGGAACAATCAATTAACCGATATTTCCTATTGAATTAGTATACATTAGTTATCCTTAATGTTACTGAGCAAATGAAAA
This sequence comes from Aeribacillus composti, assembly GCF_007827555.1. Taxonomy (GTDB): domain Bacteria; phylum Bacillota; class Bacilli; order Bacillales; family Aeribacillaceae; genus Aeribacillus; species Aeribacillus composti. Next base: position 33,924 of record NZ_VISS01000025.1, read on the forward strand.
ATAGTCAAGCTAAAATTTACTGTAAAATATTAATTTTTTATAAATAAAAAATTTTTAAAATTTAATATTGACATTTTTTTTCTTGTGAATCTAATATTTTTACTAAACCGATATGAATTCATCGGATTTACAACTGGAATAAAAAGCTGACCAGCCATCTGGAAGCCGGAGCTCATCTGCTCTGGCTTTCTTGCTTATTATCGGTTTATTAAAATGGCTCACTCAACGAGCAAGGAGGTGGGGCTTCTATTAAGTGCCGATGAAATTTTGAGAAAGATGAATATTCCGTAGAATCATAAACTTTCTTGAGGAGGCGATCTCTATGACTGATGTCAAACAAGTACAAAATGAATCAGAGATTATTGTCAAACCAGTTGCCGGACGAATTGGCGCTGAAATATCAGGCATCAAACTTTCCGATAAACTAGATGCTGAAACAATTCAATTTATTCGCGAAGCGATCTTAAAGTACAAGGTAGTTTTCTTCCGAAATCAGCATCATCTAGATGATGCGGGGCAGGAAGCCTTTGCACAGCTGCTTGGCAATCCTGTTGTTCATCCAACTGTTCCAGCAAAAGACGGCTCCAATTATATTTTTGAGCTAGACTCTGATCGTGGCGACCGGGCCAATTCATGGCATACAGATGTTACATTTGTAGATGCATTTCCGAAATTCTCCATTTTACGGGGGGTTGTGATCCCTGAAGCAGGAGGGGATACTGTTTGGGCGAACACAGCTGCTGCCTATGAAACTCTGCCAACAGAACTGCGGAATCTTGCTGATCAATTGTGGGCAATCCATACAAATGCCTATGATTATGCAGCACTGCGATATAATATATCTCCTGAAGCAAAAAAGCACTATGACGAAGTATTCACTTCCACTTTATATGAAACCGAGCACCCCGTTGTCCATATACATCCTGAAACCGGTGAACGCAATCTTTTACTTGGTCATTTTGTCAAAAAATTTGTCGGACTTTCCACCTTCGATTCAGCCCAATTGTTCACTGTCCTGCAGCAGCATATTATACAATTAGAAAATACAGTTCGCTGGAAATGGAGTGCAGGAGATGTTGTGATTTGGGATAACCGTGCAACCCAGCATTATGCAATAAATGACTATGGCGACGAACAAAGAGTTGTGAGAAGAATTACAATTGCAGGAGATGTTCCTGTTAGTATAGACGGCCGCCGCAGCATTACACGAAAAATAGAAAAATAGTCCCATCAGGATTTTTCTAACCAATAATTTATAAAAGCCTTTCAGTTAAAAAGTTAAACTTCAAAAATTTTTATAACCAAATAAAAACGGCATCTCCCTTATGTGAATATCAAGCTATATAAGTTCGGGACCGTTTTACGCAGAATCGTCATCCTCTGATGCGAACACTGCCTTTTATCTAATAACCTTGGAATCGTTTTTATCGCTAATGACTTTTGAAAATTGGGCATCCCCCCCTATTGCCCGGAAAAGAAAGTTTATTTGCAATTGGTCGACCATAAAAAGAAATGGATTTCACAATCTATTCAACAATCGTTTGCGGCATCAAAGAATACGGAAGAATCCGTTCACCACGTGAAACAGCGATGCCGCAATTTTACCTTATTACGGAATTTTTAAGACATAAAACTTAAACAGTAGAATAACGATCTAACAGCTTCTTTTTATGTGAATGAAATACTTCTTCCAAAGGAATATTGTATTTGTTTGCAATCACTATGATGTTTCCTAACACATCTCCCAGCTCTTCGATTAATGCCTGTTTATTTTCCTCAACTGAACCTGTTGATTCGTCTGGTCTGTCTCTGCCAATTTCAAGCGCTCTTATAGCTCGGGCAACTTCCCCCGTTTCTTCGGCTAAAAATCCAATGCGGACAAAAATATCTAATTCAGCCCAGCCCCTGCTGTCATAATACTCCTTCACCCATTGTTGAAACTCATTGATATCCATTTTGTTCACCTGCCCTTTCTCTCTTAAAAAGAGTCACATGAAAACTCTTTTCTTGTCAATATTCAAATTAGAGAATTCAAATGACTTTTGAAAAGATAGTAATTATGACCATTTTATATTGTGGTACTGTCAAGAATTTTGTATAATCTAAAATGAATCAGTGAATAAACGGTAAATTTTTTTGAGTTAAGTTAGTTATATGAATAACTAATAAGGAGTGATCATATGGCAAAGCCGAATGTTATTAGTAAAAATGAATTAATTCGTTCCGCGAAGAAGTGTTTAGTCAAAAACGGAATTGAAAAGTTCACATTGAGGGCAGTCGCCGAAACGGCAGGGGTTACGCAGGGGACTGTTTATTATCATTTTCGAACAAAAGAACAATTATTATTGGATATTGTAAAAGATATTTGCGACAGTTCTTGGGACGAATTATCGAAAAGTGACGGCAACATCATTAAACAAGCGATTGAGACAGCGAAAAGCCGTTGTTCTCATGATTCTTTTTTTCATAAATTGTTCTTAACACTCGTCGTTTCAGGTTTTCATAATGATAAAATCAGGGAACAGCTTGAGGGGATTATTTTACAAGAAAATAAAGCTCTAGCGGAAAATTTATTAAAAATATGGCCTTTATCACCAATTAAAGGAATTTCGCTTGACACATGGGCGATCATTTTAAACGCTGTTGTAGACGGAATCGCCTTACAGGCTCTATTGTCAAAAAATTTTCCGGTAGAGAAAACATACGCAGAACTTGAGAAATTATTTATAGCATTGAGCGGCTTACAAGAGGTGGAGAACAAATGAAGGGATATTTGCACACAGCATGCTGGAGCGTTTTTGTTTGGTTTTTTGCCACAATGTTTTTTGTTATGTTTGGGGACAGCGTTCTTTTCAGACCGGGTACAGCGGAGTTTGCTGTCAGCCTCTCTTTGCTAATAGCTGGAACAGGGGTGTTATTGGCAGGAGCCACGTATTTATATGTATTGTTTGACAAAGCCGAAAATGCACCGCTGAAATTTGGATTCATCGGCACGATCGTTGGTTTAATTTTAGATACTTTTTCTTTATCCAACCACCAGCTGATTTTTCCTAAGCTTGATGAGCCGCAGGTTATCGCTTTTGCAGCATGGATGTCTTTTGCCTACGCATTGTATTTATTAATACCTGCCATAATAAATGAATTAATGAAAAAGAAGCTTAAAACCGAATGAATTAAAATGCAATCACAAAATGGGGTGTCTAATAAGTCGTTTTTACGGCTTATTGACGCCCCCATTAATGTTTTAGAAATGTTGATATATCGTGGTTATCAATGACGATTTGACTTTCTAAGACAGCCCCTTTAGGGCATTGTATGACTGTTCGAATTTAAAGGGATTTCACCTTATCAAAACGTGAGTCTTTTCTTTTCCTTATTTAAGTAATCCATGCTGCCGCCTGCCTAATAACCGAATCAACATTTAGAAGAAAGCAAGATAGATGTTGAGGACGTCTTTCTCATTAAAAAGAATTTCAAAATGTCCTTTTACGCTATTTATAAGCTGCCGTCTACCTGATAAAGCTCCGAAGAACCTTTTATTTTAACTTATACGTTTGGATCATCAATTTTATCATTGAAGCTAGACAAACTGTCCCAAATAAAACAACATATAAGAAGGCCGATTACTAAAATCATTCGTATTTAGAACAGCAAAAATTAAAGCTGTAAAAGTGAGAGCCAGCAAAAAATACAAACTATATTTACCCAATAATTTTGAAGTGAATCCTATTCCAACAACTAACAATAAGAATATGCCAATCTGGCAAAAAAAATTCCAAGCTCCTCACTTCTCGCATAAAGTTTAGAATTCCAGCTGATGGCACTTTTCTAATCTTTAAATTGTTTTTCTTTTACAGGAAAACCAAGTGCACGGATTAAGATATTTTTTGTACTTGGCAGCGACTTCCCGACCTGCGATTGCCAGCCCGGCCCACCAAACGATTTCGCCAATTGCAATCAGCGCCGGAACATCCGCCGCTTTTTGAGTAAGAGTGAGCGGAAGCAATGGGACAACGGCGGCTAGTCCATACAAAATAAACGAGGCAATAATAAGAATGACAGCAATCTTGCGGAGATAGCCTCTTTTATGCCTATTCGGCTTTTGCTGTCCGCAATCCTCTGTCCTGTAAAAAAATTGTTGAAGCATTTTTCCATATTTTTTCATCATGATAGCATCAGCCAGCTTCGGTGATATGGAGTTAACCTTGCCAAAAAGGATCGTGGACATCCCTCCCATAATTCGTACTGTCTTCTTTTTTTCAATTGTTTTAAGCAAATCCTCTGCCACTTTTTCAACAGGCATAATGGAAACACCCATTTTCCTCCAAAGCGGATGAAATGGTCTTTCAGCTTCAGTATCTGCAGGACTTGGCGAAAAAAAGGCAACCCTTGCTTGACTACCTTCCAACTCCAATTCACGGTTTACAGCTTCAATAAATGTGAACAGCCCTGCTCGTGATACAGCATCGACACTATAATATGGAAAAGCCAAGCGGCCATCTGCAAATCCCCCGATATGCATAATCGTGCTGCCTTTTTGTTCTCTCATATGCGGCAGGAATGCCTTCGTTATAAGAATCGCTCCTAAAAGATTGATATCAAGCGTGTTTTTCGCTTCTTCATAACTATGCTCAGCTAAAGACTTTCTCACGTCATAACCCGAAGCATTGACGACAATATCAATATGGGCCGACCACCTTTTTACAATATTTTTCAGTTCTTTAATCGATTGTAAATCAGTAATGTCAAAAACGGCTGTTGTTATATCTCCAGTTATTTGCTCTGCTGTCTTTTTAACCTTTTCTTCATTCCTTCCAACTAAAAGAAGCCTTGCACCTTTATCGGCAAAAGCTTTTGCAAAGCTTGAACCTAATCCCCCTGAAGCGCCTATGACAATAACGGATTTACCCTCAAAACTCCTTTTCATGAACAGCTCCTCCATGTAAAAATGTATATGATGCATTAGCGATCTGTTTTTTGCAAATAACGAACGATTTCTGCCAATAAAGTTTCCAGAAATTCATATTTATGATCGCTTCCTAAACACTCTTTTATTTGCAAGTCAATTTTCTTGTAGAGCTTTTCATCACCTTCGACAATGTTCTTTCCTTTTTCTGTAACACTTACATAATAAACTCGTTTGTCCTCCTGCGATTGTATTTTTTCTATAAGGCCCATTTTTGACAGCTTTCTAATCATCGCTGAAACAGCCGGCTTCGTGAGGTTCAAAGCTTCTGCCACCTGAGAAAAATTGGGTTTCCCCATATAGTAAATAGTCGTTAAATAATAGTAGTCATTGCTGCTGAATTTTTTAATCTCCGCCTCCGTCAAATGCATATGTAAATTTTTAATCGATTCCCTCCACAAATAATTTGCAATAAACGCAATGCTGTCTTTAACCATAAAATCCCCCAATAAATAGTTAAATATATTTAATTAAATATATTTAACTATTTACCATTATTTTTTGTCAATCACAAAAAAATTTCCCCAAACATAAGCGTGGGGAATAGCACTTGACAAAATTTGAATTCGTTTCTCGTTTTAAAACATTATCTCATTCGGTTTCATATGCGCACAGTGATTGCATGATTCTTTGGCGGAGACCGAAAATTGGCTGGATAAAATTTCATCTAGGAAAAAACTGTCTAAAACAAATTTTTTTCATCACAATTCGATTGTTATTCACAGCATAACCATTTTTTCTGTAGAAGCTTTCTGCGAGTCCTCCAGTGGATGTTAAGAGGTAAATGCTTTTAACTTGTTTCTTTTGTAAATCTTTCTCTAAATATTGGAGAAGCTTGGAGCCATAGCCTTTACCTTGAATTTCATGATTGATGCATAATTCCGCTAAATAAAAAGTTATTCCTTGATATGTTTTCTTGCTGTTCCCTGCTATAAAACCAATGGGAGTTCCATCGATTTCCCAAAAAAATCCTGTAAATTTCGGAGTATGCAGCAAATCTGTAAGCCTTTCTTTAGCCGTTTCATATGTCCAGCTTTCATTCCAAGGGTCACGATTAAAAACTTTCATATATAGTTCAATACATTGTTCCAAATGTTTTGCCGTCATTGGTGCAATTGTTTCTGCCACAAAAATTTCCCCCTATAGTAAATAGCTGGGGAGTGCATCCTGACTCCCGTCTGTTCAAAAACACTCCCCATTAAACTATTCGATTTGGTGTTGCCAGCACAGAAAACTTTCTCTGTTGTTTTTGCTTACCATTTTCTATCTATTTTAAATCTTAAAATCATTTTAATAGAAAATGGCCTTCATGTCATTTGCGGATTCTAGTCTTTTCGGCTAATTTTGTTTATGCTTCCGTTTCATTTTGTACATCTTTCGTAAAATCTTCAGAATTTAAATAGCCTGGTTCTATGATAAGTTCCTCATCATCATAAAAAAATCCAGCGAACGGATACCGCTGACGGACTGGCTGCACAGCCTATGCTCATAATTAAGAAGCTTAATAAATGAAAGTGAGGCGAATTTTTCCTGCTGGCAGCTCTGCCTTTTTCCTTTCAAAACACAGCCAATTCCAAATAGCACAAGAAGTATCTCAATGAATCTCGGAAAAAATGGCGCCTGACAATATATTTTTGCTATAAAAATCAGCGAATGACAAGCGTCGGCGCTAAGGCACATCAGCTCATATATAAGGGTGATAGAGTTTTGCTTTCATTTACCGATAAGAGGCCGAACAATACAGTGGTGAACCCGTCGATTTTTTCTCGGAAATAAACTTAAATGTCATATGTTAGCCGTTATCCCTCTTTGCGTTTTCTAAAGTCTGCTCGACACTTTGTAAATGCTTCTCCATGCTTTTCCTTGACCTAATTATGTCGCGCTTTTTGATCATTTCGACAATTTCTAAGTGCTCCAGCCACGAATGGTGCATCCGATCAGGTATTTTAGATGTCTCCACCCTGATATTGTTAAAAAGGCTAGTGAGACTGTTCATTATCCGATAAGCAATTGCGTTCTTGGAAAGCTCCGCAATTCTAATATGAAATTTGTGATCTCGTTCAGACAATATCTTTTCATTCACTTTATTTTCGCTGATTAATTGTACAGTCTCTTTCACAAACTGATACAAAACGTCAATTTCCGAATCGGATGCCCGTTCAACAGTCCATACTACTGCTTGCGTTTCAATGAACATTCTTATTTCAAATAAATCTGCAAATTGGTCGCTTTTGACAAAGTAATGATTGGCTAATTGAGCTAAATTATTCGTTCCATCCGCTACAAAAACGCCATTCCCCTGTTTAATTTCAATAAATCCGAGCGTAGAGAGAACTTTGTAAGCTTCCCTTATTGTATTTCGACTCACATTTAATTTAAGAGAAAGCTCTCTTTCTGACGGCAGCTTTTCCCCGGGTTTCAGCTTATTTTCTTGAATAAGTGATTTCAATTCTTCAACAATCTTATTCGGAACAGTGGAACGATCAAAACGAATATTTTCAAACATAATGATCACCTGTGGTAGGAAATTCCAAATGCAACTGATTGGCCAGCTGCACTAAATCCTTTTCCACTTCCTGAGATAAATGAATACCACAATGTAATTTATGAATATAAGATTGTTCTCTTCGTTCCCCAGGGTACAAAATTGTATGGACTTCTTCTTTTTTAGGAACAGCTTTCATTTCCAAAAGCATTTTTTGCAGAAGAGAGGTAAATTGATCGACAGGCATAAATTTTTCTATATCGATTAAAATAAAAAAATGCCCTACATTTGCTATTTGGCCGTTATCGTCATATATATTTTCGACATGTGGGCCGTAAGCAGCACCTGTTAATAGCCCTGTTAATATTTCCACTGCCAAAGCCCAGCCATACCCCTTTACTCCTCCCGAAGGAAGAACGGCTCCGTTTAATGCTTCTGCAGGATCTTCCGTATCATTGCCTCTTTGATCGATTGCCCAGCCTTTTGGAATGGCTTTTCCTTCCTTTGCCGCTTCTATAATTTTGCCTCTTGCAACGACGCTTGCAGACATATCAATAATAACATCCGGTCCGTTTTTGACTGGAAAGCCAAATGCTATCGGATTCGTTCCAAAGAAAGCTTTTTTGCCTCCCCAAGGCGGAATCCCAGGCGGAGAATTTGTCATCACAATTGCTGCAAGATTTTCATCGCAAGCTGCCTTGCAATAATATGATGCACATCCAAAATGATTGCTTTTTCGAATGGCGATGGCAGCAACTCCCGTTTCTCTTGCTGTTTTGATTCCCTCTTTAATGCCATAATATGATGCAATCTGGCCCAATCCGTTATCTCCATCGACAGTTAAAATGGATAACCCTTTTTTTTGTATTTTTATGGACGGGGTCGGATTAATCCGCCCCTCTTTTAAACGTTTTGAATAGATCGGCAATCTGCTGATTCCGTGGCTTGTGATACCTTCAAGATCTGCCCTTATTAATGAATCTGCTACAACTTCAGCATTCTCTTTTTTAACGTTTTGCTTCACCAAAACATCTTCAACAAATTTTTTTAGAGCTTTCGCATCATAAACAGTCAAACTTCACTCACCCTTTAAAAATCAGATGAAACTAAAAATAGTGATTCTTTTCCCTCAAGTACTTTCATAATTTCATCTGAAATAATGTTAGTGATTCGTTCTTGGGACTCTTCTGTTAATCCAGCAATATGCGGAGTTACAGTAATCTTGCTGCTGTTTAATAGAAAATAGTCTTTTTCGACCGGCTCATTCTCAAGTACATCTAAGTAAGCACCAGCTATTTGCCCGGATTCCACCGCCTTGAATAAGGCGGATTCATCAATAATTCCCCCGCGAGAAGTGTTGATAATAATTGCATTTTTTTTCATTAAGTTAAATTCTTTCGTACTAAGTAAATTTCTTGTTTCATTCGTTAGCGGAACATGAATGCTTACAAAGTCGGACTCTTTTAAGACCTCTGCTAATTCAACCTTTGTAATCCCCGTTTCAGAAAAAGGATAATCGAATTCTCTTATATAAGGATCATAGCCGATCACTTTCATTCCAAATGCAATGGCTCTTTTAGCAAGCCTGTGGCCAATCTCTCCCGTTCCGATTAATCCCAATGTTTTCCCGTATATCTCATTTCCCGTAAATAATTTCCTATTCCAATTTCCTTTTTTAACGTCTTCTCCGGCTTGTATGATAGGCCTCGATGCCGTTAAAATAACGGCCATAACATATTCTGCTACTGAAACCGAATTGGCATTTTTGGCGGAGACGATTTTTACATTACGTTGTTTTGCTGCAAGTAAATTTATATTATCAAGCCCGACTCCTAATCTGCCGATTACCTTTAATTTTTTCCCTGCATCCAGTATTTCCTGATCAACAATTGTCTGGTTTCGAACGACTAATGCGTCTGCATCTATTATTTTGTTTATTAATTCCTGTTTATTTCTCCATAAATCCGGATTGTATTCGACCTCCGCTATTTTCCTCATCCTGTTAATCCCGGATTCAGGCATATATTCAGAGATTAGTATTTTCATTACTTTCCTCCGCTCATGCACTGCGATAAAGTTTCGTCAAAACAAATTCTCTATGCCCTAATGTTTCCGCTGCAGTTAAACGTCCGTTTATTGTTCGGATCAAAATATCAAGCAGCAAATCGCCAGCCTGCTGGAGATTATATTCCCGTTTCAATAATCCTGTAACGTCTACATCGATATGCTCTGACATAGTAGAAACTGTAATTGGATTTGCCGAAAGCTTAATAACGGGTACTATTGGATGACCAATTATATTGCCTTGACCGGTAGGAAAGAAATGTACGACCGCCCCTCCAGCTGCCATTAAAGTAATGCATTCAGCTGCTGCAGAGGAGGTATCCATAAAATTCAATCCCGCTTTTACTGGAGCCTCCGCAGGTCCTAAAGCATCAACCACCGGTTTTGTGCCTGTTTTTTCGATATTGCCGAGCGCCTTTTCCTCAATTGTTGTGAGGCCGCCTCTTATATTTCCTTCTGTCGGCTGGCTGCCAAGCAGATCAACACCTTTTGATGCGATTTCTTCAACATAGTTTTGATAAAGGCTTAAAAATTTTTGTTTTACTTCTGGAGTGGCACAACGCTCTGCAATTAAATGCTCGCCGCCAGTTAATTCGGAGGTTTCACCGAACAAAACAGTTCCGCCTTCGTCGATTAAACGATCAACTACATTTCCTACCGTAGGGCATGATCCTAACCCGGTTGTCGTATCCGACTCTCCGCATTTAATACTTACTAAAATTTCTGATAATTCCACAGGCTCTCTGCGAATTTCAGAAGCATCCTGCAGAAATTTTTGTGCTGTTCGAGCTGCTTTTTCAATCGTAGACAAATCGCCATAACGTTCAATTGAAAATCCGGCTACCGGCTTGCCTGTTTTTTGTACCTCCTCAACAATTCGATTTGTCCAGTTAGGCTCAATACCAATCACAACAACAGCTGCTACATTTGGATTAGAACAGTTGCCGATAATCGTTTTAAAAAACAAGTCTAAATCCGGCCCATATTGTAATCGCCCGTATGCATGCGGGATCGCTAAAGTACCAGGAACAATTTTAGCAACCGCTTCTGCTGCCGCATTAGAAATGTCATCGACAGGCATGATCACTACATGATTCCGAATACCAACTCTTCCGTTCTCTCTGCGATAACCCCAAATTTTATTCTCCATATTTCCACCTCGCCGTTTTTAAATTATGAGTATGAACATAGCTCCCTTTATAGATTTTTTTTGTAGCTACACCAATCGGTACGCGATATTCAATTACTTTGCTGTTTTCATCCAAATCCACTAAAGCAATCTTATGACCAAGAGGAATAAAATCTCTAGACTCTACTGAAACAACTGAATCGTCTTCTAAGATGACCCCTTGGATTTGCTCGCCTGCTTCAATGTCTTCTATTGCGACTCCCACAGAATCGCCGACATTATGTACTAAAAACTTGTGTGACACTATGAACCACCCCTCCATTTCCTTTTTTACAACGCATTTGGTTCAGACATTCAATGGTCCAACCAATTTCTTTAAATTAAATAAAAACAGGCCTTGCACGCCTGAAAATATATTATTTCCAAGCATTGCAAGGCCCTTCAGTCGTCTGATCGAACCTAAATTATTCCTATTGATTTACTGCGGTTTAAAGATTACCATGGATTGAATTTTTTGTCAATATTTTTTCAAAAAAAATCAATTAAATTATGTTCAAGATTGGCTCCGTTCCGGGAATAATCATTCAAAAATTCCACTCTTGCAATCTTTTCAACAACTCGAGAGCCGTTTATGGCGAATCATTAAGTTATGATTTTCATAAAATGGCGAAAAATCGTTACCGTTCCAGAGCCCGTTCCGCCTTGCCCAGCCGCCTTATATGCTTGATTCCGAGGGAAGTAATGAAAATCAACTGATAGAAAAGGTTCAGGAATAACAACAACGGCGCAGGCTGTAAAAAGAATAAAAGAACGTCTTCAAACGGCCTTGTGAATATGATAGCTGACCACAAAAAAATGAAATACGTATATAAAATCCAAATAAAGATATGAAAGGCAATCCGCACAAAAGCATAGAAGGAAAGCAAATTAATTTTCAATTTCTTTAGTTGATCTATTGCATTTTTCCACAAATTCGGCTGATTCAATAGATCAACGATCATCCAGTAGCCGTCTCCAGGAAGCAGCGGGAAAATCGCAAACAGCATTCTAAACATATGAACAATAAGAAAGGACCAAATCCATGGTGAAAGCTGTGCAAAGCATAAGCCGATCACTGATGTTAATCCGCATACAATCAAATCTGCCGTAAAGCCCGCGATGTTGATCCGCATGCGCTGCCATTTTGATAGCTTCCAAGCTTCATTGCAAACAATGCTAAATAACGGGACAGGCCCGGACCATTGAACAGAAATGGAAATGTTCCCTGTACGCGGCATTGTTAATAAGTGCCCAAGCTCATGGATGAGGACTGAAAATGTTAAAACTCCGGCGATGATCCATTGACCTTTTAGATCAGTGACGAGAAAAAATGGAGTGTTGATCATGAACAAAACGGTGCTGATGATCGAAATCAAAACAGCACCTGCGGTAATCCAGTTAAACCATTTACGCTCCAGCCAAGGATTGTAATAGGTTATGAGCGGCTTTTGATCCGGCTCAAAATCAGATTGTTTTTCTTCAATAAGGGAAAAGGCTGCATCCTTATCGATGCCTAACTTTTCAAGAAATAGTAAAATTTCCTTCTCCGATACTTCCATTTTATCTGCAATAGAAGATATAGGCTCTTTGTTTGCCAACTGCTCCAACAATTTTTTTGAATAGTTATCTATTTGCAATAAAAGTCCATCCGGTCGTTCAATCCAGTACCGATCTTCTTTTATCTTTCCTATTTTGTATACTAACGGTTTTTGAAATGACTGTGAGTAATTCACAAATACTCCCTCTCCAAACGTCAGTTTCTCACTTTCAGTTTATTTTCCTCTTTAAGAATGGCTTGTTGGATCAAGTATGAAGCCAGCTGGGAAACAATTGAAACAGGGGCAACCCGATCGAATCCTTCGAACATTGGGCTTGGATTACATTCAATGCATATAACAGAACCGTCTGGACGTAGTTTTAAATCAATTCCGCTGAAAATAAGCCCTAATGTTTCGCATGCCTCTATACATAACTGAGCGATCTCTGGCGTTATCTCAAAGGGTTTGACTTGATGGGCGCCTTCACGATAATCAATTCCTTCTCCCTCAATGATAAATGATGCGATGACTTTTCCGTCCAGGACAAATACACGTACATCCTGGCCTTGTATGTATTCTTGGAATTGCACCGGTGCTGTGCTCAATGCTTCTAATCTTTCAGGTTTTTTATCTTCCTCTGTCAATAGACGGCACAATGCTCCTCCAGCAACAGGTTTATAGATGACATCGCAGTTATGGCTGAATTCCAAAACTTTTTCCGGATTGCTGGTTACTAACGTTTTAGGAACGGGAATACCTGCTCTTCTTAGACACTCAAGGTGATAAGGCTTTGCAAAATGAATGAGCAGTGTATCAACAGGATTGACGATGAGTCTGCCGAAGTAAGAGGAAGATTTTAACCAAGACAGCCAAGCAGCATATCTCTCCCGCTCCGCCGCATATGCCAAAAATCCATTCTCCTTGATTTGTTCCTTTATTTGAGAAGTATCGAATGCAGGAGTAGGAACAAATAATGCTCTCAAAAAGTAAACGTTCGTTTCCGATAAATCACGGTTTTCATAATGGCTGTCTTCACCGCCAAAGCTTAAGGGGTAGGGGACATCCGGCGAATTATCTAAAATGAATGCTTGGGCGCCTTGTCGAACCAATTCCTTTTGTAAATAAAGACAATGCCTTTCAAATTGTGAACCGATAATACCAACAGATACTTCCGCCATTTCGCACCTCCGATGAAATAAATGAGAATTTTCCGAATTTTATCGCCCCAGAAAACATTCTCTGGGGCGCTTGTCCAACTTTTAACAAAACCTATTTTATAAAACCGCCTTCTTCGCCAAGTGCATATGTGGTAACAATTGGTCCGCCCTCTTCCCCGATAGCTTGAGTTGTATATCCTCCTTCTTCGCCTAAAGCTAACGTTGTGGCATATCCCGGATCCACAATAGGGCTTACAAATAACGGAGAGCTAGATTGCCTTACTTCCAATTCTTCAATAAACAATTTCTTTTTCATTTTTGATTCCTCCTATTCAAAATATTAAAAAATTTTCTGTTTAAAAATAACATATTTACCTTTATCTTCCTATAGATAAAATGTCCTATTCTGAATAGTGCTTAAGAATGAAATTGAGAGAACAAATAGGTCTTTTTGCTAAATCCTCCACCTGGAAAAGTCAAGTTTATACATTTCGGCTTTAAAAAATAAGAGAATCACTATGTTTGATAGACACTCTCACACACGGTACAGCGGTTTTGTTGTTTAAAGCGCAATTGAGTTCAGACACAATATCTATGTCTTGAATACCTACATGCTGGAATGTAGGCTTCCGGTTTGAACAAAATATATCGATTTTAAATAGTTTTTAATAGTCCCAGTTTTATTCCTTTTACCACTGCACCAACTCTTGAGTACACATTCAGCTTTTTAATAATTGATGAAACATGGTGTTCGACCGTTCTTCTGCTTACCATCAAAATATCACTGATCTCTGCGTTCGTTTTATCTTCAGAAATCAGCTTTAAAATTTCTAACTCAGTTTTGGTTAAATAGTGATTCTGATATTCTATTTTTTTTCTAGGAATGATATTGTTGCCCAAAAAACTTTGTCTGATCGCATTTGCAAGTTCTGTAGCAGAGTTTTCCTTCGTAATGAACGCATAAGCACCGGCATGATAAGATGCGTCAATATATTCATCATCGTTATAAGCTGATAATATGACAATCTTCAGATTCGGATAGCTTTCGATTAATTTCTTTGTCAACTCAATTCCATTGTAGCCTTTCATTCTTATGTCCATTACCACAACATCCGGATGATTTTTTGATATTGCTGCATTGATGCCGGCAGGGTCGCAAATGGTATTTACAACTTCAAGATCTGATTCGTGTTCTAATAATTGTTTGATTCCTAACAAGACTAGTAAGTGATCATCTACCAGTAGTACTTTAATTTTCATTTCAATCATCCTAATCTCGGCAAAGTTATCAGGAAGTTACAATGCCCAGTTCTGACTGCATTTAAGCGTAGCCATCTTCTTCGAAGATTTTAGATCGTCACTCACCCTAATTGATTTTTTCGGAAAACTCAATATAAACACCCTTTTATTTTTAAAGCATTTTATAAGTCTAAAAAATATTGAAGAGAACAGATGTGAGAATAATTCACAAAATTTCCATTAAAAAAATTTCAATTAGAACAGAATGTATTTAGACTAGCTTCACTAAAATCAGATGTACATTGGCACCAGCATAAACAATTAGCGATTATAGACTAAAAGCGTATACACATCTCGAAAAAAATAATCTTCGTTTCCAAATCATTTTCCTCTAAAGGCGCAACAGTTTAAAGATGCCTTTTTTCAAGCTTAGAGCTAAACAAGTGTTTTTTTCAAAAACTCATTTACTTTTCCGTTAACTGTCCGTCTGTTTTTCATATATACACAAGTGAGAGAACACATCCAAATCCAATCTTTTCTTTTGCGAATGCAAAGTTCAGTGAATCCTATCGATTCTCGCTTTTTATCCCTCCTTCAACTAGTATTTATAGTAAAAATTTTACACTAAATGACAGTTTTTTTCATTGTTTTTTCTAAAAATAGGTATTTTCCACATCATTTTTTGTGGAAAATACCGATGTTTTTTTAGAAGATTTGTAATATATTTTGAATTAAGAAGAATAAATTGTAAATTCTACCAAAAATATATCAATTCTTCTCTTCTCTCTAAAACTTTAAACAACAAGCCGGAGCATTGTGATCATATGAAATATTGACATTGTTTTTTAGCAAATAAATATCGAAAACTCATTAAATTATGTAAGCAGGTGATTTGATAATGCGTCTTGAAGAGCAAGAGCAATTGGTAAGAAACCCTAGTCATGTTTTTATCAAAAGGATATTTTATCCATTTAAAATCATTTATTCGCCGCAAAAAACTTTATTGAACATACATAATGAAAAAAAACTAGGAATACTAGCTACTTTGACATTAGTTATATTGTTTGCCGCAATAAGTATTGTTATAAGTCAAAATTTATTGGAATCCGAATATATAGCAGATCTTTTAGGAAACAATCCATCACAATCGTTTAAAAATGCTCTTACTATTTTTGCCGCAATTATGCAAGTCTTCTTATTTTTCGTTAATATTCTTTTACTTACAGCCTTAATAAAAATAGTTCTCTCCATCGTAAAATTGAAAGTAAAATTCAGGGAATTATTGAGATTTGTCATCATCGCTCAATCCCCTGTTGTTTTGGGGCTCGGTATAAAATACGTGTTATCTGATCCGTCTCAATATCATATTCCTGTCACCAGCTTGGCCTACCTATTTTCAGGATTAAACATGAATCAATTTGTGCAAATATTTTTATCGAAAATTGAATTATTTAATTTGTGGTCATTATTTCTAATTTGTTTAAGCTTAACAATTGTTACAAAGCAGTCTTTAACAAAGATAGTTTCCATATTATTCCCAGTAATAATTATATTTAACACACTAATTGAACTTATTTGAAAGGAGGTGAATTATAATGTTGGAACTTGATCTTTTAGTTGCTTATGGCATTAATGAAACTACTGCAAATACTATTGCCGCATTTTTGGACGCCGGTTTAGGAATAGCTTCATTCTTGACATTGATAACCGGAGCAGGTCTCACATTAAAAGCCTTGCAGATAGCTCTAAGAGCCGGAGGCAAAAAAGCTGTAGTAGCATAATGTTTTTAGGATAGGATAGAGAGCCGTTAGTCTTTCTCTATCCTACCTTCTATTTAATTTAAGAAAAAGTTAGCGAGTGAGTGATGTTGAACTATTTTTCCCGTCTACGAAACACTTTTATCCTTTCTGCCATTGTATTTGGTATAGGTTTAATTATTGGGGTCATGATAATTTTTTCGACTTCGCCTCAAATGGAGGAGGCAGCTGAGCTCCAAAGAACTTATAAAGCTGGCTGGTACTCAGTGTATTCTATTTTTTTAAATAATATACTTGTTTGTCTAGTTTTAATGCTGGGTTTATTTACATTTGGGATTCCTACGTTTATTTATTTACTCTTTAATGGCATATCTATCGGAGCAGGTCTAACTCATCTTATTTTATCTGATCAACCTTTATTAAATATATTTTTAAAGGTTATACCTCATGGAATATTTGAAATCCCCTTTTTTTTATTAGCAGGAGCTATCGGCTTTTTAGGATTTACATTTTATTTTAATAGAAAATATGGGTTGAAATTTTTATTAAAACATGTCGTAATGGTAATTATAGGAATCCTTCTAGCTTCCATTGTAGAGGGATTGATTACATTAAATTTATGAAAGTCGGGAGTCAAAATGAGAGCAGCATGGATTAAATGGAAGATTTATATAAGATGGAAAAATCAATGGAGTAAATTTTTAAATAGAAGAGGGTATTCAGGATATATATTTGCGATCATAGCTTTTTTTCTTGATGTCATAGAGGCTATTTTTTATTTTTTTTCTGCATATGCTGTATTAAAACTGGTAATTATGAATGAATTTTTACATACAGCAACGACAGGTGCGCCATTTTTGGACTTTTTATTGCAAAAAATTTCCCAAATTAACAACAATGTTTATATTCTCTGGCAGTTTTATTTTGTATATGTAATAGTTTTCTCTGTTATTGCTGGCATAAAAGCTTCCAAGTGGAATTTAAGCTCAATGGACAAGGAGTGGCTGTTGTCACATTTTAAATTGAGTTTAAGTAAAGCCAACTCTATGGTTATTTTCGAAACAATCTGCTGGAACATAAGAAGTTTCATCATACATATTTTAACATTGCTTTTTAGCTTATCATACGCAATCGGTTTAAACATATCTATGGTAATTGGATTAACACTGCTCAGCTTTTCTTTATATTTGTTTGTCAGCATTGCTGTCTCTTTTTCGCACACATTTTATGTATACAAGTTTATAATAGAAAAACCTTTCGTAAACAAAGTAGCCAAAATTGTCATATCAAGAATGATCATATTTTCAATAGGCTATTTTTTCGCTGCAAAGTTTACAGGATGGCTTATTGATATTCCCTTTATTAAAGAAAATCCCACATCCGAGTCATTTGAAAAATGGTCTAACAAAGGTTGGGAAATTCTGTTTGACAGTGTAACGACGATCAAAATCAATTTAAGCTTTTTTGATATTTTCACTGCTAATTCTCTATATACATATATTGGCACGATATTGATGTGTATGTTTACTATGGTATTTTACTTGTTATTTATCATTCTTTTTAAAGAAAACCCCAACAGGCGATCAGCGGAGTATTTTGATCGGCTGCCTTCCCCGTTATTAAAAGTGCCGTTTTTAAAGAAAAAAGCTTTTACGATTCTTTTATTTATTAGATCGAGCTTTTTTCAAAAGAGGCTTCCGTATATGTTTGGCGATTTCGTTTATTGGTTTTCTGTTGGCATATTTAGCGGATTGCTCGCCAATTTAGATGATGAGTACAAAGTGCAGCAATTAGTACTTTCATTTTTTATTTTGTACCATATTTATTTTTTGGCGGAACGTCATTATCAGCATTTTATAGGGGGAATGGCCTTAGAAAGTGATGGCACCAATGTCTTAATTTATTTAAATGCTGGAAAAAATCTTTGGTATGTATTTAAACAAAAGTTTTTTGTCTACATCATCACGTTAATTCCTTTAATCATAATAGGTGATTTCATTGTTTATATACTCACTCCCATTTCATTAACTACTATTATATGGTTGCTCTCAATGCAAATTTTAGCTTTAAATGCTTTTGGCGCTTTAAATTATATTTCCAGCGCCTTCTATCCTCATTTTGAATTTCGAAACGCTGAAGAATTGAATGAATTTGGCGATAAAAAAATGGTCGATTCTATCTTAGATGCAATGTCTTTATTTATCATACTTCCTAGTATGACAATCCCCATGGTTTTATTTATCATGGGTTATTTAACTAAATCACAATATTTGTTCATCAATCCTATTTTTCTTGCTATTTATCTATTCGGAATGCTCTTTATATCACTTTTATTAGTAAAAAGAAAGCTAAATAAAAAACAATTTATTTATTAGGAGTGAAAATCCAGTGGGAGCAGCATCTTCTGATTATTTATTGAAAGTCCATAATCTGACCAAAATTGAAAATGGGAAAAAAATATTAGATCAAGCAACGTTTGAAATTGCTGAAAATAAAATTGTCGGATTTCTCGGGCCAAATGGAGCGGGGAAAACCACAACCTTTAGAATTTTATCTGAATTGACCGGCTACGATGATGGAGAAATTTACGTCAATGGTGTAAAACTGTCAGATCTGGATCAAAAAGAAATCATGTTACTTCCTGATGCCCCATTATTATTTTCCGTGCTGACCGGAAAAGAATATTTAAAATTCATGAGCGAGTTATTAAATTTTGATATAGACAGTCCGGAAATTAAAGAAATGCTCCAGTTATTGGGATTATTAAATTCCTTAAATAAGCAAATTTTCAATTATTCGCTTGGGATGAAAAAGAAACTCAATCTTATTCCATTATTAATGAAAAAACCGAAGCTGCTTTTGCTAGATGAGTATTTATCAGGAATTGACCCTGTCAGTATGAAAGATATTAAAAACATCTTAATTCAATACGCACAAAATGGATGCAGTATTTTTATGTCTACACACCAACTAGAGGTTTGTGAAAGATGTTGTGATTCAATTATTTTAATTTCCAATGGGAAAATATTAAAAAATAATATATCTATTTCCGAGATCAAAGAGACAGCTAGCAGTCTTGAGGAATATTATTTAAATGTATTTTCAACTGAGGAAGGATGAGGAATGTGTTCAAATATATTGGGGATATACTTCTCTTTATACTTTTTGCATTTGCCTTTTATTACGCAATTAAGGGATGGAAAGAAAACCGAAGCGAAAGTATATGGTATCTCATATTTAGTTTATTTATTTTGGGAGGTATCATCGTTAGATTTATATTTTAAATCGCTACCATTGCAAATAAATCCGATGATTCCACCACACTAACAATGTTCAAAAATGATAAAGTACATAACCCTTGGAAAAGGTGGTTCCTATTCGAAAAGTTACACTTAATCGAACAATAAAATGAAGTTCTTATAAAGTTAAGAAAACCATGGGGAAAAATCTTTCATGCACCACCGATCAAACGAAAAACTTTACGTTGAGTGGTAGGTAAGCTAACAAGGCTGAATTAGCTAACTGTCTTCCTGGCTGAAAAAGCATACACAGTGGCTCAAAATCAAATCGCAGTATGTTCCCGTCTGCTTCACCTTAATTCATTAAGGAGACGATACAAGTCAAGTTTCAATGACTTTCGGGACAATCCCATTGTGGAAAAAGAATCCTTATTTTAGTCATAAATATTCACTATGATTCGGCAAGGAAATA
The DNA here is from genome assembly GCF_007827555.1 of Aeribacillus composti. GTDB lineage: Bacteria > Bacillota > Bacilli > Bacillales > Aeribacillaceae > Aeribacillus > Aeribacillus composti. The sequence goes on from NZ_VISS01000025.1 coordinate 54,009, forward strand.
ATACTGTTTTGTTCATATCATAATTCAGAAACTTTCAATCTCCCTGGGGTTCTTCCTGCGAGAAATAAATTACTTAATAGTGCCAAAATGATTGTTCCAATTGTTAAAAAAACGACACCATGCCATCCGTAATTTTCCCATAAAAGGCCGGGAATCCAACCGCCGAGGCTTCCTCCTAAATAGAAAAACACCAAATATAAAGACGTAGCAGCTCCCCGTGAATCGGCGGCCATATCTGTCACATAAGCTGTTGTTGCTGATTGAGAAGCAAAATTTCCGAGCGTCAACAATGATGATCCCACAACAAGCGCAGGAATCGTTGGCCAAAGCGTTATGAAAATACCGATTCCGCCAAGAATATGCCCCATACTCATTGTCCAACGCCGGCCAATCTTATCAGATATCATGCCGGCTATAGGAGCGGAGAAAATGCCGAACGCATATGTAGCATAAAGCAACGAAATTTGTGTATTGCTTAACTGAAAAGGAGGTTGAGCAACATAAAAAGGAATATATGTGAAAAAGCTAATAAATGCGAAGAATTGCGAAAAACCTATAGTGAATGTACCTATCAGAGCAGGATTTTTAAAATGTATGCCAAAACTTTGTTTCTTCCTTTCTCTTTGATAGTTAGGTTTAGGGAGATATTTCCAAACTAAAAAAGCAACGACCATGGAATACACCGCGATTATTGAAAAAACAGTCCTCCAGGAAAATGTGTCGGCTATCGGTCCAGAAATAACCCGTCCCAGCAATCCGCCCGCCACATTAGCACTTACATATACTCCCATCACTCTTCCACGTTGATTTAGAGGAAATTCTTCAGATACATATGCCATCATCACAGCCAAGATGCCAGGTATGATGAGACCATACATACATCTCCAAAATAAAATTGATGAAAATGATTCACTAATGTAAATCATCATACTCGGAAAAATTAATAATATACTTGCAAAAAGAATAACTTTTTTTCGATCCCATTGGTCCAATAATTGAGCAAATACAAAAGATGACACGGCTAATGAAATAATGGTAATCGAAATAGCTGAGCTTGCCGTTGCTATCGATATATTAAATTCTTGAGTCCACAACGGGAGTAGAGGCTGTGGTGCATAAAGAACAATGAACGCATTTGCTGTAGCTACAAAAATAATGAATAAACGTAACATATAGTGACTACTCCTCCGCTATCTTTTATTGTTGAAGTCATCTTTTTAAATGTTTACTGAGAGCATCGGCCGGTTCATATTCAATAATGCAGCCTATACAATGAATGACATCCTTATATGGAAAACAAATTACCGAGGATGAGAAGAGTTCTTTTCGTTTAACAAAAAAGTAACTCTTTTAAATAATTCGAGATACGAAAGAAATATCCTTCATTTTTTTATCCTCACGCCTCTTTCAATCTATAATCGTTCCAAATATATAGAAAAAAGAACAGCCAACCATATGAATGCGGCTGCACTTTCGAATCCTATTTAATAGAATCTACTTTTTTCGAAAATACAAATTCAGAGTCGCCAACGCCACTTATTCTATAAATCGTATCATTTTCCTCAAGAACAATATTGTCTCAGCCAATTCACTTGAAATAACCGTTACTATCAGAGCCTGTATCAACCAATATCCGATTGTATTTGATAATTGAATTTTGAGCCACTCCGATCTAACTTTGCAACTGGTAAATCTGCATAAATCTTGATGTCAAAAAAGCTTCCTTGTCTTATAATAGGCATAGGGGGTCAACCTTAAGTCGATAGATTGTTTGGCCGCTTACTTATTTCGACATTTTCGGGAGTACTTCTTATTTAGTGCTTAGAAATCTTTGAGTCTGGATGAATAATATTTATAAAATTCATTCAATTTATTATTTTTAGTATTGTTCAAAATTAATGTAATATTAATGATGAAGAGAAAGGTAAAATTACAACACTAAACTCATACACTTGCTTAAATGCCTTGAACAAGAAACTAATTACAAAGCTTTGATTTATTTAGACTGCTAGCTTTTATCAGTATGGGAAACTTATTTGATATACCCAAAAACGTTAATTCCAGTAAAAATATCCAAAGTTAAGGTAAAAGAAAGTTATTCCAAAATTATCTAGGTAAGCTACCTTTTATCACGGATTCAGGTATCTATAGGATATATGGGTAAAGATATATTTTAAACATTACAACTGCTTATAAAATTCTTAATAACCCAAAAATCTAAAGGAAGAAGGGAAAGCATTGAATTACTTAGTAAAGCAAAAAAGATTTGTAGCTAATTTGTTTAAAGCTAGATTCCCATTTATATATATTCCAACTTGGGAAGAGCAAAGAGCACTAGCACTTATTAATGACATTGCCTATGATCAACAGTTGATTAAAACAACAAGAAAATTATTTACTTGGAAGATTACGGAAGGGATTGTAGGAGAGGGTATACGTAAAGACGATACGAAGGTTCCTGTAAAAGCATTAGAATTTATTGAAAAGTATGATGAGCCCGCTATTTTTGTACTGCAAGACTTCCATGTTTATTTTGGTGATCAAGGAAGATTACCAGATCTTCTTGTGATAAGAAAACTACGTGACATTGTAATGAGTTTAAAACAAAGTGTTAATCCAAAGAATATTGTATTTTTATCTCCAATTCTTAAATTACCGCAAGATTTGGAGAAAGATATTACAATTGTTGATTTTCCTTTACCAACCTTTACTGAAATGAAGCAACTGCTTGATGAAATGATTGAAGTAAACCGACAAACAGGAAGAATTGAAATTAACTTAAATGAAGAAGAAAAAGAAAAACTCGTAAAAGCATCATTGGGTTTAACACTTTCGGAAGCCGAAAATGCCTTTGCACGGGCAATGGTTGATGATGGAAAATTATCAATCAAGGATGTTGAAGTGATCCTTCAAGAAAAAGAACAAATCATTAAGAAAACAGGGATACTAGAATTTATATCGAGTAATCTTAATATGGATGAAGTCGGTGGATTAGAAAATTTAAAACGTTGGTTGAAAAAAAGAGATAAATCTTGGTTAGAGTCTGCGCAACAGTATGGTTTACCAGCTCCAAAGGGTGTGCTCATTACAGGTGTTCCAGGTTGTGGTAAAAGTTTAATAAGTAAAGCGATTAGTGGAATGTGGCAGCTTCCATTACTGCGATTAGATATTGGAAAAGTGTTTAGCGGCATTGTTGGTAGTAGTGAAGAAAATATGAGAAAAGCGATTCAAACAGCTGAAGCCATTGCTCCTTCCATCTTATGGATTGATGAAATCGAAAAAGGATTTAACGGAACTAGTTCATCTGGAGATAGCGGGACAAGTTCTCGTGTTTTTGGACACTTTTTAACTTGGATGCAAGAAAAAGAAAAATCCGTATTTGTAGTTGCCACTGCAAACAATATATCGGCACTTCCTCCTGAAATGTTGCGAAAAGGTCGATTTGATGAAATTTTCTTTGTTGATTTACCAACACATAGAGAACGTATTGAAATCTTCCGAGTTCATTTAAAGAAAAGATTAAATAACCCAAGCGTAAAAGGTAATTTTGAAATTAGTACTGAAAACCTGGAAAAATTGGCTGACATGACGGAGGGGTTTGTAGGAGCAGAGATTGAACAAGTTGTCATAAATGGATTATTTGAGGCATTTTATGAAGAACGAAGTGTTCAATTTAGTGATTTTGAAAAAGTTTCGAAATTAATTGTACCACTTGCGGTGACACAGGCTGAACAAATTAAAGAGATTCGTGAATGGGCTAGTGTTAGAGCGGTTGCGGCTACGCCTAGAGAAGATCGAGCGGAGTATTGCGAATCAAATAGCTCTAACATGGATATGGATATTAAGTCCACTCGTGGCGGTCGTGCGATTGACTTTTAATAGAAGTAGGTGAATGAATTGAGCATTGAACTTTTGTTAGTTCCAATTGGTATTGCAACAATTAGTTCGATTAAAGCCTTTGCAAATCAAAAAAATGATTCCTTTATCATTCCAACGATTATGAAGAAAGAAGATTTACTTCAAAAATCGATTGAACAGTATGGTTGCAAAGTGACAAAATTGACTGAACAAAATTACCAAACGACAATTGAAGATCTTCAAATTTATTTTCAACTAACTGAACAGGGGTATTTTGAAGCGATATTTAACAATAGTGTTGACACACAAGCTGCCATGGAATTTATTGAAAATTTACAGACAGAATACAAATATCTAATACAACAAGAAACTTATCAACATTTACTGAAACAAGCAGCAGAACATGGCCTACATCTGGAATCGGAAATTATGCAAGAAGACCGAACAATTGTTTTAACTTTTAATGTCAACAATATTTCTAAATAGGTGATGCTATGGGAACCAAAAAAATACAGATCAAATTGACAGAAGACGGTAAAATCTTTGCGGAAACAATTGGCATGAAGGGACAAGAATGCATCAAGTATATTGACCTTTTGGAGAAACTACTCGAATCGGAAACAGTTGATTCAAATTATAAAGAAGAATATTTTCAATTTGAAGAAACTATAACTGAACAAAATAAATTGAAGCTAAAGGAGGAGTGAATGATGCGGAGTATAACTGAGAAGGGGATAGGTTGGGAATTACGTAACTCCATCTGGATGCTATGGGTCTTTTTCCCTTTTGCTTTTTTTAATTATATTTCTTTTTTCTATGCAGCTTTCAGAGTAAGACAAAGAAAATGGTTTTTTGCAGGACTCATATATACTTTACCTTTTATCATATTTTTAATTGCAGAAGAAGGACATTTCTTATTTGATATCGCGTTTGCATTAGCACTTATTAGTTGGGTTTCTTCCATCTTTCATGTTTTTAGAATTAGACCTGAATATTTACTCCGTCTTGAATCACAGCAAAAAGTACAAGAAAAAAATTTAAAGCAATTAAAAGAAGCTATTGCGAAAGAACATATCCTTGAATCGAATGATGAACAGCAAGTGATTTCTCCAAAGGAAGAATTTATAAACCCAATGCAGCCATCAATTGAAAACGAAAGCGTAAGTAAACGAATCGATGTCAATCATGCTTCAGCAGATGAAATTGCAAAGGTACCTGGGGTTGGATTGATTTTTGCGAAAAAAATACTTGCAGAGAGAGAAAGGGTAGGATTCTTTCAAAATTTCGAACACTTTATCCAAGTTCTTGGGATTAAGCCTCATGTAGCTGAAAAAATGAGACCATATTTACAGTTTAATACTGACGATAATAATCAAGGAAATCAAAAGAAAAAAATGGAACGAGGAAGAGTTGTGGACTTTTGATGGAACTGTACATACATCGTTATATTCCAGTTACTGAAGTGGAAGGACCAGGCAAAAGATTTGCAATTTGGGTACAAGGTTGTTCAATTCGTTGTAAAGGGTGTGCCGTTCCTTGGACTTGGGTAAATGAAAACGGTACAAAAATGAATGTGGAGAATTTATTTGAATTCATTAAAGATAGTAAAGAGCAAAACGAGATTGAAGGCGTCACATTTCTTGGAGGAGAACCGTTTGATCAAGCTGAAGCCTTAGGGGAACTAGGAAGAAAAGTGAAACAACTCGGCTTAACAGTTATGACATTTACAGGGTATTTATATGATGATTTGAAAAAACAAAAACAAAATCAACAGCTGCTATCAGTGACAGATTTGCTAATCGATGGACCTTTTATCGAAGAAAAATTAGATTTAAGCCGTCCTTGGGTTGGTTCATCCAATCAAAACTATCATTTCCTCACGGATGTTTATAAACATTTAGAAACGAACTTTCATCAATTTCAAAATAAAATTGAAATTCGAATTTCTCAAAATGGTACAATCTCAGTGAACGGAATGGCAACGAAAGATACATTGAAAGAAATATTGAATCAGCACACTTTTAAACGTATCCGATCAAATACTTAATTTTTATTTGTTAGGTGCACTTGATAAAGAAACAATAGATAATCCCCTACCTTTCAGGTACCGTCAAAAATTTTGTGTAATACAAGATAGATAGGGGGTCTCTGAAATGGATTTGGAATGTTTCTCCACACGGGGCTGTCCAGAAAATCAAATCCCCATAAAAAACAAAAAATCATAAACATCGATATATCAACGTTTCTAAAACATCAAAGGGGGCGTCAATAAGTAGTAAAAACGACTTATTAGACACCCCCATGTGGAAAGTGGGAATCCTCCTATTTTTTTGATTTGCATTATTTAGTTCTTCAAACATTTGCTCGAGGGCTGCTTGTACTTCGGCCAATCCTGGCAACTTTCGCTCTGCCCATTTCTCATTAGCTGATACAGGATTAATTTACCAAATCCTCAATCATAAGGGTGTGGTTGCCAGGTCATTTTCACCTAGGCAATCGATTACTTTCTCGTATACCAACCGGCGGCAGATGTTATTGCGAAGCTTTATAATGCAGGATGATAGGCTTATTTTTTTCATTGTTGCTTTATATAAACTAATTTCACCAGTTGTATGTTCGGAGTCTGCGGAATCAGCCACAAAATTTTCATTTAATGATATAGTCCAAATCTCTTCGTTATGTCTCATTAAAACAACAGCAAGAGTACCAAACTGAGTAATATGATCCCAGTAAAATAATTTCCTTTTTACCATTTATGAGTAACAGAAATTCCTTCTGAATGGCTCACAACCTCAACGTTATTTCCTTGCCATCGACCATGGATTTCAGCCCCGACATAATAATAGAACCTTCCGTTTCCGCGATCACCATAAGTCCAGATAAATTGTTGAATCGTATGATCAACGGTTTTATATGTAACGGCGGCAATAACATTCGCTAACTATTCCACTTTAAAATTCCCCATCTGTTTTATAGGGAAGCCTTTCTTTTGGACGAGACAGAATTCCGTAATAAGACCTCAAGTAAACGGCATCCCCACTCTAATTGATAATACATGTTTAAAATCAGGCGATATACTTATGATATTTTTAACTTTTTTACCATTTGCAACAAACAATCCCTCATTGACTACTTATTCCATCCAATTTCTGGATGATGTGTCTCAAACCCTAGGATATTTTACTTAAAATAGAAAGTTTTAGGTAGATTATTTAAATTTTTCCTTATAATCATTTAACTATTTATTTAAAAAGCCGATTATAAATAATGAAATTGTTTGGTTTTCAATTTAATTATCACTTTGATGACTATTGTGTGCAGAAAAGCTTTGCGGAAGACCAACCAAACATGAACTCTGCAAGTTCCGATTTTTGCAATTACGGGATATCTGGAAGTAGGTACGCTTTTTACATAGCACGAATCACAATATTAATTTGGTCCAAACCCGTACTACTATAGTTCGTTTGTTGATACTTTAAAAAAACAACACAACGCAGACTGGAAACTGGCGATTTTAACTATGGCAATCACATTTTAATCGTCGATTTAAAAACAGGTAAATCAATCGATTTCTTTAGTGCGTTGAATTTTTACTATGGAAGCAAAGTGGAACCATTGCCTTCCATTAATTAGATAGGAGGGAATAACCGTGAAAATTGATCTTGGATATATCGGAGCAATAGTCGCTCGAAATAGAGCCAAAATGCCACCCGTACACGAAATCAAAAATCCATTGGCCGGACAACAAGTGGAAGTCAACCGAAACGGACAAGCCTATAAACTTACGATTTCGGATGAAATCAAACAAGTTCAAGGCTTGATGGCCATACCGATGGAAAAGTTTTTTCACGTAGAAAACGTTGACCCTTCTGATATTTTCTCTTATCGGCCAAAGGATCAATGGCTTGTGTTCAGCCAATATTTATATGAATCCAAATACTTCGATTCGCTAAGTAATGAAGAAGTAAAAAAAGTAGAATCCATCTTACAACACATAACGGACGGAGTAGATAGTTTGTCGCCATATCTAGGGATTAGCCTTTTTGGAATTAGTAAAGAACAACAGCATTCTTATGAAGCCCATCTTGAATTGGCTTCTTCAACAGCTGCACTTCAATACTTCAGTGATACGTTTTTAAGCGGTGATGTAAAAAAAGGATTTGATCAACTGATTCAAGATTATGTCCGCCACAATACGAAAATAGCCATAAATCACCAATCGGTAGAGGAGCGATTCATCGCAGCACGAGCCAAAATCAGGTCACTAAATGCTCCTTTAACATACCAACAAAGCCGTGAGCTGTCCATGACGAATAAACTTGGGAAAACGGTATATACACAAGCAGAAATTGAATCAGTCATCAAAAATTATCAAGAAATGTTTGAGAGCATTCAAAATGAAGAAGATTTGTCTGGAGTGCTTGCAAAAGCAAAAGAACAACTGCTTTCATTTGCTACGAAAGGCATCTCACCAAGGGATATAGATTACCAATTGGCAAGAGATTTTGTTGCACAGCGTGCCGATGACACATTCAATCGAATTGAGAATTACTGGCGTATGTTATTGCAAGAAAAATAAATTGTTCATTTGATCCGTGTTAAAAGATAGGGGGAAGTTTTTGCACTTTTTAACAAAAGTTGAGCAAAATATGGAAAAAGCTCAACCAACAGAAAATTGCTTGCAATGAAAATTACCGTTTAATAACTGAAGAAATCAATAATCTGCTTTCGAATAAACTGAAGCTTAAGCTGGAAAAATCTACTATCAATCCAAACGTGAACGAAAGAAATATGAGGAAAGACTACAAAATGATTTAATAGACATTTCAATGAACTAACTTCTGAGATGCTTCACCGTTTGGTTGATCGAATCGAAATAAAAGAAGATGTTTCACCAAAGATTTATTATCATTTCAAAAATGATGTTTTAAAAGAATAAAAGATATAGGAAAAGCACGTTTCATGATTTCCAGAAACGTGCTTTCAGCTTATCGACAAAGTCGACAAACTGAGATTAGTTTAAAAAACTAATCTTTTTGATTCCATTAAAAACGAGTTACGAGTGGCATAGGGGGATACCGCGATAATAAAGAAAAAGCTGAGGTTCTATGAATTAAGACTTCATATTTTAGTGTTTATGATAAATTAAATCAGTTTCGTAACTATCACCGCTGTAATTATTTTTTTAAATACAATCTCTTTAATTCTTTTGTTTCTTCTTTCTTTAATTTTAAATTGTAATGTGAAATGATCTTTTTCATTAAGGAGTCAAATTGCTTTAAATAAAAGCCATAATTGTAAATTATCACAAATGCACTTGGCAATCTTTTGTTTCGGACAATTGGGATTATATTATTCTCAAGAGACAAGTAAAAAACATCACAACGATCTTCATTTATTTTATCAATATTTATTTTTCCAATTTCTTTCCTATACAAAGAAAAATAATTTTTCCCTATATGATCTTCAAGGATTTTATTTGCTTTATTAACATCTTCTCCTATATTTCGCAGCATTTTTCTTACGCTATTACTTGGTTTATCTTGATTAAAGTAACTATACACAACAATATAAAATGCCAATTGGCCAAATTCCGAATCGGCATATTGTCCAATCAAAAATTCTTTATTTCTTTGGACTTCATATAATCTCATTTTTTTGTTGACAATATCAGTTTTACATTTTATAGACATATCGAAATACACATTGTCTTTATCATAATTTTTTTGATAGACAGAAACTTTGTAATGCACCCCTTTGTCAAGACACAAATTGATAATATTTAAGTTATCCATTCTCTCCTTTCGCTATGAATGTGGTGCGTGTGCAAAAAAGGCTTGACATGGAGCCTCTACGGGCACGATTTTTTGCGCCTACTTGATGTACTAATCACATAGTCTAAAATTCTTTCTTTCGATAAATAATTACAGCAATTAAATATGAGAGAGTAAATACAGTAATACCAAGTACTATAAATAAAATCGGAACTAATAAAGACGAATCTATGGATAACGGTAATTTGTCTATTAAATCTTCTACTAAGAATTTGATTCCATAATAAACAAATAGACCTACAAATCCTCCTCCAAGTACAAATGCATCAGATTTGTCTGCACCAAAGATATAGAGGAACGGGTATATAAGCGCACCTGCTAAAAGAACTACGAAAATTCCAGAAGAAATAATATTAATTATGCCATTTATTTGTGTTTCAAAAATTAGATCATATGTATAAATAACAATATATGAAAGAAATGCTCCGATAATCACAACCGATAAGTAAAAAATATAGTGACTTCGGACAATATTAGACCTACTAACCGGTAAGGTAAGTACATATTTATCATAACCAGACTTACTCTCTATTTTTATAACTTCAAGTGAAGGCAAAGTCATTAATAATATAATTAACATAGCGGCCACACCACTTACCATAGGCCCTGAAAAAAATAAAAGTACACCAGAAATCAATAATGCGAGACCTACATATGCAAAAATACTTCGATAAACTAGGTAATAGTTTGTCAATAATAGACCTTTCACTTAAATTTCACTCCCTGTTAGTTAGTAAGAGACTAAGTTCTTCCATTGAAATCTTTTTAGAGCTAAGGTCCTTTGGCAATTCCATTTTATTTGATACAAGTATTCTAGAACAAGAACCATAGTCCCTTTTTGCAACAACTATATTTCTATTTAGTAAAGATAATCGTTCCTTTTTGATATCAACAATTGCAAATTTTTCAAGAATCTTGTCCTTTCTCTCATTTAATAAAATTTCACCATTTTTGATAAAAACAATATGACTAGCAATTTTCTCAATATCACTCATAATATGAGAAGAAAGTAATATCCCACCACTACTCTCTCTCACAAAGCTTTTTAACTCACCTAAGACTTGTTCTCTTGATGAGGGATCAAGCCCTCCTGTTGCCTCATCTAGTAATAGTAGTTTTGCATTATGTGACAGTGCAACAGCTATAGAAAGTTTCATTGACATCCCACGAGAAAATTTATATATTTGTTTATCTTCGGGGAGAGAAAAAGAATTAACCAATCGGAAAAAATCATCTTGATTCCAAGTATTAAATATTCTCAAAAAAACTTTATTTAGTTGTTTGATTGTTAGGTGCGCCGGTAAATTCATAGCATCGAACACAACTCCAATTTTTTCCTTCATCTTAGGCTGTTTATGTATATTTTCTTTGCCAAAGATTTTAATTCTACCTGAATCCTGAGAAACTAGACCTAGTATTGTTTTAAATGTAGTAGATTTACCTGCACCATTATCACCAATAAAGCCAACTATTGATCCTGACGGAACATTGAATGTAACATTTTTTAAAACAACTTTATTGCCATATCGCTTTGTAATATTTTGAACATCTAATAAGTACGACATTTTCTCACTCCAACATATTATCTTAGTATATATATGTATTCTACTTACACCCGTTAAATCATTTATTTTTTTTAAAATTATTTTTCTATTCAGAATAATAATGTAGAATAATACATTTTAAAAGGGGCTTTTGAATCGTTTTGTTTTTTATTAGGTCTAAGAGCCTATGTTTTTACTTATTTTTGTTTGTACATCCAAGGTTATGAAAATAATATAGGAGAGAATAAATAGTATTTTTCCATTGATTGATGTTAAATTAATAGATGGATACTACCTTGACACTACATTAAATAAAAAAATTTATAGAAAAATAACAAGTATCATTTACTTAATGATTAGTGCCGAACTCGATTCATCAGAAAAATGTAAGTGTAGTACTTCTTCTAGGTCCTTTTCGGTTAATTTTTCTAATATTTGTATTACGTCAAATAAATTCGTCCCATTGAAATGATAACGTGTGAATTGATTTGCAATAAATTGAGGCGAATTAATAGACCTTAAAAAGCAACCAATTTCCTTATTTATTACACGTTGTGCATTATCTCTTTTTATCGGATCCCTTTTAAATCTAGAAACCGTTTCATATACAGTATTATGTAATGCACCCCTTTGTCAAGACACAAATTGATAATATTTAAGTTATCCATTCTCTCCTTTCGCTATGAATGTGGTGCGTGTGCAAAAAAGGCTTGACATGGAGCCTCTACGGGCACGATTTTTTGCGCTGGAGCGATGGACAGATAACATCGCATGGCTAAAACAGCCTATCATGCCCGTC
>NZ_VISS01000026.1 GCF_007827555.1 Aeribacillus composti
TGTCGTTAAAAAACAGCTTCATGTGGCATAAGGGGTACTCCGTTTGTCTCTTTTTACATGGTAATTATTGTAATGAAAATTGCTCAACTACAGTTATTAAAAAAAGGTTTGACATTAGCTGTGTCAGGGCGTCCACAACAAGAGTGTTGGGGCATGAAGAAAAAGCGTTTTTGTAGCTATCAACTTCTTTAAAGCCTCTCAGAAGCCCTCACAGGCTTTCTAAGGACTATCCTATTCTATTTCCGCCAAAAAGTTGAACAGTCTGCTTTATCCTGAATATTAAATTCAATCATTTTCTCCAGCAATTCGTAATTTACCGGCTCATTCCACGGAATTCGAAACAAGCCTTTGGTAGCGCTGTAGCCAGCTTGGGCGATTTCATCGGCAAAATGCATCATTGTTTTTTCTTCAGGTGAAACGCTCAAATGATGCTTCGCTGTGGAAAAGCTGATGATAAATGTGCCGTGATCGGTAAACATTGGCGTATTCCACTTGATTTGCGGTTTCAAATTTGGAAATTTATTAGCAACCCACGCCAAAATTTCCTCTGTTCGGTCGCGGTGGCCGGGGTTATCAATACCTGCTAAATATTTTACAAAAACTTCCATGTCTTCCTCCTTCGATATTATGCTATTTCCGCCAAAAATTCGAATTCTCCGCCTTATCCTTGATATTAAATTCAATTATTTTCTCTAACAATTCATAATTAACTGGTTCAGACCATTGAATTCGGAACAAGCGTGAAGAAGCGCTGTAGCCAGCTTGGGCGATTTCATCGGCAAAATGCACCATTGTTTTTTCTTCGGGTAAAATGCTCAAATGATTCTTTGCTGCGGCAAACATAATGATGTATGTGCCGTGATCGGTAAACGTGGGTTTGTTCCACTTGATTTGCGGTTTCAAATTTGGAAATTTATTAGCAACCCACGCCAAAATTTCCTCTGTTCGGTCGCGGTGGTCGGGGTTATCAATACCTGCTAAATATTTTACAAAAACTTCCATGTTATTTCCTCCTAAAATAAAAATCGTTCAGAGAAGTTCCTCAAACCCATTCGTCGTTAAAACTCCTCACAGAACCGCTCAGAACACGACACCTATTTCCACTATATATTTTACAACCTGAATAGTCAAAATGGCTTAAAATGCAAATTAGTTTTGAAATTTTCCATCCGAATGTAGAGTTAAAAAAAGGTTCGACCATTTAAAGCAAAACTTGATTATTTATAATAAAGATTGATAAAACCATGATATTGTGAAACAATTTACTTAAACTAAAGGAAAGGATACAGCACCAAATTAAATGAATATTAGTTTAATTTATGCTGTATCTTTTCGCTAGTCAACTACACGAGCCGTAGCAATTCAATGACCGAATTGCTACGGTAATCAGTTTATGATTTAAGGATGGCTGATAACTTGAAAACAAATGCTAGGTATCAAACTTGGATTCGAATGAATAAACTACTAATTTTTTTGCTTTTTTCACTTTTATTCATTTTGTTGACATTCTTACCTATTAATTTATATCTGCGAGTTTTGTCAGGTATTATAGCGTTACCATTAATTTATATTACATTTATCCTTTCTTATTCTTATTACCAATTCGCAGCATTTGGGGGAAATTATCAGTCAAAAATACATGACTTAATTGTTGCCAAGGTGAATTGGGATGGGCAAGGAAAAATACTGGATATAGGAACAGGCAGCGGTTCACTGATTATTAAACTTGCAAAGGCTTTTCCTGAGTCCCTATTAACTGGAATTGATTATTGGGGCGACGATTGGGAATATTCGAAAGATCAATGCCAACGAAACGCTGAAATTGAAGGGGTTTCTGATCGAATAAATTTTCTGAAAGCAAGTGCCACAAAACTGCCTTTTAAAAATGATGAATTCGATATAATTGTAAGTTGTCTAACATTTCATGAAGTTAAAGATGAAAGAAATAAAACAGAAGTAATGAAAGAGGCATTAAGAGTGTTAAAACCTGGTGGTGGATTTGTCTTTTTAGATTTGTTTATGGATGAAAAAATATTTGGGGATGAAAAAGAGCTCTTAAATTCCTTAAAGAAACATGGTGTATCTGAATTGAAAAGCTACAAACTCGCTAAAGTAATGAAACTGCCAAAGCTTTTATTGAACAAAAAAGTATTAGGGAATGCAATGATATTGATTAGAAGAAAATAGACGTGTCATAATTTGCTTGTGAAAATAACACTGATTTCTCACAAATAAAAACAACAGCTTTATTCAACTAACCCGGCTAATAGTTTGTCAATATTTCTCTATAAATGTTTAAAAAACGTTAATCGGTTATGTTCATTCTGCTTCAATAAGCGGAGAGAGCTAAAATATGATAGAATGGAGGCAAAATTAAAAAAGGATGATTTTAGCCTATGAACATTTCGTTTACAAACGCAGCGAAAGCAAAACTTAAAGAGATATTGGAAATGAACGAAAACCGCTATATAAAGCTGAAATATGATACAGATGGCTGCGGCTGTGTCATGAGCGGTGTTACTGTTCTTTGGCTTGTGAAAGATCTTGATGAGGATGATATGAAAATTGATACAAATTTTGTCCCGGTGTACGTGGAGCGATCAAAGCTTGTTTTTTTAGATGATGAATTGCAAATCGATTATCACGGGCAAAAACAAATATTCATGCTCAAAAGTCCAATGCAAATTTACAATCCAAGAATGAGCTGCATTGTGAAATGAGGGAACAAAATTGAAGGAACGTCTAGCTTCTTTAAAGAACATTGCTTTAAATAAAACATGGGTGTCCTTTCTCCATGACAATCATCCGTACACCCTTCTGCATTGGTCTGTAGGAGGAATGGGATATGAAAAAAAGGATGTGTGGCTGATTCAAGATGAAATGACGTTTGAAGCGGAAGAGTTTGCCACGATCGATGAAGCAATTGCATGGATGGAAAAAAACATGCAGAATATTCACGATGTATTAGGATAAAAAAGAGCATGCATTGGTCAAAGGAAGGGAAAAACATGAAAGATGCATGGAATCTCAAAGATCAGATCGGCGAAGAAAAAGCGAAAAAGCTTATAGATATGAAGAAGCAAATTGAAGAAGAAAAGGAGAAATTAAAAAAACTGGAATTGGAGCGTAAAAGAAAAGAGGAACAAAAGCGGGAAAAACAGAAAAGCTTTGCTGAATTGCTCGCAGAAAGCGACTTGAAATGGGAAGATTTTAAATAAAAAGCTGGAAAGGAGGCTGTCCAAAAAGTCAGGGTTCACTGACTTTTTGGAGCCCCTTCATTTTAGGGACTTATCGGACAGACCATTTTTCCTGTCTTGTTTATATCCTCCAGAAGTCTTATGAAGGACTTTTCTTCATTAGGTTCTTCAAAAGTTGTATGACGGACATTCAGCATATACAATTGCTTCTTGTTGGACTTCATTGCCTCTATGAAGGACATTTACAAATTTTATTAGATTATTTTTGTCCTTCACAGTAGTATTTTTCCCCGATCCTTCATTTTAGGAACTCATCGGACAGCCCCTTAATTCCCAACATTTATTATGCCGCCATGAATTTGTTTAGAAACACTTTCTTTTATAAATGAAAAAGAATTCCCACAAGAGAATAGATAATGACAGTTGAAAATAAGATTGTCATATGAAACAGAGAATAAAGAAACATTGATTTTGCCCATTTCTCTGAATCCATTTTTTTATAGCCGAAAATGCTTAACATAAGCCACAGAACGCTTAAAAGAAGGGCTACTAGCATAAGACCGAGGCTTAAAGGCCCAAAAAGAAAGCTTGCTGCAATTAAAATAATTAAATAAATATTCGTTTGTATATATGTTCTTTTAACACCTTTGACAACTGGGAGCATAGGAACCTTCGCAGCCTTATACTCATCGTGCTTGCGAATAGCTATAGCATAAAAATGAGGCATTTGCCAAATAATTGAAATCACAAACAAACCAAGAATGGCTGGATGTGTCACGTCCGGATGAACAGCAGCCCATCCGATGAGAGGGGGCATTGCTCCAGAAATACTGCCAATTTCCGTATTATAAATTGTTCTTCTCTTGCTCCACATCGTATATGGGACAACATAAAAAAACAAACCTAGAAACCCTAGGAATGCTGCTAGAGGAGTTGTTAATGCAAGAGCTGCAATTCCTAAAATAGACATACAGATTCCAAGCCATAATACTGTTTTAGGCTTTATTGCTCCTGTCACAGTCGGTCTGTTTTTCGTCCTTTCCATGATAGAATCTATATCTCGGTCATATAAGTTGTTAAAAGCTCCAGCTGCACCCATTACGAAAATCGATCCAATCAAAGCAAATAACATTTCCGGCAATTTCTCAAACAGGCTGATCTGATACGTATACAATGCCAATGTCAATCCAGCCAACATCGGAACGAGATTTGATTGAATAATTCCAATTTTACAAGTTTCAGCCAAAATTTGGGGCAAAGTTGGTTTCTGTGTTGTAAGGCTTTCTTCTTTTCGCATTCTTCCCCTCTTCCTTTTTCACTCATGATCTATAAATCTAGGAGGACATTGTTGATAGTTGCGTCCAGCATAATGAGAAATTATAATTTGTATACTGATTAGAATTTATATACTATTTGGTATGTTAATGCTATATGGTATGATTGTCAAGAGAGAGGGAGGATAGCAAATTGGTCAGACGAAGATTAACCCAAGAGGAGCGAAAAAAAGAAACGCGGCAATTACTTTTAGAGTCAGCTGTTGAAATCTTTGCTCGATTCGGCTTTCACGGCGCTTCTGTTGATAAAATTGCAGAACATGCCGGATTTAGCAAAGGGGCGGTATATGCCCATTTTCGTTCCAAAGAAGAGCTCTTTTTAGCTATTTTGGAGCAACAAATGCAATTGCATGTGGACAACATTCTTCAAGTCATAGACGGACAGCATTCGCTTTCACATTTTATCGAAACGATGGATGAATATTTCCTGTCAGTTAGGCAGAAAAATCGAACGTGGAGCATGCTTAACATGGAATTTTTTCTTTATGCGATGCGTGAAGAATCGGTACGCCGAAAATGGTCTGACATGATAACGGAAGCGGTACAACAAATTTCCAAGGCGATTGAAAAATTGAAGTCGAAAGAGAATAACGATTCTGCTCTATCTGCGGATGAAATAGCATGGACTATTCTTTCGTTAGAAAACGGTTTAGCGATATTTTATTATATTAGCGAAGACCGTGTGCCTCTTCATTTATATGGAAAAGCACTGCAAAATTTGCTTCGATCCCCTCATTAGAAAATATTCAAGCTTAAACGGATTTCAAAATATATTAGTCCAAAATTTTTCAAGATAGGAATGGACGGCGCTGTTCAATGAACCGATACATATAGTTGTAAATCCGGTTTATGTGCTATGAACAATCGTTTAGCCATTGAGATTGCAACATGATCATGCGAATCCCATCCGTTTCGGCAGGAACATCAACTGGATAGCTAAATTGAATTTTCAACAGTCATGTGAATCCGAAAATAAATAAGCGGGGATCGTCCCCGCCTGTTTTAATCGCGATGGATTGTATAAAGAGACTGTTTTGTTGCGTTTATAAGCGCTTCGTACTCTTCTTCCAGCAGATCTTTTGCTTTCGCTGCTTGGACATTTTCAAGCAGCTGCTCTTGCTTGCTCGCTCCGGCAATGCAGGAGGCTACAACACGCTGATGAAGAACATATTTTACGGCTGTTTCCGTCCGAGTGCGATCCGGGCATGCTGAATCGATGCTGTGCAAAGCTTCTTTTAATTCATCGAACGTGTAGTCTAAATATCCATTGTTCTTGACGCGCTCAGAGGCTTTTTCGAGCGGGCGCTCTGTCAAGAGGCCTTGAGCCAACGGCCCTCTGGCAATAACAGAAACGTTATGCTCCTGAATCAAAGGAAACCATTCTTCTGGGCGCCGGTCAAGAAGGCTGTATTGCATCATGATTGAAACGATATTGGAGCGTTTCAACCATTCTTTAATAACGTTCGGCCGAATCGAAGAAATGCCGTAGTAGCGGATGACGCCTTCCTGCTTTAACTCTTCGAACGCTTCAATCGTTTCATCGATCGGGTCGTCGATTGTTCCTCCGTGAAGCTGATATAAGTCGATATAATCTGTACCCAGCCGTCTGAGGCTTTCTTTCACTTCTTCCTTTATGTATTTCTTGGATGGATCCCACCACCATCCGTCTTTGCCAACTTCAAACCGGTTTCCTACTTTTGTTGCTAAAATGATATCGTTTCGACGCGATTTAAGAGCCCTTCCGACAAATTCTTCATTCAGGCCTTGATCATAAAGATCTGCTGTATCAAAAAAATTAATCCCCAATTCAAGCGCTTGGTCAATCAGCGAACGCGCATGCTTTTCGTCGCGGCCAAGCGACATGCATCCAAGACCGATTTCGCTCACATACAGCTCGGATGTTCCTAATCTGCGCTTTTTCAAAAAGATCACCTCTCTTTTTCTCTTCTAATTTGAAAGTAGTATAAACTTTTTGAAAAAGCAAATGTTTCATATTCATGATGAAGCCATTCATAGACTGTTTTATATCGTTTTGCGGCTTCCTTT
Organism: Aeribacillus composti; assembly: GCF_007827555.1. Taxonomy (GTDB): domain Bacteria; phylum Bacillota; class Bacilli; order Bacillales; family Aeribacillaceae; genus Aeribacillus; species Aeribacillus composti. Next base: position 6,578 of record NZ_VISS01000026.1, read on the forward strand.
AAGCTGTAAGCAATTTCCTTCGGCTTTCCAATCATCACGACCCGGTTATAATTCCGATACATGAGCAATCGCTCCGCCTCCTTTTTAATTATGGTAGAATGTATGAAGAATGATTGGATAATAGAACAGGAGTTGAATATATGAACCGTTTAAACGAGGAAACGATTGCGAAGGAAAAAATTTTTTCAGGGAAGATTATTGATGTATATGTGGAAGATGTCCGTCTCCCAAACGGGGAAAATGCGAAACGTGAAGTCGTGAAGCATCCGGGTGCAGTTGCCGTGATCCCTATTACAAATGAAGGGAAAATTGTCATGGTGAGACAATATCGCAAAGCTTTAGAACGTCAGCTTGTGGAAATTCCTGCCGGCAAGCTTGAAAAAGGGGAGTCACCTGAAATCACAGCAAGAAGAGAGTTGGAAGAAGAAACGGGCTATGGATGTGGATCATTAAAACATGTCATTTCGTTTTATACTTCACCGGGCTTTGCTGATGAACTCGTTCATCTTTATTTAGCTGAAGGATTGATAAAGCTGGAAAATAAAGCGAGTTTGGATGAAGACGAGTTTGTCGAGGTGCTGGAAGTAACCCTTGAGGAAGCGAGAAAATTGATAGAAGAAAAAGAAATTTACGATGCAAAAACAGCTTATGCAGTTCAATATTTAACATTAAAACAATTGAGTGAGGAGATATGAACGCTTTTTTCGCAGATTTGCACATTCATATCGGCAGAACAAATACAGGAAAACCGGTAAAGATTACGGGGGCCAAGTCGCTGACGCTTGAAAATATTTTTATAGAAGCAGTTGAGAGCAAAGGTATGGATATAATTGGCATCATTGATTGCCATGTTCCCGAAGTAATCAAGGAAATTGAAGATGGCATCAGAAGAGGAAAGTATGAGGAATTAATGGAAGGGGGAGTCCGCTATCAAAATTCGACACTTATTTTAGGTACGGAGCTTGAAATATTTGATGAACATTGCAATGGGCCGATTCATGTTCTATGCTTTATGCCGACTTTAGAAAAGATGAAGGAATTTTCCCATTGGCTCAGCTCCCATTTAAAAAATATTCATTTAAGCTCTCAACGGGTATATGTTGAAGGGAAAAGACTTCAGCATAAAGTGAAGAGCTTGGGCGGATTGTTCATTCCGGCGCATATTTTTACTCCTTTTAAAAGCTTGTACGGAAAAGGGGTTCAGCGAAGCTTGACAGAAGTTTTTGATCAAACACTCATCGATGCGGTCGAGCTCGGTTTGAGCAGCGATACTAACATGGCAAGCCGTATTCGTGAACTAGCTTCCTATCCATTTTTAACGAACTCAGACGCCCATTCATTGCCAAAAATCGGGCGGGAATATCAGAAGTTGTTGTTAAAAGCGCCGACGTTTCAGGAATTGGTGATGGCGATCAAAAAAGAAAACGACAGAAAAATTGAGGCGAATTACGGATTAAACCCGAAACTTGGAAAGTATTACGAAACGTTTTGTGAAGCGTGCCAAAAAACAGTAGGCTTGACAGATGAGGGATGCTGTCAAATATGCGGAGGAGTAAAAATTACAAAAGGTGTAAAACAGCGGGTTGAAGAACTGGGGGATAAAACAAATCATGTGGAGAAAAGGCCCCCTTATATTCATCAAGTCCCGCTAGCTTTTCTGCCTGGCATTGGCCCTAAAACATTAAAAAAATTAAAGCATTATTTTGGAACGGAAATGAATATTTTACACAAAGTTCCGTACGCCGATCTTGTCGAAGTGGTTCCGGAAAAAATCGCCGCTTCCATCATCTCGGCAAGAGAAGGCACCCTTTATGTGCAATCAGGGGGAGGAGGAAAATACGGAAAAGTGGAAGGTGCGTAAATTTTCGCGCCTTTTCTTTTTTTCTAGTAAAAATACGAATATGTACCATCCGTTCTCTCATACAATCTAGTAAAGAAAGACAGGAGAGGATAGGATATGCAGAATATTCAGCGTTTTTTACTAAAACAATTGAAAGATCAATCAACCGTCTATTTATTTGTGCTTATATTGTTCATAATGGGAGTAATTTTTGGCGCAATCATCGTAAACAGCATGAGCATTACGCAAAAAGAAGATCTGTATTATTATTTAAACCTGTTTTTTGGACAAGTATCGGACGGAAAACTTGCCAGCTCGTTTGAAATGTTCAAGCAAAGTTTTTTCCACAATACAAAATATGTAGGGCTTATGTGGCTTCTAGGCATTTCGATCATTGGTCTGCCGATTATTTTTATCATGTTATTTTTAAAAGGAATGGTCGTTGGATTTACAGTCGGATTTTTAGTAAATCAAATGAAATGGGGCGGATTTTTGCTGTCATTCGTTTCCGTTTTGCCGCAAAATTTGCTGCTGATACCTGTGTTTCTTATTATGAGCGCATCGGCAATTTCTTTTTCCTTCAAGCTCATTAGACAGCTTTTTGTAAAAAAGTTCCACGATCAGCCGTTTCGAATGTTTGCAGGCTATGCAGTCACATTTTCTTGCTTGATCGCCGTTATATTGCTCGCTGCAATGTTAGAAGCATATGTTTCCCCGATCCTGATGAGAGGGACGATTGATTTTATTTATAAATAATAATTATTATTTAATATAAATTTTATTTTTTAATTTAAAATTATTTCAGTTGGACACTTTCTTTTATTTTGTTATAATATATGAGGAATGCGGCGAGGGAGGGAAAGTGTCATGGAAAACCGCATAGAGCGTATAAAAAAGCAGTTGCATTCTTCAAGCTATAAATTAACCCCGCAAAGGGAAGCAACCGTTCGTGTTTTGCTTGAACATGAAGAGGATCATTTAAGTGCCGAAGATGTTTACCTCCTCGTTAAGGAAAAATCGCCTGAGATCGGGCTCGCAACAGTGTACAGAACGCTGGAATTGTTAACTGAGCTGAAAATTGTTGATAAAATAAACTTTGGAGACGGGGTTTCCAGATATGATTTGCGCAGGGAAGGAGCCGCTCATTTTCACCATCATCTCGTATGTATGGAATGCGGTTCCGTTGATGAGATTCAGGAAGATTTATTAGAAGATGTTGAAAAAATTGTCGAACGAGATTGGAAGTTTAAAATTAAAGATCATCGTCTAACTTTTCACGGCATATGCCACCGCTGTCAGGAAAAAGAAAAAGAAGATAACAAGAAAGAATAAAGCCTTTTCCGCGAGGGGAAAGGTTTTTTTATATTATATACGTATAAAGATTGTCCAGACGGTCATATCTTTAAATATAAGAAAATATGGCCTTGTGGAGGACGAACATGGAAAAATGGACGAAAACCGTAAAGAATATGCTTAAAATTTTTATCTTGTTTACAGGATTTACGATTTTGTTCTACTATGCTATTATATGGGTTAACTTGGAATATCAAGATTACCATCGCTATGACGAGCCTGAAGGATCTGCCGTAAAGGTGACAAGCGTTGTGGAAGAACAGAACGATAATTGGCTGAATCGCTTAATATTCTTTTATTTAAACGGGGAGTAGAGAAGATTGAACGATCATATCCAAGATTTTATTCATTATTTGACCGTTGAGAGAGGACTTGCGAACAATACGATCGTTTCATATGAGCGAGACTTGAAATCGTACAAGCAATTTTTGAACGAAAAACTGAATATTCAAGAAGTGCAAAATATTCAACGCTATCATATTTTGCAATATTTGCATTTTTTGAAAGATCAAGGGAAATCCAGCAAGACAATCGCCCGGCATATCGCCTCAATCCGCGCTTTCCATCAATTTTTGTTAAGGGAAAAAGCTGCGGATGAAGACCCGTCCGTCCATATTGAAACACCGCAGATTGAACGGAAGCTTCCGAAAGTGCTGTCTCTTGAGGAAGTGGAGCGGCTTCTTGAAACGCCTGAGCTGACCTCACCGATTGGATATAGAGATAAAGCAATGCTTGAACTTTTATATGCGACAGGTATTCGGGTGAGTGAAATGGTTCATTTGAATCTTTCAGACGTCCATTTGATCATGGGATTTATCCGATGCTACGGTAAAGGGAAAAAAGAACGGCTCGTTCCGATTGGAGAAAAAGCAACAAAAGCGCTGGAGGAATATTTGGAAAAGGGCCGGCCAAAGCTTGTAAGACAGAAGCATAAAACGGATGCCTTATTTTTAAACCATCATGGAAAAAGAATTTCCCGCCAAGGATTTTGGAAAAATTTAAAATCGATTGCGGTTAAAGCAGGAATACAAAAAGAATTGACTCCTCATACATTGCGACATTCCTTTGCCACCCATCTGCTTGAAAACGGCGCTGATCTAAGAGCGGTGCAAGAAATGCTAGGTCATGCTGATATTTCAACCACGCAAATTTATACTCATGTGACAAAAACACGTTTAAAAGATGTATATAAAATGTACCACCCCCGTGCTTAATGCCATCGTCATGCTAAAAATCAAGTTGCTCGTCTGTTTCGGCAAGCATTAGGAAAAAATATAATCATCACCGCTTTCAAATGGCAGGAGGAATTTAACATGCAGCATACATATAAACGCGTCTTTTTAATTGTAATGGATTCAGTTGGAATCGGCGAAGCACCGGATGCAGAGCTTTATAACGACAAAGGTGCTGACACGCTTGGCCATATCGCTGAACATCTCGGCGGTTTGCATTTGCCGAATTTAGCGAAGCTCGGATTGGGGAATATACGTGAAATAAAAGGTGTTCCAAAGACAGACAAGCCGCTCGCCTTCTATACAAAAATGAAAGAAGCTTCAGCAGGAAAAGATACGATGACTGGTCATTGGGAGCTGATGGGGTTAAAAATCGATTCTCCTTTTCAAGTATTTCCAGACGGCTTCCCAGAAGAACTGATAGAGGAGCTTGAAAAAAGAACCGGGCGAAAAGTGCTTGGCAATAAGCCGGCAAGCGGTACGGCAATTATAGAAGAGCTTGGAAAAGAACATATGAAAACAGGAGCCATCATTGTCTATACGTCGGCAGACTCTGTTTTACAGATTGCTGCACATGAAAAAGTCATTCCTCTGAACGAATTATATCAAATTTGTCAAATTGCCCGCGAACTGACTTTGGATGAAAAGTACATGGTTGGGCGCGTTATAGCTCGTCCGTTTGTCGGGGAGCCGGGGAATTTTGAACGGACTGCCAACCGGCATGACTATGCTTTAAAGCCTTTCGGCCGAACAGTTATGAACGAGTTGAAGGACGGAGGATTTGATGTAATTGCCCTTGGGAAAATTTCCGATATTTATGACGGCGAAGGCATTACAGATGCAATCCGGACAAAGTCGAATATGGATGGAATGGACAAATTGATCCAAACATTCGACCGGGATTTTACAGGTCTTTCCTTTTTGAACCTTGTCGATTTTGATGCAAAATTCGGCCATAGAAGAGATCCTGAAGGGTATGGACAAGCGCTTGAGGAATTCGATGCTCGTCTTCCTGAAGTGTTCGAAAAAATGAAGGAAGAAGACCTGCTCATCATCACAGCAGACCATGGAAACGACCCTCTTCACCACGGTACGGATCATACTAGAGAATATGTTCCGCTGTTAGTTTATAATTCAACCTATACAAAAGGAAAAGAACTGCCAATCAGAGAAACATTTGCAGATGTAGGAGCAACCATTGCAGAAAATTTCGGCGTGCAAATGCCAAATTACGGAACAAGCTTTTTAACAGAATTGAAGCAGGGGGATTGATCAATGTCAATTGTGGAAGAAGTTGAAAAGGCTTCTCAATTTTTAAAAGATAAATGCAAACAAACTCCAGAGATCGGTCTCGTTCTAGGATCAGGTTTAGGAGTTCTCGCTGAAGAAGTGGAGGATGCTGTAACCATTCCATACAGCGACATTCCTTATTTTCCGGTTTCCACTGTTGAAGGGCATAAAGGCCAATTCGTAATTGGGGAGCTAAATGGAAAAACAGTAGCGATCATGCAAGGCAGATTCCATTTTTACGAAGGGTATAGTGTAAAGCAAGTGACATTTCCTGTGCGAGTCATGAAGGCGCTGGGTATTCATTCCTTAATTGTGACAAATGCAGCCGGAGGGATCAATCAGTCATATCAACCAGGTGATTTAATGCTGATTACCGATCATATTAACAACATGGGACAAAACCCTTTAATTGGCGAACATAGCCCTGAGCTTGGCGACCGTTTTCCCGATATGTCGGAAGCGTACGATAGCAGACTAATCCAGCTGGCAAAAGAAGCAGCGAAAGAGCTTGGCATCGAAATAAAAGAGGGGGTTTATGTTGCCAATACTGGACCGTCCTATGAAACGCCGGCTGAAATACGGATGTTAAGAGCGATCGGGGGAGACGCAGTTGGCATGTCAACAGTTCCAGAAGTAATTGTGGCGAATCAAGTCAAAATGAAAGTGCTTGGCATTTCATGTATTACGAACATGGCGGCTGGTATTTTAAAACAGCCTTTGACGCATGAAGAAGTCATGAAAACGGCGGAAATGGTTCGGGCTGATTTTATAGCGCTAGTAAAATCCATCGTAGCCAAAATGTAGAAAAAGGTGATTTGCATGCGAATGGTCGATTTAATAGAGAAGAAGCGGGATGGGAAAGCGCTCACAAAAAAAGAAATCCGTTATATCATTGAAGGATATACGGCCGGGGAGATTCCGGACTATCAAATGAGCGCTTTCGCCATGGCCGTTTTTTTTAGAGGGATGACGGAAGAGGAAATGGCGGAGCTCACAATGGCGATGGTTGATTCTGGAGAAAAGATCGATCTTAGTGAAATTAAAGGAATAAAAGTGGATAAGCATTCGACCGGAGGAGTTGGCGATAAAACTACGTTGGTGCTTGCGCCGCTTGTGGCTTCAGCTGGTGTTCCTGTTGCCAAGATGAGCGGAAGAGGTCTTGGCCATACCGGCGGAACGATTGATAAACTAGAATCGATCCCGGGGTTTCATGTTGAAATAGACAATCAACAGTTTGTCCGTTTAGTCAATCAAAATAAAATTGCAGTCGTTGGACAAACGGGGAATTTAACTCCCGCTGATAAAAAACTGTACGCATTAAGAGATGTGACAGCGACGGTTAACAGTATTCCTCTTATTGCCAGCTCCATCATGAGCAAAAAAATCGCTGCCGGAGCGGATGCCATTGTTTTAGATGTTAAAACCGGATCGGGCGCTTTTATGAAAAATATAGAAGAATCAAAAAAACTGGCAAAAGCGATGGTGAAAATAGGGGAAAACGTCGGCAAAAAAACGATTGCCGTGATCTCCGATATGAGTCAGCCGTTAGGGTTTGCCATCGGAAACGCTCTTGAAGTCCAAGAAGCGATTGATACATTAAAAGGTGAAGGTCCTGAAGATTTAACTGAACTATGTTTAACGCTTGGCAGCTATATGGTGTATATGGCGGAAAAAGCAGACAGTTTAGAAAAAGCGCGTAAACTGCTCGAGCAATCCATTGCTTCAGGAAAAGCTTTAGAGACTTTTAAAACATTTGTCTCTGCCCAAGGGGGAGATGCCTCAATTGTGGACGATCCATCAAAATTGCCGCATTCTTCGTATACATTCGAATTAAAGGCGAAAGAAGAAGGCTATGTAAACGAAATTGCAGCTGATGCAGTCGGGACTGCCGCCATGTGGCTTGGTGCCGGAAGAGCGACGAAAGATGCTGCAATTGATTTGGCAGTCGGCCTCATCCTCCATAAAAAAATAGGCGATTACGTAAAAAAGGGAGAAACATTCGTTACAATTTACAGCAATCAACAAGATATTGAAAAGGTGAAACAAACTTTATACTACAGCATTAAAATTTCGAAAAACAAAACAAAAAAGCCTGTCCTTATTTATGAAACAATAACAAATTAGGAAAGAAAAAAAGAATCGGGTAATCCCGATTCTTTTTTTGTATAACTTTTTAATAATTGGAAAAAATGGGTTTTATACAGATAATTTTACCAGTAAAAATTCATTCTCATTTCATTTTTAGAGTCTTTTACATTTCATTAGATTAGATTGCAGTTACATATGAGGAATGGAGGATGTGGAGATGAAACAATTACTACTGTCTGTCATGGCAACATTTGTTCTTTTTTTTGGGGTTTCAACGGCTGCGTGGGCAGAAGAAAAAAATGTCAAACTAGTAGATGGAGTGAAATCGGCTATATTGATTGAGCGGGATACAGGTCAAGTACTATATGAAGAAAATTCAGATACACCGCTGCCGCCCGCCAGTATGACGAAAATCATGACGCTTCTTCTTATTATGGAAGCTCTTGATAAAGGAAAGATTCAAATGGATGAAAAAGTAAGAGCGAGCGAATATGCAGCATCCATGGGGGGATCGCAAATCTTTTTGGAGCCTGGGGAAGAAATGACAGTGGAAGATTTATTAAAAGGAATTGCGATTGCTTCCGGCAATGATGCGTCTGTCGCGATGGCGGAGAGAATTGCAGGATCAGAAGAACAGTTTGTATCCATGATGAATCAAAAAGCGAAAGAGCTCGGACTGAAAAATACGCATTTTAAAAATTCGACCGGATTACCTGCAAAAGGACATTATTCGTCGGCAAAGGACATGGCGGTTATTGCCAAAGAGCTATTAAAATATGAAGAAATTACGAAATTTACGGGAACATATGAGGATTATTTACGAGAAGGAACAGACAAAAAATTTTGGTTGGTCAATACAAATCGGCTTGTGAAATTTTACGACGGAGTTGACGGTGTAAAAACAGGTTATACAAACGAAGCGAAATACTGTTTAACGGCAACAGCCAAAAAAGGGAATATGCGGGTGATTGCTGTTGTATTTGGAGCTAAAACGCCAAAAGATCGAAATGCTCAAATCACGAAGCTGTTAGACTATGCCTTTTCCCAGTATGAAACCCATCCTCTGTTTAAACGAAACGAAGTGGTGACAAAAGCAAAACTGAGCAAAGGAAGCGATAAAGATGTACAGCTGATTACTTCGGAGCCTGTTTCCATTATAACCAAAAAGGGCGAAAGCATTGATGATATTAAACAAGAAATTATGTTTAAAAACCACCTGGTAGCGCCAGTGAAAAAAGGAGATGAGCTTGGAACCCTCGTGCTGAAAAAGAATGGAAAGGTTTTTGCTGAAAGCAAGCTTGTGGCTAAACAAGATGTTCGCGTTGCGAGCTGGTGGAAGCTGTTCAAAAGGGTTCTAGGCGAATGGACGAAGGCCGAAAAATGATATTTTTGGCGAAATTCCACTAGTTTTGTCTTCAGGCAGGAAATATGAAAGGTCAACTCGAAAGATTCAATATCATAGTTGAAGGAGGAATATGATCTTGAGTCTAGCGGTTGACCTTGAAGTAAAAGAAAACGTGTTATTGATACGTCTGTCAGGGGAGCTCGACCACCATACAGCAGAGGAACTTCGGCAAAAAGTCAATGATGCCATCGAAAATAACTCTATTCAACATATTTTATTAAATTTAGAACAATTAACTTTTATGGATAGCTCTGGACTTGGAGTGATTCTCGGGCGTTATAAGCAAATAAAACATCTCGGCGGTGAAATGATTGTTTGCGCCATCTCCCCGAGTGTAAAGCGTCTTTTTGACATGTCAGGTTTATTTAAAATTATTCATCTGGCCGAGACAGAGAAAGCGGCTTTGCAAACGTTGGGGGTGGCGTCATGAAAAACGAAATGAAGCTTCAATTTTCCGCTGTAAGTCAAAATGAATCATTTGCAAGAGTAGCTGTAGCTTCCTTTATCGCACAGCTGGATCCGACGATCGATGAACTAACCGAAATCAAAACAGTAGTTTCCGAAGCTGTGACAAATGCGATCATTCACGGTTATGAAAATAATCCTGACGGTATTGTGTATATTTCCTGCACGCTAGAGGACCATATCGTTCATTTGACGATTCGAGATGAAGGGGTAGGAATTGACAACATTGAAGAAGCTAGACAGCCGCTTTTTACAACAAAGCCTGAGCTGGAGCGTTCAGGAATGGGATTTACCATCATGGAAAATTTTATGGATGAAGTGAAAATAGAATCGGAAAAAAATAAAGGCACAATCATTCGATTAACAAAACATCTTACAAAAAGCAAAGCTTTATGTAATTAAGGAGATTAGCTTATGGATGTGGAGGTCAAGAACGAACATTCGAATGGACAATTGAAGGATCAGGAAGTCAGGGATTTGATTAAAAGAAGCCAGCAAGGCGATCAGGCAGCCCGCGATTTGCTTATCCAAAAAAACATGCGGCTCGTTTGGTCAGTTGTGCAGCGATTTTTAAACCGAGGCTATGAGGCGGATGATCTATTTCAAATCGGCTGCATTGGCTTAGTGAAATCGGTCGATAAGTTTGATTTGTCGTATGATGTTAAATTTTCCACTTATGCTGTTCCGATGATTATAGGAGAAATTCAACGATTCATCCGGGATGACGGAACAGTAAAAGTGAGCCGTTCATTAAAAGAGCTCGGAAATAAAATTAGACGGGCTAGAGAGGAACTGTCCAAAACACTTGGCAAGGTGCCAACAGTAGGGGAGATCGCTGACTACTTAGATATTTCACCTGAAGATATCGTTCTTGCACAAGAAGCTGTACGTGCACCTTCCTCCATCCATGAAACGGTTTATGAAAATGATGGCGATCCGATTACATTGCTGGATCAAATTGCAGATCAAAATGAGCAAAAATGGTTTGATCAAATAGCATTAAAAGATGCTATGAACGATTTAGGCGAGCGGGAGCGGCTGATCGTTTATTTGCGGTATTATAAAGATCAAACACAGTCGGAAGTCGCAAAACGGTTAGGAATCTCACAAGTTCAGGTGTCCAGACTGGAAAAGAAAATATTAAAGCAAATGAAAGACCGAATGAGCGGATAGCTCTTTGGTCTTTTTTGTGGAAATAAATGGTCTTGATCATTTTGCATGAGGGAGTGGCGAACGTTTCATACTATTAGAAAAAAGTAGGATGTGACAGGGCGTGAATAAAACGGTTTATGTGCGTCTAAAGCATCGTATTCAGGCAAAACCGAACGAAAGGATCACGCTTAACAAAATCGCGAAAATAATTGCAGACGAAGCGTTAATCAGCAAAATGGGGGATCAAATCATTCATCAAATTCAATCAAAAGATAAAACATATGTTGTCATTGATGTCATCAACGTCATAGAAAAAATCCAATCCATTGATCCTTCCCTTGATGTCCAACCTGTTGGGCCGACGCAAACAATTGTTGAAATTCAAAATCATCGAAAAAAATTTGCTCCCGTCCTTTTTTTTCTTGTATGGCTGTTATTATTTGTCGGATCGGCTTTAACGATTATGAACTTTCATGAAGATGTCAGCATGCAGCGGATGCATCGCAATTTGTATCAGTTTTTCACTGGCAATAAGATCGATAAGCCGTTAATTTTGCAAATCCCCTACTCCATCGGTTTGGGGCTGGGAATGGTTCTGTTTTTTAATCACGTTTTTAAAAAGAAATTTAATGAAGAGCCGAGTCCGTTGGAAGTCGAGATTTTTAATTATCAAATGGATCTCGACCAATACATCGCCATAAACGAAAACAAAGAAAGCGTGAAAAATGATGATGATTAAATGGTTCATGCTTTTGTTTACGGGGTTTGCAGGGGGCTTGGCTGTCGGGTGTGGATTTGTTGCGTTTTTATCTGTTCTCGGAATCATTCCAAGACTCATGCAGCTGACGAAGACAATAAAATGGATTCGTTTGTATGAATGGGCTGTTATTCTTGGCGCCGTGTCCGGCGGTTGGTTCAGCCTCTCTCCCGTCTATTTGCATGCTTCGCATTATTGGTTTATCCCGATCGGTCTCCTTTACGGAATATTTGTCGGAATGCTTGCAGCAGCATTAACAGAAGTGCTGAATGTATTTCCGATATTAGCGAAAAGGATCGGCATTGATGACAAAATCGTTATGTTGATGATGGCGATCGTTTTAGGAAAAATTTGCGGCTCTTTGTTTCATTGGCTTTATTTTGCTGGTCTGTAAAGGCAATTTGTCATATGATCGGAGGAAACATAGCATGATGCGGTTAACGGGAAAGCAAACATGGGTGTTTCAGCATAAATTGTTTGTCAATAAAACGGCAACTGTCGTTGGACCGAAGGAAGCGAAAGGACCGCTTAAGGAAACATTTGATGCTCATTTTGATGATATGTACTGCGGTGCGCCGTCTTGGGAATTGGCCGAGCGGAATTTAATGGAGCAGGCGATCAGCCGCTGTTTAAAAAAAGCTGAATTAAAGGAAGAGGATATTGATTTGTTTTTGGCGGGGGATTTATTGAACCAAAATGCTACATCGAACTATACAGCTAGAATGCTCAATATTCCGCTGTTATGTATGTACGGGGCCTGTTCGACTTCAATGGAAACAGTCGCTGCGGCATGCGCGCTGATCGATGGGGGGTTCGCGAACAAAATTATCGCTGCCACAAGCAGCCATTATGGCGCAGCTGAAAAGCAGTTTCGGCATCCAACGAATTTCGGCGGACAAAAACCAGAAACAGCGACGACAACCGTAACAGGGGCAGGTGCTGTATTAATCAGCAAAGACGAAAGTGAGATTGCCATAACGGCTGCAACGATCGGCAAGGTGATCGATGTTGGCAGGAAAAACCCTTATGATATGGGGTCCGCAATGGCGCCGGCAGCTGCAGATACAATTAAGCAGCACTTTCGTGATTTAAATCGGACTCCTTCTGACTACGATTTAATTCTTACCGGCGATCTTTCGGGAGTCGGCAGTCCGAAGCTGAAGGAATTATTGCTTGAGGATGGGTACGACATCCGAGGCAACCATTCAGATTGCGGGCTGTTAATTTTTCATCCAGCACAAAGAGCATTTGCCGGCGGGAGCGGATGTGCTTGTTCAGCAGTTGTAACTTACGGTCACATATTCCAAGAAATGAAAAAAGGAAATTTAAAACGAGTATTGATGGTGGCAACCGGGGCTCTGTTAAGTAAAACGATGATCAAGCTGAACGAATCGATCCCGGCCATAGCTCACGGAGTAGTTTTTGAAAGACAGAGATAGAAAGGCGGGAAAAGGTGAGCTGAACATGAATGATGAAGAGAAAGGATTCGATAGCATGACGAAATTAACCGATCAAGAAAAAAGTCAAATCTCTCCCAAACTGCAAGATACCGAAAAATTTTTTCGAGATCATATTGGCTTAGGAACAAGCTTTGATTTAGGCGTGCGCAAATTTACGCTTCTCGGAAAACAAGTGCATTTATATTATGTGACAGGACTTTGCGATTCACTTTATGTCATCGAACTGATCAAGGAGCTTTTGAAAATCAATGATCATGAAACGGAAGCCAATCGTTTAAAGGAAATTGTCAAAAACCGTCTCGTTCATCAGCAAGTAACATTGGTTCAAACGCTTGATGAAGCAGTCGATCAAGTGTTGTCAGGCTTAGTCGTTTTTTTTGTCGAAGACAGCGATTTTGCTTTTGTTGTCGATGTCCGCAACTATCCTGGAAGACAGCCGGAAGAGCCGGATACGGAAAAAGTGATCCGCGGCGCACGTGACGGTTTTGTGGAAAATATCGTTGTCAACACGGGACTGATTCGGAGAAGAATAAGGGACGAACGTCTGAGATATGAAATCATGAAAATCGGCGAGCGATCAAAAACCGACATTGCGATCGCGTATTTGGAAGATGTGGCGGATCCAGGATTAATTGAAGTGATCAAAAAGGAGTTAAAAACGATAAAGATTGACGGGCTTCCAATGGCAGATAAAACAATTGAAGAATTTTTAGTAAAGCAAGGCTTTAATCCGTTTCCGCTTGTCCGCTATACGGAAAGAGCGGATGTCGCTGCAACTCATTTGCTGGAAGGACATGTCATTATTCTTGTTGACACGTCCCCGAGTGTCATTATTACGCCAACTACTTTTTTTCACCATGTTCAGCACGCCGAAGAATACCGTCAGGCGCCAGCGGCCGGAACGTTTGTCAGATGGGTGCGCTTTTTTGGCATGCTAGCTTCTATTTATTTGCTTCCTCTTTGGATGTTGTATGTAGTGCAGCCGTCTTTACTGCCGGAGGCTATATCTTACATCGGACCAAACAAAGAAAAAAATATTCCGATTGTTGTTCAAATTTTTCTTGCTGACATAGGGATTGAGCTTTTAAGAATGGCAGCCATTCATACACCGACAGCTCTTTCAGTGGCGATGGGTTTAATTGCAGCAGTTCTCATAGGACAAATTGCCATCGATGTCGGTTTGTTTTCGCCGGAAGTTATTTTGTACGTTTCCATTGCGGCGGTCGGTACTTTTGCAACCCCGAGCTATGAATTGAGCGTAGCCAATAAAATCGTTCGTTTTGTATTGCTGCTATTAGTAGTGATCTTTAAAGTGCCCGGATTAGTGATCGGCTGCACACTGTTCATCCTTTTCCTTGCCAGCATTCGATCGTTAAATACGCCTTATTTATGGCCGTTTATCCCTTTTAATCCTCAAGCCTTTTGGCAGATCATCGTCAGGTCGTCGGTGCCTCATATAAAAGTAAGGCCAAGCATTGTTCATCCGCAGAACGTAAAAAAGCAGCCTTAAAAAAATTTGAAAGAGAAAATGTTTTATGGTAATGTATTTTTAACTTTTACGTTCACGAAAGCGGGGGCTAGTCTTTGTATTTACAGGGAACAAGTAAAATCAACCAGTTAGGGCATTTAGAAATCGGCGGTGTCGATACAGTTGAACTTGCCAAACAGTATGGGACACCGTTATATGTATACGATGTCGCACTCATTCGCGAACGAGCCCGTTCTTTTAAAAATACATTTGAATCATTAGGAGTTCCATATCAAGTTGCTTATGCAAGCAAAGCCTTTTCTTCCATTGCAATGGTGCAGCTTGCAAATGAGGAAGGGCTTTCTCTTGATGTCGTTTCAGGCGGTGAACTGTATACGGCATTAAAAGCAGGATTTCCTCCGGAAAAAATTCATTTTCATGGAAACAATAAAAGCATCGACGAGCTTGCAATGGCTCTGGAGGCAAATATCGGTTGCATTGTGATTGATAATTTTTATGAAATTGATGTTTTATCTTCTCTTTGCCAGCAAATGAATAAAAAAGTTGCGGTGTTGCTTCGCGTTACACCAGGCGTCGAGGCACATACACATGATTACATTACAACCGGGCAGGAAGATTCGAAATTTGGATTCGACCTTCATAATGGTCAAATCGAAAAAGCGATTGAGCTTGTAAAAAATCAATCGCATTTACAGCTATTAGGAATCCATTGCCATATCGGTTCGCAAATTTTTGGCACTGAAGGATTTGTTTTAGCAGCAGGAAAGATTTTTGGGAAAATTTCTATTTGGAAAGAGAAGTTTCAGTTTGTTCCGAAAGTTGTAAACTTAGGGGGAGGATTCGGAATTCGATATACGAAAGAGGATGATCCTCTGCCAATGAATGTATATGTTGAAAAAATGGTGGAAGTTGTGAAAGGACACTCTGAGAAGCTTCAAATTCCTCTCCCTGAAATATGGATTGAGCCAGGACGCTCTCTCGTCGGGGATGCAGGAACAACCTTGTACTCGATAGGATCTCAAAAGGTCGTCCCTAACATACGCAAATATGTTGCGGTGGACGGAGGCATGAGCGACAACATCCGGCCTGCTTTGTACCAGGCAAAATACGAGGGGGCTCTTGCCAACCGGATGAATGACGAATGTTCTGAGACTGTATCGATTGCAGGAAAATGCTGCGAAAGCGGGGACATGCTCATTTGGGATTTATCCCTTCCTACCGTAAAAGCAGGCGATATATTAGCTGTTTTTTGCACGGGAGCTTACGGATATTCTATGGCAAATAATTATAACCGGATCGCTCGGCCTGCTGTTGTATTTGTTGAAAACGGCGAAGCGAGACTTGTCGTCAAAAGGGAAACATACGAGGATTTAGTCAGTCTCGATTTGCCTTTAAAAGCGGAAGTCGGTCAACCGTAAACGAAAAACGGCGTCTCAACATTAGTTGAAGACGCCTTTTTCATTATTGGAAAAACGATGCGATGGCATCAATGATCGAAGAAAAGAATTCTTTCAATTTTTGCAAAAAGCTTTGTCCTTCTTCGGATTCGAGAAATTTAGAAATTTTGTCTTTTGCTTTGTCAAGCTGGTTTCCGACTTCATCCCAATTGATATTGACGTTAATCATATTGTTAAATAAGAGGATTAAATTGTTTATATCATCTTCGGAAAGATTTATTTGCAAATCTTTTGCTGCTTGTTCAATCATTTCTCTTAACTCTTGGTCATTTTTCGGAATGCCGTTTTCGGACATCTGTTCTTTTACTTTTGCAATTAATGCCGAAGCATTTTCGTCACCAATCTTATCTCCAAGCTTTGCTGTTTCCACCAGCTCTTGGTTGGCGACCTGTTTCACGTCTTCAGGGATCGCTTTATCAGTCGAAACTTCATAAGCTTTTATCAACCCTGTTAAAGCGGCTGTTCCGGAAACTTCAAAAGGCGCGGTGACATAAACATTTGCATCTTTGACACCAGCTGTCATGAGCGCATTTAAGTACATTTCATCCGTGACCCAGTTTATGTTGTTTGTTTGGACTTCTAAACCAGATCCCTTTTTCTCAATTTGTATTTTGGAAGAAGAAATCGCTTTTGAACCGATTTGCGCTTTCGGAATATAATCCCCTAAATATTTGTGCTCCTCTTCGTTTGTCACGGTGACCGTTTGCACGTTATCTGGTACGTCCATTTCCTTTAAGAGATCCTGCTTTTGCTGCTCCGTTAAATCGCTGCCTAACGTGACAATAACATCTCCAACAACAGAATCAGCAAAACTAGTAGTTGGTGTTGCCAATCCAATAGCAAGTAATATGGATAAAACGATTTTTTTCATCACTTAACCTCCTAAGCGAACATGACTTCGACTATATGATATAGAGTGCAAAAACTTTCATCCATTTAAGACGTATATATATACTAAAACGTTTCATCTGTATTTTATGTTTTACTCTATGATAAAATAAAGAGAAAATTTTTTCATGAAAGGGAGCTGTTTTATGAGCAAAAAAGGCTACATTTTAATGGAAAACGGAGAAAAAATTGAATTTGAGCTTTTTCCGAATGAAGCTCCAAATACAGTGAAGAACTTTGAAAAACTTGCGAATTCAGGCTTTTATGACGGTTTGACTTTTCATCGCGTTATTCCAGGGTTTGTAAGCCAAGGCGGATGTCCGAATGGCAACGGCACTGGTAATGCAGGATATACGATCAAATGCGAAACAGATGGCAATCCGCATAAACATGTAACCGGCGCCATTTCTATGGCTCACGCAGGCAGGGATACAGGCTCTTGTCAATTTTTTATCGTTCATGAACCTCAGCCTCACTTGGATGGAGTTCATACTGTTTTTGGCCAAGTAACTTCAGGCATGGAAACTGTGTTGAGCATGAAAAACGGAGATGTAATGAAAAAAGTAGAAGTGTATGAAAATTAAATTCCTCTTTCAAATAGAAAGGGATGTACAAAATGAGAATGAAAAACTGGATATTATTTATTGTTCTTGTTGTATTGAGCATTATTTGGGGACTCGTCTATTGGATGTTCATTGCTGACTAGCTGAATACCGCTCAGCTTTAGTTGATAATATAATTCTTGTAGATGCGGTCAAGTGTAGGAGAGAACTAATCGATAAAAAGGCACTTTTTCATATTGGTCAAAGATTGCTTTCTTGACAGAAGACCGTTTGAAGGGAGATAATAGTAAAATAATTGGCTGTTTTCTTCAGCTTTGTTTCTTTTTCAAAAACTCGTGAATGCTTCAAAATGGAAGGTGGGAAGCAAGAGGAAGCAGCCGTTTTTCCCATTGAAAATAACATAAAATGAATGATGCATCCTTCGGGGCAGGGTGAAATTCCCGACCGGCGGTGATAAAAGCTTTTAAGCTTTTTTAGCCCGTGACCCGCATTGGCGGAACGCCTTTGCGGTGGATCTGGTGAAAATCCAGAGCCGACAGTATAGTCTGGATGGGAGAAGGATCACTTTTGAAGGTGAGGAGTATAAACTGTTCAAAAAGAACAGATTTTATACTCTTATTTGAGTATACCTTCTTTTCGTTAAAGTGATCATCAAGCCCTGGGGGAACAAACCCGGGGCTTTTGTTTTGAAATCAACAAAAGGGAGGTGTGTCCTTTATGAATGACGAAAAATGGATGGAATTTGCCTTTCAGCTAGCGAAACAAGCAATCGGCCAAACGAGCCCTAACCCGTTGGTGGGAGCGGTCGTTGTGAAGGATGGGGAACTGATCGGGTTTGGAGCGCATTTAAAGGCTGGGGAACCCCATGCGGAAGTTCATGCTTTAAATATGGCTGGGGAAAAGGCAAAAGGTGCAACGCTGTACGTCACGCTTGAACCTTGCAGCCATTTTGGCAAAACTCCTCCCTGCTCTGAGCTTATTATCAAAAGAGGGATTAAACGGGTCGTTGTAGCTGCTTTGGATCCGAATCCTCTCGTAAGTGGACGCGGTGTGAAAGCTTTGCAAGATGCTGGAATCGATGTGGAAGCCGGGATATTGCAAAAAAATGGACATGAACTTAACAAAGTTTTCTTTCATTACATTCAAACAAACACTCCGTTTGTCACATTAAAATATGCCGCAACATTCGATGGGAAAATTGCTACAAAAACAGGTGACAGCAAGTGGATTACCGGAGAGGAAGCAAGACAGGATGTGCACCGTTACAGAGAAATACACGACGGCATTTTAGTGGGTGTTAATACAATTATAAAAGACAATCCAAGTCTGACTTGTCGGCTGCCGGATCGCAAACGAACACCGATACGGATTATTTTAGATACCCATCTGCGAATTCCGCTGGATGCCAATGTGATAACTGACAAGGAAGCAGAAACTTGGGTCATTTGCCAAGATGGAGATCTCAATAAAAAAGCGGAACTGAAAAAATTAGGAATAGAAGTGTTGACTTTACATGATCAATGGAATATCCCAAATATTTTAAAAATATTAGGCGAGCGAGGCATCACCTCCCTGTTCGTTGAAGGAGGAGCAAGAGTCCATGCTTCATTTTTAAAAGCGGAAGCAGTGAATGAATTAATCGTGTATTTTGCACCCAAAATATTGGGAGACCCTGAAGGAATATCAGCCGTCATGGGCGATGAAGCATTAAAGATGAGGATGGCACATTCATTTGAAATTCAGTCCGTTACGAAAATAGGAGAAGATGTGAAAATTGTCTCCGTTCCGAAAAGAGGTGGACAAGATTGTTTACTGGAATCATTGAAGAAATAGGGGAAATCAAATCAGTAAAAGGAACGAATCAAGCAGTAATTTTAGAAATTTATGCAAAAAACATTTTGCAAGATGTAAAAATAGGCGACAGCATTGCCGTCAACGGAGTCTGTTTAACGGTCACCGACTTTGAATCGAATTATTTTTCTGTGGATGTCATGCCTGAGACGATGGCGGCAACGACATTAGGTACATTAAAAACCGGATCAAAGGTGAATTTGGAAAGGGCAATGGCTGTTGGCGACCGATTTGGCGGCCACATCGTTTCAGGACATGTTGATGGCGTTGGCACGATCGTCAAAAAAGAAAGAAAGGAAAATGCTGTTTATTATCAAATTAAAGCTCCTAAAGATTTGCTTTATTACATGATATTAAAAGGTTCAGTTGCAGTTGACGGAACGAGTTTAACCATTTTTGGCTTAACAGAACAAACCTTTACGATTTCGATTATTCCTCACACATATTCAGAAACAATTATTGGGGAAAAGGAGATAGGCGATAAGGTCAATATTGAATGTGATTTGATCGGGAAATATTTAGAAAAGTTTGTCCGCAAAGAGGCGCCAACCGGAATTACCGTTGATTTTTTGCAAAAGCACGGTTTTTACAGTGAATAGAGGTGATAGAATAATGTTTCATTCCATTGAGGATGCCATCGCAGATTTAAAACAGGGGAAAGTGATCATTGTCGTGGATGATGAGAATCGGGAAAACGAAGGAGATTTTGTCGGTCTAGCTGAGTTTTCCACCCCTGAAATGATCAATTTTATGATTTCGAAAGGAAAAGGTCTCGTCTGTGTGCCGATCACGGAATCGTTAGCGCACCGTTTGCAGCTTCACCCTATGGTAGCGGAAAATACAGATTTGCACCAAACCGCGTTTACTGTCAGCATCGATCATCAAACAACAACGACGGGAATCAGCGCATATGAGCGAGCTAAAACGATTCAGTCGCTCATTCAGCCGGATGCAAGGGCGGAGGATTTTAAAAGACCCGGACATGTTTTCCCGTTGATTGCAAAGAACGAAGGAGTATTAAAAAGAGCCGGCCACACGGAAGCAGCCGTTGATTTGGCAAAGCTGGCAGGATGCTTTCCAGCTGGCGTCATTTGTGAAATTATTAATGAAGACGGAACAATGGCTCGGGTTCCTCAATTAAAAGAAATAGCGGAACAATACAATTTAAAAATGATCACGATTCAAGATTTAATTCAATACCGCAGAAAACGGGAGGAATTAATCAAAAAAGAAGTGGAAATCGAGCTTCCGACAGGTTTTGGCCGTTTTAAAGCCATCGGTTATACCAGCTTGTATGATGGAAAAGAGCATATTGCGCTGGTGAAGGGTGAAATTAAGCCGGAGCATCCCGTTTTAGTTAGAATCCATTCAGAATGCCTGACAGGAGACGTCTTTCATTCTCACAGATGCGACTGCGGCCCGCAGCTTCATTCTGCATTGAGTGAAATTGAAAAAGAAGGAAGCGGAATTTTGCTCTATTTGCGCCAAGAAGGCAGGGGGATCGGGCTAATAAATAAATTGAAAGCATATAAGCTTCAAGAAAAAGGTTATGATACGGTCGAAGCAAATGAGGAGCTCGGCTTTCAGCCGGATCAAAGAGAATATGCTGTTGCAGCACAGATGCTGAAGGATATTGGAGCCAAGTCTATTCGTTTAATGACAAACAATCCGAGAAAAATGAAAGAAATGCAAGAATACGGACTTGAAATATTGGAGCGGGTTCCAATTGAAATACCGGCAAACAAGGATAATGAAAAATATTTGAAAACAAAAAAATCGAAACTAGGACATCTACTTCATATTTAGCGGGAGGTTATACTAATGAGCATAAACAAAATTGAAGGACATTTAGTCGGAAAAGATTTGAAAATCGGAATTGTCGTATCAAGATTTAATGAATTTATTACAAGCAAGCTGTTAAGCGGAGCAATCGATGCTCTCATCCGCCACGGCGTTTCGGAAAGCGACATTGATGTTGCGTGGGTTCCGGGGGCTTTTGAAATCCCGCTTGTATCCAAAAAACTGGCTGAGTCCAAAAAATACGATGCGGTCATTGCCTTAGGAACAGTTATCCGTGGATCCACTACGCATTACGATTACGTATGCAATGAAGCGGCAAAAGGGATTGCGAACGCTTCTCTGCAAACAGGAGTGCCGGTAATATTTGGCGTCGTCACGACGGAAAATATCGAGCAAGCGATTGAACGAGTAGGAACGAAAGCGGGCAATAAAGGCTGGGACGCAGCACTATCGGCAATTGAAATGGCAAATTTAATCAAATCCCTCGCCCAACTTTAAAGAAAACAGTTTAAAATTCATAAGAAAATGTATATAATGTTAAGAGCAATATGATAAATGGGATTCAACACCAGTTGCCCATAAAATCTTTCTTGAAAGAATGTTATATATTAACGAGGGATCCAGCATGTTAGTTCGATATAAGAAAGCTTTTGAAAAAATTGCGATGGGGCTTCTTTCCTTTATGCCGAGTGAAAAGGATTTAAAGCAGCTCCAGCAAACGATGAAAACGTATGAAAATGACGAAAATTGGCAGCTTTTCTTATGGAAGGAAGAAGATGTTATCGGAGTGATCGGCGTTGAATTGAAAGATAAAGGAATAGTGGAAATTCAGCATATTTGCGTAAACCCGTCCCATCGTCATGAAGGAATCGGCAAAAAAATGATCAATGCCGTAAAAGAGCTATATAAAGATAAACATGTTATTCCTAGCGAACAAATTCAATCCTTTTTTGAAAAATGCGACCATGAACAATTGGAAAAAGAAGAGAGCTGATCACTCTCTTCTTTTTCTTTTTTTATGCCAATTTTTCAATCTCTCCTCAATGATGTCCGTTCGATCCCTTGTTTTATGTTTATGTATTAAAAAAACGTTTGAAATATCGCTAGGCTCACCGAACGTTTTTCCTCGTTCCTTTGCTGTTGTTAAGCAAATTTCGTATAGGTTTTGATCAAAAATCGGCAGCTGAATGCTTTTATATGGTTCTCTTTTTTGAATTCGACCAAAAGTGTCTTGTAAAATATGTAAGAGCTGTTCATCATCCAAACCGAGTTTGTTAAGAGACGCCGTTTCATTTTTTAAAATGCGAATAGCATTTTTCATCATCCGCTCAGCACCATTGAGATTTTTTCTCCTGTAATGATAAAAGCTAACGGCAATTTGTATGAGCCCGACCCAGATTTGTTTTCTCTCTTCTTTAGGATCTTTTTTCCACAATTCTTCTAAAATTTCATGACATTCAAAATAATCCCGGTCACAATGAAAATGATATAAAAACTCAATATATTCAGGTGGGTACATATTGAGAAAACTCCTTTTTTCTACTATATATGTTATAGTTTATGAAAATGGCTGCAAAAAAGAAAGTATTCATGCCTGATTTAAAATAAACAAAAATGAGCTTTGTTGAAAAAGAGTATTGGATGTATTTTTCTATTGGTCTATACTAAAAATTAGCCATTTATCGAGGGTGATGATCAGATAATGTATCTAGTAAAGTTAGAAGCTTTTGAAGGTCCGTTAGATTTGCTTTTGCATTTAATTCATCGTTTAGAAATTGATATATATGACATCCCTGTCAGCGAAATAACAGAACAGTATATGGAATATATTCACACGATGCAGGAGCTTGAGCTGGATGTTGCCAGTGAATATTTAGTGATGGCAGCCACATTATTGTCGATTAAAAGCAAAATGCTCCTTCCAAGACAGGAGGAAGAGTGGTCAGACGAGGAAATCATCGAAGAAGAGCAGTCCGATCCGAGAGATGAGCTTGTTACCCGTTTAATTGAATACAAGAAATATAAAGAAGCGGCAGTAAAGCTGAAAGAACTGGAAAGTGAACGGGCGCTTGTCTATACGAAGCCTCCAAGCGACTTGAGCGAATATTTGGAGGAAAAAGAGCCGATTTTGCAAAAAGGAAACGTAACGGTTTATGATATGATCGCTGCCTTTCAAAAAATGCTAAAACGAAAAAAAATTGAAAAGCCAATCGAACGAACCGTAGCAAAAGAAGAAATCCCGATCGAAAAACGAATGAAGGAAATGATCATGGAGCTGAAGGCATCGAAAAAGAAAAAGGAGTTTCACGATTTCTTTCCAGCTGACAGGAAGGATTATATGGTCGTGACTTTTTTAGCTTTGCTTCAGCTGATGAAAAATGAATACGTTCATGTAGAAC
This sequence comes from Aeribacillus composti, assembly GCF_007827555.1. Lineage (GTDB taxonomy): Bacteria > Bacillota > Bacilli > Bacillales > Aeribacillaceae > Aeribacillus > Aeribacillus composti. The sequence goes on from NZ_VISS01000026.1 coordinate 30,067, forward strand.
AAGAACATAATTTTTCAGAAATTTATATTTACGGGAGTGAAAAGCTGCATGAGTTTAGGGATTATTGAATGGAAATCCATTTTGGAAGGGCTCTTATTTGCGGCTGGAGACGAAGGCCTTTCCATCAAGCAATTAACTTCCGTTCTTGAAATTGACGAAGCAACGGTTTTAAGCATTATTGAAGATTTAAAAGAGGAATACCAAAAAAAAGAACGGGGGATCGACCTTGTAGAAGTAGCAGGGGTTTACCAGCTCACAACCAAAAAGGAGCATGCACCATATTTAAAGCGGCTGATGGAAACTCCTATGAACCAATCACTCTCTCAGGCTGCGCTTGAAACATTGGCCATTATCGCTTATAAACAGCCGATTACCCGGATTGAAATAGAAGAAATTAGAGGGGTAAAGTCAGAAAGGCCGATCCGGACCCTTTTAGCGAAAGGGCTTATTCAAGAAGTCGGCAGAGAAGAGGGAGTGGGAAGAGCTATTTTATACGGAACGACAAAAGAGTTTCTTGAATATTTCGGATTAAAAACGATCGAAGAATTGCCTTCATTGACAGAGATCGAGAATGAAGAGCATTTTATTCAAGAAGAGGCAGATTTATTCTTTGAAAAATTAAATAACTTGTAAGTCGTCTCAGGCGGCAGTCTGAGACTTATTTTTATTTCACATTCTTTCAAATTCCGTTCATACGGTTGTCTTCTTTGCATAAACTTGTACAAAACGAATCGAATAAAGGGACGTGAAAGCATTAATGAACAAATGGACATCACGTATTAATGTATTCATTCTTTTTATATTGATAGGCCATTTTTTTATCCCGACAGCTCATGCAACTCATACGATTGAAGTTAGTGCAGAAAGCGCCATATTAATGGATCAGGAGAGCGGCCGGATCCTTTTTGAAAAAAACCCACATAAAAAAATGCGCATTGCAAGCATTACGAAAATCATGACGGCGATTTTAGCAATTGAATCAGGAAAAATGGATCAAAATGTGACTGTCAGTGACCGCGCTGTCCGAACTGAAGGGTCTTCCATATATCTTAAGCAAAAGCAAAAGGTGAAGCTGGAAGATTTGGTTTATGGTCTTATGCTAAGGTCCGGAAATGACGCTGCGGTGGCGATTGCTGAATTTGTCGGAGGCAGTTTAGATGGTTTCGTATTTATGATGAACGAAAAGGCGAAGGAAATCGGCATGACAAATACTGAATTTGCCAACCCGCACGGTTTGGATGATCACGAAAACCACTATTCTACCGCATATGATATGGCTCTTTTAACGAAATACGCCATGGAGAATGAAACGTTCCGCAAAATATTTGGAACAAAAGTTTATAAAAAAGACGGATTTCAGTGGAAAAATAAAAACAAACTTTTAAATTTATATGAATATTGTACAGGCGGTAAAACCGGGTACACAAAGAGGGCAAATAGAACATTAGTCTCCACTGCGGAAAAAGATGATTTACATTTAATTGCTGTTACGCTAAATGCTCCCGATGATTGGAACGACCATATGTCCATGTTTAACAGCGCGTTCAGCGAATATGATCAAGTGACGATCAAAAAAGAAGGATACCTTGCCATTGACAACAAGTTTTACAAAGACCGCATCTTCATTAATCGCGACATTGTTTATCCGCTGATGGAGGAAGAAAAAAACAAAATAAACATCCGTTTATTCCTAGCAAAACCGAAGGCTTCGTGGAAGAACCATCCTGAAAAGGTTCCAGAAAAAGTAGGAACATTGAGAGTGTTGCTCGATGGCGAAACGATTGAAGAAGTGCCGATCTATTTTGAAAACGGTGATGTAGAGCCTCCGCATGGCTGGTTTGGAAAGATGATCGATCTATTTTTTGATATGCTGGGTGTTTCCGCATGATTCATATTATTTGGGTTGCCTTAACTTTGATCGGCGTCGTATTTGCAATGTTCAACGGAACAATGGAGGAAGTGAATAAAGCCGTCTTTTCAGGTGCAAAAGAGGGTGTCACCATTGCCTTTGGCTTCATCAGCGTGCTTGTATTTTGGTTAGGCTTAATGAATATTGCTGAGAAAAGCGGTCTGTTAGAAAAGCTAGGGAATCTGTTCAAACCGCTGATGAGGAGAATTTTTCCTGATGTTCCCCCTGAGCATCCTGCGATGGGCTACATGCTGTCAAACTTGCTCGCCAATATGTTTGGGCTAGGAAACGCAGCTACACCGTTGGGAATTAAGGCGATGGAGCAGTTGAAAAAATTGAACAAAAATAAAGACCAGGCGTCCAGAAGCATGATCACCTTTCTAGCATTAAATACAACTGGATTGACTCTTGTTCCAACAACTGTAATTTCTATACGAATGACATACGGTTCGCATAATCCGACTGATATTGTCGTGCCAACGCTTCTGTCGACTTTCTTTGCTACCATAGCCGCTATTATGATTGACCGCTATTTTTACTATTTACGAAAAAGAAAAGGAGAATAACGATGGTGTTCATTAGTGCTGTTTCGATATGGCTGATCCCATTGATCATCGGTTTTATTTTGTTGTACGGGACTTTTAAACGCATTCCAACTTATGAAGCGTTTGTTGAAGGTGGAAAAGAAGGAATCGAAATTTCTTTTTCCATTATTCCGTATCTTGTCGGCATGCTCGTGGCAGTGTCTGTTTTTCGCGCTTCAGGGGCTCTCGATTTTTTTATGGACCTGTTAAAACCGATGTTTCAAGCTATCCACGTCCCGGCGGAAATTGTTCCGCTGGCGTTAATTCGGCCCATCTCTGGAACAGCTTCGTTAGGAATTATGAGCGATTTAATTTCAATGCATGGAGCGGATTCGTTGATCGGCCGACTGGCAGCCACCATGCAAGGGAGCACAGACACGACTTTGTATATCATTACAGTATATTTCGGTGCTGTTGGGATCAAGCGAATGGGCGATGCGATAAAGGTTGGGCTGCTGGCGGATTTTGCAGCCATCCTTTCTTCCATAATAATTGTTACGCTCCTTTTCGGTTAAGCTTTAATGAGCTTAGCTTTTTTATTTGCAAAAAAATAAATGCGTTCATCTTGTGTAACCAGACCGAAAGAAGGTAATATTTTTAGAGAGGTGAGATCAATGGAACGTTTGCAAAAGGTGATAGCGCGTTCGGGAATTGCTTCAAGAAGAAAAGCGGAGCAATTAATTTTGGACGGAAAAGTTACTGTAAATGGACAAGTTGTAACAGAGCTCGGAACAAAAGTATCTGACGAGGACAAGGTGGAGGTAAACGGGATTCCGGTAGAAAGGGAAGAACCGATTTATATTTTGTTTTATAAGCCTAGGGGAGTTATTTCGAGCGTGAAAGATGAAAAAGGGAGAAAAGTCGTCACCGATTACTTTCGAGATTTTGAGCAGCGCATCTTTCCGGTCGGCAGACTTGATTATGATACTTCAGGCCTTCTAATCCTGACAAACGATGGCGATTTTGCTAATTTGTTAATGCATCCACGATATGAAATTGATAAAGTGTATGTAGCGAAAGTTAAAGGAATTCCAGAAAGGAAAGAATTAAAACAACTGGAGCAAGGGATCATGCTGGAAGATGGAATGACAAAACCAGCAAAAGTCAAAATGCTTTCTTTAGATAAAAGAAAAAAAACGTGTATAATCGAAATTACCATTCATGAAGGAAGAAACCGGCAAATTAGAAGAATGTTTGATAAAATCGGCTATCCTGTGCTGAAGCTGAAAAGAGAACGGTACGCATTTTTAGATTTAAAAGGGCTCAATCCGGGTGCGTTCCGCGAAATTACTCCCCACGAGGTGAAGAGATTGCGGGCGCTGGCCCAGCACGGCAAGCATGCGAGAGTTTAGCCTAAAATCGGTTAAGCTTTCGCATTTATACCGACAAAACGTTGCAAACAATGTACTGCTTTAGGGGCTTACACGTTTTTATGTCACATAAACGTCAAAATTATTTTTCTGAATGAACGGAAATTCAATGATATAATAACAAGCGAATGAAAAACAAAGGGAGTACACACGATGAAAAAAAGGCGACTCATTACTCGCTCGATTATTCTTGTTATTTTATTAGGTGCTCTTGGATATACACTCTATTCAAATTTTTTTATGAGCAAAGAAAAAGTGAAAGTCGGATCAGCTGCGCCTGATTTTGTTCTTACTGATTTAGAAGGAAAAAAGCATCAATTTTCCGATTATAGAGGAAAAGGGGTATTTCTCAATTTCTGGGGAACGTGGTGCAAACCTTGTGAACGTGAAATGCCTTACATTGAAAGACAATATCAGCACTATAAAAATTTAGGCGTGGAAGTTTTAGCTGTCAACGTTGGCGAATCAAAATTAGTAGTGGAAAAATTTGCGGAAAAATACGGACTCAATTTCCCGATTGTCATTGACAAAAATCAGCAGGTGCTTCATGCATATGATGTAGATCCGCTGCCTACTACGTTTCTCATCGATAAGAACGGGAAGGTTGTCAAAATCATTACTGCACCAATGACGGAACGGGAAGTTCGAGATTACATGGAAATGATAAAACCATAGTTAGGGAGTTTTCAACATGAATCATGTGAAATGTGAATGCGGTCATGTAAATCCGTTCGGTACTGTGCTGTGTGAAAATTGCGGACGGGCCTTGGCAGCAGAGGGCGAAGGCAATTCGGAAAAACTTCATGATATGCGTTATGACGGAAGTGCCAGACGTTCTCAAACATATAATAAAACGATCGTCGATAAAGTATGGAATTTTTTCTCTTCTGTTAAAGTTGGAGTCTGGCTGATTGTGATAACGCTGATCGCATCAGCAATCGGAACGATTTTTCCGCAAGAATTGTACATACCTTCCAACGTAACGCCAGAGCAATTTTATAAAGATGAATATGGAATTTTAGGCCAGCTTTATTATCAATTAGGCTTCCACCGCCTATACGGTTCTTGGTGGTATATGACCTTGATCGCATCGATTGGAATATCGCTTGTGATTTGCTCGCTTGACCGGGTTATTCCACTTTATCGTGCCTTGAAAAATCAAGGTGTGTCTCGGCACGAGTCTTTTTTGAAAAGACAGCGCCTTTTTAGCGAATCATATGTGGACAATATTGAAAAAAATGTAGAACAAGTTAAAAAAAATTTAACAGCGCGCCGTTATCGCATTCGAGAAGAAAATGGAAACATTTTGGCAGAGAAAAATCGATTTTCCAGATGGGGTCCGTATGTCAATCATATCGGATTGATTATTTTTTTAATTGGAGCCATGCTCCGCTTTTTCCCGGGGATGTATGTGGATGAGGTTCTCTGGTTAAGAGAAGGGGAAACGAAAGAAATACCCGGGACAAATGGCGAGTATTATTTGAAACATCATCAATTCATTTTGGAAACTTATCAAAAGGAAAAAGAAAAAGATGTGTTTCAGGAAGCGATTGACCGTGTCGGCGATGGAAGCGTAGCTAAAAACTTCCAATCAAATGTGACGCTTTATAAAAAGCAGGGAGACAGCCTGCCGGGTGAAGAACCAAAATTAAAAGAGGTAAAAGACTTCAGCATTCGCGTCAACGAACCATTGAAATTTGATTCTTATGCTGTCTATCAAGTGAATTACAAGCTGAATGAGTTAAATAAAATGACGTTTGATCTTATCGATAAAAAATCGGGGAAAAGCTTCGGGAAAGTTGTCATTGACCTCTTAAATCCAGAAAAGAAATATGATTTAGGAAACGGCTATGCTGTTGAAATTGCCAGCTATCTTCCAGATTTTTATTTTGATGACGAAGGCAATCCAGCCACGCGGTCGAGAGTGCCAAACAACCCGGCATTTGTTTTTAAAATGATTGCACCTGACAGACCGAAGGGAGAAACGAGTTTCGTTGCCATCCAGCAAACGATTGAACCTAACGAGAATAACAAATACAAAATGAAATTTTCAGGAATTGAAACGAAAAACTTAACGGGTCTAGTTGTAAGAAAAGATTTAACTTTATGGGTGCTCGGTGTCGGCGGAGCCATTTTTATGATAGGCTTAATTCAAGGATTGTACTGGCAGCATCGCCGCATATGGCTGAAAGCGGATAACGGCAAAATCATGCTGGCGGGGCATACAAACAAAAACTGGTTTGGATTAAAAAATGAATTGGACATCATTTTGCGCGATACTGAAATTCAAAAGCCTGTTGACCAAAAACAATTAAAAGAATAGAACCTCATGAAGGAGGGGAAGTTTGTGGCTGAACTTAGCAGCACTTTATTATACATTGCGTTTATTTTGTATTTAATAGGAACATTCTTTTTTGGCGGTTCCATCCGTGACAAAAGAGGAAAGGATGAAAAAACGAATAGATGGGCGCGATTAGGCATTGCGGCGGCGATCCTCGGTTTTTTGTCTCAACTGGGATACTTCGTTACGAGATGGATCGCTGCTGGACATGCCCCGGTTTCGAACTTATTTGAATTCACGACATTCTTTGGTATGATGCTAGTAGGAGCATTTATCATTATTTATTTTATTTATAAGCTGTCTGCACTTGGCTTATTTACATTGCCAGTTGCACTTTTATTGATTGCATATGCCAGCATGTTTCCGACAGAAATCAGCCCTTTAATACCAGCTCTTCAAAGCGATTGGCTGAAAATCCATGTAACAACAGCTGCTGCCGGACAAGCTATTTTGGCGATCAGCTTTGTAGCCGGAGTCCTGTATTTAACAAAGGTTGTGGATCAATCAAAAGCAACAAAAAAGACGTTTTGGCTTGAATTTGTCATGTTTGTATTAGTCACAACACTAGCATTTGTCATTGTCACAACCGTGTTCCGAGCAATGGATTATGAATCAGTGTTTAAATGGATCGATAAAAATGGACAAGAGGCGGAAATGGAATTTCATTTGCCTGCTCTCGTTGCGCCGCACGAAGGAGAATTGTTGACAAAAGATCGGCTTGCAGGCTTTGTGGAATTGCCGGCGATTTTATCGGCCAGAAAGGTGAACACTGTTTTATGGTCCACATTTGTAGGACTGATTTTATACGGAGTGATCCGCCTAATATTGAGAAAGCGTATTTCTGCAGCGTTGCAGCCTTTAGTGAAAAATTTAAATTTGGATGTGGTGGATGAAATTGGCTACCGTTCAGTAGCGATTGGATTCCCAGTATTTACGCTAGGTGCTTTAATATTTGCCATGATTTGGGCGCAGATCGCTTGGACCCGATTTTGGGGCTGGGATCCGAAAGAGGTTTGGGCATTGATCACTTGGCTGTTTTACGCGGCATATCTTCACTTACGGCTTTCGAGAGGATGGCATGGAGAAAAATCAGCATGGCTTGCGGTTATCGGATTTGCGATCATCATGTTTAATTTAATTTTTGTAAACCTTGTGATAGCTGGTTTACATTCATATGCATAAACGGATTGGCTGACTCATGATACATGCTGGAATTTGGATCATTATCATTTGAGTCAGCTCTTTTTTAACCTGATCAAGGGAGGAATAAAATATGTCAGAGAACCAGGATGTAACGATTTTAGTGGTAGATGATGAAGAAAGAATTCGCAGGCTTTTGAAAATGTACTTAGAAAGGGAAAATTATCAAATAGATGAGGCGGAAAATGGTGATGAAGCGCTTGAAAAGGCTCTTTGTGTCGATTATGATTTGATTATTCTGGATATTATGATGCCCGGAATTGACGGAATCGAAGTGTGCAAGCAGCTGAGAGAAAAGAAAGCCACTCCTGTCATTATGCTGACAGCAAAAGGAGAGGAGGTAAACCGTGTTCAAGGGTTTGAGGTCGGTGCGGACGATTATATTGTAAAACCGTTCAGCCCGAGAGAGGTTGTTTTGCGTGTGAAAGCGATTTTAAGAAGGGCGTCACAAACAAGCTATTTAAAAACCGATTCATCGGCGAAAAATGTGATCGTTTTCCCGCACTTAACAATCGATCATGATGCTCATCGCGTGACGGCCGACGGCAAGGAAGTCAACTTAACCCCGAAAGAGTACGAGCTGCTTTATTTTTTGGCAAAAACTCCTGATAAAGTATACGACCGGGAAAAGCTGCTGAAGGAAGTATGGCATTACGAATTTTTTGGAGATTTACGAACAGTTGACACTCATGTGAAAAGACTTAGGGAAAAATTAAACAAAGTTTCGCCTGAAGCCGCCAAAATGATCGTGACTGTTTGGGGTGTCGGCTATAAATTCGAGGTCGTTGAAGAATGAAATTTTGGAGAAGCGTTGTTGGCAAGCTTTGGATGACCATTTTATTTCTTGTGATAGTGGTTCTGTCGATTTTAACCATTTTGCTGCTCGAGTTTATGGAAAATTATCATATAAAAGATGCCGAGCAAAAATTGACCCAGCTTGCCAATAAAGCAGCCATTATTATGGAAAATCATCAAAATACACCATTAGCCGGCTCCATCGCAACTGAACTTTCTGATAAACTAACAAGTGTGTATATCGTTGATGGTGGAAAAACATATTGGCAAAAACAAAATGACGGGGCGGGTGTCGCTCAATATTCATTAAATGAAATCATCAGTGAAAAAGAGCTGTCAAAAGTATTGGAAGATCAAGAAAAAATCAGCCTTGTAAAAAGCTTTCCGCAAACGAATGATCACAATAAATTCAACAATGAAATGATGATCGTCGGAGTGCCTTATCAATCTGGAGCGATATTTGTCGTACAATCTTTGTCGGCCATTAATGAAACAACAAAACAAACAACTAAATATATTTTTATGGCAGCATTTATAGCTATTATATTAACGACCGTTTTTGCCTTTTTTTTATCAACCCGCATTACTTATCCGCTCCGAAAAATGAGAGAAGTCGCGATTGAAGTGGCGAATGGAAAATTTGATACGAAAGTTCCGAAGCTGACAAGCGATGAAATTGGTGAATTAGCTGTTGCCTTTAACCAAATGGGCCGGCAGGTGAAATTCCATATTAACGCTTTGCGGCAAGAAAAAGAACAGCTTTCAAACATTTTAAGCAGCATGGCCGACGGTGTCATTACGTTAAATATCGATGGAACGATTTTAGTCACAAATCCTCCTGCTGAACGTTTTTTGCAGGCATGGTATTATGAAAACGGAATGAATCCGAAAAAGGAACATGAGCTTCCGCCGGCTATTGAAGAGCTGTTTAAACGAGTGACGACGACTCACCGCGAGCAGGTTACTGAGATTACTTTGCAAGGCAGAACATGGGGAGTGATCATGAGCTCTCTTTATAATCAAAATCGTGTTCGAGGAGCGGTCGTTGTATTGCGCGATATAACGAAGGAAAGACGTCTCGACAAATTAAGAATTGATTTTATTGCCAATGTGTCCCACGAGCTGCGGACGCCTATTGCCATGCTGCAAGGATACAGCGAAGCTCTTCGCGATGACATTGCAGGAAGCGAAAAGGAGCGGAAGGAGATTGTTCAGGTTATTTATGACGAATCATTGCGAATGGGCCGATTGGTGAATGATTTATTGGATTTGGCCAGAATGGAGGCAGGACATATTTCCTTAAATATACAAGATGTCAAATTGAAGCCTTTTATTGAAAAAATTATTCGCAAATTTCAAGGCATTGCAAAAGAAAAACAGATTCACCTCGAATATTTGCTGAATGTTCAAATGGATTCCTTTTCGTTTGATCCGGACCGCATTGAGCAAGTACTGACCAATTTAATTGACAATGCCATCCGCCATACGAGTGCACAAGGATTTGTAAAAGTAATTATTTCAGAAAGCAATGGTTTAAAAATAGATGTTCAGGACTCAGGAAGCGGAATCAGTGAAGAAGATCTGCCGTTTGTGTTTGAACGCTTTTATAAAGCTGACAAAGCGAGAACGCGCGGAAGAGCAGGTACGGGTCTTGGGCTTGCCATTGCGAAAAATATTGTCGATGCCCATAAAGGGGTAATACAAGTTCACAGCAAATTAAATGTTGGAACGACATTTACCGTACTATTGCCGCAAACATCGTAAAAATTTGCCGATCTTTATTGTTTCACACGTAACAGAAGGGAGGTTTGGCAATGAATTTATATACGCGTACAGGGGATCAAGGACAGACGAACGTTATTGGTGCGCGCGTCGATAAAGATGATCCAAGGGTGGAAGCTTACGGAACGATTGATGAATTGAACGCTTACATAGGCTATGCAAGGACGTTTTTAACAGATAAAGCGTTTCAAGATATTTACGAAGAGCTTGAAAAAATTCAGCATCATTTGTTTGATTGTGGATCTGACATAGCGGTTGTGTACGAAAAACAAAAACATCCGTTTAAAACGACGGAGGATATGATCCATTTTTTAGAGGAACGAATCGATCAATATGTAGAAGAAGCTCCTGCATTAGAAAAATTTATTTTGCCCGGAGGAACGGAGGCGGCCAGCGTTTTACATATTGCGAGAACAGCTGCCAGAAGAGCAGAGCGTTTAATCGTTTCTTTAATGAAAGAGGTTAAAATTCATCATCCGGTCCTCATTTACATGAACCGTCTGTCTGATTATTTATTTGCTGCTGCTCGGGTTGTAAATTACCGCCTAAACGTGAAGGATGTCGAATACGAACGAAGCGGGAAGGTGTTCCGGACAAATAATAGCAAAAAAAATTGACACCGAGGGTCTCTTTTATAAGACCCTTTCTTTTTTGTTTGTAACATGTCATGCGTCTCTTTCGACAAATATTTTAAACGGAGGGTATGTGCATGGATGAATCGTTTCAAAGATTATACGAAAAATATCATCAAGATATTTTTCAGTTTTTATATTATTTGGTGAAGGATCGGGAACAAGCGGAAGATTTGGTGCATGAAGTGTATATAAAAGTTTTAAAATCATACTCGAGCTTTGAAGGACGAAGCAGTGAAAAAACATGGTTATTTTCCATTGCTCGGCATGTAGCGATTGATTTTTTTCGAAAGCAAAAAACTCTCCGTCAGCGAATAATGGAAAAATTTGATTTAGATCAAGCACAAATTGCGGATCAAGAGCCCCTCCCGGAAGAAATAGCTTTACAACGAGAAGAAATACAGATGCTATACAAAGCAATGAATGACTGTAATGTGAATCAAAGAACCGTTTTAATTTTACGGTTTATAAAAGAATTATCTGTTGCAGAAACAGCCGAGGTGTTGGGGTGGACGGAAAGCAAAGTCAAAACAACCCAGCATCGGGCTTTAAAAGTGTTAAAAAATTATATAGATAAAGCTATGAAAGAACAAGGTGCCACGAAAGATCAGGGAGCTATGACAGAACAGGAGGTAGTTTCAAGTGAAAAACTCTCGGTGGAGCGATGAACAAATCAAAAAATGGATAAGCGAGTTTCCAAAAGTAGAAGATTCCCGCAGTTCATTCGAGATTTGGAACAATATTACCGAGAAAAAAAGAAAAAGAACAATATTGAAATTCATTGTTCCATCAGCTTCGATTGTTGCTTTGACAGCAGCCGTCACTTTAGTAGTTTTTCCGCTAAGCAACAGCAAAAATGAACAAACCCAATATTCATACAACAAAAAGGCCGAAAACGCAGGAAACAGTCATTTAACCGAAAGTCAAACGAATGAGGCTTCGCCGAAGTATCGTTCCATAGTTCCAAATTCTTCAACTGAACAAATTATCACAGTAGGGCTTTTAGATGAAAGCAAACAGCATGTCGTTCCTCTAAGCTTTAAAGGAAATCAATTCGAGCCTGCCGTCAAGCAAATAAATGACGTCTTAAACAAGATCGATGTGAAACGTTTCAATCTTTCAGCTTTTGCCTTTCAAGATGCAGACATTTATGAAAGCAAAAGCCGGAATGACGAGGTGATCATAAATTTTGAAAAATTGAATATAAAAGACCGTTTCCATAATGAACAAAATTTTAGAGAAGTATTAAAAGAAACATTTCGATGGCAAAATTATAAAAAGGTGCGCTTATTTATAAATGAAAAGCAGCATGTTCCTTCTGAACATTTTGTTTCCGAATTTCAAATAAAGAAGCTGCTGAAAAAAGCCTATTTCTTGTTTTTCCCTAAAAATAGCAGCAATCCTTTGCTCGTTCCATCAAAAAATGAATATGAAACAATTGAAGATGCAATGAATGCCATGCAAAAAGGGAAGGAAGACGGTCTTGAACCTTCCATTAATAATTCCGTTAAAATTAAGCAATTGAAAAAGGATGATGAACTGCTTACGGTCACTTTTGAAAATGCTTCAAAAATGAAAAACACAGAGCATACTGAAGTTATGCTGGAAGCGATTTTAATGACAGCGAAAGAATTCGGCTTTAAGAAAGTGAAGTTCGAAGGCTTTGATGCGAAAAAAATCGGAAATATTGATATTTCAAAACCGGTGGAAGTGCCTTTTTCGCCTAATTTTATTGACCTGAAAGTTGATGCATAACAAAAGGAACGGAAATAGGTCTAAACATAAAGACACCATCATAAATATTGAGAATGTATGAAAGGAGGAAAGGAGGATGAACGGATGCTGGATTTAATGAGGAGGCTGGGTATTGCCCTAATTATGGGGCTTTTCATCGGTCTTTTGTTTTTGGGAGGATTAAAAACAGAGGAGCCAGGAGAGATAAGCCCTCCCAGCACCTTTAAATATTATAAATGAATAGTTTTGGCAGAAACGATGTCATCGAACTGGACTAACGCTTCAATAAGCTGATCATCAATCAGTTTATCACAAGTTAAAACCATGATTGCTTCGCCGCCGATGTTTTTACGTCCAACCTGCATTGTTGCGATGTTTACGCCATGGTCGCCAAGTACTTTTCCGACGCGTCCAATAACACCTGGTTTATCGATGTGTTCTACATATAATACTTCCCCTGCCGGGTAAAAATCGATATCAAAACCGTTTAAATCAACAATTCGTTCACCGTAGTTTGGAATATACGTTGCTTTTACGGAAAAAGTCCGATGATCTCCATCTACTTGAACAGCGATGCAATTTGCATATCCAGAACCGTTTGAAGCAATTTTTTCGCTGAAGCTGATGCCGCGTTCTTTGGCGATGAGGCCAGCATTCACTTCGTTAACAGTTGAATCAACCCGTTCTCCTAAAAATCCAGCAAGAAATGCTTTCGTAATAAAAGACGTTTCGAGTTCAGCAACCGTTCCTTCGTAAACGATTCCGATATGTTGAACAGGTTCTTTCATGTATTGAGAAGCAAGCTGACCCAATTTTTTGGCCAATTTATAAAACGGCTGTATTTTGTCAAATATATCTTTTGTTAATGTTGGTAGATTAATAGAATTTGTAACAGGTTTTCCATTTAAAAATTTTAATACTTCTTCAGCAACTTGAGAGGCAACGTTTAATTGGGCCTCTTTCGTTGATGCTCCTAGATGCGGTGTAGCAATGACCTGTTCAAAATCAAGCAGCTTCCGATTTACTGGAGGCTCGACTTCAAATACATCAAGAGCTACGCCTTTTACATGTCCAATTTCTAAATAATGAATTAATGCTTCTTCATCGATGATGCCGCCCCGGGCGCAGTTTAATAAATAAACTCCTTTTTTCGTTTTTCCGATATTTTCTTTTCCTAATAAACCTCTTGTTTCTTTTGTCAATGGTGTATGAACAGTAATGATATCAGCTTGCGCTAAAACTTCATCGAGCTTGCAGCTGTTTACTCCCAATTTTTGCGCCCGGTCTTTTGTTAAAAATGGATCAAACACCAAGACGTTCATTCCAAAAGCTTTTGCTCTTTTGGCAATTTCGCTGCCGATTCGGCCTAAACCGATGATTCCTAAGCTTTTGCCGTATAGCTCAGTACCGAGAAAGGCGGAGCGGTTCCATTCACCTGATTTAACGGAAACATTTGCTTGTGGAATATGACGAACAAGCGATGCCATCATGGCAAATGTATGCTCGGCAGTTGAAATCGTATTTCCGTCAGGTGCATTAATCACGACAACTCCGTATTTTGTCGCTGCTTCAACATCGATATTATCGACTCCGACGCCTGCTCTTGCGACAATTTTTAAATTTGTCATTTTTTGAAGCAGTTCTTCTGTTACTTTCGTTGCACTGCGGACGAGCAGAGCATCATATTTTTCCAGGTCGTCAACTTCACTTACTTTTTTCTGAACGACATTGATGTTTTCATCGTTCAATAATGGTGCTAATCCATCGCTTGATATTGAGTCAGAAACAAGAACATGAAACATTTTCTAAGATCCCCCTAGTGAACGAATTAAAAATGAAAACAAAATTTCTGATTATTTTATCTTAACTGATCTATGTTGTCAAGGTTCAAAACTTTACAGTTTGAAAACGTTTACTGCGTGTAAAAAGGGAAAAAGAGAGTTGCTTCTGAAGAAACAGCTCTCTTTTTTGTTTAATTGTTAGATTCATTGTATCGTGCGATACATTCGTCAATTAGTTTTGCCGCTGCTTCAGGTCCTTCCCAGCTGCCGATTTCGGTCCGTTTTCCTTCCAAATCTTTGTAACGTTCAAAGAAATGGGCAATTTCTTTTAATTTGTGCTCCGGCAGATCTTCAATCGATTGAACATGGTCAAAACGAGGATCATCTACAGGAACGCCGATTAATTTTGCATCTTCTTCACCGCTGTCGATCATGTTTAAATAGCCAATGACACGCGATTCTATGACGCATCCAGGGAAAGTCGGATTGGTGACGATTACGAGAATGTCAAGAGGATCGCCGTCAAGTGCTAAAGTATTTTCTAAATAACCGTACTCTGCAGGGTAAAACATAGGCGAATAAAGAACCCGGTCTAGTTTAAAAACGCCTTTTTCCTTGTCATATTCATATTTGTTTTGGCTTCCTGTCGGAATTTCAATAAAAGCTTCGACAACTTTATTGTTTGCCATCGACAAAATCCTCCTTTATTATGTATGCCTTTTTATTATAGAGGATGTAAAAAATATTGGCAATTGTAGAAAAAAGACAATGAAATAAAATAAGTTTCTTTTTTTTTTATTATTGTATATAATGAAGATAAAAAAAATATGGATTCATCTTCGGGGCAGGGTGAAATTCCCGACCGGCGGTGATAAAAGCTTTTAAGCTTTTTTAGCCCGTGACCCGTAAAGGTGTTTTTCCTTTACGGTGGATCTGGTGAGAATCCAGAGCCGACAGTATAGTCTGGATGGGAGAAGATGAGGGTTCAGGCGTTTCAAAAAATATGATCATTGAAACGTTTATTTAAACCTGCTTACAATTCTCCCTCTGCGTCAATGTAGAGGGTTTTTTTATTGAAGCAGGAGATGGACCCTTCCTTCTTTTCAAGATGGATCACAGAAAGAAAAGGAGAGAAGGACTGTGTTAAAATCAAAGGCATTTAAACTTGTTTTTGTAGGAATGTTGAGCGGGATTTCCTACTTGCTTATGGCTCTTAACTTTCCGCTTCCGGGACTTCCGGCATTTTTAAAAATTGATTTCAGCGAAATTCCTGCTATGCTGGCGACGATTTTATTAGGGCCGATTGCAGGATTGGCTGTAGAAGCGATTAAAAATACGCTTCATTACATCATTCAAGGAAGCGCGACAGGAGTTCCGATTGATCAGTTGGCAAATTTCTTGGCCGGATTGTTTTTCCTTTTGCCGTTTGCATTCGTGTTTCAAAAAGTTCGTTCGATGAAAGGGGTTCTTTTCGGTTTAGCTGCCGGGACCATTTCGATGTCAGTAGCCATGAGCTTATTGAACTATTATTTCATTTTGCCGGCATATACGCTGTTTTTAAATATGCCGCAAATGTCGATTGCAGAAGTGAAGCAAGTCATTATTGCCGGGATTTTGCCTTTTAACCTCATTAAAGGAACAATTATTGCCATTGTCTTTTTAATGATTTACGGCAGAATAAAAGAATGGCTTCAACATAAATTTAACGTGCAAAATGCATAAATTTATATGCAAAAAAGCGGAGATCAGCCGCTATGATGTTTCGCATCATAACGGTGCTCCGAATTATGATACACAAAACCCCCACAGAAATTCGTTTTTCCGTGGGGGTTGTTCTTTTAAAGCTGATGAAACAGCTATTCAAATTTTAAAGGATCGCCGTCAAAGGGTTCATCAGCAATTTTAATGGAATCTGTTGGGCAACCTTCAAAAGCATCCATTAAATCATCTTCTAAAACTTCTGGAACTTCAACCGTCCCTTGGTTATCATCTAGAATAACGTATGCGATTCCTTCGTCGTCATAATCATAAATATCTGGCGCTGCTGCCCCACATGCACCGCATGCAATGCATGTTTCTTTGTCAACGATTGTATATTTTGGCATTGTCTAACCTCCTGTATAAATGAAATGAGTAGAAGTCATAAAAGAGAAAGAAACATTTATCTTCCACTTCAGAATGTTTTATATAATAATCAGAATACCACATAATTATTGTAAGATGGAATATTAAACATTTCAATAAAAAAAGATGAAAAGTCATAGTATTTCGATAAACTTACTTAAATCAATCATTCATTATATATTTTTCGACAATTATTGGATAAATTTTGATAAAATAAGGATTGAACAGAAGGTTTCAATTTTTAAGGTGATCAAATGCCTCTCTCTTATTTGGAAGGAATTATCCTTTATTGTTTTCAACAGCTCAAATGCGAGCGATCGAAAGCAGCTGTTTTTCATTTATTAAAAGGAAAAAAATCTTCTCAAACGATTCAAGATAGCATTATTTTTCATTTATCGAACTTATTTGGGATTTGCCGTGAGCTCGAGCTTGAAGAATATAATCACTTGTTAAACAGATTGGTTCAGCTGTCATATGTCAAACAAGTAAAAGGCGAGTTTTATATGGTCACAATGAACGGCGAACGGGTGCTGCAAGAATTTTTGTCAGAAAAACCGTTTCCTGATAAGCTGGATGGGGCCACCTACAATGATATAGGAAAAATTTTTTGGCAGCGTTTATCTTTATTTGTTCAAACGGTTTCCCATCTAGTTTATAACCATTCGAAATTTTTACCTATAACAAATAATGGTCAGCTGTTGCATTTTGTCAAAACATACATATTACAGATGAAAGAGACAAAGAAAAATATCGGAAATCGAACGTTTTTGGAAATGAACCGTTTGCTTGAATGTTTAGATGAAAAGGGAGCTATCTTAGTTGTCAATCGTTTGTCCGGCTTTAAAAAAAATGGAATCACCTTTGAACAGCTTGCAGCAGCTGCGAATGAAGATCCTTTTTATTTGAAGCTTATGTTTCAAGCTGCCGTCATTCAAATGGTGAACGAATTGCAAAAACGTTCTGATCAATATCCGATATTATTCGGTCTTTTACGAGATTTGATAAAAAAACACCCGCTAACCGCATCGGCGGAAAAAACGTACTGCTTGTTGGCGGAGGGGTTGGACATTGATGAAATTGCAGCAGTCCGAAAGCTTAAAAGAAATACGATTGAGGACCATATTGTTGAGATTGCTTTAAACATGCACGATTTTGCCTTCGAACCTTATGTAAGCAAAGAAGATGTGCTCAAAATCGGGCAAGCGATTGAAAAGCTGCAAACAAACAAGCTGAAAACAGTTAAAGAATATCTTCAAGATCAATACAGCTATTTTCAAATTCGGCTGGCAATGGCTGCAATAAGGAGATGGCAATGACGAAAGATCTTTTTACTTTGCTGAAGGAAAAATTCGGTTATTCAAGCTTTAAAACAGGCCAAAAGGAAATAATTGAAGATGTTATTAGCGGACATGACGTAGTTGCCATGCTGCCGACAGGCGGTGGAAAATCATTGTGCTATCAGCTTTCTGGCTATTGTTTACAAGGTGCTGTATTAATAGTGTCCCCGCTATTGTCGCTCATGCAAGACCAGGAACAGCAGATGAAAATGTTTGGAGAAAAAAGAGTCATTGCATTAAACAGCTTTTTAACCCGATATGAAAAAGAAAAAGCTTTTCGGCAATTGCACCGTTACAAATTTATATTTTTATCGCCTGAAATGTTTAAATCAAAAAGGCTATTGGATGCATTGGCGCAAATCCAAATATCTTTATTTGTCGTCGATGAAGCGCATTGCATTTCACAGTGGGGACATGATTTTCGGCCTGACTATTTAAAGCTCGGAAAGGTAAGGGAGATGATCGGTTCTCCTCCTTGTTTGGCGATGACCGCCACAGCCACTAAAGAAGTGCTGAACGATATCGCGAAATGCTTGCATTTAACCGATGCAACATTTCATATTCATTCTATTGACAGGCAAAACGTTGCCATTAATGTTGAAGCCGTAAGCAGCCAAGAGGAAAAATTGGAGCGATTAGCCGAATGGCTGAAAATGTTAGAAGGGCCGGGTATCATTTATTGCTCCACAAGAAAGTGGGCGGAAGAGCTTGCCAGATGGATTGAACAAAAGGGAATGACAAATGCGGCTTATTATCATGGCGGAATGGAATATGAAGATAGAATGTTGATTCAACAGCAATTTTTAAATGACGAACTTTCGGTTATAACGGCGACAAATGCTTTTGGAATGGGAATAAACAAAAAAGACGTTCGATTTGTCATCCATTTCCATTATCCTGCTGACATGGAATCATACGTACAAGAAATAGGCCGGGCCGGAAGAGATGGAAACCAAAGCATTGCAATTGCACTTGTAGCAAAGGGTGACGAGGAGTTTCCCCGGTCGATAATACGTTCTGAATTTCCTGAAAAAAAAGAGATTGAGTTGATTGTTAAAACGATTCGGTTAAAGGGATGCTTTGATTTAACAGATGAAGAGTGGAGCAGCTTCGGCTTGTCTGATGTACAGAGGAGATTTTTACAATATAATTTCCAAATGTTGGATGAAAACATGTATCATTGGACGACTGATCAGATCGTAAATTATGTATGGAGCAAGATTGAAGATCGAATGAAAATGAAATTTAAAAAATTAGCCGACATGGAAGCATTTTTACGAGCAAAAGCATGCAGGCGGAACATGATTTTAAGCTATTTTCAGGAAAAACCTTCAACAAAGGTTTCGATTTGCTGCGACAATTGCGGAATAAACGATCGTTTTTTTATCCGAAAAAAAATTCATTCATCCCAGCCAATGATAAAGTGGGATTGGAAGCAAGAATTAAAAAGGCTGTTTCGTCAAAGTGGGTGAAGGCGTGATTAAAAGACAAGAAGAATTGATAAAGAACATGACCGATCGAGAGCTTTTATTTCATCTCATGGTCACTCAGTCGCTATTTCTTCTTATATCGATTATTTTAGGGTTCATTTTTTTTGACCGTGCGGAGGATTTTTTTCAATTATGGGAATTGAGTTGGGAAACGATAGCTGTTGGCTTGCTTGCAACAGTTATCGTTCTGCTCATTGATTTGGTAATTATGAAATGGGCGCCAAAAAGCTGGTACGATGATGGAGGAATCAATGAAAAACTGTTTCAAAACAGAAGCTTGCCGGAAATTTTTTGGATGACCCTTATCGTTGCTTTTGCGGAAGAAATATTGTTTCGCGGGGTTCTGCAAACCCATTTCGGACTGTTTATCGCCAGTTTGATCTTTGCCTTCATGCATTTTCGTTATCTTTCAAAATGGCTGTTATTTGCAACGGTTTTGTTCGTCAGTTTTTTTCTCGGAGTGATATTTGAACTGACTGAGAATATTTTAACAACAATTTTCGCTCATTTTCTTATCGACTTTGTATCGGCAGTGCAAATTCGCTTTCAATATTTGAAAAATAGTAAAGGCGATGGGAGGGACGATGAAGAAGATGACAAGTCCGTATGAACATGACCAAGCTGAGCGTTTAAGGGAAAAAATGATTGATGAAATAAAAGAGAGAACGGGGACATATCCGTCTCGGAGTGAAGTGCATAAAAAAAGGCGGAAGAAAAAAAAGAAAATGAACTATCCGCTTTTGCGTATTCTCGTCTTTCTTTTTATATTAGTGCCAGTCGTTGTTTTATTTTTAACTTCTTATTTGGAACGAAATCAATCAAACCGTAGCGGGGAAAATCTTTCAGATTTTGACTCTGTAATTATTAAAAATAATAGCGGGAAGTCTGTTCAAGAAGAGAGAGTGGAAGAAAATAATTCCTCTAACTCAGACAAAGAAGGAAATCAGAATGAACAGGAAGCTTCTCCAACGACTGAAGAACAATCCTCTTCCAACAGCACAAGAGACGAAACCCGAAAAGAAATTTCTGGAAATGAAAGCGATGGAAACATGGAAGAAAACAGACGCATCATTACTCATGTTGTCCAGCCGAACGAAACGCTATATAAAATCTCGATGAAGTATTATAAAAGCCGAAATGGCGAAGAGCTTATTCGAGAATGGAATCATCTTCAAGATTCCAACATTTATGTCGGACAAGTTTTAAAAATCCCTTTAGATAATCCCCAATAAATAAAAATTTTTCATATTTGAAAAAGATCATGCATAACTTGTACAAAAAACTTTGGGGGATTTTAAACGAATGGAAAGGCAAATTAAAGATCTGCCCTATACAGATCAACCTACCAAGCATATGCTGCAAGGGCTCATTGAGCGTAAAAGAGAATTCGAAACATATAAACAGAAATGTTTGGTTTGGCAAATAATTACATTTGTGGAAGTGATTATTTTTATAGTGTTTATTTATTTCAACGTATATCAACGATTGGAAACAGATCTTTTGTTTGTTTTATTCTATTTTTTTCAATCATCACACTTATTCGCCGTTTTGCTGATTGCATTCAGCTATTCAACAGCCGTTTATTTTAAAAAGAAAGAAGAAAAAGCGGAAAAAGAATATCATGAGCTTAGATGGGAAATTATTGATAAAAGCACTGATTTTTGGAAAAGCGAAGAAGAGTGGATGAATCGCGACAAGGTTTTTTCTGTTATGAAAAAAGAATTCGATATTAATCTCTATTATAAAACGAAATAAAAATGTGATTTGTGAGTAAAAATGCTTGTCTTCACCCCCTCGTAATTGTAAACTGTTTACTAACTAAAGAACCATCTTTTAGAATCAACATACAATATCGTATGATGTATTGACGGCAGGAGGGAAGAAGATGCGGCTCGAGCGTCTTAATCATAATAAAATTAAAATTTTCCTGACTCTAGATGATTTGTCGGATCGCGGCTTAACAAAAGAAGATCTATGGAACAACTCTTTAAAAGTTCATCAGCTTTTCCGGGAAATGATCAATGAGGCAAGTGAAGAACTCGATTTTCATGCAAACGGTTCGATTGCGGTCGAGGTTTATTCACTAAAAGCACAGGGAATGGTGATTATTGTTTCCAAAAATAATGATGAAGAACTTGAAGATGAATTTTTAGATGATTATATTGAAATGCAAGTAAAAGTGGATGAACATCAAGATATATTGTATGAGTTTTTGAATTTCGAAGATGTCCTCGATCTTGCAAAAGTTCTTCAACGTTTCGAAATAACAGAAGGCGCGCTATATTCATATCAGGGACGATACTACCTGCTGTTTGATGACATCTCTAAGATTGAAACGGAGCATCTTGTTGCAATTTTAGCGGAATATGGAACGCCGACACATATGACAACTCATAGACTGCATGAATATGGAAAATTATTGATAAAGGATCACGCTGTTCGTCTTTTGAATGACTATTTTTCCTGAGGCTGACAAAACATCGCCTTTCAGCGATGTTTTATCAGCTTTTTTTGCGTAGATTTAGTATTTTATTTGATAAAAAACAAAGCGGTTTGCCGCTTTCTTTTTTTAACAAGAAATTCAGTATCCCTTTATTTTCTATGAATTAATGATTGAATTAATTTATAGAAGGTGTATACTAAGTCATGAAAGGTGGACTTTTCCTTTTCATTATTAAAGAACATATAGGAGGTTTACTTATTATGGTAGCCGAAGGCAATGACAAGCATGATGTGCTAAAAGCTACGCAAAAGGTAATACATAAAGCGTTAGGAAAACTAGGTTATCCAGAAGAGGTGTATGAATTATTAAAAGAGCCGATTCGCATGCTGACAGTGAAAATACCTGTTCGCATGGATGACGGTTCTGTTAAAATATTTACTGGCTACCGGGCGCAGCATAATGATTCTGTAGGACCTACAAAAGGAGGCGTTCGCTTCCATCCAAATGTAACTGAAAACGAGGTAAAAGCGCTTTCAATTTGGATGAGTCTAAAATGCGGAATTATTGATTTGCCTTACGGTGGTGGAAAAGGTGGAATTGTTTGTGATCCAAGAGATATGTCGTTCAGGGAATTAGAAAGATTAAGCAGAGGATACGTTCGGGCAATTAGTCAAATTGTTGGCCCTACAAAAGATATACCTGCACCTGATGTATTTACGAACTCGCAAATCATGGCTTGGATGATGGATGAATACAGCCGGATTGATGAATTTAATTCGCCAGGATTTATTACCGGCAAGCCTCTCGTTCTCGGCGGTTCACATGGCCGTGAATCGGCAACGGCAAAAGGCGTGACCATTTGCATTCGCGAAGCAGCGAAGAAGCGTGGAATTTCTTTACAAGGGGCTAGGGTCGTTGTCCAAGGATTTGGAAATGCAGGCGGTTATTTAGCAAAATTTATGCATGATGCCGGAGCAAAAGTTGTAGGTATTTCCGATGCATACGGCGGTCTGTACGATCCAGACGGACTAGACATCGATTATTTATTAGACCGGCGCGACAGCTTCGGAACTGTTACGAAATTGTTTAATGATACGATCACTAATAAAGAATTGTTAGAACTTGATTGCGAAATTTTAGTTCCTGCGGCGATTGAAAACCAAATTACAGAAGAAAATGCCCATAATATTCGGGCTCAAATTGTCGTAGAAGCAGCCAACGGTCCGACAACTGTTGAAGCCACTCAAATCTTAACGGACCGGGGAATTTTACTCGTGCCTGACGTATTGGCAAGCGCGGGAGGAGTAACGGTTTCTTATTTCGAATGGGTTCAAAATAATCAGGGCTACTATTGGTCTGAAGAAGAAGTGGAAGAAAAATTGGAAAAAATGATGGTGAAAGCATTTAACACTGTATATGAAACGGCGCAAAACAGAAGAGTAGATATGCGGCTTGCTGCATATATGGTAGGCGTAAGAAAAATGGCAGAAGCATGCAGATATCGCGGATGGGTATAATATTTGCATCGTTTTGCAGTTTCCCCTATGATAATGTAGGGGAAATTTTTCTTTTGTCACCAGCCGCTTAATGCTATAGGAGTGATCATGATGCAAGAAGAAAAAGTGATCATTGTCGGCGGAGGTCCATGTGGACTATCGGCTGCGATCGAATTGAAGGAAAAAGGAATAAATCCTTTAGTTATTGAAAAAGGAAATATTGTTGATTCCATTTATCGCTTTCCAACACATCAAACCTTTTTCAGCACAGCAGACAGGCTTGAAATTGGCGGAGTCCCATTTATCACAGAAAACCGAAAGCCTGTCCGCAATCAAGCGCTTGCTTACTACCGGGAAGTTGTGAAGCGAAAAAATTTGCGCATTCATACATATGAAAAAGTAGAGAAGGTAGAAAAGCAGCAGGACGGAACGTTCATGGTAACGACGGAAAAAGGAAAATATCGTGCGTCATTTGTTGTGATTGCTACAGGTTATTATGATAATCCAAATTACATGAATGTTCCAGGCGAAAATCTGCCCCACGTTTTCCATTATTTTAAAGAAGCTCATCCATATTTTGATAAAGATGTCGTTGTGATCGGCGGGAAAAACTCAAGTGTTGATGCCGCGCTTGAGCTTTATAAAGCCGGGGCTAGAGTAACTGTATTGTACCGAGGAAGCGGGTATTCTTCAAGCATTAAGCCTTGGATATTGCCGGAATTTGATTCTCTTATCAAAAAAGGCTATATAAAAATGGAATTTCGGGCAGATGTAAAAGAAATTAAAAATGACTCTATTAGTTATATTGTGAACGGAACAGAAGAAAAAACTATTCCTTGTGATTTTGTCTTTGCCATGACTGGCTACCATCCAGATCATAACTTTTTGAAAAAAATGGGTGTACTTATTGATGAGCAGACAGGCAGACCTTACTACAATCCCGATACAATGGAAACGAATGTAAACGGGATTTTTATAGCCGGTGTCATCGCAGCTGGAAATGATGCGAATGAGATTTTTATCGAAAACGGCAGATTTCACGGGGAATTGATCGCAGAAGAAATTATCAAAAGAGTATAAAAATAGGGGATGTCCCGAAAATAATCAAGTAGAGAAAAACAATCCGTTTTTCTCTACTTGATTTTGTTGCTTTCATAAGTTGTGGGGCCGTCCAGAAATCAAATCGCCATTGAAAACAAAAAATCATAAACACCGATATATCAACGTTTCTAACACATTAATGGGGACGTCAATAAGCCGTAAAAACGGCTTATTAGACACCCCTTTACTTGTAACATTTTTTAGTAAAATTTGTGTTGATCATCACAACAGCTTATTATTTCGAAAACATTTCTTCTATTTCAGTTAAATCGCTCGTTTTTTCTAAAGCCACTAAAAGCTTTATTCTAGCTTTTTGCCCGTTTAATCCGTTCGAAAATATAACGCCAAGCTGTTTTAAATGTTTTCCTCCGCCCTGATAATCATAGACATCCTGCACAATGCCGTTAAAACATCGTGAGACAATGACGATCGGCACTTTCTTCTCAATAAGCCGTTTCATGCCGGGGACTAAAGCCGGCGGCAAATTTCCTTGCCCTAAAGCTTCAATGACGATTCCATCCGGATTCAGTCCTTCAACTGCTTCCATTATTTTTTCATCCATGCCTGCATACGCCTTTAAAAGGAGCACATGTTTAGAGATTTTCGTTATACTATATGTTTCTTTTCTTAACGGATAGTGATGAAATGCCAGAATTTTTTTGTTCACAATACCGATCGGTCCGTATTGCGGACTTTGGAATGTAGCGATATTGCTTGTATGCGTTTTTGTGACGTTTTTTGCTGTATGAATCTCGTCATTCATGACAACTAACACACCAAGGTTTTTCGCTTTGTCGGAAGCAGCAACTTTTATGGACATCAATAAATTATATAATCCGTCTGATCCGAGTTCATTATTTGACCTCATCGCACCCGTTACAACAACGGGGATGGGAAGGTCAAGAGTCAAATCTAAAAAATAAGCTGTTTCTTCTAAAGTATCCGTTCCATGAGTGACGACGACACCGTCGATGCTTCCATTTTTGGCATGATGTTCGATTTCTTTTTTAATTTCCAGCATTTCCTTAGGAGTTATATGCGGGGAAGGCAAGTTAAAAAGCTCTTTTACGATTGTTTGTACATTGTTTACATTCAATGAAAAATTTGTTAGAGGATTGGACCCTTCTGGTCTCACTGCACCGCTTTGTTCATCTTCCAGCATTGAAATTGTACCGCCTGTATGTAAAATCAATACTTTCTTCATCTTTTTATCCCTTTCATTAAAGTTTCATTTTTTCATGCTTATTTTTGATTTTCATTTTGTCATATACATGTTACCATTTTATCAAAAGGATGTTTTTAACAACTTACTGCTGCTCTAACATGAATCATCATTTCTCATTCTTTTATTTTGTTTTATTTTAAAAGGAACATTCTGATAAATCTATACATAAATAAGGAGATACTAGAAGAAAAGAGGCTGTCATTATGATTGCGATTATTACAGCAGGCATTGCACCAGGGCTGGCAATACTTTCATATTTTTATTTGAAGGATCAATATGAAATGGAACCCCTTTACATGGTTGTTCGGACGTTTATTTTCGGTGCGCTGCTTGTTTTTCCAATTATGTTTATTGAATACGTTCTGGAAACAGAAAATGTATTTCCCTCTTCTTTTTTACAAGCTTTCTTTGCTTCGAGTTTATTGGAAGAGTTTTTTAAATGGTTTATTTTTTATTTTACAATTTACTCCCATTTTCATTTTGATGAACATTACGATGGAATCGTTTATGGTGTGTCCATCTCTCTCGGCTTTGCGACATTGGAAAATATTTTATATTTAATTGCGAACGGTGTGGAGTTTGCATTCGGGCGCGCAATTTTTCCAGTCCCAAGCCATGCATTGTTCGGTGTCATCATGGGGTATTATTTAGGAAAAAGCAAATTTTCGAATGATAGGCTTAAAAAAAGATGGCTCTTTTATTCTCTAGTTATTCCGTTTCTTTTGCACGGAACGTACAATTATATCTTGCTTTCCAATGAAGACTGGAAGTTTTGGGTCACTCCGTTTATGGTGTTTTTATGGTGGTTTGGGCTTCATAAAGCAAAAAAAGCGCGCATGGTATACAAGCAAAATATCGAAACAATATCAGGATAAAAAAATTTTTGAACCGGCATGAGCCGGTTTTTTTGTTGTATAAAATGACATCTACTACAGAAAATACATGTAACGATATAAAGTGAGGAGGCATGATGATGGGAAAAAACATGAAATATCTGCTCGCAAACGCTTTTGTTTTAATCGTTTTTCTTATTCTTTCTAACAATCAGCTGCATGTTCATGCTTTTAGCGAACAAGTGATTCAGAGAGGTGCGACAGGTGATGATGTCATTGAACTGCAGGCAAGACTTCAATATAACGGATATTATCATGGGAAAATTGATGGGGTATATGGATGGAATACTTATTGGGCAGTTAGAAAATTTCAAAATAATTTCGGACTTAAAGAAGTAGATGGTTTAGTTGGTCCTGAAACAAAACAAAAGCTTATCAATACGACAAAATATTATAAATCTTTTGTCCACGAACAAATTCGAAAAGGCAGAGACTTTACCCATTATGGCGGAGTGCCGCTAAAAATCCAAACAGCGCCTTCTGAGGAGCTGCGCGCAAAATGGCGGAAGCAAACCGAAAAAAATCTCGCAAAAAATGTACCGCCAAAAAAACAACAAGCTGGTCAGGCTGGACAAGGGCAAAAGCAGGCTGCTCCTAAACAGCAAGCAGCCCAAAATAAACAACAAACAGGGAAATCGGTACAGCCGATGGCGGTGAATATGCCTGGAGGCTTTTCACAAAATGACTTAAATCTTTTAGCCAATGCCGTTTACGGAGAAGCCCGCGGCGAGCCTTATATTGGTCAAGTAGCAATTGCGGCAGTAATTTTAAACCGACTGAACAGCCCGACATTTCCAAATACGGTTGCTGGTGTTATTTTTGAACCGGGTGCTTTTACAGCTGTCAGCGATGGACAAATATATTTGACACCAAATGAAACAGCGAGAAAAGCGGTGATGGACGCCATTAACGGGTGGGATCCGACAGAAGAAGCTCTCTATTATTTCAATCCTGATACAGCAACAAGCCCATGGATATGGACGCGGCCGCAAATCAAGAAAATCGGAAAACACATATTCTGTGAATAGTGAGGTGATTCAGTATGCTTCGAGGATTATTAATCGGGCTGCTTACAGTGGCCTTAATCGGAACAGGCTACTGGGGATATAAAGAGCATCAGGAAAAAAACGCCGTATTAATTCATGCAGAAAACAATTACCAGCGGGCTTTTCACGATCTAACCTATCAAGTGGATCTGCTTCATGACAAAATTGGCGAGACACTCGCCATGAATTCAAGAAAATCATTGTCACCGGCGCTGGCGGAAGTTTGGAGAATTACATCGGAAGCGCACAATGATGTCGGCCAGCTTCCGTTAACTCTTTTACCTTTCAATAAAACAGAGGAATTTTTGTCAAATATTGGGAAATTTAGTTATCAAACAGCAGTGAGAGATTTAAACAAAGATCCGTTAACGGATCAAGAATATGAAACGTTAAAAAAATTGTATAAAAATGCAAAAGACATACAAGACGAATTGAGAAACGTCCAGCATTTAATCTTAAAAAACAATCTGCGCTGGATGGATGTTGAACTCGCACTAGCATCAGGGCAAAAACAAATGGACAATACGATCATTGATGGATTTAAAACGGTAGAAAAAAATGTTGAAGGCTATTCCGAAACTAATTTCGGTCCAACAGCAACAGCGCTGCAAAAGCCTAAAAAAGGATTTGAACAATTAACTGGAAAGGAAATATCAGAGCAAGAAGCAAAACAAATCGCAAAACGATTTGCCCCTAAAAATGTAGAACGAGTAGATGTAACAACAAATGGTAAAGGATCAAACATTCAGTTTTACAGCATTACTATGCATGATAAAGGAAATAAACATGATGTTTATATGGATATCACGAAAAAAGGCGGTCATTTAATTTATTTATTGCACAACAGAGATATTAAACAACAAAAAATCAGCTTAAATGAAGCATCCAACCGAGCAACGGAATTTTTGAAAAAGCTAAAATTTAAGGATTTAGAGCTTTATGAGAGTGCACAATATGACAACATTGGTGTTTTCACATTTGTTTCTAATTACAAAGGTGTACGTCTATATCCTGATGCAGTTCGTTTAAAGGTAGCGTTGGACAACGGAGAAATTATAGGTTATTCTGGACGTGATTATTTAGCAGCGCACAAAAAAAGAAATTTGCCGAAACCGGCTATTACAAAAGAAGAAGCAAAAAAATCAGTCCATTCTAACGTTGAAATTCAGGAGGATCGATTAGCTGTTGTGACAAATGATGCCGGCGAAGAAGTGCTGTGCTATGAATTTTTAGGAACGATTGACCAAGACACGTACCGCATTTTCATCAACGCAATGGACGGAACGGAAGAAAAAGTGGAAAAATTGCAAAGTGCTGAACCGTTATTCAGAGAAATTTAATCACAAAAAGGGGAGTCGATGTGTGAGTAAAATGTTTGTGGGAGAAATTCTTAGAATTCCCCGATGAGGGGGTTGGGAACGTAGGTTCGCAATCCCCCTCATCGGGGCCACCAA
>NZ_VISS01000027.1 GCF_007827555.1 Aeribacillus composti
CCAGGATCAAACTCTCCAAAAAAAGTTTGTCACCAAATGCTCTTTTAGAATCAACAGGCACGCTTTTCGTTTTGTTCAGTTTTCAAAGATCATTTCCGATCAGGTTTTTTATTCTAGCAGATAAATGAAGTTATGTCAACAACCGGAATAAAATTTTTAAACTTACATTTATAGATTATTTTGCTGTTTCGAAGATTATTCATCTTTTCAACAGCGACGCTTTATAATATATCATCATGAAATTTTAGTGTCAACACTTTTTTTAAAAAATATCAATAAAAACTGCCAACGCCTGTTCCCTTTGATTTCTAAACAACTGAATCCGCTCGATTAAATTAAATATTCCAGCAGCAC
The DNA here is from genome assembly GCF_007827555.1 of Aeribacillus composti. Taxonomy (GTDB): domain Bacteria; phylum Bacillota; class Bacilli; order Bacillales; family Aeribacillaceae; genus Aeribacillus; species Aeribacillus composti. The sequence goes on from NZ_VISS01000027.1 coordinate 355, forward strand.
ACTTAATCCGCAAAATACAGTCTGACTTTAAGATGTTCAAATAACTCGGAAAAAACATTTTTTGAGCCGCACAGAAATCAGCTTTTGAACGGATTAAACAGCCAAACGCAGTATAAAAATAATTTGAAACGTTTTTATACTGCCCTTTATCATATTCAATTAATTTAATTATTTATACAGCTTGGTTTACTTGAGCACATATAGCAGCCAGAAACCGATCACTTCCGGTCTTTACAAGTGATGCAGTGCAGCAACAATATGATTATATGCTTCAAAGATATCGTTTTGCATCAACAATGCTTTTCCTTTAGCCAACACTGTCTAATTAATTTTGCAAATTCAACTGAATTTTTCCACTTTCTCTCTTCTGGTTGAGTTCCTGATTATCTTCGACGATGGTAACTTTTCCGCCCCGAAATGGTAATGTATTTTAACGCTCGATTCAGATCGGAAAGATACTCGTTCCAGTCAAACAATATTTTTCCATTATTTAAACATCAGTCGATAATTCTCCGGCTACTGCCTAAAAAATTTGTTGCTATATTGAGTGCTGCCTTTTCATTAAGTAATCCATAATATTTTATAATCAAAGGTTTATCGGAGGTTTGTATAAACAACAGCAGCAAAGCAAAGGCCAAATAATCGGATTGCAGAGAAGCAGCATTCTTTTTCTATTAAATAATACAGCTAATGTATCTGGATGGCGAGTCCTTTCTTTAAGTGTATATAGATTCGCTGCAAATCATTTATTCATCCGCTGTCTGAATAAAACACATTAAACAAAAGCTTCTATAAATAAAAAAAGAAATACTGTTAGCAATTGGCCGTTCTGTGACGAAAAAAAAGTGAAAATATGCTATAGTAGTGTTCAGGAGGTTTGTACAATGGCTAAAAAATATACAAGCAAAATAAATAAAATCCGCACTTTTGCCTTAAGTTTAGTATTTGTTGGTTTTATCATTATGTACATAGGCATCTTTTTCAGAGAACATGTATGGGTCATGACCATTTTCATGCTGCTTGGTTTATTATCCATCATCGGAAGTACTGTCGTCTATTTCTGGATCGGGATGCTATCGACGAGAGCTGTTCAAGTAGTATGTCCTTCATGCGGGAAAGTGACAAAAATGCTCGGTCGTGTGGATATGTGCATGTATTGCAGAGAGCCTTTGACTCTTGATAAAGAGCTTGAAGGCAAAGAATTCGACGAAAAGTACAATCGTAAATCAAGGAAAAGAGAAAGCTGATAGTTTGTTTTCCTACCAGCTTTCTCAGTGCATATTTTTTTCTTTTTGCTGACATGCAGGGCATTTCCCGTATATTTCCATTCGGTGGTGGCTAACTTTAAAGTTCGTTACATGCTCTGCAAGATCCTCCACCTCGTCTAAACCTGGATAATGGAAATCAACGATTTTTCCGCATTCCTCGCAAATGACATGATAATGCTCCGTTGTCACAAAATCGAATCGACTAGATGCATCGCCATACGTTAATTCTTTTACCAGTCCAACTTCACGAAATACCCGAAGGTTGTTATAAACAGTTGCAACACTCATGTTTGGAAACTTACCTTCTAACGCTTTATATATATCATCAGCAGTTGGATGATTCATTGAATTAACTAAATACTCCAAAATCGCATGACGCTGCGGAGTGATGCGGACTCCCGTTTGTTTTAAAATTTCAAGAGCTTCCTTTAACGTATTGTCTGACATCGCCATGCACCTCATTTCTTGAAAACATTCTTATTTTGTATCATTATTACTTTATAATATTTATAATTAGTGTACATTGATTATAAGACTTTTGTCAATGGGAGCGTTTAATTTAGTAGAACATTTTATCTATTCCTTGAAAAAATGCACCAATTTAAGAAAAAGATTTTCGCTTTTGCACGGGAAAAAGCGGGCACAAATGCCCGCCTTGACAACATAGGGTGAACAGAGCAAATCATTTGCTGTCATTCTTCTCTATTTTGAATAAATGTGAGAGCTTCTTCAACATGTCCTTTCACTTTTACTTTTCGCCATTCTTTCACTAATATTCCTTGTTTGTCTATAATAAAAGTCGATCGTTCGATTCCCATGTATTCTTTTCCAAAGTTTTTCTTTAATTTCCATACTCCGTATTGTTCCGCAACTTTATGATCTTCATCAACGAGAAGCAAAAAAGGGAGCCCGTGCTTCTCTTTAAATTTTTGATGTCGTTCCTGCGGATCAGGGCTTACTCCTAAAATGACGGCATCAAGCTCTTGAAAGCTCTCATATTTATCGCGAAAATCGCACGCTTCCGTTGTGCATCCCGGAGTCATATCTTTCGGGTAAAAATACAGCACTACATATTTTCCTTTAAAATCAGAAAGTTTTACTTTTTCTCCAGTATCAGCAGTCAGCTCAAAATCTGGTGCAGGCTTTCCCACTTCAGCTGCCATATCTAATCCCTCCAGTTGTTCATTTTATCTTCAGCGTACCGAATTTCGCTTCATGTTACAACTATTGTTTCTTCTCAATATCAATCATTGTTTTGGCAACAACAACCGTAGGCAATATGTAGCCAATCATCGCCTGTACAATTGCAATCCACCTTCCAATGCCGAAAGGAGTGATATCCCCATAGCCTACAGAAAACAGCGTAACTGCACTAAAGTATAAGCAGGTGGTTAAATTTTCTAAATACGTCCCATAAAGAGGCCGCCCAGATTCAGCTAAAATCGGAAAGCCGTATTGAGTTAAAATTAAATAAATCACACCAAATCCTAACAAAAAAGAGGCATATACTAAAGCAATTAAATATACAGTTTCAAACGTAAGGAACGTACCTCTTTTCACAGCAGAAAACATCGTTCGAATGCTCATAACCAAACAGAACATTATCCCTGTTCCTACGACAATCGCCATAATTTCCCCCGAAAATTATTGTTTGTACATGTTATTCAGCCTTATTGAATTTTATCACTAGCTAAAGGAAACTTGTTCGTCAACCAAACCGATGTCAACAGCCTCTTTGAATTTTATCGCTTAACGAAAGGAAACTATGATCAGCTTCCTGCCCCTCGATATCGCTTCACTCCAATATTCCAAATAATAACCGACAAAATAAAAAACAGAAGGCCTATCACAGGAGTTAAAAAAGCGTAAATATACCAATCCGTTTTTCGTAAAAAATAGGAAGCCGGATAAACTCCCACAAAGGCAAACGGCAAAATCCACGTTAAAATAAAACGTATTACATCGTTGTAAATATTTACTGGATAGCGGCCGTAGTTTCCAATGTTATACATCATTGGCATAATCGATGTTTTTGCATCCGACCAAAACCCAATCGATGCAAGCGCAACAAAAATACTGCCGCAGACAAGGGTGCCGCCAAATACAAATAGAATAAAAATAAAAATGTCATACCAATGAAAAGTAAGATTCAGCCGGGCTGCTGCATACCCCATGACAACAAGCCCTGTAATAACGCCAAAAAGCGATTCAAGCTCCATTCTCTCCAATATCACCTGAAACAAACTGTGGATCGGTCTCGTTAAAATGCGATCCATTTCACCGTTTACAATATATCGTTCATTAAAATCCCAAATGTTAAAAAAGGTGCTGAATAAAGCATAAGGAACTAAGAAAAAGCCATAAATGAAAATAATTTCATCTCTTTGCCAGCCGCCAAGCGATTCTGTATGTCCAAATACGACGAGAATGAAAACTAAATTTACTGCCTGAAACAATAGATCAGACAATATCTCTACAATCATATCCGCTCTGTATTCCATCCTTGTTTTTAAATATTGAGCGATATATTGAAAAAACATTGACACATAAAACATCTTTTCACCCCCCTTGAATAATCATTTTTCTTTTCGCAACCGCCCACATAGCACAAATTGGAATGATCAATAAAATGGACCAAAACAATTGAAAAAGAATAGCGTCTGTAATTTCAGCCTCTTGGAATCCTTTTGTAAAGATCATGCTTGGAATATAACTGATTGCTTGAAAAGGCAAATATTCCATTATTTCTTGAGCCCAAACTGGGTAGAAGCTAATGGGGAGCAGCAGTCCGGAAAACAAGTCAATGATGACGCGTTTCGCTCTCATTAGTCCGTCGTTGTTAAATAAGAAAAAAGCTGAGATTCCTGTCAATAAATTAATTTCTGTATTAATAACAAAACTAAAAAATATGGAAATGGCAAAAAAACACCACGCCTGCCAATCAAGCGGTAATTCGAGCGGAAAAATAAAGCTTACAATTACCATTCCAGGCATGGAAAAAAAGAAAAGGCGAAAAACGCCTTCTCCAAACGCCTGCATCGTTTTCATGCCAAGATAATTGTAGGGACGAATCAGCTCCACTGCCACTTTTCCTTCTCTAATTTCCATTGCGATTTCCCTGTCGATGTTGTTAAAATAAAATGCTCTTGCCATCCATGAAATTGCCACGTATGTCACCATTTGCGCTGCATCTAAACCTTGAATGCTTTCTTTTCCCCCATAAATGGCTGTCCATAAAAAGTAGTAAGCACCGATATTAATGCTGTATATGAGAATTCCAGAATAATAGTTTGTCCTGTAAGCGAGCATCATTAAAAAACGGATGCGGATCATTTCCAAATATTTAGACATTCATGATCACCTTTTCTAAGTTACTGTTCGCATCACCTTTTTCATAAATGTTGCGTATAATCTCCTCCGTTGATATTTCTTTAATGCTTAGATCCACGATAGTTTGAGCCTTCATGACGCGGCTAATGATTTCCGGCATTTCCTCATGATTCGCAATTTGCGCGATCCAAACATTGCTTTTATCTCCCTTCATCCATTGCACGTGAAAACCACTCGTTAATTGCAATAAAAGGGATTCATCAACAGAAGAGGCAAATTGAAATTCAATTTGCTTCCCTTTTCCCCAATTCCCGCGCAAATGGTCCAAAGAGCCGTCATATATAATTTTTCCTTCATCAAGCATTATGACGCGTTCACACAATGCTTCTATATCCGCAATATCATGTGTCGTCAGCAAAATCGTTGTTTTGTATTTTGCATTTATCTCTTTCAAAAATTCACGAATTTTCAGCTTGACTAAAACGTCCAAGCCGATCGTCGGCTCATCCAAAAATAAAAGAGGAGGATTATGAATTAATGCTGCGGCAAGCTCGCATCTCATCCGCTGCCCTAATGACAGCTTTCGCACCGGCTTATCTAACAAAGGGCCGATATCCAGCGTTTTAATGACATGATCCATATGTTCGTTATAATCTTGATCGGACACTTTATATACCTTTTTTAAAAGCCTGAATGACTCTTGAACAGCAATATCCCACCAAAGCTGTGAACGCTGTCCGAATACAACACCGATTGTCCGGACAAACTTTTCCCGTTCCTTATGAGGATTCATATTGTTCACCAGGACCTTCCCTGATGTCGGTGTTAAAATCCCTGTTAGCATTTTGATCGTTGTCGATTTTCCTGCGCCGTTTTCGCCTATATAACCCACCATTTCTCCCTGTTTCACTGTAAAGGAAATATCATTAACAGCTCTGTTGATTTTATAGTTTCTAGTGAATAAATCGCGAAAAGCCCCCTTTAATCCAGAGCGGCTTGAATAGCTCTTAAATTCTTTGCGCAAATTCTCTACTTCAATGACATTCATAGCTGTAACCTCCATCGATCAATCACAAACATTAGTTTACTCGAATTATTTGAAATTAACAATTTGCATGCACCTTTTTTCTTTTTTATGAAAAGTGCTAGAATAAACGAGGATGCTTGAATATTTTTGGCTGTACAGTTAAGTAAAAAAGAAGGTGAAACAATGAATTTTACAAAATCAGAACAGCTGCATAAAGAAGCGCTCGAACATATTGTAGGAGGGGTAAATAGCCCGTCCCGTTCTTATAAAGCTGTCGGCGGAGGAGCACCTGTTGTAATGGAGCGGGCGCAGGGCGCCTATTTTTGGGATGTTGATGGCAACAAATATATCGATTACTTAGCAGCATATGGCCCGATCATCACCGGCCATGCACACCCTCATATTACAAAAGCAATCAAGCACGCTGCCGAGACAGGCGTCCTATATGGAACACCGACGCCTCATGAAATCAAATTTGCAAAAATGTTAAAAGAAGCTATCCCTTCTCTAGAAAAGGTCCGCTTCGTCAATTCTGGAACAGAAGCAGTAATGACAACAATTCGAGTTGCCCGTGCATACACAGGAAGGGATAAAATCATTAAATTTGCCGGGTGCTACCATGGACATTCCGATTTGGTGCTTGTCGCAGCAGGATCAGGTCCATCGACCCTTGGAACGCCTGATTCCGCAGGGGTACCAAAAAGCATTGCTCAAGAAGTTATCACTGTACCTTTTAATGATGTGGAGGCGTTTGAACAAGCTATTCATAGATGGGGAAATGAAGTTGCAGCCGTTTTAGTTGAACCAATTGTCGGAAACTTTGGTATTGTGGAACCTAAGGAAGGATTTTTAGAAACAGTCAAACAGCTTACTCACAAAGCAGGCGCGCTGCTTATTTTTGACGAAGTTATTACAGCGTTTCGATTTATGTACGGCGGTGCCCAAAATCTGCTTCATGTAGAGCCTGATTTAACCGCACTTGGAAAAATTATCGGCGGAGGCCTTCCGATCGGAGCTTACGGCGGCCGTAAAGAAATTATGGAGCAGGTGGCGCCATTAGGACCGGCTTATCAGGCAGGGACGATGGCAGGAAACCCTGCATCGATCTTAGCAGGAATTGCTTGTTTGGAAGTGCTGAGCGAAGAAGGAGTTTATGACTATCTTGATAAGCTCGGCAGGATGCTTGAAGAAGGCATTTTAAACGCTGGAAGATCATATAATATACCGATCACCATCAACCGTTTAAAAGGTGCATTAACAGTATATTTTACACGCGAAAAGGTGACGAATTATGAGCAAGCCGAAAAAACAGACGGAGAAATGTTTGCTAAATTTTTTAAACTGATGCTTCATCAAGGCATTAATTTGGCGCCGTCTAAATATGAGGCCTGGTTTATTACAATCGCTCATACAGAAGAGGACATTAAAAAAACCATTTCGGCAGTCGAACAATCGTTTAAACAGCTTTCACATGACCAAAAATGAGTCTTACTAAAGCGCCTACTGCACAAGCAGGCAGAATGAAAAAGTAAATCTTTAAGCAGCCTGAGCCCGATATTTATGGACTCAGGTTGTTTATTTCTTTTGGAAACGATGGAGGTGATGTAAAACTGCCGCCTCTTCAGTTGTACGAAAAAAGTGCAAAAGTTCGCTCGATCACAACGTAACTATTTGGTCTGTCTATATTAAAGGATCATATCATATTACAAGAGTGTTAATTTTTTCCTTTCTCTTAAAATAACCTTGAATATTCGTGTTAAACAATGTATAGTCTGAATAGCTTACAACCTTTTTGATGAAAGGAAGGAAAAATTTTTATTCAACATGAAACTTGGAGCCCGTATCTTAAAAACAGGTATTGCAATTACACTGGCATTAATGCTGGCAGAGATGCTTCATTTTCCATCTCCAGCATTTGCAGGGATTGCAGCTATCTTTGCGATACAGCCGTCAATATATAGATCATATTTAACCGTAATTGAACAAGTTCAGGCAAATATAATCGGCGCTGTTGTCGCAGTTTTATTCGGGATTTCTTTCGGAACAAACCCGTTTATTATTGGTCTTACAGCAGTGATTACCATTGCTATTTGTTTAAAATTAAAGATTGAAAACACAATCGCAATTGCTTTAGTAACGGTTATTGCGATACTTGAAACAACAGGTGACGATTTTGTACAGTTTGCTACCATACGGTTTTTAACGATTTTACTTGGGGTTTTATCAGCTTTTTTTGTTAATTTGATATTTATGCCACCAAAATACGAAACAAAGCTTTACCATAAAATCACCGAAATTTCCCATGAGATTATGAAATGGATTCGGATCAATATTCGAAATAAATCTGAGTTTGCCCCTCTTAAAGAGGAAATAGACAAAATCAAAGATCAGCTGATAAAACTTGATCATTTATTTTTGCTTTACAAAGAAGAGCGAACTTATTCTAAAGCGAAGGTATTGCCAAAATCAAGAAAACTTGTCCTGTATAGACAGATGATTATCACAACGAACAGGGCATTTTACACATTGCGCCAAATTCATTGCTTGGAAAACGAACTTCGGCAAATACCTAGAAAGCTCCATGAAATGCTTATATCAGAGCTTGACTTTTTATTAATTTTGCATGAGCAGGCGCTGTTAAAAATAACAAAAAAAATTAAAAACAATCACGATGAAGACCTGCTTCCTTATGACAAATTTAATCGAAAAGAATTCATTCAAGCGTTTTTGAAATTTGAAAAAGAAGCGGAAGATTCCGATTCGTTTTACCAAATACTATCTTTAGTCTCCGCCATCGTTGATTATCACGATCAATTGGAGCATTTAGATACATTGATTAACAGCTTTCAACATTTCCATAAAAAAGAAAATAAAATTCATGTGGAGGATGAAGAGTAAACAAGTTCATCTCCGTGAATTACAGCCTTCAGAAGGCGATGAAAAAAGCAAAAAATTGTAAAAGACTACAGAATTTCATTCATGAATTCTGTAGTCTTTCATCATTTTTAAGACAATCATTTAATTTATTTGAGAAGCTGAATGACCTCTCTGCTCTCAGAAAAGTATCGGGAGCTTTTCTGCCTTGGAAATAAATCTTATTTCATTTTTATCCTCTGCAAATGATAACTGGAATTTCATGGACGCAGCTTTGCGGATAAAGGCTGCGTTTTAATTTGTCTTCAAGATCATCCAACTGATCCCCGCCGAAATGCTGTTTCCAAACCGCTTCATCTTGTTAAATTGAAATCGTCTTATATCATCCAAGCGCAGGCAAGTTTTATATCATTTGGAACAGCTGTATTTTCTCAGCTTTCCAACTCAAAGCTTTGTTGGATGTTATCACAAGGAGGCTCCTTTAGAATCACGGTCAGCTTTTTGAGCTCAAAGCTCTCAGACAGTCTCGACCTGCGTTTCACTTCTACTAATAAAATAAATAGGAGCTGTCTAATAAGTCGTTTTTTCGGCTTATTGACGCCCCCTTTAATGTTTTAGAAACGTTGATATATCGATGTCTATGATTTTTTTGTTTTTCAATGGGGATTTGACTTTATGGACAGCCCCTAATCTAAAAATGTGCTAAGCATTGCTTTAATCTCCGCTTGAAAACTTATTTATATTCGTTTCGACCGCTTTATTGTTTAAGGAATGGTATTCATTCAATATTTCACATTGTCTTAAGTTTAATTCAAAAACTGTCAGCGGATCATAATAAATCTCTGGGTTTGTTTTCAAGCTGTCCAATTGTTGTTGATCTGTCCGAATTTGCTGCTCTCCTTCTTGCACAATTTGTTCAAGGTTGTGAACAGGTTCACGGAAAAACATTTTCACATCTCGTTCAATTCCTTTTTCAAATAAGTCGAATTGAGCAAAAAATTTTCGGATCATCGATTGAATCGCATCATCGAATGTTTCAGTTTCAATGTATTTTTTGTATTGCTGTGCGATAAACAGCTTGTTTTTCCCAATGGACGAAAACAGCTTTCCTGCTCCTTTTAATATAACTTGTGCAGGCTTAAAGCGGTTCATAATATTTTCTTCTTCGATGTTCACCACTGTTGTCAGACGATCAATATCCCGCCGCCAATCATCCACTACTTTGAAATCAGACATAAGCTTCACACGGTCATGACCGTACAATGAATTAAACGATTCACACATTTCATCTAAATAGACTTGGCATTGTTTTAGCTCGCTTTCAGCAAATGAAACCCATTCTCCCATTTTTTGCGACATTTTTGGAAGCAGCGTTTCAGTAAAATGCGCCTTCACCTGATCGTTCATTTTTTTGTTCAATTCTATGTGTAAATGGCTGAAATCGCTGTTTTCCGTTATGAATTTCGATGCAGATCGCAAAAGAGTCCTTAACTCATCATGAAGATCCTTTTTTATCTCTTCCAATGTGGAGCGGAGTGACTGCCTCAATTCCTTAGCTTTTTCATTTTCCATATCGCCAAGGCTGTGTATTAATCCTTTTAATCGAGACACGATTTCTTTATTTTTATCGATGCTTTCTTCTAAATGCTGCTCTAATTCCATCCGTTTGCTATAAGCATATTTAATAGCTTTTTTCAAGAAAAACAACAGCTTCTCCGTTTTGTTATCTTGATGAAACGGAAAACGTGAATGAATAAATTCAGCGAAGGACTGTTTCCGCTTCTCTCCTTCATTTCTTGAAGGGAATGGGAAAAATTCAGCTTCCGGGAAAAAGTCAAGTATTTGTTCTTTAAAATGATTATGAAGCATGCCGCTATCTTCAAGCAAAAAGTAAATTGGAAGCTCCTTTTTTAAAGCAATCGATGCCAGGCTTTCTACCATTTTCTCAACTGAAGCAGGTTGATGCTCTGGATGGACATATACCAACCCATCAGCCAGTTGTATATATTCCTTTAGCTCCTCTTGATCAACATGCTCTATGTCAGGTACTTCTATTAAACTTAGCTTATGATCGTTTAACAAATCATTAGGCGCACATACCGCAACAATTGTTCCATCTTCACGAACTGCCGCATCTTCTTCAGCGAATACATCTGTTATGCTTTCATTATTTATTTGCTTTATGTTTGTCCGGTCTTCATGGCAGTAAATAGTAATTTTTGATGAAGGAATGCTTGGAAGAGAATGGCCAAGCAGCGATCGGGCAAAACCGCTTTCTCCAACAATGAGCAAATAATGTTCGTTCTGTTCAAAAATCTTTTTTAATATCCAATGATATTTCTGCCCAAGATTTACTTGATTTATTTCCGCCCAATCGACCAGCTTCGCAAATAGCCGTTTTTTGGCTTCATGACCATCAGCACGATCATGACTACCTGATGCCAAAACGTTCTCCGCTTCTTCTATCACTTTCTCATCTAAGCTTGAACGGTAAATTTCACTCCATGCAACGACAGCTGCTGCAGCGGTCGATAGTTGTTTTCCTGTCGATAGTTTCAGCCAATTGGCTAAAATGTCCGGCATAATATCTTGAAGCTCTTTTAGTAAATATGATCCGCCAAGAAGCTTATTATAGGATTCTTCATAAAAACGCGATATTTCATCCCAATGCTGAAATTCGTCCACTTTCACATTGAAAATTAGATTGTTTATCGTTTTTAACCATGGAATAAAATATTTTTGATCGTGTTTATAGCATCGCCACAGCGAAACAGCAAGCTTCTCGAATTGCTCTACGTCGGTTCTGTATAAAACCGTTAATGCTTTAAAGAAATAATCCGGCTCTTTTTCTTTGACAAAACCTTGTTCAACATAATTGATCAAACGCTGAAACCATTCCGCTTTTTCAGTCCGAATTAATTCTTCAACCGTAAGATGGACAGCTTTGTCCCAATCTTCCTGTTCTTCATAAAATTGAATAGCGATGGTGGATGCTTGACCATGGTCAGGGTTGATCGATACCGCATCACGAATCGCCTCATACGCCTTTTCTTTTTCTCCTTGAAGGCGGTGAAGCGAAAACAGCTTTAACGATGCTTCTGCTTTAAGAACTTTTGAATCCGTTTCAATGGAACGGTACATTTCTTCCGCAGATGAAAATAATCCTAATTCAAAATATGCATCTCCGATATTTTTTCTCGCCCATGGCGCCAGCTCATTCTCTATATTTTCCCATTTAAAAATTGCCGCTTCATAATCTTTGTGGTGGAAATATACTTCTCCTTGAGCATAGCGTACATAAGACAGATCATATGCGACCTTTTTTTGTTCTTCTTGAAAAAGCTCCCCAAGCAGTTGGATCGGATGTTTCGTTTCATTTTCTTTTAATAATGTTTGATAAAAGTTTTTTTCAATTAACTGCTTTTCCGCCGCCATGACAACCTCCGTTCTTATACGAATTTAGTCTTTTCTTTTATTCTACCAAAATCGTTTTTTCAAAAGGGATTGAATCAAAAATTTATGAAAAACTTGACTGGCAAAAGTCTTGCTAAAATTAAAGTATATTATGGATTTCAAAGCAAATGGCTAATTACCCATTTTGCTGCGGTATTTTTTACCATTCACCCAATTGCTGAATTTGAAATAGTTTATAGTAATGTCCGCGCTTTTTCATTAGTTCTTCATGAGTTCCGGTTTCAACAATTTTCCCGTTTTCAATTAGTACAATTTTATCTGCATGAGTAATTGTAGACAGACGATGGGCAACAATTAAGGTCGTACGGTTTTTTGCCAGTTTATCAAGGGCTTCTTGGATAAATTGTTCACTTTCTAAATCCAAAGCAGACGTAGCTTCATCCAAAATGAAAATCGGCGGATTTTTTAAAAATACTCGGGCAATTGCAATTCGCTGTTTTTGACCGCCGGATAACTTCACGCCTCTTTCGCCCACTTTCGTATCATAGCCATCAGGCAAACTCATAATAAACTCGTGAGCGTTAGCTGCTTTGGCCGCTTTTATGACCTCTTCATCCGTTGCATTTGGTTTGCCAATTAAAATATTCGTTTTTATCGATTCACTGAATAAAAAAGGATCCTGCAAAACTATGCCGATCTGCTCCCTGACGCTTTGCACTTTATAATCTCTAACGTCAATGCCGTCCAACAAAATTTTTCCTTCCGTTACATCCCAAAACCTCGGAACAAGACTCACAAGGGTGGATTTTCCCCCTCCGCTCATCCCGACAAAAGCGACCGTCTCCCCTTTTTGAATCGTTAAATGAATATCCTTTAGTACAAATTCTTCGTTGTCATGATAGCGAAAGGATACTTTGTCAAAAATAATTTCCCCCGAAAGTTTGTCTGCTGCTATTGCATCCTGTTTATCAACAATATCGTAAGGTTCGTCAAGAAACTCAAATACTCTGTCCATTGAAGCGAAAGCCTGTGTTAAAGTAGTTGATGAATTGATCAAACGGCGAAGAGGATTGTACAACCGATCAATATAGGCTGTAAAGGCAACCATCGTCCCGATCGTTAAATTCCCTTGTATCACTTCATAAGCCCCGTAAAAAATGACGAAAAGAGGCGCTAGGTCAGTAACGGTGTTAACAACAGCAAACGTTTTTGCGTTCCATTTTGTATGATCAATCGCCCTTTCAAGAAAATTGCGATTTTCACGATCAAATTCTTTTTGTTCATGCTCTTCATTCGCAAAGCTTTGAATGACAGCCATTCCGCTGACCCTCTCATGCAAATGCCCCTGCACCTCTGCCAGCGCCTGCGACCTAACTCTTGTCAAATGACGAAGCCTGCCGTAAAAATATTTAACTGACAATCCGTATATAGGAAGCAACATAATCGATACAATGGTCAACGTGACATCCATCGTAAACATAATCCCAATGGCAAATATAATAGTAAAAAGGTCAAGCCATAGATTCATAAGGCCCGTAATAACAAACGTCTTTGTTTGTTCAACATCATTAATCACCCGCGAAATAATTTCTCCCGCACGATTGTTTGAATAATATCTTAAGCTCAGCCGCTGAAGATGAGTAAACAGTTGATCGCGAATATCATATAAAATTTTGCTTCCCGTCCATTGCGCAAAATATTGCCGATAATACTCGATCGGCGGCCGTATGACGAGGAATATAAATAACATGATGCCCATTAAAAAAAGAAGCATCTCTATCTTTACGTCATTTGATAATGATCCGTTTAAAATATTGTCGACGATATATTTCAATACGAGCGGAATTAACAAAGGAATGCCAAACTTTATAATCCCGATGAAAATCGTTAAAAAAATTTGTTTTTTATATGGTTTTACAAATTGAAAATAGCGTTTAATCGAACCCAACCATTTCTCTCCTTTCAGATCAATGCAAAGCGAAAAGTCTGTTGATACTCCAACAGACTTTTCCATCATAAATATGTTAAATATCTTTCATACCACTGATCGATAAATTCAGGGGAAAACGGACCTTTTCTACCGCGTATCCAATAAATTAATTTGTTCACATTATTCTTTAAGATACGGTCAATGACTTGCGGATATTTCATTGATTTCTTATGCCGTTCATATTCATCTTCATCTAACAGTGTATAGGTCATATCCGGGAACACTTTAATATCCAAATCATAATCAATATACTTTAATGCCTCATTATCCCAAACAAAAGGAGAACTGATGTTGCAATAATAATAAATGCCGTCACCACGAATCATTCCAATTACATTAAACCAATGACGTGCATGAAAATAACAAATCGCCGGCTCCCTTGTAATCCAAGTTCTGCCGTCAGCTTCGGTAACCGTTGTTCGATCGTTGCCGCCAATAATACAGTTTTGCGATCCTTTTAAAACGGTCGTTTCCTCCCAAACACGATGAATGCATCCATTATGTTTATAACTGTGTATTTGAATGATATCTCCTTCCTTTGGCAGCGCCATTTTGTTCCCTACTTTCTAATGAACAGTTCACTTCAAATCCGAAAAAATCATTTTTCTTTATTATAACGTTTGATATTCAAAAAGAAAATAAAAGAGCCATGCCGCTAAAATGGCTGACTCGAGTCATACATTTCGATTTGGTACATTTTAATAACTTCTTCCGTTTGCTTTTCAAACGTTTTTTGAATGTCTATCAACTCATTTTTCATTTTTTCAATTTCTTTTTGCACAGAACGCAATTTCTTATCATCATTTTGTCTCAAAAATTCCAATTCCATTTGTTGATAATGCTCTATTTTAGATTGAAGCGATACAAGCTTATCCATCGTTTCAAGCTGTTCGCCAACTAGCAGATCAAAGCGGTTATATGTATTCAAATGAATCCCTCCCACATAAAATGTTTATGGATACATATTCTAACTATTTCACTTGATTCCTTTGACAAGTTATGTAGACAATTAAGAAGTTTTGTCGTATGAACGCTTAGGTCAAAATTATTATTGACTCTCCATTCATTCATTATGTACAATCTGACAAGATTGAATCATTACAAACTTTGATTTTTTTTGAGAGAAAGGAAGTTACTATATCGTGTGGGAAATCATCACAGCAGTCATTTTAGGCATTGTTGAAGGGTTAACGGAATTTGCCCCTGTTTCTTCTACTGGACATATGATTCTTGTTGATGACATTCTTCTAAAATCTAAAGAAATATATTCAGAGCCTGTCGCCAACTCTTTTAAAGTCGTCATTCAGCTTGGATCAATACTAGCAGCGGTGATCGTATTTAAAGATCGCTTTTTCGATTTATTACAGATTAAGAAAATGCAGCATCAAAACGGTCAAAGATTAACGCTTGGCCTTGTCATCACAGGACTTCTTCCTGCTGCCGTCTTAGGTTTTTTATTTGAAGACTATATTGATACGTACTTGTTTTCCGCTCATAGCGTATTAGTCGGCCTTGTGTTAGGGGCATTATTAATGATTGCAGCAGACCTATTTGGTCCAAGAAAACCGAAAGCAGAAACGGTTGATCAAATTACATACAAACAAGCGCTAACCATCGGCCTCATCCAATGCATTTCCCTTTGGCCTGGTTTTTCGCGTTCCGGTTCAACGATTTCCGGCGGGGTTTTAGCCGGTTTAAGCCATCGTGCAGCTTCCGATTTTACGTTTATTATGGCTGTGCCGATAATGGCGGGGGCGAGCGGTCTTTCTCTTATTAAAAATTGGGAGCATTTCACGATCGACGTCCTGCCGTTTTTTATCGCCGGATTCATCAGTGCGTTTATTTTCGCGCTTTTGGCCATAAGATTCTTTTTGCAGTTGATCAACCGCATTAAACTTACACCATTTGCTATTTATCGGATCATTTTGGCGATCATCATCTATGTTTTTTTCCTTTAATGAAAGAAAGCGGAGAGCTGAAACGTTCTCCGCTTTTTGCCTGGCTCTTTTAAAAGAAACATTCAAAATTAATAGTTAAGAATTTTGTTGTTTATTTTGTTCAGATTGTTGATTTTGTTGTCTTACTTGTTGTGCATCTGTTTCAGCAGCAAATTCTGTTCCAAATCCTTGAGCTGATTGTTGGTTTTGCTTTCTCACTTGTTGAGCATTTGTTTTGTTTTGCTGTTGTTTTGCCATCATTTTTCACCTCCACGTCATATATCATGTCCAGGAGGGAAAAAACTTATCCAAAAAAATTTGCAGTTACAGCAATAAGGAAATGCCTCCATCTACGATCAAAGTTTGCCCTCTTATCATGAAAGCTTTTTCAGAGAGCAAAAATTCAACTGCATTTACGATATCCTCTTTTTCAATCATTCTTCCAGCCGGAGTCTTTTCTTTTGCTTCGTTTAAAATTTCCTCCCTGTTCGGAAAATGTGTCAATGCATCCGTATCGACAGCTGCGCCGGAAACCGCATTTACTACAATATTTTTCGGTGCTAATTCAACTGCTAAATATCTAGTTAAAGCTTCAAGAGCTGCTTTAGAAACCCCTACTGTCGTGTAATTTTTTAAATAGCGAATAGACCCTAAAGAGCTGATGCTCACGATGTGTCCGCCGCCGTGTTTTTCCATCAATTTTGCTGCTTCCTGCGCACAAAAAAGAAGTGCTTTTGCATTAATATCCATCGTCCAATCCCAATGGGATTCTTCAATTTCCATTAGAGGGCGTAAAACTCCAGATGCTGCATTGTTTATTAAAATATCAAGCCGTCCAAACGTTTTGTCAATTTCTGCAAACATTTCCTTTATTTTTTCAGGTTTTCCGACGTTTGCCTTCACCACAAGCGTTTTCACACCAAGACGTTCAATTTCTTCCGCGGTTTCGATCGCCTTCGATTTGCTGCGAGCATAATTAATGACGATGTGATACCCTTTTTCAGCAAGCCTCAAGGCAATAGCTTTGCCGATTCCTCTTGAAGATCCTGTGACAAGCGCTACTTTTTCATTCATATTTTACATCTCCTTATGTATTGAATAGTTATTTCTATCGTAACAAAGAATAGATATAGAAAAACATATAAAAAGGAGTTTTTGTAAATTGCCTATACGAGATATGACAGAGCTCTCCATGATCTCGAAGCAAGCTTGGAGCAGTGAGGAGCTTCAGCATTATCACCGCGCCTTTCAACAAATTATGCCTTACCTGAATATAGAAGGTCATACCATTCACCGTGAAATTATAGAAGAAATTGAAGCGCGCGGCGGTATTAACAAAGACTGATTAAACCAATTTTTGAGACATAATGGATGCAATCGGTACATGCCGATTGCATTTTCATTCACTTCCCAATGGAATTACGGCTCCACTTGTATGCCAGCTTTTTCCTTATAAAGAGCAAATATTTTTTGATGAGGTACAGGAAAAGCATATCGATCAATATCCTTGATGAAAACTTTTTCAAGCTCTTTCATTGATTCATCGCTACAAACTTTGCCGAAATAAACATTAATATTCCATGTCAAATGGGAAAAAACATGCTGAATCGTTCCTTTTAGCTCGCTTAATTTCGCTTCAACACCGTATTCTTCCCGCAAAAAATTTTCTAGATATATCCTTTTAGGAATTCTGTTTGTGCGAACTTCGCAATTTGGAAATTCCCACAAATTCGCAAGCAGTCCTGTGTCAGGTCTTTTATGAATATATAAATCGTTGTTTTGCACTAAAACCGCGCAAGCAATCGAAACTTGCTTTGTTGATTTGCTTCGTGTTTTTACTGGCAGCTTTTCCTGTAATCCTTCTGAAAAGGCAAGACAATGCTCCTGTACAGGACAAAGCAAACAGGACGGAGAAGTCGGCGTACAAACCATTGCTCCCAGTTCCATTAATGCTTGATTAAAATCGGAAGGACGTTCTTTTGAAATAAGATTTGCAGCCGCTTCTTCAAATATTCTTCTTGTTTTTGGCTTTGCTATATCTTCTTCAATCAGTAAAATTCTTGACAGCACTCTCATCACATTGCCGTCAACAGCAGGCTCAGGCTTGTTATAAGCAATGCTTAATATTGCTCCTTTTGTATAAGGCCCAATTCCTTTTAATTTTCCAAGCTGCTTCGGGTCATCCGGAAGTTTTCCTCCGTATTTTGCTGCCACCTCTTTCACTGCACTGTGCAAATTTCGGGCGCGCGAATAATAGCCTAGGCCTTCCCATGCCTTTAAAACCTCTTCTTCATCCGCATTTGCCAGCGCCTCAACATTCGGGAATTTTTTAATAAAATTGTTAAAGTACGGTATAACCGTTTCCACCCGTGTTTGCTGAAGCATTATTTCAGATACCCATACTTTGTATGGATCTTGGTCCTTTCTCCAGGGCAAATCTCTTTTTTCCCGTATATACCAGCCGATCAGGTCCTCCTGAAATGTTTTAATATCGAAATTCTCAATTTTTTGCAGTGATTGACCCATTTTTCAATATTTCCTCCATTATGCACTTCAAAATATGTTACACTAAAAAGAACTTATGAATTTATCGTACATTATTTTTTTTTGGCATGAAAGAAAAAATGAATTTATGTTTTTTGCGTTCAATGGAAAAAATTCAAATATCATCATAACGATTGTTTTTTCAGCTAAGGAGGATGGCTTTGGATACAGGTACACATTTCGTCATGGGAATCGCATTGGGAGGCTTAGCAACTTTGGATCCGGCTGTCGGCGGTTCCTTTCTGACAAGCGAGGCAGTTCTTGTTGGCACGATTATCGGTTCACAAGCACCAGATCTTGATACGGTTCTTAAATTTAAAAATAATGCAGCTTATTTAAAAAATCATCGCGGAATAACTCATTCAATTCCCGCAGTTTTATTATGGTCGCTGTTGATCACTGGAGCAATTCATTTTCTTATGCCAAGCAGCAGCCTCATCCATGTATGGATTTGGACGTTATTAGCTGTTGTTCTTCATGTTGTTGTCGACATTTTCAACGGCTACGGCACTCAAGCTCTCAGACCTTTTTCTGAAAAGTGGATTGCGCTGGGCACAATTAATACGTTTGATTCGTTTATCTTCATCGCTCATATTGTCGGCATTGGCATTTGGCTTTCCGGCGCCCATGGGGGCTATACCTTTTTAATTATTTATTGCATAATCGCTTTATATTATGTCGTTAGACTTCTAATGCAAAGATCGATTAAGAAAAAAATCTTAAACAGATGGAAAAATGTTGAAAACGTCATATTTAACCCAACAATGAAATTCCGCAAGTGGCAGCTCGTCATTGTGACAAAAGAACATTATTACGTTGCATATTCAAATTTTACCGAAATTCAAATCGTCGACCAGTTTGAGCGCAAAGAGCTGCCGAATCACCCTGCAATGGAAGCCGCAAAAAAAGACCGGAATATTTCAGCATTTTTGCATTTTTCCCCTGTTTTCCATTGGCAAATAAAAGAGCAGCTTGATTATACCGAAATCCGTTTGGTTGACTTGCGTTATTTCAGCAAAGGTCATTATCCCTTTGTAGCAGTTGCACAGCTCGATAAAGACCTCAACATTGTTCGTTCGTACACAGGTTGGATTTTCAGTAAAAAAAGAATGAAGAAAAAACTTAAACCGCTAATTGATTGATTATGACATTTCCTTAATTTTCTTTTATATTGGCTTCTAATAAGCAAATACTATTTATGCGCGTCCAATAGCGCAAATTTTTTTCTCCTTGGAGGATCTGCGATGCGCAATAAAGCAAAAGGATTTCCGAAGCATGAAAAATTTGACGGTGAGCCACGTGCTAAAGCGGAATTCGCGTCACGTCGTGCGAACGGAACCATTAACACACACCCTCAAGAGAGGATGAAAGCTTCAGGAGAACGGGATAAAAATTTTTCATAACCATTGACCTTTCAAGAGGTGTTTACTAATGGACACTAACCGATCATCCTTATCAAAAAAGCAGAAAAACGAATTTTTAGGAGCTTGGGGAAAACCGAAACATTCATTCCGTCAAGTAAACGGGGAAACCCAGCAAACCCAAAGCTTAATCATTTTGGAAAACGAAATGCGAAAACGTTCATAAATAAATAATACGAGATCATGCCATTATTTGGCATGATCTTGTTTATACAGACCTTTTTTAATTTTTAAAAATAATCGCCTAGATTCAAAACTCAACTATGATTTCCTCGATTAAATTTAATAAAGAAAATATTTAGCTTCAACATTGCTTGAGTAAACAAATTTCCATTATTCGCCTTATTAAATATATGGTTTTTTTTGATACTATTTGTTAACAAAAGATTTCAAGCTAAAAACGAAATCCGTATCCTTTCAAGGTCAATTGAGAGAGTATTCAGTTTGATAACCATAATGTAAAGTTAGGCGCGATGAAGCATAGCCACGAACAGGAAGAAAAAAACGATTGAAAGAAATCAGCGGCCACTCTTTTCCCCAACTTCCTTCATTTTTCGTTCTCAACTTATTTCTCATTTATATTACTTTTTTTAATCAACATCGATATCGGCAGTGCTTCCTCCTTTAAAGGAGATGATAATCGATACCCCCAAGCGAAAACTCCTTTTAAATATTCAACTTTGAAATATTCACCAGGAGCTCCATCGATTTCATACGTCTCACCTGGCGGAAAATCGTCAGGATTCAACATATATGCTTTTGCCATAGCAATTTTCCTTTCCAGGACAGCATATTCGTTGATCATTCCGTGCTGTTCCGCTTTGCGCGCTTTTTCTTTTAATCGGGCAATTTCATTTTTTAGCTCGTATTCCGTCATTTCACTGTACCGTTTTTCCATTCCTATTCCTCGCTTTTCTCTAAGTGTTTTTGCAAATATTGCTGAATAAGTTCTTGCGAAAAACCTTTTCGATATAAAAATTGCGCAAGCTTTTGACGATATGTGTACATATCTAGATGGGAATACTTTTTTTTCCCTTTTTCGCCTTGTATTAATAATGCTTCCCATTCTTGGTCATGACGTTCATGTAAAGGCAGCATCTCTAAAACAGCTTGAATCACTTCGGATGAAAAACCTTTCCTAAACATTGCCTGCTCTATTTTTTGCTTTAGCTGCGACATAGATATGTTCGCTTTTTTTCCCAATTGCTTTTCAGCTAATTTATACGCTGCTTCTATTTGTCTTTCTTTCGTGAAAAGATCAAGAGCTGCTTCTATCAAATCGTTCTCAATCCCTTTTTGTCCCAGTTCTGCTTTTATTATGCCGGGCCCTTTCAAAGTGGTTTTCATTTGCGTTCTTACAAAGGCTTCCGCAAACTCCTTGTCATTTACATAATTTTTTAATTGAAGCTCAACCATTACACGTTCAATAACCCTCTCATCTATACCTTGACTTACAAGATAGTCACGGACCTCTTTTTCCGATCTCATTCGATAGCCAAGAAAAGTTAAAGCTTTGTTGAATGCTGCTTTTATTTGATCCTCGTGCAAAATCGCATCTATATCCAGCTCATCAAGCTCCATCCCTTTTCTTAGCCCGTGCTTAATTAAAACATCTTCCCCGACGCTAAAAGCAAATATTTCACCGTTTCCTCTATCGACGTAAATATTAAAACGATTTTTCTTTTTAGGTTGAACTTCTATTTTTACAATAAACATGTACAGACACCTCATTTTTATAGTACCATAGAAAAAATAAATAAATGGAAGTTTTAAGCATGAAAGTGTATGAATACTGTAACAATAGATTTTTCAGCTTGTAAGGAACATTTTGCTGACTTTTCTAGCCGTTGATGCTATAAAACTATGAAGCAAAATTCAACCGTTCTTATTATGATTTCTAAATATTTTGCTGGCATCAGGCAAATCTGCTTCAGTCAGGAAATGCGGTCCTCTCTGTTATTGCATCAAAGCAAAGGAAAAAATATTGTCAAAGAAAACATTGTAATTTTGCCCTATTCACTGCTTATAGAAACTCTTAAAGTAGTAAGAAAAAAGTAAAATTTTCTTAATAATCTTTTTACAAAATTTTTGTTTTCTTTTCCATAGAAATCAAGTATGATACTAGAAGAAATGCTGACAATTAAATTTACTTGTTTTTAAGGGAAGGCAAATGGTGCGCCACCGGTCTTTGACCGGTTCTAGTGGGTTCGATTCCCACCCCGAAATTTTTACTTGATAAATAAAAATTTCGAGGGTGGGATCCGTTAGATTTCGTGGTAACCGCCCTCGTTGATAGAGGAGGATGAGCATGTTAAAAAAACGTGATCTAGCGGATTGTCAAGAGTTGTTCGAACTTATGGTTCATCCAGAGGTCTTCCCTTATGTTCGTCATAAAGCAACGTCGATTGAAGAATACATGTTTATAACAAAACAGTTGATTGAAGCAGAGGAACGAGGGGAATTAATTTCCCGCACCATTTTGGATGAATGGGGCTCTCCTATTGGAACAATCAGCTTGTATGATATTTTTGACCAAACGGGATTTCTCGGAACTTGGCTCGGCAAGCCGTACCATGGTAAAGGATATAATCAGCTTGCTAAGGACGCTTTTTTTCAAGAGATTTTTTATGAATTTGGAATTCAAACGATCTTTATGAAAATACGGAAAGACAATGAACGTTCCATGAAAGCCGCGCAGAAGCTTCCATATGTCTCCCTTGCCGATGAATCTCGTCAGCTTCCCCATATTGAAAACAAAAACTTATACAACATCTTTGAAATTTCAAAGGATATGTACACACTGTATACAAAACGAAACGGTTTCATGACAGACGAAGAAAGCAGATTGAAGGAAGCATAAAAAATTGGAAGAAGACATCCGAACGAATCAAGATGTCTGCTTCCATTTTTTTATCATTTCTTATTCTCTAATCTGTCCGCTTCCTTTAATAATATATTTTGTAGAAGTCAGTGCAGGGAGTCCCATCGGTCCTCTGGCATGGAGCTTTTGCGTGCTGATCCCGATTTCTGCGCCAAACCCAAATTCAAATCCGTCTGTAAAGCGCGTCGATGCGTTGTGGTAAAGAGCTGCGGAATCAACTAATTTGAAAAACTTTTCTACATTTGCGGCATTTTCTGTGATAATTGCCTCAGAATGGTTTGTTCCGTAACGATTAATATGCTCGATTGCTTCATCTACATTCGAAACAAGTTTCACCGCCATTGTATAATCTAAATATTCCGTTTCCCAATCTTCTTCTGTCGCTAATTTCAAATGCGGGAATTCATTGTACAATGCTTGATCGACTCGCAACTCCACATTTTTCTCCTCGAGCTTTTCAATGAGCTCGCGAATATACTCCTTATTCCAATTTTCATGGATGAGAAGAGTTTCGGCTGCATTGCAGACGGAAGGTCTTTGTGTTTTTGCGTTTACAGTTATATCAATCGCCATCTTTTTGTCTGCTGATTCATCAATAAACACATGACAATTGCCTGCGCCCGTTTCTAACACAGGGACAGATGAATTTTCAACAACTGTTTTAATCAGATTTTTCCCTCCGCGAGGAATTAGCACATCTAAATAATCATTTAATTTGAACATTTCCGCTGCCGTTTCCCTGCTGGTATCTTCCAGAAGCTGTACACTGTCGGCAGGAAAATTCGCTTTTTCTAACGCCTCTCGTATCACCTTTACGATCGCCATATTTGAATGCAATGCGGATGAGCTGCCGCGAAGAAGAACAGCGTTCCCTGTTTTTAAGCAAAGGCTTGAGGCATCAATTGTCACATTTGGTCTGGCTTCGTAAATCATCCCAACAACTCCGAGCGGCACCCGAACTTTTTCGATTTGTAAACCGTTCGGACGAGTCCAGCTTTCCAGCACTTCCCCAACTGGATCTTGCAAATAAATCAATTGTCTTAACGATTCAATCATTCCGTTAATTCGTTCTTCGTTTAAAAGAAGACGGTCAATAAGAGCGTCGGATAAACCATTCGCTTTCCCGTTTTCAATGTCTTTTTCATTTTCTTTTAAAATATAAGGCGTTTCTTTTTGCAATTGTTCAGCGATGATTGATAATGCGTTGTTTTTTTCTTCAGTAGTCTTTGCAACCAGCTTGGCAGCAGCTTCTTTTGCCAGCTTCCCTTTTGTCAACACTTCACTCATATCATCATCTCCTTACTCGTTATCGCTACAAATTGATCACGGTGAACCACTTCAGGATGTATGCGCTTTGTCATTTCCATCGCTTTTTGACTCGGCATGCCCATAATTTCTTTTAATTCTTCAGATGAATAATTGACTATGCCTTTTCCGATCAGCTTTTGTTCCTTGTTTAAAATTTGCACCACGTCTCCGGATTGAAAGTTGCCGCTGACACGCTTAACGCCAGCAGGAAGGAGCGATTTCCCTTCCTTCAAAATAGCCGCTACTGCTCCATCATCGACTTCCACATCACCAGATATGATCGAATGAAGAGCAATCCATGCTTTTGAATTACGAACAGCACTTAAATCGTTTTTGCCAATATATGTTCCGTCACCGTTCCCATTTAAAATTTCGATTAATTTCTCTTTTCCTTGACCTTTCCCGATAAATACGGATACACCGAGGGCAAGTGCCGTTTTTGCCGCCATGAGCTTTGATTTCATGCCACCTGTTCCAACTTTCGAACCGGATGTTGCCTCTGTTTGTTCAATTAATTCATCTGTTACTTCCGGCAAAAAATCAAATCGTTTCGCATTCGGATTTTTGGTAGGATCTTCTTCATATAAACCGTTAATATCCGTCAAAATAATAAGAAAATCGGCATGCAATAATCCGCTCACAAGAGCTGACAGCATATCGTTGTCTCCAAACGTCAATTCCTCAATCGAAACCGAATCATTTTCATTGATGATCGGGAGCACTTGCCGCTTTAGAAGCTCCGATAAGGTGGCGTATGCGTTTTGATATTGCTCTTTATGCTGAAAATTGCTCCTTGTCATCAAAAGCTGGGCACATACAATGCCGTATTTTTTAAATGCTTCTGTATAAGCCTGGATAAGCAGCCCTTGGCCCACTGCCGCAGCCGCCTGTTTTCCTCTAATTGTCACAGGCCTGGAAGGATATCCAAGATCTCCATACCCTGCTGATACCGCTCCTGACGAAATTAAAATTACTTCATACCCTGCTTCCTTCAATTTAGCAATCGCTTCAACATGCTCGTGCAGCTTTTCTTTGCTGAGTCCCCCGTTGTCATCTGTTAAAGAACTGCTTCCTATTTTTACGACCACTCGCTTTTTCCTCACTAAAAAACACCTCTTCATTGCTTGACAGTCATAAAAAAGACTCATATCATCCTTTCGAAAAAGGACGAATATGAGTCTATATCCGCGGTACCACCTTTTTTAGCACTAGTTTAGTGCTCCCTTTAGCCTGTAACGAAGGATACGGTCAGGTTATGAGCCTGACAGCTCCAGGGGTAGGTTCAATAGCTTATCAGCGATGAAACCTTTCAGCCATAGGGTTTCACTCTCTTTTTCGCCTAAAGTCTATTTACTGGCCCCTTTCAACGCCGAAAATATACTTTTTTTAAAATTATGTTTCAAAAATTTTTAAAAGTCAAGATGATTGCTGCATTTAAACATTTGCTTGTTGATTGAATTTTTTGTTTGTAAATTTATCTCTCAAATACGGCAGGATAAACCGATCAGCTCCCCAATAATACGCAGCTGCGCCTACTGCCATTAAAATGATTGCTTCAGTGTACATAATCGGATTCGTGCTTGTTGTTCCAGCTAACATAAAATTCAAGTTCATAAACGCACCAGCAATTAATGCAGGAGTTGTAAACAATCCCAAAATCAGTCCGATGCCAACTAACACTTCTCCAATTGGAATAATAAAATTAAAAAGTTCTACATTCGGAAGAGCAAAGTTTTCAAGGAACGCTGCATACCATCCTTGAACGGCCGGATGTTCTCCGGTTGCTTTAGCAATCGCCCCTTTTAAAAATCCTGTCGCATCAAATCCACCCAGCTTTTCGACTCCCGCGACAAACCATTGATAACCGAGCCAAATTCTAAGAGCCGCCCAGACAACCGCCATTTTTGGACCTTTCAGCCATTCCATCTTCAACCATCTCCTTTGTTTGTTTTTTCACTTTTATTTTTCGAAGAAGTTTGTGAAATATTTCACTAACCTCTTCAATTTCAATATATAATTTTCTGAATTTAACTTCAATATATTTGTGAAATATTTCACAAATTGTTAACAATTACTATAGTTATCCACATTCATAGTAGGATTTTATGAAAAAATCCAGCTTCTTAAGCTCCAACAGTTACATAATATCCACAAAAACAGTATGGATAATGTGTATAAGTTGTGAATTATCTGAAATATCTGTGGATAAAATAAAAAAGCACTCACCTTCTCTGGACGATGAATGCTTATACACAAAGAACGATCTCTCGAATTTACATGCAAATTAGAGCTGTTGCAAAAGAAACCGTCATTTTACAGAAGTGTGCATATTTTCCGATAACAAAAATTTTAGACATAACTAAATCTATTAAAACGTGGAATTTCTTTTCATAAAAAACAGGCGCCGTTTCAACAGCCGCCTGCTAAGCACTATGCTGCAATTTATTTTCTTTCTCTGCACGCTTATTTTTCTCATAACCGATCGCTAACACAATCAATGTCATAATTCCGATAAGTAAATATTCGATCCACAAGTTTTGGATGTGAAACCATTGTTCAATATGTTTATCCTTAAAGATCATCTCACCGGCGGTCCAAGCTAAAATTCCAGATCCAACATATACAATCCATTGAAATTTGTTCATTAATTTTACGATCGCTTTTGATCCAAAAATCATAATTGGAATACTGATCAAAACTCCAACCGCAATCATGCCGATATGGCCGTGTGCCGCACCTGCTACTGCAACCACATTATCCAAACTCATGACGGCATCTGCAAGAATGATCGTTTGAATAGCTTTAAGCAGACTGCTTTGAGATTGGACATGCGCAGCTTCTCCGTCATCTACCAAAACTTTATAAGCAATCCAAAGCAGCAAAAATCCGCCGACAATGTTGACAAATGGGATTTTCAACAGGACAACAATGACGGATGCAAACAAAATCCGTAATGCGACCGCACCTCCAGTCCCCCAGAATATAGCTCTGTTTTGCTGTTCTTTCGGCAGATTTCTCGTTGCCATTGCAATTACAACTGCGTTATCGCCGGATAAAATAATATCGATTGCAATAATTTTTAATAAGGCAATGATGGCGTCAGATGAAATAGATATACCAACTGAAAATAAATCCAATTGTTATTCGCTCCTCTATTAAAAAATGTATACGTATAGATTCTATCCCTACCTTCCTTTGAAAGCAAATCCAATATTTTACCTATTTAAAAATTAAAATGAGTCATCTCCTTGTCAGCTGCTGGATAAATGTTCGAATGGCAGTGGAAGAAAGAAGACCTTTTCGATAAATAATTGCAACCTCTTTACGCGGAAGTTCGTCTGCAATTTTCAAAAGCTTGACAGAAAACTCCGGGCTGTTTTCAACATAAAGCTTTGGCAGGATCGTAATTCCGTTATGTAAAAGCGTCATCTTTAACAACGAATACGTATCCGACAATTCCACAATTGGGTTTAACTTAATGCCTTCTTTATTACAAAATGAATCGATCGTCTGTCTAAGAACATATTGCTCGGGCAATAAAAAGATCGGGTACGATTGAAGCTCTTCCAAATATATTAAATTTTTTTCAGCTAAAGGATGATCAAGGGATACAATGGCAAAAAACTCTAATGAAAACCATTTAATAACCTCTACTTGCGGATGATGAACTGGTAAATAGACAATCCCTATATCGAGCTCAGACTTGACTATTTTTTCTAACGTTTCTTCCGTTTTTAGATCGTAAACAGAGAGTTTTATATTTGGAAACTGTGAGTGAAACGTAAGCAAGGAAGAATAAAGAAGATGATTGCCAACACATCCGATTTTTAAATGGCCGCGATTCAATCCTTTTAATTCATGTATTTTAATTTTTGCTTGATCAATTTCAGAAAAAATTTTTTTCACATGTTCAAGTAAAATCTCTCCGCTTTCCGTTAATTCAATTTTTTTCCCCATTCTTCGAAAAAGAACTGTATCAAGACTGTTTTCAAGAAGGCGAATTTGCTGGCTTAATGTTGGTTGCGTAATCCCCAGCTTTTCTGCAGCTTTCGTAAAATGCAGCTCTTGACTCAATATTGCAAAATATTGCAAAAGACGGAACTCCATTTTATAGCTCCTTTCTATAGATATTTTCTATTATTATGATAGTTATTATAGTATTGTACTATCTTTTCTTTTCAAGTACAATTCTGATTACGGAATTATCTGACTAGTATTAATTATCTAAATTATGTTGAAAGGGTGTGTGTTGTTTGACCAGCCGATATACGACAAGCAAGGCACTTTTAGAAGCGTTACAAGAAGCTGATGTTTCCTTTATTTTTTCAAATCTAGGAAGCGATCACCCTGCCATTATTGAAGCCCTTGCCGAAGCTGAAAAAGAGGGAATTGATTTTCCGAAAATCATTACTTGTCCACATGAAATGGTTGCCTTAAGCGCTGCACATGGATATGCTCAAGTAAGCGGGAAACCTCAAGCTGTTTTAGTGCATGTTGAATGCGGCACGCAAAACCTTGGCGCTGCCATTCACAATGCTTGGAAAGGTCGGGTGCCTGTCCTCATTTTTGCCGGAACTTCTCCATATACTCAAGAAGGGGAGCTTCGGGGAAGCAGGAACGAATTTATTCACTGGATTCAGGATGTTCCCGATCAGCCCGGAATTGTAAGGGGTTACATGAAGTATACTCATGAGATTCGCACCGGGAAAAATGTAAAACAAATTGTCCATCGTGCCCTGCAAATTGCTCAAAGCAGCCCGAAAGGACCCGTATATTTGACGAGCGCTAGAGAAGTTTTGGAGGAGGAAGTAGAAAAAGTAGAAATTCATCCTGAGCAATGGAGACCAATTGCAGCGCGTGCACTGGCACCGCAAGAAATAGATCCTTTAGTGAAAGATTTACTGGCAGCAAATAATCCGCTCATTGTCACGTCATATATTGGCAAAAACAAACAAGCGGTGAAAGAACTCGTTCAATTTTGTGAAAAACTTGCGATACCTGTTTTAGAGTCAGTGCCAAACTATATGAACTTTCCATCTGATCACCCGCTTCATTGCGGATATCAGTGGAATACTTCAACACAAAACGATTTAATCGAAAAAGCAGATTTTATAATGGTCATTGACAGTGATGTTCCTTGGATTCCAGTGAATAATAAACCATCGCCAAATTGTACGATTTACTATATTGATGAAGATCCGCTGAAGGAAGGGATGACATTATGGTATATCCCATCAAAACGTTTTTTCGCAGCTGATGCCGAAACGGCCTTGCGCCAGTTGAACGAAGTGATTAAAAACGCTGACATTGACAGCTTGCAAGTAAATGAAAGGAGAAAACAAATAGAAAAATATCATAAAGCTCAGCGTGAAGAATGGAAAAAAGCTGAACAATTTTTTGACGACATTATCACGCCTGAGTATTTAACTGCCTGCATACGGGAAGTGTGCGATGAAAACACGATTATTGTCAATGAAGGCATTTCAAATTTCCAAACATTATATACCCATTTGCAAATGACCAAACCAGGTTCTATTTTTGGCAGCGGCGGAGGCGGACTTGGATGGAACGGCGGAGCAGCGATAGGAGCAAAACTGGCAGACCCGTCTAAAACAGTGATCAGCCTTACTGGAGATGGATCTTATCTGTTTAGCGTCCCTTCGAGCGTTCATTGGATATCGCAAAAATATGACGCGCCATTTTTAACCGTAATTTATAATAATCGCGGTTGGAAATCTCCGAAACTGTCAACCTTAGCTGTTCATCCGAATGGTATCGCAAATGAAACGAATCAATTTTTCGTAGATTTCACTCCTCATGCTGATCTTTCGAAAATTGCAGAAGCTGCAGGTGGCGCCTATGCAAGAAAAATAGAAAACCCTCATGAGCTGAAAGAGGCTCTGAATGAAGCAATAAAAACTGTCAAGTCTGGCCGTTCCGCTGTTTTAGATGTATATTTGCCCGCTATTAGTCAAGAAAACCAAATGAGAGAGGAAAAAAACCATTCCACAGTTTAAAAAGCGGGAGCAAAAAGCATTTAAAATTTGAATTCATTTGGAATAGTTGAAAGTACAAAAATTTTAAAGCTGCGGAGAAAGTTCAAAAACAAGATGGAATCATCAAGAATGTAGGCTAAAAAAGTTTTATATTCCTTTCATCGCACATCGTCCGAAATATAGAAAACCAGCAGCCAATGATCTTATATTCAACCAGCAGCATTTTCTATTTCTTTTTGCCCTTTTATGTAAGCGCTATCTAAAGGTTATGTTAAATTTTAAATCTAGATAGGAGTGAAAATGATAATGAAAAAATGGGAAAGGTACCATACAATATGGGGAATGCTGTTCCTAGGATGGGTTGTTTCTTATATCGACAGAACTGCGACAGGCCCAATTGTTACTTGGATGATAGAACATAAAATATCATTTTTTTCAGATGTCCCGAATCCTCATGAATTTGGGGGCTTAATAGGCAGTTTGTTTTTTGCCGGATTTATGTTAAACCAATTTCCTGGAGGAAACTTGGGAGATAAATTTGGATACCGCCCTATTATTATATTAAGTATTTTGTGGGCAGCCGTCGCCACTTTTTTCACAGGCTTATCAGGCGGACTCGTCATGTTTGTTTTATTCCGTGTATTACTTGGATTAGGTGAAGGAATCCTTTATTCAAATGACAGATCCTATATTGCTTTCAACACTCCTCCGGAAAAAATGGGCTTAGGAATGGGAGTTGTTATTACTGGCCTGTCTATCGGCTTAACGTTGGCAACAATCGGTACACCTCTTCTTCTGGAAGCTTTTGTTCCTCTAATGGGAAATGATGCTTGGAGAGTTCCTTTTCTATTCATGGGATTCATTACTTTAATCGTTGCTGTTCTTATGTTTAAATTTATGAAGCCTGATAAAAAATTGATACAATCAGCAGATCCAAATTCACCTGGTGTGAAGGAATTTTACGGAAAATCGTTATATCACTTAAGTATTTATTCACTTGTGTTTTTGGTTATCATCATGGCGATATACTTCACATCAACAAAATTAGGGCTCTCATCGATTGTCATAGCTTTTATTTTGGCTAGTTTAGCCCCCATATTGATCATATATCTTTATGTAACAAAAAAATCAGAAGTGCACCCTTTGATTATGAATAAAAACCTGTTTTTCCTTTATCTATCTTTCCTGCCGATTTTATGGCATTTATGGTTGTATGGATTCTGGTCTACGGCAATTGTCCAAGAATTTGGCGGCGGAGCACTAGTTGCCGCAGCAGCAGTAGCTTCATTTAACGCAGTAGCAGGGGTTATCGGGTTCCCGCTTGGCGGAAAAATTTCTGACCTGTTAGCTGATAGACCGAACGGCCGCAGAAATGTATTAGCGCTTTTAACTTTTCTTTTAGCTGTTTCAATATTTGTTTTTGCTTGGTATATTCAAACGGAAAATAGCAGCCCGATTATTACATCAATCATTTTATTTATATCAGGATTATTCTTTTTTGCATTGCAGCCGGTTTCACATGCATTAAATGCAGAATTGGCGCCGGAAGGCAAACAAGGCGGGGCATTTGGCATGCTGAATCTGATAGCAGAAATTGGCGCCGTATTGTCGCCAGTCGTATCAGGATATTTAAGAGACAGCACAGGCAGCTGGGGAGCTCCGCTAATATTGGACGGAGTTTTAATTAGTATTAGTTGTTTATTTGTTTTAGCAATCTCAAGCAAAGCTGTACAATCTGCTCAACCAAAAAATATCTCGTCTAGCGAAGCAAATATGTAAACAAGTTATGTATAGCGATGAAATTTTTCTAAGCAAATGATGCTGTTGTTAATTGGCGAGTATCATTCATTTATCAGAGATAGATCATTTTCACATTGATGAAAAAGATTCCCATTGAAAAAAGGGCTTTGCAAAAAGTTAATTGAACTGACTTTTTGCGGGCCCTTTCTTTTTAATACTATTCCCGATCAGGTTTGCGATAAGTCTTGACTTGAAAGGGTAACTGTGACGGTCTTTTCTTTTCCGTCCCGATATAATTTGACTTTGACTGAGTCTCCTGATTTCTTTTCACTGTACAAATATTTTCTTAACTCACTCGTGTTGTGAATACTTTGCCCATCCAATGCGACGATCACATCCTTTTCCTGCAATCCGGCCTGATCGGCGGGAGAATTTGCCTGAACTCTTCCAACTACCGCACCTTCTTTAACGTCAGATGGCAAATTGAGTGTGTCTCTAAGGAAATACTCAGGAAGCTCGCTTACATTTAATAATGCAACTCCAAGAAACGGACGGTCAATTTTTCCTTTTTCCATTAATTGATTGATCGCCTTCACAACATCATTGCTTGGAATAGCAAATCCGAGCCCTTCCACACCTTCCTGGCTGATTTTCATACTGCTGACGCCGATGACTTTCCCATCCATGTTAATTAAAGGGCCTCCGCTGTTTCCTGGATTGATCGCTGCATCAGTTTGAATGACATCAAGCGCCCAGTCTCCTTCAGAAGTTGTAATCGTCACTGTGCGATTGACTCCGCTGATAATCCCTTCTGTTACAGTTCTAGAAAGATCGCTGCCAAGCGGATTCCCGATTGCAATGACCTGATCGCCGACTCGTATATTATCGGAATCACCAAACTCAGCTACTGTGTTAACACTATTGTTATTAATTTTTATGACGGCCAAGTCTGTCAATGAGTCAGCACCGACTACCTCTGCTTTTTCCTTATCGCCATTGGAAAGCGTTACCTCCAATGAAGAAGCCCCTTCAATAACATGGTTATTTGTAACAATAAAAACATCATTGCCGGACTTTTTAAAGATAATTCCTGTTCCGCTTCCGCTTTCCACTTCTTCGCTGGAAGAATCTTGGCGCGATCCAAACCAATCTGTCCTTTGCTGCTGCAAATTAGAAATGCCGACAATCGCTGGTGAAAGTTTTTCAGCTATTTCTGCAATATCGCCTTGATTGGAAATCTTCGCAACATTAACAGATGCTTCCTGATCGTTTGTATTTTGACTGACCGCTATATGCTCTGTTTCATTTGAAGCTTTGTTATGATCTTGGAATGGCAAGTAGGTCAACGCACCGTATACAACAGCTCCGCCCAAAACACCGCTGATTAAAGAAGAAAGAACCGGCTTCAACAAACTGTTCTTTTTTCTTTCCACACGATTGTTTTGATCTATTTCATCATAATATCCCATAGTAAAAGCCCTCCTCTTCTTCATCGTTTGTCTTATTGACATACTAGGCAAAAAATATGACGAAACGATGAACAAAAGGTAAAAAAACATTGAAATATAAAAAAGATCGGACGCCACTCAATATGATGCGCCTCTTACCTTTTCGCCAAATCCATAGTTCAAAAGCACTTTTCAAAAATCGGTTCTCCTGCCAAGCCCTAACGAAACGGTGAACATCAATCCGGATCGCCCGCGGTACTTTCATTTATTACAAAAAATGCAATTCTGAAACACATAGATGTTGTTGATTGAAAATAAGCCCTTCAGAAAAATTGGCATTTGAATTCGTATGCATGCCCCGGATTTCATTCAACGTATTCAAACTTCAACTGTTTTCCCTTCTTCAGCAACATGGAAAAGAAGATGAGCAAGATGCTGAATGGGGCCGTATATTTCCTCTTCCTCCTGCTCCGCCATCACTTCATCACCGAATTCTAAGTCATTTAGATAAAGAGCTATAAATTCATAAAAGTCTTTTAGTTCAAACCGGTAGCATTCGCTCGGATCTTCCTCGTCCTCCTCGTAGCGAAGGGAAAGATAAGACATATTGCCATCGCTGTCCTCAGCGTCAAAAAAGACGAAAAAACCAATGTTTGTATCGAGATCAAACAAATGTCTTGTCCCTCCTTCTGTCACCCTTTCAAAATCATCCGGGCTCAGCTTTTGCACTTTCATTTCTTCCATATCATCTTCAAGGTGAAATTTAACAGTGAATTCACGCATCGTATGTCTCCTCCTCAAATATTAGAAAATACTTAATGAATATGTTTTAGATAAAAATTCAAGCAGTTTGATGCCGGTCAGACTATTGCCTTTGTCATCCAATGCAGGACCGAATATGCCGATGCCGCATCTTTTTGGAACAGATGCGAGTATGCCTCCTGAGACGCCGCTTTTTGCCGGAATCCCGATTTTAATCGCAAATTCTCCCGAAGCATTATACATGCCGCAGGTGACCATAAACGTTTTGCAAATACGCGCTACATCAAGGGGCATGATTTCCTCTTCTGTAAACGGATCGCGCCCATCCATCGCAAAAACGAGGCCGATGCGCGCCAAATCGATGCATGTCATTTCAATGGCACATTGCTTCGTGTAAAGCTCCATCAGATCTTCGACATCTTCGTTTATAATATTATGCTGTCGAAGAAAATAACATAAGGAGCGGTTTAAAAACGCGGTTTCAAATTCGGATTGAGCGACTTCTTGCGAATAAGAAATGGTTGGATTTCCTGTTAGCTTGCGGACAAAACGAATGAGTCTCTGCAGCCGTTCTTTCACCGTTCTTCCCGAAATCATATGCGTTACGGCAAGTGCACCGGCATTGATCATCGGATTCAGCGGCTTTGTAGGCTGTGTTTCCTCAAGCTTAGCAATGGAATGAAACGGATCGCCCGTCGGCTCCATCCCAACTTTTTTGAATACCTCCTTTTCACCGTGATCCATAATGACAAGAGCTAAAGCGATAATTTTTGAAATGCTTTGAAGCGTCACTTTTACCGTTACATCCCCAGCGTCAATGATTCTCCCATCAGGCATATATATAGCAATAGATAAATCATTTGGATTCGCTTTGCCAAGAGCCGGTATGTAACTGGCAACTTTCCCCTGATGCCCATACTTTTTCGCTTCTTGGACAAAGCGGATCAATTCTTCTTTTTCGTACATTCAGCCATCACCATTATTTAGTATGGCTCGCTGTATAAAATTTTATAAACAACCCCTTTGATATTTGACAAATGAGTATGATATGTTTATTCAATCTAGAGATAGTCATTGTTGCATAGATTGTTTTCTCTCACTTCCATGCTTTCTTTTGCTTGATAAAATCCCCCATTGTCCCAGTAATGTCACTAATGCAAGGCCGCCGGCGGCAAACGGAAGTTGGGAAGGAGCCAATCCAGCCAGCATCACTATCCCTCCAAGAAGAGAACCTATTGCACTGCCCAAATAATTTGCGGAACTGTTCAAAGCAACGGCCGCTGCACCTTGATTAGGCTGTATGTGAAGCAATTCATGCTGCTGCGGGGCTTGCGATGCCCAGCCCATCGCCCCCCATAGAATAAAAGGCAGAAATGACAGGATCGGAAATGAAAGGGCGAATGGCACACTGAACATGGACAAAGCCATTATGGCCAAAATTCCTGCCATGAGCAAACCCGGTTTGCCTGTCCGGTCAATCAAAGCGCCGATGGAAAAACTGCCAACTACGCCGCCAATTCCCCATGCCCAAAGATATGGCGTGTTGTTGGAAATGTCCGCCAAGTTATTCAAAATAACAGCAATATATGTGTAAAGACCCAAGCTGGCAACACTGGTCATAAAAGTGATGCCAACAATTGCTGCAACCCGTCCATTTGTCATCATTGCGACGCGCTGGCGGAGTGAAGGTGGAGCTGAAGCTGCAAAATGTGGAAACCAGATGGCAATTCCCATCATGGCAATTAAGCCTAGTGCAGTGATCACCCAAAGAGTTCCATTCCACTTCAGATGTTCCGCAATCACCAGTCCAAGAGGGACTCCCATGACTGTTCCAGTGCTCATGCCGCCAAGAGTCATGCCAAGTGCTCTGCCGCGTTTCTGTTCGGGCACTAGTGATGCTGCAGC
This sequence comes from Aeribacillus composti, assembly GCF_007827555.1. GTDB lineage: Bacteria > Bacillota > Bacilli > Bacillales > Aeribacillaceae > Aeribacillus > Aeribacillus composti. The sequence goes on from NZ_VISS01000027.1 coordinate 36,200, forward strand.
TGCCGATGCTAGCGGAGAGTAAAGTCCGGCGCCGATGCCTGCAATTGCCCGTGCAATCAGCAACATGGAAAAATTTGAAGCTAGTGCACTTATCCCGTTGCCTATCGAGAATACTGCGAGCGCCAACAATAAAATATTGCGCATCGGTTTTCCAGCAAGCAGTGTTGCAAATACCGGAGCGGCCAGTGCATAACAAAGCGTAAAGACGCTCACGGCTTGCCCTGTTTGTGAAGGAGTTATATGAAAAGTTGCACCGATATCCGGAAGCAAACCAGCTATTACATAAGCATCAAACCCAAGAGCGAACATACCGATCGTCAAGAGAAAAACTTTTTGCATAATAACTTAGCCTCCATTTTTACGGAATTATCTTTACGGAAGATTTATCTATTTTTCACTTTACAAGACGGAATGTAATATGTCTAATATATATTTATAAAACTACTAATATCTTATAAATATTAATAAAGGAGGAGATTAATTGGAACTGCGCCACTTGAAATATTTCTTAACAGTTGCTGAAGATTTGCATTTTGGGAAAGCTGCAGCCCGTTTAAATATGGCACAGCCGCCTTTAAGCCTTCAAATCCGACAATTAGAAGAAGAAATAGGCGTGCCTCTTTTCCATCGAACGAAAAGAAAAGTAGAACTGACGAAAGAAGGCCAATTGTTTTTGGAAAAAGTTAATCAAATTTTCAAAGATCTGGAGGAAGCTGTCGAATCAGTAAAAAGGGTGAACCGTGGAGAGGTCGGAGAAATAGCGATAGGATTCATTTCCTCATCAGCCTATGATATTCTTCCAACAATTATAGAGCACTATCGTAAAGCATATCCTAATATTCATATAGATTTGCAACAATTGACAACTAGAGAGCAATTAAAAGCTTTGCATGAGGGCGCAATTGATATAGGAATCCTTTGCCAACCCGCCAACATAAAAAATGACGGAATTCATTTCGAGGTTATTCGGCAAGAACGAATGATGATTGCTCTGCCAGAGGATCATCGGCTAGCTTCCGGCACTTCCCCGATTCATCTTGAAGAATTGGCGGGCGATTCATTTATTTTGACGGGAAGGAAGGCAAATCAAAGCCACTATGATACTGTGATAAACAGTTGCTATCAAGCGGGATTCCATCCTAAAGTAGTTCAAGAAACACAAGAATTGCCTACAGTCCTATCCCTTGTTTCATCAGGAATGGGCGTAGCGATTGTACCATCCTCTATCCAGCATGTATTAAAAAATAAAGTTGTCTATCGCGACATTTACAACAACCCAATTACTACTTCAACTGCCTTTGCGTGGAAAAGTGGAAATTTGTCTCCAACTGTTCATGCATTTCTTAACTTAATGAGAAAATCTGTCATTCCGTTTTTTCACCAAGTTTAATAGAAATAATCTCATGAAATGATACTGGCAATTAAAATTCTCTATCAAATCCTTAATTAAACAAGGAGAATAATTGAAATAACCGCAATAAAAAAAGAAGCAGGAGTACAATGAAAATAATCATTTCCCTCTCTGCCAAAGTAAATTTCAATGCATTTTAGCAGCCGATTTGATGATTGGGGAAAGAACTCTTGTATCTGTCTCCTCTTTTTTTGTCTTTAACATCATTTTGCCGTTAAAAAATTGGTTCAAAAAACCGATAAATTTACAATTATTATCAATTGAAATTTTGCATTCATTTAGCCTAGACGCTCCCAATCATTTTCATCGTTGTAAATTTCCCGTTGTGAACCAACAACATAATTTATCGGTCCAATTGTCTGAGCATCACGTTCTATTGTATTTAATAATTTTTGGAGCTTCAAAGCTGTTTGAAGGCTAGCAAACGGTTGTGAAGGAGCTGCTCCGTTTACTACATACCCGCCAACATCATTAACCAATCTTACCAATTTGCGTATTGTTTTTAGTTCAGGCTTCGAGTCATCAATATTCGTTTTCATGTCCATTATGACCTGTTCTCCGAAAGGAGTTCTTTCCCATATACGAAGATGGTCAACATCCCATACAGGTGTATCAAACACCATATTGGCAAAGATTAGACGGTTTTGTGGAGAAGCGAATACAAGATCGACTTCTCTCTTTCGGACAATATTTACGAAGCTGCTATACCCGGTTATTGCCGCTTTTCCTAAACATGCAGTTACGGCTGCACTGTCAAGTACGTCAGAACCTGATACGGAGAAGTCTGATCGAGTGCCTTGAATAGACTTTAACTCCAGATCAGTATTGGATGCACAAATCCATTGGATAAGATCTAGCGGATGGATTATTTCGCTGATCACACCTACAGTTGGCCTATAATCATTCATTCTGTTCTTTCCCCAGTAAAAATTGGCCCGAATAAGCTGCAAATTATGCTCTTCAACAAACTTTTTCAAGACGATGGTTGCATCAGAGTAACGTTCTATAAGGTTAAGACAGAATCCAGATACACTTTTAAGTTTCGCTTCCAGCAGCTCTAAATCATCGTTCGTATTCGCCAAGGGCTTCTCGCAAATAACAAAGCCTTTGTATCCTTCCAACTTTTTAATTATATCCATGTGGAACTCATCATTTACACTAATTACAATAATGTGAGGCTCAAATTGTTCAATAGCAGCATCCACCTCTTTAAAGTATTGAATATCCCTGCGTTTAGGATTTCTATTAACATATGCAAAATTGATTTTTCTAGCTCCAACAATATCTTTATTCATATTGGAAAAAGCTTTAAGAAATCTTGTCCCTGCATATCCCAAACCACAAATTAAGACGTTCATCAGTTGCCTCCCTTTAACATTTAAATTTCTTTTATTAAAAGCTCTTCGCCTGAATCAATAAATCCGAGCTTTTTATATAAATTTTTTGCAATCGGTGTTGTTTGTAAGATAACTTTTTCAACATTATTGGCCTGAAACCAGTCCAAAATATAGTTCATTAAACATTCTGCAAACCCTCTACGGCGCCGTTCAGGGTGAACAACAACCGATTGCACCCACCCAACAAGTCCGTTTAAACATCCTTTCATCGGCGCACGTTCATCAATGATTCCTATAGCACAGGCCGATATTTCGGTTTCGCCATCATAGTGGGCTACAGCAATTACCATTTTTTCATTTGCAGGTATATTGTGAATAAGCCATTTCCGATAGCTTTTCTGCCATGCCATTTGTTCTTCGGGTGATTTCGAAACATAGTGGCCTGCCCCTTCATTGAGCAACAGCTTCCTTAAATCAATCAGCATGTCAACATCATTGATGGTTGCCTTTCTAGCAACAATTTTTAAATTATGATCCATGAATAAATATCCTCTCCTATTCTGTTGTATACGTTAAGGGTGGCAAAAAACTATGGACTACTCTTATCTCAGAATTGTAATAGGTTATCTCTAACCAATTATGCGAACACATCGGCCGATTGTGCAAATGGAATATTAAAGTGGCAAAAAACTTCATTTAATGCATCGGTTAGCTGCAACATCTGCTCTTCAGTGTGGTTCGGTGTAACATTGACTCGAAACCGTTCTGTACCAACAGGAACTGTCGGCGGGTTAATAGGCTGCAGATAGATTTTATGTTTTTCAAGCATTCTTTGAGCAGCTGCCTTACATTTTTTTGCATCCCTAATCATTACAGGAAGAATGTGTGTTACACTCGATGGCATTACCGGTATACCTGCCTGAACGAGCATCTTTCTTAGCTGATTAGTCTTTCTATGCAGTTCATTTCTCTCTTTATCAGAAGATTTCAAATACCCGATGCTTGTATAGCATGCAGCAACAATTGCCGGCGGCAGGGAGGTAGTAAAAATAAAGCCGGATGCAAAGGAGCGGACAGCATCAATCAGCAATTCCGATGCAGTAATATACCCGCCTATCACTCCTATCGCCTTCGCCATTGTTCCTTGTATAATGTCAATGAGATTGGCAACTCCAAGCTCTGCAGCTATTCCTGCTCCTCGAGGACCGTACATACCGATAGCATGAACTTCATCGAGAAATGTTAGTGCGTTATATTTTTTAGCAAGATTCACAATTTCCTTAATCGGTGCGATATCGCCGTCCATCGAATATATTGACTCGAATACGATGATTTTGGCTCGATTATGCGGCTGGGAAGCTAGTAATTCCTCCAAATGTTCGACATCATTATGCCTAAATATGGCGCGGTCAGCTTTTGCACTTCGTATCCCATTGATAATGGAGGCATGATTAAGCTCGTCGGAAAACACTATGCAATTAGGGAACAGACGCAATAAGCATTGTAATGTTGCATCATTTGAACTGTATCCGGTCGGAAAAACGAGTGCTGCCTCTTTACCGTGCCAGTCAGCCAATGATGATTCAAGCAAAGTGTATTGGTAGTGTGTGCCGCCTATGTTCCGCGATCCGCCTGAACCGGCTCCATTTAACCGGATTGCTTCTTGCATCGCTTCAATTACTAAAGGATGCTGGGACATTCCCAGATAATCATTGCTGCACCAAACAACAACAGGCTGCTCATCTTCCTTGCCATTCAACTTCGCCAAAGGATACTGGCCGCATATGCGGTTAATCGTAATAAATTCACGGTATTGCCCTCTTTCCTTCAACGAATTTAGCTTGTCGCTGAGAATTTCTGTATACATAACTCTATCATCCTCCAATAAATATAAATTCCATTCAAGAAGGAATTGTAATTTTTGTTTTTCAGCCGCACTCTTAATGTAAAATCAATTGTTTGTTAATATTCTCCTCCTGTGCAACGGGCGGAAAATTGACAGAAAACCTAACAGGCATGCCTTTTATAAATCGCAAAACTTCCTCGGCAATTTGTGCAGCGACCTTAAACTGCGCTTCTTTTGTCGAGGCTCCTATATGCGGCGTCGCAATTACTGACGGATGATCAGCCAATTTTGAATGAATAGGCGGTTCGACTTCAAAAACATCAAGCGCTGCACCTGCGACATGGCCATTTTCTAGAGCTTCTAAAAGAGCTTCTTCTTCAATAATTCCGCCTCTTGCACAATTGATAATCCTTACCCCTTTTCTTGTTTTTGCCAATGTATCTTTATTTAACAATCCTCTCGTTTTTTCGTTCAGGGGTGCATGAACTGTAATTATGTCCGCACTTGAAAGAACTTCATCAAAAGAAAGCATTTCGACACCGAAATTATTTGCTCTCTCTGGAGTTAGGATTGGATCAAATACATGCACTTTCATTCCAAAGGCTTTAGCCCGCTTGGCAACTTCAATACCAATGCGCCCAAAACCGATAATGCCTAAGATCTTCCCGTAAAGTTCAGATCCAACAAATGCTGACCGATTCCACTCTTTTGCTTTAACTGAAATATTCGCTTGCGGAATGTGCCTCATCAAAGAAGAAATCATCGCAAGTGTATGCTCGGCTACCGAAATGGTATTTCCATTGGGAGCATTAATGACAATTACTCCTTGCTTTGTTGCCTCATCAATATCAATGTTATCTACACCGACTCCGACTCTTCCGATAATTTTTAAAGAGGTCATCTTTCCTAAAAGCTCTTTCGTTACTTTTGTGCTGCTCCTCACCAAAAGAGCATCAAAAAGATTTAGTTCATCTTCTGCTTCCGATACACTTTTTTGGACAACTTCAACCGCTTCTGATTCTATCAACGGTTTCAGTCCTTCATTGTTCACTTTGTCAGAGACTAGTAGCCGAAACATTGTTTAAATACCTCCTGTAATTTATTTTTAGGATCTATTAGCGCGCGCTTACCAAGCAATTCTATATTTGCTTTTATTTTCCTTGTAAAAAAAGTTAATTTTTTGTTAATTTATAGTTAAAGTTGTAAATATTACTAAAACACTATTAAAAAATGCTGATTCATGTAACGTCATTATTGATGCTCCTTACCGGTTCTGCGTCCAATTGGCGAATAAAATAATTAACACATCAATGCCTGAAATTGCCCTTAAAAAACCCCTTCAATATAGGCAGAAATGCCTTAATTGAAGGGGATGCTCACATAACGTTTTATTAATGCTTTTTTGCATAAAAGCGTTCATTTTGCATTTGCCGCATACTTTTTTTCAGTAAGCGCATGGTGATAAACTTTTTCAAGCATGCGTCCATAAAAAGAAGCTAAAACCTGCTGAAAAAGCATGCCTAAGACAACCGGTACCGCCACTTGCGGCGGAAAATAAGTGATCGCAAGCACTGCACCGGCGCTAATATTCCTCATTCCGCCCGTAAACGTTAAAGTGATGATATCATCCTGTTGAAATTTTAATAGACGCCCGGCCATCCATGAAAAAAAGTAGCCGCTTGTAGCAATCAAAAAAACGAAAAAACCAATCAAAATTAATTTTTTATTCGGGTTCGCCAAATAAGGAGCTACTATCGCACTGTTGATGATCACTACTAGCGATAAGGCTATTTTCGAAATCGGACTTAAAACGGCTGCAATACGCTGTTTCAATTCTTTTTTCGTCCACTCATTTACAAGCATTCCTAAAATGGAAGGCAGGATAATCATGAAAAATAAGCCAGACATCATATTCCATACGTCGATTTCTACCGTTCTCTCCACCAATACTAATAAACTGGCAGGAACGACAAAAGGAGAAATAAACGTATCTATTAATATAACAGCAAGAGCTAAAGCCAAATTTCCTTTATGGATTGATACCCAAATAAAGCTTGTAACACCAGTTGGAATGATCACGGCCAAAACTAAACCAATGATTGTGAAGCTGTCTTCTTGAAAAGCAAGATGGCCGACAGCAAACGCCCAAAGCGGGATGAAAAGATGAAGCAGCAAAAGAACGACGAAAATCGGCAGCGGATGCAAAAGAGCCTGCTTAAACGCATGAAAACTAAGATTTAAACTGCCCGCAAACGTAATAAAAGCAAAAATCCACGGAACAAGCTGAGAAAAATCGTCAAATATAGTTGAAAATACAATCCCGATCACAACACTTGACGGGGTTAAAAAAGGAAGCATCTTTTCCATTATGCTGTTTATGTTTTTTAACATTTTTCTCTCTCTCCAGTGTTAAGCTAAAATGAAAAGTTGCGCAATCCTAATGTTCACAAATAGTGAACAATCTTTACTTCATTATATAATATGCAATTTTTTCTCACCAATCCAGCGCTATGCCAAAACATTTTGCGAAGTTACTATGAACCTAGTCTCATGCTTTTCCCTTGGTTTTGTTTTTTAGGGAAGCGGCCATTCTTCTGGGCTATAGTATCTATCAAATATGGAAAACCCTTTCCTCTTCTACTTTGCAAATTCTGATTGTATAACGTTTATACCATTCCTTCCTGCCTTTATCCTGCGCCGCTTTATGCAAAGCATTTTCTTTCCAGCGTTTGATATCATCCAATGATTCCCAATATGAAACTGTAATTCCGTACCCATTCTCATTTCTTGCACTCTCTGCACCTAAAAAACCTGGCTGTTTGGACACCAATTGATCCATTTCCTTTGCCATTGCCTCATAACCATTGTCCCCTTCTGTTCTTTCCGATGTAAAAATCACGGCGTAATACTCGTTTAAACGTTTTGTATAATTCATTTTTCAAGCCCCCCTTTCTTATCAAAACGAAAAGTTTCATACTGTTTTATCATATAATGAACAAAAATGAATTCTCAAACTAGTTTTATTTTTTTAATAATAGATATATAATATCTATAAAATTACTTTGATTTAAGGGAGAAATAAATAATGAAAAGAAATGAACAAGAACAACGGAATCCTCAAGCACTCAGAGATGAAACAATTGTCATCCATGGCGACGATTCTATAACGGACGAAAAAGGAGTCAATCCTGCTATTTACTATTCCGCAACATTCCAGGCACATAGTGCAAGCGAATTTTCTGAAATTGCTGGAACACCTCGTCATCCGCGATATTACACACGTTACGGAAACCCAGTGCATGAACGGGTTCAAAAAATTGTAGCAGATCTTGAAGGAACTGAAACAGCCTTAGTAACCGGCTCTGGTATGGGAGCGATAGCGACAACTATTTTATCGCTTGTAGCAGCAGGCGATCATGTGATTGCCCAAAAAAATCATTATATGAGCACAACGAAAATTATGGATGAGCTGCTGCCGAAATTTGGTGTTGACGTGACGTTCGTTGACCAATCCGACACTTCTGCGTTTGAAAAGGCAATTCGTCCGAATACAAAACTTATTATGGTTGAGACGCCTGCCAATCCTACATTGGTATTGACAGATTTAGCTGCAGTGTGTGATCTTGCCCGCCAGCATGGAATTATCGTTGTCGCAGATAATACGTTTGCTTCCCCTATCAATCAGCGTCCACATGACTTTGGGGTTGATGTTGTTGTCCATAGTGCAACAAAATACATGGGCGGCCATCATGATTTGACAGCTGGCGTAATTTGCACAAACGAGGAATTAGCTGAACGTATTTGGAATACGCATATTTCCATCGGTTCAGTGCTTTCGCCAATGGATGGTTGGCTGTTGCTGAGAGGCTTGCGCACGCTTCCTATGCGAATCGAACGGATTAACGCGAACGCTTTGGCGTTAGCCGAATTTCTTGAGAATCAGCCTCAAGTTGAACGGGTATATTATCCGGGGCTGCCAAGCCATCCGCAGCACGAGCTTGCTAAGCGGCAAATGAAAGGCTTTGGTGCCGTTATTGCCTTTTCCATTAAGGGCGGTTATGCTGAAACACAGCGCTTTGTTTCCGCATTAAAGCTTCCTCCTAACGCTGTAAGCCTTGGCGGAGTCGAGTCTCTCGTTGTACATACAGCAGCGATGTGGGAAGGAACAATGAACGAAGAACAAATGCAGCTCGCAGGAATCCCGGCAAACTTCGTGCGCTTCTCTGTCGGCATAGAACATATCGAAGATTTAAAAGAAGATGTCAGACAAGCTCTGCAAAAAATTTAATGAAGGAATGTGCGGACAATGGCGGGGGGCTGTCTAATAAGCCGTTTTATCTGCTTATTGACGCCCCCTTTCATCTTTTTGAAAGTTTATGATTTTTTGTTTTCAATGGAGATTTGACTTTCTGTACAGCCTCAATTAAAAATGCATTTCATTTTAGGAGCTAGTGCTTGCAGAAAAATCTTGATTTTATTAAACATACATCTTGCAATTTGAAACACTCGATATCTATCATTTCTAAATATCACTATTGAACACACTGCCTGAACAAGCTTTGGCAGCTTATGATACTTCATCAGTTCTATTTAATGGGATGTAAATTTTGCCGCATTATATAATAAATAAGATTAGTTTCTCCCCATCCTTGGAGCAGATGAGTTATGTCAACACAGCACTCCGCCTCGCTTCTTAAATTTAAGCTGATTTGTTTTCATACGCACTCCAAGACAGCATGTGTTGTCAATAAATCATCGATATAGAGGCCCGCTTGACAGCTATTTTTTATTTAAAATGATTTTAACTTCCCCACTTGCACGCTTCTCGAAAAAAAAAAAAAAAAAAAAAAAAACAGCATTCCCTTCTCCATGTGATTTCAATCTTTGCCATTCCATTCTAAAGAAAGATGCCCCCAAAAATGAATCATTCCAAAATTTTCTTCTTCATATCAGAACATATATTCGCATATAATAAAAATAGAACAAACGTTCTTTTTTGTGAGGTGAAAATCATGAACGGTTTGCTGCTGAATGCCAAAAAGTACGGTTTTGCTTTAAAGATGATCTACATGACCGATCAAGGGGTAATAACAGAAAGATTGATTACAGTAAAAGACTTTAACGATAAATACATTCGCGCTTACTGCCACTTTCGAAAAACTTTCCGAACGTTTAAACGATCCAACATTCTTTCAATTGGTCCCATAAAAAAACGAAAAATAGGGTGAAACGAAATGGGTAAATATCACATTATGCTAACATATTTTAAAGGTCGGCAAAGAGTTGTACAGGTCATGGATTTCAGCGGTGCGCAAATGATTACTTTTACAATGGATGAGCTGGAAAATGACGAGATGCCCGTTGAACTAAAGAAATATATTAAAACAATCGAAAAAGAAATAAATGAAGGACGATGGGATTATTGGAAAAGAATTTAGAAACGGGCATTTACTCCGCCTTTCCGTAAAGAAAATGCTGTCTTATCATTTAAGGAGAAAATGGCAATAGCTAAGCTTCACATTACAGGGAATAATAAATTATATTCCAAACAAATGGATGAAAAACAGTTTTCACGACGAAAGCGTTCAAAATCAAAAATAACTGATCAAGTCTCATTCGTAGATCAGCCATGTTTATTGACCGATAAGACGTGAAAAACAAATTAGACAGCTGAAAACAAATTATTTTACTAAAATTGGATAAATTTTTTTACAAACAAATCATTTGAAATCTAAAACAAATTCCTATAAAATTATCTCGAAATAAATATTTTCAAAATAAAAATTTATAAATTTTATTTTTTCACTAAAAAACTAAAATTGCACCAAGAGAGGAAGGTTTACGTTGACAAAAGTATTGTACATTACAGCACATCCACTTGATGACACCCAATCTTACAGTTTGGCAGCAGGAAAGGCTTTTATCGAAACCTATAAAGAAGCGAATCCTGACCATGAAGTAATTCACCTTGATTTATATAAAGAATATATTCCCCAAATCGATGCTGATGTATTAAATGGCTGGGGGAAACTGAGATCCGGAAAAAGCTTAGATGAGCTTACTTCCGAGGAAAAAGCGAAAGTTGGACGTCTTTCAGAGCTTTGTGAACAATTTATTGAAGCGGATAAATACGTTTTTGTTACACCTTTATGGAATTTTTCATTTCCGCCTGTCTTGAAAGCATATATTGATGCAGTTGCAGTTGCAGGCAAAACGTTTAAATACACTGAACAAGGATCTGTTGGGTTATTGACTGATAAAAAAGCCCTGCATATTCAAGCGCGTGGAGGCATTTATTCAGAAGGTCCAGCAGCTCAAATGGAAATGGGTCACCGCTATTTGGCTGTTGTGATGCAATTTTTCGGTGTTCCTTCATTTGAAGGCTTGTTTGTAGAAGGACATGCTGCTCAACCTGAAAAAGCAGAGGAAATTAAACAAAACGCAATTGCGAGAGCAAAAGATTTAGCGCATACGTTTTAAGTAAAAAATAAAGAGGCTGATCTTTCATGATATGCTCCCCTTAAGGTAGACAGATTAAAATATAAAAAATCTGTTTTACCTTAGGGGGAGTTTTTCTATGTATAAGCAATATACTACAGAGTTCAAACTTGAAGTTTTACTTGCATATGAAAACCGAGAATGTACTATATCAAGAGCTTTGTAAAAGGCATCAAATTACTAAATATTCTTTAAGGCAATGGATAAATGAATTTGAGGAATTTGGAATAGAGGGTTTAGAACGTTCAAATTCTTGGAAAGGTTTTAAGGAAGCATCTGTAAAAGATTATTTATCTGGTGAGTTCTCACAATACGAGATTGTCAGGACATATGGTATTTCAAGTAGATCGGTACTTCAACGATGGATGAAGAAGTATAATAGCCATAGAGATTTAAAGGATACGTCGAAGGAAAAACAAGCTCTATGACTAAAGGAAGAAAAACGACTTGGAATGAACGGATACAAATTGTGCTTAATTGTTTAGGGAACGGAAAAGATTATAAAAAAAACAGCAGAGACTTATGAAGTTTCTTATCAACAAGTATATCAATGGGTGAAGAAGTATGAAAATGGTGGAGAAGAAGCGCTTAAAGACAAACGAGGAAGAAAAAAAGAAGAAGCAAAGTTATCTCCAGAAGGAAAAATGAAACTGGAGATGAAAAAGTTAGAAAGAGAAAATGAACGCTTACGTGCGGAGAATCTATTTTTAAGAAAGTTAGAGGAAATCGAAAGGAGGCGAAAACAAACCAAATCCGTTTTGAAGACAAGTATATCGCAATCCGGGAACTTCATGAGAAAGAAAACCTAAGCATAATCTTATTATGTGAAATCGCCGGTATTTCACGAGCTGCTTACTATAAGCGGTTAAAACGTTCGCCTTCCTCCCGAGAACTTCAGAATGAAGAAATCGTAAAAGAGATGAAAGCTCTCCATGAGAAAGTTGACGGCATCTATGGTTACAGTCGAATGACGTTGAATATAAATCGAAAGCTTGGTCAGAACTTCAATCATAAAGACTGATGAAAGTTGCCGCTATACAATCTGTTATTCGAAAAAAGCAGAAATCTTATAAGCGATCTACTCCTCAACATGTTGCAGAAAATATATTGAATCGTGAATTCACAGCGGAAAAGCCAAATGAAAAATGGGTAGCTGATGTCACAGAATTAAAATATGGTTCATTAAAGAAAGCATTCCAAAGACCGAATTGTAAAAAATTCTTTTCAATTCATGGTATAAATTCGAACTGCATCCCTTAAAAATTCCGCTGCTCCAAGATGTTTTTTATCATAATACGCTTTAAATCTTTCATCTGCTACATACATCTCTGTTACTCCTCTATGAGCTTCCTTCGTATAATGATCCCAAAAATAGCAGAGCCATTGACGATGCAAATCAGCTGCCTTCTGTGCCAGCTCGCTCGCTGGATCTCCAGTTACAAATGCTTTATTCAGTGTATTCAAGACCTCTTCCTCAAGCTGTTTCAGCTGTTCGAACTGCTCTTTTGTCATGTTTTTCAGTTTTTGATTAGATCGATCGACGATTTCGTCTCCATATTTTTCTCTAACTTCATACCCATATTTTCTTTCATTTTCTTCAATTAATTTTTGTTTAAAAGCTTCAAATTTCTCTTTATCGTTCATCGTGATCCTTCCTTCCTTTGCCGCTATTGTTTTCTCCACATTTGCGATTAATGAATCTAGCTGCCTGCGTTTTGCAAGAAGCTTTTCGCGGTGTTCCTTTAAAGCTTTCATGCTGTCGAAGGATGGTGAATTGATGATTTTTTTAATTGTATCTAAATCAACTCCAAGCTCTCGATAAAAAAGAATTTGCTGCAGTTTATCAACCTCTTTTTCCCCATATATGCGATATCCGGATGAATTGATTTTCGCTGGCATAAGAAGCCCAATTTCATTGTAATATCGCAATGTCCTTGTTGTAACTCCGGTCAATTCTGCTAATTGTTTTACCGTATATTCCATCCTTTCACCTCCTGACAAGATCATCATAAACCTTTACGCAACGTCAATGTACAGAGAAAAATTAATGTTATAATAAACATAATATTGAGAAAATAATATAAGGCTGTGATCACTTAGTGTTTTTACAAAAAAATATCCTCAATGCTATTTCTTATGTTAAACCCAAATTCACCGGCGCCGGATTCTCGCTGTTTATTTTTTTTACTGTTTTTTTCATTGCAGCTGATTTTGACTTGTATGGAGTTTCAAAAGATTTGAATAACCCTTATCTTTGGAGCATTTTTTACGGATACGGAATAATTTGTTCTATTTTTATTGACCTGCTGGCTGTGAAAATTCCTAAAATCACTGGAACCATTAAAATTGCCTTTTACGTTTTGGCAGGATATCTCATTTTTTTGCCTTTCGGATGGATGATGGTGATTGTTGGCGGAACAGTCGGAGCTCTTTGTTCATTAGTTTTTTATTTTGGAACATACATGGCGCGAAAAAACGTATTTTTTAAATATATTTTTGCAATCTGTGCTCCGTTTATTTTGTGTATTATTTTAAACACGGATTTTACTGTAAAAAAAGATTGGCGCGAATGGAAAAGGAATTCAAGCTATATCGCACTTTTCGACTATTTCCACGGAGAACACGCCATTCCGATTTATGCGGAAAAAGGTCAAACGATTACGTTTTCCGTTAAAATTCAAAACAATAACGGAGGCGGACATGGTTTTCATGTATTGAACAAAGACGGCGACGTTGTCGCCATGAAAGAAGTCGACGAAAGCACATATCAAATCAAAGCGGCAGAAAAAAGCATCTACCATATCATCGTCACAGGCGACAAGCTGAAAGGAAGCTTTACAGTTACTTGGGATGTAAATGAATAATAGAATCCTGCAGCTGCGATTAAATGAAACAAAACAAACGGTGAATACGTATGAAAACATCGATAATGGAAAACGGAGGTTTTCTCTGTGGAGAAAAAAAAGAAAATTGAAAATGTTCTTTTGACACTTTCAATTATTGGGCTTTCAGCAATGTTCATTTACGTAATTTTCATTTGGGAGCATTTGCCGGATACTATACCACGGCATTTCAATTTCAAAGGCGAACCGGATGGATTCGGCGGAAAAGGCTTCATTCTTGTTCTGCCTTTTACAGGACTAGGAATATTTATCTTGACAACATTATTGTCCCGCATTCCCGACGCATTTTATTATCAGTACAATGCTACAAAAGAACAAAAAAAGCTTCTTTATAATCAAGGAAGGATTTACATCCGTTTATTGCAAGCAGAAATAGTTTATTTCTTTTTATTCGGGGTCTGGCGAACTGCTCAAGTTGCACTCGGAAAAGCAGATGGTCTTGGAGTCTATCCGCTTTATATTTTCTTAATTGCCATATTAGGGACATCGATTTATTTTGCATTCCGCACAAACAAAGTCCTGAAAGAAACGAGGTGACTCTGTTCGATAATCATCTGGTTCCTTTCATCAGCTGCGCATCACATAACGTGGAAGATCCGTATTTCTCGTACATAGACGAAAAGCTGCCCTTTATGGTGGATTTCATGAGCCATCGCAGTTTGAAATCATTGCAATCCAGACATTTTCGAATCAAAAATTTTGGAAATATCGACTTGGCGCTAAAGATCCTCATTCATCACGGATTCTAACAGGCTTTTTGTACTTTCGATATATATTTCTGCCAGTTTTTTTAAGTCTTTTTCCATCTATTTCAATTTTTCACCAAATACATCCTGATTTCACTGTTTTTGCAAATCGATAACATTTGAAACACAAGATCTTTCACAGGCATCGATGTCGGCGCAGGCTTATAGTTATAATGCTCTTGTTTCATTTTATCATCCGTTCTATGTCACATTTCGATGAGCCAAAAAGTACTGAACAAACCGATTCGTACGAATCATAGGTATCCCTTTATATAAGAATCCCGAAGAGACCATCTCCTCGGGATTTTACAAAAATTATTTTTCGACGGCTACATCTTCATTTATTAACTCAGATTGTTTTTTCTCTTTATAATAGACTGAATGCTGCTCTTGAATGAACAATACTGCTAAACCGCCAAGCACTGCTGCACTGGCAATAGCTGCAAAATTATATTGCGGCTGTAAATTTAATGAAAGTAAAATCCCGACAAATGTAGGGGCAACTATTCCGCCTAAACGACCAAATGCCATTGTACTTCCTACAGCTGTTGAACGCATATTAGTAGGATAATATTGAGAAACGAATGCGTTAGCCATATTTTGAACCCCGACGGATGCTGCACCAATAACAGAAATCAGGGCAAAAGCGATGAATGTACTGTTGGCAAAACCGATTAAAGATAGTGCAATGGCTCCACAGAAAAACAATGGAACAAGCACTTTTTTAAAGCCTAGCCGGTCAACTATAGGGCCGAAAACAACTGTTCCGACAATCGCTCCAATTTGCATGACAGCAGTAAATGCAAGGCTTGAGCTTAAATCATAGCCAACTTCCATCATAAGGCGCGGCAGCCATGTATTCATGGAATAAATCAATACAAATGCGCTAAAGCAGGAAATCCAGAACATAACGGTGCTGAATGCACGTTTTTCCTCAAACAAACTGACAATAGGCGATCCCGCTTCTTTCACTTTTTCCTTTTTTTCAAATTCCCCATCGCTGCTAATTCCCGGCTCAATTTTGGCAAGAATTTTTTTAGCTTCTTCTTCCTTTCCTTTTTCCAAAAGAAAGTCGATGGATTCTGGAACACTTTTCAACAAGAAAGGAATGAACAATAAAGGAATCCCGCCTACCCAATATACTGACTCCCATCCAACTGTAGGAAGGAGCTGCCTGCTTGTAAGCGCTGCTAGAATAGCTCCTGCAGAATAACCGCAAAAAATGAATGAAACAATTGCTGTGCGAACCCGTCGCGGTGAATATTCAGTTGCTATTGCAACGACATTAGGCATAACTCCGCCCAGACCAACACCTGCAATGACGCGAAAGATCGTAAATAAGACAGGATTTGCTGCAAAACCTGCGAGCAGCGTGAAAAAGCTAAACAAGAACGTAGTCAACAAAATAATATTTTTTCGCCCTATTTTATCCGATAGCAATCCAAACAAAACAGCACCGATTGCTGTTCCGACAACTGTATAGCTGCCAATAGCCCCGGCAGTGACATCCGAAATTCCCCATTCCTTAATAAGCAGCGGGACAGAAGCACCGTAAATGACAACATCAAATCCGTCAAACATAATAACGATAAATAACCAGAAAATCAGCCAAATATGGAATGAATGAATGCGGCTGTTGTCAATTACGTTCATTGGGTTAATCCGTTTCATATTATTATAGACCTCCTCATCAAAAATTTTTTGTATTTCACATTTTAAGTAAGCGTTTGCAATTTATCTGAAACACCTCTCTTTTACTTAATATTTTGAATTATCTTTAAGTTGATTGTAGCATCTCATTATCATAATTGTTATCTACTTATTGTAGAAAAAAACACATTCATTTTCCTAAATTATGTGGTCAAATCTGCAGAAAAGAAGATTGACAAATACTCTTCTATTTCTCACTCTGACTGCTAGCGACCAAATTGGTTTTCGTCTTTCATTACGATTTTCCCGGCATTTGGAAAAGGTAAAGACAAAAAGATTATGATCAACGGATACCCATAAAATACAAAAAGCCGGCACTCAAAATGCCGACTCAATATGAAAATTCGTCACATTTTCTCGTATGGGGGTTATGTTTCTATCGTTTAATTTTTAATAAGCATTTCAAACGATAAAAATGATTCACATGCTTTCCATTTTATTCTTTTTATCAGGAAGCGATTCGTAAAAACGCTCTTTCCACCACTTTCGTATTTTTTTCATGTTCCATTCCGTTCCAGTTTCCTTTAAAGATTGAATACGCCAATACATTGGCGGGTGGATCATAAATTGAAATTCTAGAAATCTGAAAAACCATGAATCCCGCTCGATCGAGGAATTTTTTTCTTCATTACTTAAATTGTAGCGTTGTGCTTTGTATGTCAACTCATCTTGTTTTACAGCTAAAGCAGTTAAACCGTCTGCCATTTGATCATTTCCGTTGTCAAGCCATATAGCCCCTAAATGATCTGCCCGCACTTCCATCCATTGCAAAAGAAGAGACTGGATAAGAGGAAAGAAGAAAATAAGAGCAAAAACAATGTAAAAAAGAAGAGACTCATTTCTTAATAGAAAAGAATGGTATAACCAGTAAATGAACAAAGCAATTACTAAAAGCGCAAGTATACGTATAATTTGACCGATCATGACATCCCGTTTTTTTACATGCACAGCTTCATGAGCAAAAACCGCTTCGATTGCTTCCAACGGAAGCTTTAACGTTTCCGACGTTAATACGATCATTGATCGACCGATGTTTGCCCCAGCTGCAAAACCGTTTAATTCATTCGCCTCTGCTTGAAAAACTTTCACATCAGAAATTCCAGCCCGACTTAGCACTTTGTCTGCAACAGCTAAAACATTTGGATCATCTATCTCTTTCACGTCTAATGCAATTTTTAATAATCGATCAGAAATGTAAAGATTAAATATCCAAAAAACAATGACCGCAATCGTGATCGCCCAAATAGGAACCTTTAGCAGTGATAAGATAACAGTCAATGTCGTGTAGGCGCCGACTCCTTTGACGGAAATGGCAAAGTACATTTTGCCGAGAAGTCTCTTTATATTTTTTTTATGATAAAATGGAAGCACTTCAACTTGTGCAATTTCCGACGGTAGTTCCTTTTCTTCCCGGCTTTCAATGGTCGCAAGCCAAGAAGTGTTTTTAGCATTAAAATAGACAGTTTCGCCTGAAAATACTAGCTTTAATGTATTTCCCATACTTGTCGTGAAATCTTCATTTGTTGAAAACATCGTAAATAATGGGAATAATTTAAGTACATCAACATTTGACTCGAGCTTTGCTTCCGAAAGTTCTGAAAGCGGATATCGTTTCGCTTTGATGTTCGATAATATGTAAATACAATTTGTTTCTTTACTGAAATACACTTCAAGGTTTCGATAAAGAACAGCTTTTTTTAACAATTGACAAATCATTACAGCATTCGTATATAACAAAATGAGAGACCAAACAGAATCGTATGAATTGAAAACAAAATATAAGACAGATAGACCAATGAATGTCATCGCAAATGCCGCATCAACCCAAACCCGACTCGAATGTTTATTGAGTTCAATCTTTTCAAATTCCACTCTGTTTGCTTCATTTTTTATTTTATCGTAACCCGATTCATGGGAAAACGTGATTAAACACATAAGAAAAGAGTATCCAAAGCTAGACATCGCTCTAATTGTAAAACCTAATTCATATGCTATAAATAAATAGACTGCAAGAACAGATAACAGTACGATTTCTATCACCAATAACGGAAAAAAGGATATCCGCTTTTTCAACCAAACATGCAAAAAACCAGCTAACACTCCTCCAAGCATAATCAATACCAACGCCCAGATCATGAGCACACCCCGTTTTTTTTATATTCCTTACATATGTATTAACGTTTTTTTTCTATAAAAGTTTCTAAAAAATTGAATTCCTCGCTTCACCAATTCAACAGCAGGGGCTTCCTAAGAACGCCAGCAATCTTTTTATATACTAAAAAAATTGCAATAGCTTGACATTAAGGAGATTTTCGTCCATTTTTTAAAGACTCGTTGGATTGGTCGGGAATGGGAGCGATCTGTTATTCAAATAAAACAAAAAAATCATTTTGATTGCACCTTCCGCCACGCTTGTTGCCATTATTCAGAGCCTGTAATATCTCTGAAGTGTAACGGCAAGCTGAAGCCTTTATTAAAAAATCGCACATTATCGGCATCACCGGAAAAAAGTCATTCAGCATAACGCTAAAACTGTCAATTAATTAGGATGCCATACTCCCTATACGGAATTTGTCTTGCTCATGCTCGATATGTTCCGAGAAAGCTTACTCACTCGCACATTATTTAATTGCAGCTATTCTATTAAAAATCCCTATCAGAATGGACAGTCTAATGTCTTGGACCCCAAAGCATGATTGAAACTCCAATTAAACAAATGCCTGCTCCGATCCAATCGTAAATATCAGGAGTTTTTTTATCAACCCACCATCCCCACAAAACAGAAAGAATAATAAACACGCCGCCATAAGCGGCATATACTCTACCGAATGTAGGAAAGTTTTGCAAAGTAGGGATCAGCCCATATAGAACCAAGATCATACTACCAATAACTCCGTACAAGTAGTGTTTTCCTTCACGTATCCATAGCCAGACTAAGTACCCTCCGCCAATTTCAGCTAAACCAGCAAGAATAAATAAAATAATGGCGTAAATCATATTTCACCACTTTCCTATCGCAATTTAACACTATAGAAGGCCATAGCTTCCAGACTGCCTTCCATTTCAAAAGCTCTCTTTTCAATCAGCTTTCTTAGCCGATATTCCAAGAATTCATCTCCTACATATTGGTCTAGATGCCCCAGTACTTCACCGATTAATCTAACTGATTTTATAAAATCCTTCGTCTTCATTTCATTATGCAGCTTTTTCGCTCTGTTTATTATGAAAAGATCATAATAATCTTCCGAAACGCTGTGTATCGTTCCGTTTTGCCAAATTCGCAATACTTCGCGAGTATTTGCAAGAGCGAGCCATTCCTTTTCAAAATTCTCTCTTTCATGCTGGGAAAGAGGCGGTTCATTTTTACTTTGTTCATATATGAATCGAAGCTTTTCAGGAGGAATTTCACCTGTATCCAAAACAGTATATTTTTCTTTTCGTTTCTTAAAAAGCTCGCCATATACCTTTGTCGTGTTGATGAGGAAGATGTCATTATTTTTATTCTTCAATAGATATAAAACAAATCGCAATCCGGTCTGTTCATGAGCGTTGTCAGAAATCCATATCATAATAGGTGATCCTTCTGGAATCGCTGTTATTTCATTGACTGTTTTTTGAAAGTTTTGTTCATACTCATGAAACTCATTGTATGCATCCGTCAAATTATTTTTTATCCAATGAAATCTCGCTTCTTTTCCAATGTCTTCATGCAGTCTCCAGATCGGACCTACCGAGAATGTTTCCCAAAAAGAAATGACGCGCTCTTTTTTCTCCACATCTAAATCCCTTAAGACCATTTTTAAACTCCCCGAAGGTGAAGCGCCAAGCAGAATATGTATCATTTATAATCTTCCTTCCGCTATCTTATTACTTTATCCTAATCTTTCAAAGTCTTTACGTAAACACGATTTTTTCAGCTTTTTCGACTTTAAGAGGTACTTCATATCAGAAAAATTGTCATATGAAAGCTGAATATGAAAATAGTTTATATACTCAAGTATGGCAAAAACATAAATAAATCCCGCTATGTACAATCCTGTTGCAGGTACCGACGGATACCATCTGACTAGATCGACAAAAAACATGAAAGGCGAAATGATGATAAACAGTGTATTCCATTTCTTTATATTTTTTAATCGATGGACGATATAAGCAGGAGTTATGGCAGTATTTTCTTTTTTTAATCGCTTCCATTTTGCAAACCAATACACACTACCCTGAAATAAGAGAAACTCTAACAGAAAAAACGAAATCCAAAAAGAGTACAGCGAATATAAATGCAAATGGGCAAAGACTTTATTCCAAATGAAACTAATGATAAAAAAAATGACTGCTGCCATTGCCTCCCCAGTATATAAATAGAAAAATCTCTTCTCCAATTTTCCCCTCAAGTGCATCACCTAGTTCCTTCGTCTCGGATGGCTGATTAATCGTTAAGGATGTAAATACGGTATAGCACCATTTTCATACGTCTCAGCTCTTGTTTTGTTTCACTAGATACTGTATTGCTTGATATTTACGGAGAAACTTTATGTGTTTTTCGCACCGAACAATCCTAATTTTCCATTGCCAACATCTAGGACACAACTTGAATCGCAGTGTTTAAAAATTGACTAAGGTACTTTATTTTTTAACTCAACTTTCGCACACAGAAATATTTAAGCATTGCTTGATATAATTAGGTATAGTGGCCAACCATTTATTCATTTGATTTTTAAAGATGTCC
>NZ_VISS01000028.1 GCF_007827555.1 Aeribacillus composti
GGCAAGGGATGAGAGTCCGAAAGCGCTTACGGATGAAATTCAAAAAAATGGTTCGCTAACCTATGACTTACATCTATTTTCAGCGAACCAAAAAATTCCCACAAAGTCTTGACTGACTCGTTATATGGAATTTAATTTACAATTAACCCTATATGTGGTAATATAGGGAATTAAAGGGGCTTGTATAAAATTGCTAATTTAGGAGGTAGTAACAATGAAGCAATGTGTAGACCTGAAAAAAATTGTGATTTTAGGATTACTTGCTAGTCTTTTAACTTTTGCATTAGGTTTAATGTCAGCTCAAGTTACTACTGAAATAGGAACTGTAAATTCATCTTTCGCATTATTAGCTACTAAACTCGGAATTAAACAGGCTACAGCAGGGCTTATTATTGATTTGGTTTCTGGAGGTTCAACCCTTTGGTCAATTGTTGCGGCAGTAGCTGGAATTAGCGGCGCCGGATTAATTGCAATTGGAGGTATTACTGCAATTAAAGCCGTTATTAAAAAGTCAGGAAGAGACTTTGCTATTTCTTGGTAATTAAAGCTGGAAGATTACAAGCCCCCTCTTTTTTCTGTTTACCTAGTCAGGAGGTGCCAGTTAAATAATGTTTACTAGTAATTCTGTCTTTTCTTTTTTAGATAAAATGATCAATATAATAAAATATAACAGAAAATCTGCTCTGCGAAAATTTTTAGTAGACTGGCAGCTGGATAAAATTGATCTTAGAAAGATATATGCATGGATTACACTCATTATGATTTTTATTATGAGTGCTTTGTTTTTTTTAACAGTATTTTTAACTGGTTATATCATCAAGGATCTAGATGCAAATACATGGTTAAATGTCTTTTTGAGCTTTGTAATATTTCTTGCTTTCTTCAACTCATTAAGTTTCTTTAATAAAAAATCTTCTGTTTTTTATTATGACACGACAAAAATGTTGTCTCAATTAAAAAGTTATAGAGTGTTGCAAGTCATTGCTTCTATTTATGGTGACTCATTGAAAAATACAGTGATAATGTGGTTCGTTTTGTTAATGCCTGTAGTTTTAGGGATACATATAAATTACTCAAGTTTTGAGCTGAAATTTTTGATTTACTATTTTCCGCTAATTATTCTATTAAGTTTAATAATGACTATGTTTTTTTCATACTTCCGCTTTTTGTTTTCCCATTTTTTTTATATACAATCACTGCGTTTATTAAATCGCTTTTTTCTATTTATAGTCGTTGGGCTCTTATTTTTTTTATTACCCTTCACGATCGCTTCACTGTTATTCAATTCACAAAAATTTGGAATTAAATTAGCAGATATTGTGATAAAATATCAGTCTTTTTTAATGGAACTCGGTCTGCCTAAGGACATATATAATCTCGAGTTTCATAAACTTTTCATCGTTTTTCTTTTCATGCTATTCATAGCTGGTGTATTCACTTTGATATGGATCAAAACATTAAATCATTTAGATTTAATACCTTATTACCAAATTCGTACCCATAAAAGCTCTATATCTGATAAAGATAAGTTCATGAATACGAATAAATATTTTTTTGTAAAAGACATACTTCATATTAAGCGTGTTAGTTCATGGTTTATTGGGCATATAGGAAAAACTATATTTGGCTTGCTAGTATTTATCGGAATCGCCTTGCCAGTCGTACAACATTTTATTGATTCAACATCACCGTTGTTTTTTTTATCCATTATAACAGTATTTGCTTTTGCCATATTTCAAATTGTTGGCGAATCACTAAAAATGATATTAGCGATTGATACAGAGGCCAAGAATATACACTTGCTTGTTTATACCAAATATACAATGTGGGATATTGTCAAAGAAAAATGGTATATATATTTTATTTTTACATTTCTAGTCACTTTTTTCGTCGTCTTATTATCTTCTGTTTTTATAAATGTAAATATTTTTCTGTATGCTTTATCAATCACTATTATGCTCACCTATGGTGGACTGAGTGGTTTATTTCAAATATTCTCAACAGCGTTATACCCACGGATAAATTGGGAGCATCCCTATGAAATTGGTGAATCCCATAAAGCTAATTTTATAGAAAGCATTTTAAATAATGGTCTAACTTATCTATACACGGTTTTCATAGGAGGATTACTGATCGCAGATCAATTTTTCGGATTAAAATTAAACACTATGGTTGCATGTATTCTTATATTAATTCTCGTTGCTTTTTTCTTTTGCGCTTATGCCATCGTTGCTGCGTATACTAAACAAATTTCAGTCAGGGAGGTTTTCTTAAAAAATGATTAAGGTGAAAAATTTATCTAAAAGATATGATGAAAATATCGTTTTAGATAACCTTAATTTCCAAGTGGATACGGGTTGTATCTATGGGATTGTTGGTACGAATGGTGTTGGGAAAACTACCTTTCTACGTATCCTTGCAGGTTTATCCAAACCAGATAATGGTGAAATATACATTGATAATATGAATCCTGTTGGTAATAAAAGCAATAAAAAAATAAGTTTTGTTCCTGATTCCGCTTCTTTATATGAATATTTAAGCGGGGAAGAATATCTTTTGTTCTTTGCATCTATTTTAGATGTTCCGAAAGAGTTGCGAAAAGATAAAGTTTCTTATTTAATTGACCTCTTCAATTTAACATCAGCAAAAGATGAATTGATTAAGACATATAGCCACGGAATGAAACAAAAGGTATCTATTGCATCAGCATTATTGAACGATCCAGATATATTATTATTAGATGAACCTTTGACAGGAATCGATTTAATCAATTCACATATTATAAGACAGTATATAAAAAAGTTTGTAAAAGCAGATAAAACAGTTATTCTAACGACACATTTACTTGAATTGGCACATTCTCTATGCGATAAAATAGGGATTTTACATAAAGGTAAAATTGTCGAGGAATTTTCAACCAATAAATTAAGTCTCGATTCAATAGAAAAGCGTATTACATCAGTTTACTTAGGTAAAAATTCTGGAGAAATGATGAGCAAATGAATTTTCAGGGAAGGGGTATAAAAGATGTTGTTCGTAAGCTTGTATCTAATAACAAAATATTGTTTGTCATTTCTTTACTTTTATTTTTTGGGGGGATGGCAGGGGGGTATTTGTTTAGAATAGATGCAGTAAGAGGAGACTTAAACTATATACAGGCTTCTGATGTAGAAAACTTACTTTTTAATAATATAAAGGCATCACTAGTTATTGCTTCAGGATTACTTTCTCTTGGTATTTCTACTGTTATATTTTTGATAACTAATGGGTTAATAGTCGGTTCCTCTATTCAGCAGCAATTGGAGCTTGGATTGTCTATTTCAAGTATTTTTGTAAAGCTAATCCCGCATGGAATATTTGAGATACCTGCGATATTAATAAGTGGAATCATTGGATTAAAAGGCGTATCAATTATTATTGAATATTTCCGTACTTCTTTAAGTGCAAAACAGCTAATAAAACAGACGTTATTTGAAATAACCCTATTAACCAGTATAATATTAATTTTCCTTACATTGGCAGCAATAATAGAATGGTATATAACCCCATTATAATATTGGAGGTCATGTCATGAGTGCAAAATTTGCAAATTTTCTATCAACTGCCCTTTTTTTCTTAGCATTGATCGTTATAGTACTAACTAAAAATCTATATTTAAGTTTATTCCCCTTAATTTTATCTATGTTTATTCTTGCTTGGCAATTAGGAGGAAAGATAAACAATAAAATGTTAAAATTCATTTTTTTGGGCTTTGAATTTCTGTTTCTTTTTATACTCTCATTTTTTTTAATAAATCATCTTCTTACGAGGGGTATATAAATGAATATTATGAATAAACCAAGTATCAAGTTAGTATGGTTTGGAATATTGGTAAATTAGTTATTGTTTAACATTTTATTTTTTACAATTAGGAAGTGCTCTTCTTTCAAACAGAATGCTGAATTTATAACCATTGACCAAGGAAGGCTTAGGCAGTATGTGATTTGCTTATCCCAAAAAGTATAGTCTTACATTGGTCAGTTGTGCAACTATTTTCGAATTAAAACAAAGTCATTATTGTTTTCAAAAATGATTTTGACTGAAAAATAACTGGCCAAATCACAAAATAGAGATGACGTTGATATTGAGCTGCCTGATGTTTTTGCAACGATAAAAGTTCAACTATTTCGCTCCGATTAATGTGTACGTCTTCATGACAAAATTCCATCCTGCATAGATAGCGAATCGGTCAAGGGGAAAATTGCCTTTGGCTGCGAGAAAGCCCAAGGAAGTTTCGGCATATTACCCTTTTTGGAAAAGATTATCCCTAATTTTTTATCGCCCATATTTTAGGTACAGGGAGATCTTTGGCTTTTTTATTTAGGTACTTGCACTACTAATACGTGTCTGCATAGATTATGGTGAAATATTTAAACACAAAGGATGAGTGCACATGGTTGCATATTTGGATTACACATCACCTAAAACGCAATTCACCTTCGATGTCAACAAGAGTAGATCGTTCACAAAGGATAAACACAACTTTATAAATATCTTGGGAATTAAACAGTTAAACACATTAGAAAACATATCTTTATTGGATATTTTTTTAAGCAAAAATAATGTTATAGAACCTCACTATCATCAAAATGCAGCTGAGCTGGTCTATTGTATTTCCGGTGCTGCCACTGTCTCGATGTTGAACCCATTTACAAAACAAATTCATAACTATCCAATTAAGCCGGGGCAGGTGGTAAATATTCCGCAAGCATGGTGGCATTACGAAGTAGCAACCAAGGATAATACACACCTTCTGGCAATATTTGATGCCCCGACTCCTGAGGTGATTTTAGGTTCAGATATCTTAAAGCTTACTCCGTCAAATATCATGGCGCATACTTATTGCCTGAATGAACAGGAATGGAAGAAAACTATAGCTCCTATTCAACCGAACACATTTATCGGCCCACATAAAAACTGTAAACGTAAGAAATATGAAAATGATCAAACTAGATCGACCCGCCAAAATCCAAATTATATCCATCATTACCATCATTACCCTTATAATTACCCATTCGCATCTTATAGTCCCAGCCTTTTCTAAGACAGAGCCTTTAAAGGAGGTATTTTTCCTTTGATAGGTTTTGTTTTGAAAATTTACTAAAAATTCCAGTCGTATGATACAGTTCCTGATTATAGAAATCTTATGGCAATTCTCTTTTTTGTTGAAACCATCTCTTAGATGAGGAAAAGGTGGTTGGAAACATTGCTTCGTAAGCTGTTGGGGTATAATCACCGGAAGAATATTTCAGGAAGAACTATGCTAAGCAAATATGCGGCTGTGAGCGACATGTGGTGTAGCTCCTCAACTCATAAATTCGTTTCGCAAATATTCTTAAACCCTTGGGCAATCCAGTAAAAGACTTTGCCCAAGGGTTTTATGTTTGCCGAAGGAGGTTTTCATGATTTGCCTTAAAAATCTTTATACATACTTTGCAACAGTTAGTTCCCAAAACGAAAAAAAGGCGGGGGTTTTTGCATAACTAAGTTGATTTTTGATCAAGCGGTGTTGAAGGGAGGGCTTCTCTGTTTGCAAATTGTCCAATTGTAACCGCAGGTTTAAATACTTTTTGCCAATTGGTTCGACCAGCAGCTTGAAAATAGAATAATCGAATGGCTTTCACTCTGTTGTGTCCGATAAAATAAAAAAATTTACACTTATCTACTGAATGAATCAATTTCTTCCTGTTCCATAGAATAACAGGAACGATTTCGAAAATCTATTAAAATATGTCTCCATCGTTAAAAGGTGAACAAGCTTGAGGAAGTCATGATGAGAACAAGGATTCAGTCTCCTCAAAAACAATTTGACAAAAGAAAAAGCTGCTAGCCGCTTGTCATCCATGTTTTATGTTTAATTTTCATTATCAGCAATGACAAGCTGGATATTGTGTTTTTTGGCAAATTCCTGGTATTGCTCGCTCGGAGCAGTGTCCGTAATAATATAATCAACCTCATCAAGACGGCAATAAGTCATTAAAGCGTATTTATCAAATTTATCATGATCTACCAATAAATAAACTTGTTCACTTCTTTTTACAATTGTTTGTTTTATTTCGCTTTCAAGCGGGGAAGAGTTCGTTACGCCATTTGAAATGGAGATGCCGGTTGATGCCATGAAAGCTTTATTAATATTGTAGCTTTGTAATATATCCATATTTTTGAGACTGACAAACGATTTCGTTTTACGTTCAAATACTCCACCTGTTGTCAGAACGTTTAAGTTTGGATAAGGGTACGAATTTATAATAAAGTCCAAATTGTTTGTGATGATCGTAACCTGTTTTGTTTGCAAATATTCCACCATTTCCAATGTTGTTGTTCCCGAATCAATATAAATAATATCGCCGTCCTCAACATATTTTGCGGCTGCTTTGGCAACGGCTTTTTTCTGCTTTTGATTGCGGGTTTGTCTGACCGTAAATGATTCTAATGTTGTATGATTAACAGCAACTCCTCCGTACACCTTTTTGATCGTTCCCCGTTCAACTAATTGTTGAACATCGCGCCGGATGGTGTTTTTTGACACATTGAATTCCTTAACAAGTTCGTCCAACGAAACGGTTTGATGTTCAAAAACATATTTTTCTATTTGTTCTATTCGTTTAGATTTTAACATGTGGATCCCTCTTGCTTTCTTTAGTTTTCACTGGCTAATATTTGAAACAAATTATAAAGTTAACCAAAACTTAACCATCAACGTTAATTATATCTATATTACCCTATAAGTTCAATAATAATGAAGATTTAGCCGATTAGTCGCAGAAATATTTTTAAATTTTTGTTGACTGAAAACGCTTTTAATATTATCATAAAAATCGAGATATAACCAAAATATAACTAATATATAACAATAATATCATCAATTTTTTAAAAAACATACCAACTATTTATGATCAACTAGTGTTGATGAATTAAGGGGGACAGAAAATGTCTAACGCATTAAAATTAAAAAATTACATTAATGGCGAATGGGTTGAAAGTAAAGCAACAAAATATGAAGATGTTTACAATCCTGCTACAAAAGAAGTAATTGGCCAAGTTCCGCTTTCTACAAAAGAGGAAGTGGATGAAGCTGTAGAAGTTGCCAAAAAAGCTTTTGAGGAATGGAAAAACGTCCCTGTTCCTCGCCGTGCAAGAATTCTATTTAATTTTCAGCAGCTGTTAATAAAGCATAGGGAAGAATTAGCGCGGATCATTACGATTGAAAATGGAAAAAGTTATTCTGAAGCATTAGGAGAAGTTCAGCGCGGAATAGAAAATGTAGAGTTTGCGGCAGGAGCGCCTACTTTAATGATGGGGGATTCCTTATCAACGATTGCGACTGATATTGAGGCGACCAATTACCGCTATCCGATCGGCGTGGTCGGCGGGATTACTCCGTTTAACTTCCCGATGATGGTGCCTTGCTGGATGTTCCCAATGGCAATAGCGCTTGGCAATACTTTTATATTAAAACCATCTGAAAGAACACCGCTCTTAATCGAAAAATTAGTCAACTTGTTTACAGAAGCGGGTCTTCCAAAAGGTGTATTAAATGTGGTAAATGGAGCGCATGATGTTGTCAATGGAATTTTGGATCATCCGGATATCAAAGCGATTTCGTTCGTTGGCTCCAAGCCGGTTGGCGAATACGTTTATAAACGGGCTAGTGAAAATTTAAAACGTGTTCAGGCGTTGACTGGAGCGAAAAACCATACGATTGTGTTAAAGGATGCCAACTTGGATGATGCTGTTACCAACATTATTTCTTCAGCATTCGGATCAGCAGGAGAACGATGCATGGCATGTTCAGTTGTGACGGTGGAGGAAGAAATTGCTGATCAATTTATCGCCAAGTTAAAAGAAGAAACAGAAAATATTAAAATGGGCAACGGCCTTGATGACGGTGTCTTGCTAGGACCGGTCATCCGAGAAGAAAATAAAAAACGCACGATCCGTTATATTGAAAAGGGTGTTGAAGAAGGCGCAACCTTGGTATGTGACGGACGCAATCGCGCAACTGACGACGGGTTTTTTATCGGACCTACGATTTTTGACAATGTTACAACCGATATGACCATTTGGAAGGACGAAATTTTTGCACCTGTCTTATCGATCATTCGGGTGAAACATTTAAAAGAAGCGATCGAAATTGCAAATAGATCTGAGTTTGCCAACGGCGCATGTATTTTTACAACGAACGCTCAAGCCATTCGCTATTTCCGCGAAAATATTGATGCAGGTATGCTAGGCGTTAACTTAGGAGTGCCGGCTCCAATGGCGTTCTTCCCGTTCTCCGGATGGAAGTCTTCGTTCTTTGGAACATTGCACGCCAACGGAAAAGACAGCGTTGATTTTTATACGCGCAAAAAGGTTGTAACAGCGCGCTATAAAACGCCAAGTTTTGAATAATAGATTGGTAATGTGATAGAAGATTCATCCTTCAGGCTCATTATTCAGCTTCATGAGCCTGAAAATGAATCGGAAAAGAGAGCGCGACGGCTTTGTCAAAAGCTTTAAGAAAACAATTGTTTTTTCGGTTTTCTTTCCTTTAAGAAAAAGAAAACCGCCGCCATGTGAGGGAGGTATATATGAGTCATTTGCTGCGAAAACCGAACAATAAAGAAATCGAAAAGGGAGTAATAGTTGTTCATGAAGTAACATCAGAAAACTCTCCTTTGGAATATGTGGGATTTAAAGTCATTGATTTAGATCCGAACGCAAAATATTCGGAATTATTAGGAAACCAAGAATGCTGCATCGTCGCCTTAACGGGAAAAATTAATGTTTCAGTCGGTGATGAAAATTTCAAAAATTTAGGCACGCGGGAAAGTGTTTTTGAAAAGATCCCGACGGACAGCGTATATGTTTCCAATCAGCGCCATTTTGAGGTTGAAGGAGTAACAAAAGCGCGCGTTGCCTTATGCTATTCCCCGTCTGAACGTCAGCTGCCTACGAAATGGATTAAAGCAGAAAATGTAGGAATCGAGCATAGGGGGATACTTAACAATAAACGTTTTGTCCACAATATTTTGCCTGATTCAGATCCAAGTGCGAATAGTCTTTTAGTGGTGGAAGTGTTTACGGAAAGCGGCAATTGGTCAAGCTATCCTCCGCATAAGCATGACCGTGATAACTTACCAAATGAGTCGCTATTGGAAGAGACCTATTATCATGAAATGGATCCGCCTCAAGGATTCGTTTTTCAGCGAGTTTATACGGACGATCGTTCACTAGATGAAACGATGACAGTTGAAAACGGTGATGTTGTCATCGTGCCGAAAGGATATCATCCGGTCGGCGTACCAGACGGTTATACCTCTTATTATTTAAATGTTATGGCAGGCCCGAAACGGATTTGGAAATTTTACAATGACCCTGATCATGAATGGATATTGAAACGTTAAAAAATACAAGGAGCTGTTTATCAAAGATGAGATATGATTTCAATACTGACAGAGAATTTGACATCATTGCAATTGGCCGTGCATGCATTGATTTAAACGCTGTGGAATACAACCGTCCGATGGAAGAAACGATGACTTTTACAAAATATGTTGGAGGCTCTCCGGCTAATATTGCCATTGGCTGTTCAAAATTAGGGCTGAAGGCTGGATTCATCGGAAAAATTTCAGACGATCAGCATGGTCGTTTTATTGAGCAGTATATGCGCAATGTTGGGGTTGACACATCCCATATGGTCGTTGATCAGGAGGGGCATAAAGCCGGATTGACTTTTACAGAAATTAAAAGTCCGGAAGACTGCAGCATCTTAATGTATCGTGAAAATGTAGCAGACCTCTATTTGAAACCGTCCGAGGTAGATGAGGAATATATCAAAAGATCCAAAATTTTGCTTGTTTCCGGTACGGCGCTATCTAAAAGCCCTTCGAGAGAAGCTGTTTTGAAAGCGATCTCTCTGGCGAAAAAACATGATGTGAAAGTCATATTTGAATTGGATTATCGCCCGTACACTTGGATATCTACTGATGAAACTTCTGTTTATTATTCATTGGTGGCGGAAAAGGCAGACGTTGTGATCGGCACCCGCGACGAATACGATATCATGGAAGGAACAAAAGACGGGAAAAACGAGGAGACCGTTCGCTATTTATTTCAGCATTCGCCCGACCTGATTATCATTAAGCATGGCGTTGAAGGCTCTTATGCGTATGCGAAATCAGGTGAAACATTTCAAGCGAATGCTTATCGGACAAAAGTATTAAAAACGTTCGGTGCAGGGGATGCATACGCTTCAGCCTTCTTGTATGCGCTAATTACAGGCAAGGACATTGAGACGGCTTTAAAATACGGGAGCGCCTCAGCAGCTATTGTCGTCAGCAGACACAGCTCTTCTGATGCAATGCCGAAAGCAGAAGAAATCGAACAACTCATTGCCGAAAGATCATAATTGAATACGATCAGGGGTGAAAAAGATGGGAACTATCCGGTTGACAACAGCTCAAGCTTTAATCAAATTTTTGAACCAACAATACATTCACGTTGACGGTAAAGAATTTCCCTTTGTGGAAGGAATCTTCAATGTGTTCGGACATGGCAATGTTTTAGGAATTGGTCAGGCGCTTGAGCAAGATCCCGGCCATTTAAAAGTAATTCAAGGGAAAAATGAACAAGGAATGGCGCATGCAGCCATTGCTTACAGCAAACAAATGCTTCGGCAAAAAATATTTGCCGTCACCACGTCGGTTGGACCGGGGTCGGCCAACTTGGTCGCGGCAGCGGGTACAGCTCTTTCCAATAATATTCCCGTCCTTCTGCTCCCTGCAGATACCTTTGCAACCCGCCAGCCTGATCCTGTTTTGCAGCAAGTGGAACATGAATATAGTACGGCGGTGACAACCAATGATGCGCTCAAGCCCGTATCAAGATATTGGGATCGGATCACACGCCCTGAACAGTTGATGTCAAGTTTAATCAGAGCTTTTGAAGTGATGACAGATCCGGCCAAAGCGGGTCCTGCGACCATCTGCATTTCGCAAGATGCCGAAGGGGAAGCGTTTGATTTTGATGAGAAATTTTTTGAAAAACGGGTGCACTATCTTGACCGCAAATTGCCGACTGATCGAGAGCTAAAGGGAGCTGCAGAATTAATAAAATCAAGCAAAAAACCACTTATCATTGTGGGCGGCGGTGCAAAATACTCCCAAGCGAGGGATATTTTAATCAAGCTTTCCGAGAAGCACGATATTCCGCTTGTCGAAACGCAAGCCGGAAAATCGACAGTCGAATCAACATTTAAAAATAATTTGGGCGGAATCGGAGTAACCGGAACATTAGCTGCCAATAAAGCGGCTAAAGAAGCGGATTTGATTATTGGAGTGGGAACAAGATATACAGATTTTACGACTTCGTCGAAAACAGCGTTCAATTTTGAACAGGCAAAGTTTTTGAACATTAATGTCAGCCGTTTGCAGGCCTATAAAATGGATGGTTTTCAAGTAGTCGCAGACGCCAAAACAACTTTGGAGCTGTTATTCCCGCTGTTGGACGGGTATAAAAGCGAATTCGGAGATCAAATTGTCGAATTAAAAGAGGAGTGGCTGAGAGAGCGCGACCGTTTAAGCAAGATAGTGTTTGACAGGGAAAACTTTACACCGGAAATAAAAGATCAGTTTTCCCAAGAAGTGCTGAATGAATATGCAGATGCGTTAAATACAGAATTGGCGCAGACCACTGCATTATTGGCGATTAATGAAGCGGTTTCGCCTGACAGTATCATCATCGGTTCAGCTGGTTCATTGCCTGGAGATCTTCAACGCTTATGGCATTCAACAGAACCTAACACATACCATATGGAATACGGGTATTCGTGTATGGGATATGAAGTATCGGGTGCTTTAGGAATCAAGCTTGCGCAGCCTAACAAAGAAGTTTATGCCATGGTCGGCGACGGCAGCTTCCTCATGCTGCATTCTGAACTGGTTACAGCCATTCAATATAATCATAAAATTAATATTTTGCTGTTTGACAACTCAGGATTTGGCTGTATTAGCAACCTGCAAATGGGCAATGGAATGGGAAGCTATTATTGCGAATTCCGAACACATGACAATCAAATCATGAACATTGATTATGCAAAAGTGGCTGAAGGCTACGGAGCCAAAACTTACCGTGCCAATACAGTCGAAGAATTGAAAGCAGCATTAGAAGATGCCAAGAAACAAAATGTATCTACTTTAATAGAAATGAAAGTGCTTCCAAAGACCATGACAAATGGCTATGAAAGCTGGTGGCATGTCGGGGTTGCGGAAGTCTCTGAGAAGGAAAGTGTGCAAAAAGCATTTAAAGAAAAACAAGAAAATTTAAAAACTGCCAAACAATATTAAAGAAGGAGACAAACAATGGGAGAGCAAGACATCTTATGGGGAATTTCGCCGATTGGCTGGAGAAATGATGATATACCGGAAATCGGAGCTGAAAATACGTTGCAGCACCTTTTAAGCGACATTGTTGTCGCAGGTTTTGAAGGCACCGAAGTTGGCAGCTTTTTCCCTGAGCCGAAAGTGTTAAACAAGGAATTGAAGCTGCGAAACTTAAAAATAGCAGGACGGTGGTTTAGCAGTTTTATTATCCGCGACGGCATAGAAGAAGCTAAACGGGCTTTCCATCAGCATTGTCAATACTTGTATGAAGTTCATGCAGATGTGGCAGTAGTTTCTGAGCAGACTTACAGCATTCAAGGTACCGATAAAAATGTTTTTTCCGAAAAGCCGCACTTTACAGATGCCGAGTGGACCCAATTGTGCGAAGGTCTGAACGAACTGGGAAAAATCGCTGTGCAGTACGGTTTGAAATTAGTTTATCACCATCATATGGGAACGGGGGTTCAAACCCTTCCGGAGATTGATCGGTTAATGGAAAACACTGATGCAAACTACGTGCACCTGCTCTATGACACAGGCCACATCTATGTTTCCGATGAAGATTGCCAGCAGCTATTAAACAAGCATATTGACCGCATAAAACACGTGCACTTTAAAGATGTAAGAAAAAAGATAATGGAGGAGTGCAAAAAAGAAGGAAAATCATTCATGAATTCCTTCTTAAGCGGAATCTTTACGGTACCAGGGGACGGCTGCATTGATTTTACCGTACTTTATCAAAAACTATTGGACCATCAATACAAAGGATGGATTATCGTTGAAGCCGAACAAGATCCGTCAATAGCCCATCCATTGGAATACGCTTTAATTGCTCGTAAGTATATAAATGAAAAATTATTAAACAACTCTTAAGCAGGGCATGGAGGATGAAACAAACAACAGTTTCGCTCTTTAAAAAAATGTCACCCGTTAATCGAAACAATCGATTCGTAACTTTGATTGTAATGGGATGCTGGGCGGTCATGATTTTACCTTTGCCGTTCAGAAAATTTTGTGAAAGGTGATCAAAATGGAAAAAGTAAAGTGGGGAATTATGAGTGCAGCTAATATTGCTTACGAGCAGCTTCTTCCTGCCCTGAGACAATCCTCTCGTTCCGAAGTTGTAGCGATTGCGAGCAGAAGCAAAGAAAAAGTCGCCCGATTCAATATTCCAAAGGTTTATAGTGATTACGATCAATTGTTAGAAGATGAATCGATTGATGTAGTTTATATTCCTCTTCCAAATGCCCTGCACGCCGAATGGGCAATAAAAGCTGCACAGAAGGGAAAGCATATTTTAGTAGAAAAGCCTGCAGCTGTTAGTACGAAAGAATTATTGAAGGTTCAGGAAGCTGTAGAGCAAAACAACGTAATTTTTATGGAAGCCTTTATGTATCAATTCCATAAACAACATGCACGTGTAAAGGATTTATTGGCTTCGGGGATGATCGGAAGCATATTGCATGTAAAATCACATTTTTCTTGGAGTTTGCAAGACCGGGATGATATTCGTTTAAACCCCGCATTAGGCGGAGGAGCTATGTGGGATGTCGGGTGTTACGGAGTTCATGCGATGAGCCAGATCATCGGAATAAAACCAGAGAAAGTTGTTATGTTGGGGGAAGTTGACCCTGAACATAAAGTGGATATGTTATCAACTTGTATTTTTGTAGATGAGTTTGGAAGAACAGCCGAAATTACCGCCAGCATGAAGCTGCCATTTATTAATCGGTATGAAATTATAGGAGAGCGCGGAACCATTTTAGTAGATTCCTCTTTTCGGCCTGATGTGTCATCAGATCAAAAGGGCAAAGTAATTGTAAAAGATGACAATAACGAAATAATACTGTTTGAAACATATAAAGATAATCAGTATTTCAATCAAGTGGAGCATGTAAATGATTGCATTATCAACGGAAAACAACCAGTTTATGGAATCCGAAATTCTATTCAAGTTATTCATTATATAGAAAAAGGTTATGAATCTTTGCGCAATCAATCCGTAGTAGCAAGTCTAAATAAATTTTAGGAAGGTAATGAAAATGAACAGAAAAATTCGCTGTGCAGTGATCGGGCTAGGACGTCTTGGATATTGGCATGCCGTAAACGTTAAGACAAAAATCCAATCCGCCGAACTAGTATACATTTGTGATAGAAATGAAGAGCTTGCCAAAAAAGTTTCCATAGAATTAGATGTTCCTAACTTCACTACAAATCCAAGTGATATTTTTTCCAATGATCGGATTGAGGCTGTTATCATTGCTTCTCCTACGAGTACGCATTTTGAACTGTTGAAGGAAGCAGCTTTTAGCAATAAAGCAGTTTTTGTTGAAAAACCGCTTGTCAGCAATTTAGACGAAGCGAAAGAAATTTTTGAAATAATGAAGCGGCATAACACAATTTGTCAGGTCGGCTTTATGAGACGGTTCGATCCAGCGTACGCTGAAGCCAAAAAAAGAATTTTAAGAGGAGATATCGGAAAACCAATTTATTTTCGGGGAATTTCCCGAGATCCAGCATCGCCTCCTGAAGAATTTATAAAAAATAGCGGCGGTATATTTATTGATATGGCCATTCATGATTTTGACATTGCAAGGTATTTAATGGAATCAGACGTTGAAGCAGTATCAGCTCACGGCAAAGTTTTAAAATATCCGTTTATGTCCAAATATCAAGATGTGGATCAATCTCTCTGTTATTTAGAATTTGAATCGGGAGCCGTTGGTGACGTTGAATCCAGCAGAAATGCCCATTATGGCTATGATATACGTGCGGAAGTAATAGGTACGGAAGGAACGATTTTTATTGGCGGCTTGCGTCAACATAACATTCAAGTTTTGACCAGTTCTGGCGCAGTTCATGATATTGTTCAAGATTTTCCGACCAGATTTAAAGACGCCTATTATCTCGAACTGGAAGACTTTTTCAATGCTTTACTAGAGGGGTATCAACCTAAAGTAACTGTTGAAGATGGAGTAAAAGCTCAAGAAATTGCTGTTGCGGCACAAGAATCGTTTTTTAAGCAAGAAAAAGTTTCCTTGAAAACATCTAAAATATTATGATTTTGTCTTCAGAATAGCTGTTGATTCTCTTAATAGATTAGTTCCTATACGCAGAGAAAGGAGGAAAAAACATTGGCTAGTGCTGAAGGAAGCTTACTGGTGATGAAGGGCATTAAAAAAAGCTTTTCAAATAATCATGTTTTGAAGGGCATTGATTTTGAAGTGAAACCTGGGGAAGTTCATGTGCTGTTAGGCGAAAATGGGGCTGGTAAATCAACGTTGATTAAAATTTTGACGGGAGCTTACCAAAAAGATGAAGGAGAAATTTATTGGGAAGGCCAGCCGGTTCAAATCAGCTCACCTTTGGATGCCATGCAGCTTGGAATAGCAACGATATACCAAGAACTAAACGTGATTCCAGAGCTGAAAGTCTATGAAAATATATTTTTAGGCCGGGAAATTAAAGGGAATGGAAAATTTTCATTTATCAACCACAAACAAATGAAAGAAAGCGCGAAGCAATTTTTGCAGATGCTTGGACAAGATCCAGCTATTGCAGAGCAGCCGCTCGGTTACTTAGGAATAGGTCAGCAGCAGCTAGTTGAAATTGCGAAAGCTCTTACTTTAGATGCGAAATTAATTATCATGGACGAACCAACAGCGAGTTTGAGCCAG
The DNA here is from genome assembly GCF_007827555.1 of Aeribacillus composti. Lineage (GTDB taxonomy): Bacteria > Bacillota > Bacilli > Bacillales > Aeribacillaceae > Aeribacillus > Aeribacillus composti. Next base: position 16,082 of record NZ_VISS01000028.1, read on the forward strand.
TCGGAGGTAGAACAGTTATATAAAACGGTCGAACAATTAAAAGAAAAAGGAATTGCTATCATATTTATTTCTCATAGACTTGAAGAAATTAAACGAATTGGCGATCGAATCACTATTTTAAGAGACGGCTTTAAAATCGATACACTTCCAGTAAAGACAACGAGCACGGATCATTGGATTGAACTGATGGTAGGTAGAACTCTTGAAGAAAAATATCCAAAACAAACCTTTACGTTAGGGGAAGAAGGCTTTCGAGTCGAAGATTTAAAAGTTAGCGGCTTTAAAGAACCTGTCAGCTTTAGTATTCGCCGCGGCGAAATTGTCGGTATTTCCGGACTTGTTGGTGCCGGCAGAACGGAGCTGGCAAGAGCCATTTTTGGTGCAGATAAAAAGGAAAAAGGGAAGATCTATGTTGACGGAAAATTAGTCGACATTAAATCACCTAGGGACGCCATCTCTGCCGGAATAGCCTTTATTACAGAGGATAGAAAAAGTGAAGGTTTGCTGCTGGATCAACCGTTATACATGAACATTGTCCTTGCTAATATGGATAACTTTAGAAAAAAGAGCAAATTAATAGATTTGAAAAAAATCAAGCAGGGAGCCATGGACTATGTAAAAGAATTGAAAATCCGCCCGGGAAATATTGAACTGAATGCAAGAAAGCTGAGCGGAGGAAACCAGCAAAAAGTCGTTATAGCCAAATGGCTTTGTACAAAAGCGAAAGTCTTTATATTTGATGAACCGACACGTGGTATCGACGTTGGCGCTAAAGTGGAAGTATATCGGTTGATGAATCAATTAGTTGAAAATGGAGCCATCGTTTTAATGATTTCGTCTGATTTGCCGGAAATTTTGGGAATGTGCGATCGCGTACTTGTGATGTCTGAAGGAAAAATAACAGCAGACTTTCCTATAAATGAAGCTTCGCAAGAGAAGATCATGAAAGCGGCTACAGGAGGGAGTAATTGATGAGAGAGTTAGCGGTGAACAGCTCGGAAACGAATGTTGAAAAGAAATCTGTCAAGCATTATCTTAGTAAGTTTGGCGCTCTGATCGGGCTTATCATTTTATGTACAGTTCTCACGATTCTATCGGATAAGTTTTTAACCATCAACAACATCATGAATATCGCCAGACAGTCATCCATTAATGCATTGTTGGCTTTAGGGATGCTCTTGCCGATTTTGACTGCAGGTATCGACTTATCGGTCGGATCCATTTTAGCTATTTCAATCATGTTAATGGGGATTGTTTCCGTTAATATGGGCATGCATCCCATTTTAGGAATTCTTGTATGCTTATTAGTTGGGTGTTTTTTTGGGTGGTTAAACGGAATATTGCTGACAAAGCTTAAATTGCCTCATCCGTTTATTTCTACTCTTGGAACAATGAACATAGCACGTGGTTTAGCGCTGATTGTAACAGCAGCTGCACCAATTGCCGGATTTCCGTATTTAATTCAATTTTTGGGGAGAGAATTTGTCGGTCCAATTCCTGTGAGCTTTTTGCTAGTTATCGTGATGTATATCATTTTCCATATATTTTTAACTAGAACAAAAACCGGAAGATATATTTATGCAATTGGAGGAAATAAAGAAGCAGCTCATTTATCTGGAATCAATGTTGATCGTGTTCTTGTCATAGTTTATACAATCAGTGGTTTTATGGCATCGCTGGCAGGATTAGTTATGGTAGGAAGAGTAAATTCTGCCTTCCCGCTTGCAGGTTTATCATATGAGTTGGATGCCATTGCAGCGGTAATTATTGGCGGAGCAAGCTTTTTTGGTGGAGTTGGAACAGTTTGGGGAACTCTGATAGGAGCTTTAATTATTGCTGTGTTGAGAAATGGCCTTAACTTATTGAATGTTTCAGCCGATTTTCAAATGGCAGTCATAGGATTTGTTATTATAGCGGCTGTTTATGTAGATGTGATTAGACAGAGAAAAAGCAAGAAAGACTAACTTTTTTAAAAATAGTGTTAATATTTAAAATTTATTTATAAATTCAAGGGGGATGATTTTATGAAAAAATGGGTGAAATCTTTAGGTGTTGTAGCAATGGCTGCTAGCATGATTATTGCATCTGGATGTGGGGGTGAAAAATCTTCAGGGGGAAGTAGTGAGAAAGAAGGCAACGATTTAGAAGGTAAAACAATATCAGTCGTTTTAAAAACGTTAAGCAGCCCATATTGGAAATATGTAGAGGCTGGTGCGAAAGCAGCTGGAAAAGAATTGGGTGTTGAAGTAAATGTTGTAGGACCAGCTTCAGAGTCTCAAGTGATCGAACAAGTAAATATGATTGAGGACCAAATCAATCAATCGCCGGGGGCATTAGTTGTTTCGCCAACTCAGCCTTCAACTGTTGTTCCTTCACTAGAACAGGCTACACAACAGGGCATTCCTGTATTGCTCATTGATACAGACGCAGAACTGAAAGATAAAACAACATTTATTGGAACAGAAAACTTCACAGCTGGTCAGGAAGCTGGAAAATTGCTTGCATCAATGTTGAATAAAGGGGATGAAGTAGCTCTTATTAGCGGTGCTCTTGGGAACACTGCAACAGATGAGCGTATAAAAGGAGCCAAAAAAGCTTTAGAAGATGCTGGGATGAAAGTAGTAGCTGAACAACCGGCAGATAGTGATAAATCAAAAGCGATGTCAGTAATGGAGAATATATTACAGAACAATAAAAATATTAAAGGTGTATTTGCTGCAAACGATGATATGGCACTTGGAGTGCTCCGGGCAGTTGAAGCTAAAGGAATGAAAATCCCGGTCATTGGCACAGACGGTACAGTTGAAGCTGTTGAATCGATTATAGCCGGAAAATTAGCCGGAACAATTGCTCAAAGCCCTTATGACATGGGATATTTAGGAGTTGAAAATGCAATTAAAGCTATAAAAGGTGAAAAAGTTGAAAAAAGAATTGACAGCGGCATTGATGTCATCACAAAAGAAAATGCGCAAGAAAAATTAGAATTCTTGAAAAGCATTACGAAAGAATAAATTTTTGTTAACTGATGAAAAGATGGTTGTTCGCAACAACAAGTGTGTCGGACACGTAAAACCATTAAATAGCTCGAGCTTCTTTAGCTCGAGCTCATTAATATAATGATCCTTTATTTACTTAAATAAAAAACTTTTAATGATGAGCAAGCAGATTTCATCATGCCAAATGATGGTCATTTTCTTGGTGAAAATGGAGGAGATCGGAACATGATAAACATTGGAATTATTGGAGCAGGGAGAATCGGGCGGCTGCATGCAGAAAACATGCAGCATATACCAAATGTAAAGATTAAAGGAATATCGGATGTAATGATTGCTCAAATGGAAGATTGGGCAAAAGAAAAGAACATTTCAATAGTTACGGATAATTATGAGGATCTTTTACGTGATCCGGAAATCCATGCCATTTTTGTTTGCTCTCCAACTTCTACGCATGCCGAAATTATTAAAAAGGCTGCGGCGGCCGGTAAGCATATCTTTTGTGAAAAACCGGTTAGTTTTTCAGTTGAAGAAACAGTAGAGGTAATTAATGAAGTTGAAAAGGCTGGCGTCAAATTTCAAGTAGGATTTAACAGACGCTTTGATCCGAATTTTAAAAGGCTACACGATCTTGTTCAACAAGGACAAATTGGAACACCTCATATTTTAAAAATTACTTCAAGGGATCCAAAACCGCCAACCATTGATTACGTGCGGACTTCAGGCGGTTTATTTATGGATATGATGATCCACGATTTCGATATGGCTCGTTATATTGTAAACAGTGAAGTAGTTGAAGTTTTTGCTCAAGGAGCCGTTTTAATAGATTCAGAAATTGGCAAAGCCGGTGATATCGACACGGCAGTTGTAACACTAAAATTTGAAAATGGTGCATTAGGTGTCATTGATAATAGCAGACAGGCCGTTTATGGATATGATCAGAGAGTAGAAATTTTTGGAGATAAAGGGGCGGCAACTGCTGATAATTGCCGGCCGACAACAGTTGAATTATCAACATCTGACCATGTTGTGAAGGATAAACCGCTCTATTTCTTTCTTGAACGTTATTCTGAAGCCTATATTGAAGAAGTTAAGCAATTTGTTCATGCTTGCATGGATAATGAATCTGTTTTGTGCAGTGGATTTGATGGTTTGCAAGCACAAAGAATTGCCAAAGCTGCGCAAGAGTCATTTGAAAAAGGAGTACCGGTGAAAGTCGAGTTTTAACAAACCATTTAAGAAAAAAATTCGTTGTTTTTCATTGAAGATCTTGTATAGAAAACGTAATAGCAAGTACAGATTTTCCCCAGAAAATAGTCGGTATAGGAAAAGGATGATGAATAAATGCCTTTAGTGACAATGCGAGAGATATTCGCAAGTGCGGAAGAGGACAATTTTGGAATCGGCGCATTTAGTGTTGCAAATATGGAAATGGTTATGGGGGCGATCCAAGCGGCAGAGGAATTACGATCGCCCATTATATTGCAAATTGCCGAAGTTCGTTTGAAGCATTCTCCGCTTCATTTAATCGGCCCATTAATGGTTGAAGCTGCGAAACAATCTGTTGTCCCAGTAGCGGTTCATTTTGATCACGGTTTAACTTATGAAAAAATTAAGCAGGCACTTGATATCGGCTTTACATCTGTCATGTATGATGGATCACATTTACCTTTAAAAGAAAATATAGAAAAGACAAAAGAAATTGTTAAACTGGCGAACTTCTACGGTGCAACCGTTGAAGCTGAGATTGGAAGAGTCGGAGGAAGCGAAGATGGGTCAGAAGATATCGAAATAATTATTACAGGGGTTGAAGAAGCTGAGAAATTTGCGGAAGAAACAAAAGTAGATGCATTAGCAATTGCGATCGGAAACGCCCACGGCGTATATAAAGGTGAACCAAATTTGCGGTTTGACCGTTTGAAGGAAATTGATGAGCGAGTTGAAATACCGCTTGTATTGCACGGTGGATCGGGAATCGAAGAGAATGATTTTAAAGAATGCATTAAGTTAGGAATTAGAAAAATTAATGTTGCTACTTCAACCTTCAACAATGTTATCAATCATATAAATAAAAATGTCCAATCTTCTTGCTATACAGATTATTTTGTGTTTCATCAAGATGTTATCCGTGCCGCATATGAAAATGTCAAATACCATATTGAGATTTTCGGAAGCTCCAATCGAATAGAAAAATTGATGCAAAAAATATAGTTTTCTGTACGCTTATTCCCAAAAGATTTATTCCTGCCGGGGAATCGAAAAGCTCATCCAAGAAAATATGGAGAAACTGGCGGCTTTTTCTTTACCCATGCTGAAAACAGTCACAGGATATGGCAGTGAAGAAAACTATATGCAGTTGGTGTTGAGAAAGAGCCTCGATTTGATTTTCTGATTCCTTATGGAACCTACGTACAAGAACAACACACAAATACAAAAAGACATCAAAATTGCGAAAAACTGGACGTATTGTGAGCAAGATAATTGTTTTATCTGCCCAAATGGAAGGAAAGTTGCGTTTCAAAAATACCAAAACAAAAAGGACCCGTCTGGTTATGAACAAAGCTTCAAAATCTATGAATGTGAAGACTGTCGTCATTGCCCTCTAAAATCAAAATGCACGAAAGTGAAAGGGAACTGTAAAATTATTACAATAAAAGGATATGTAGGGTGCATGTAATAAAATCTGACCACTTTTTTGAGAACTGGTCTATAGAATAAGTGAGGACTACTTCCTTACTAAGAAGAAAGGAGGTAGTCCTTTTTTGTAGTCAAATTTCCTATCGAGAAGTACTGTTAGAAGGATTGAAAATTTAACTAAATTTTGATGAGCTAATCCATGCATTACACAAACTTTTTTGTTCATTCCTTCGTACAAAAATCCAATAACATAATAAGTTTTTTAAAACTTCACTTTCCTTTGCATAATTGTATTTCAATCAATCCATATTATCTAAAGAATGGTGATATATGAATTTTGTTAGGAGGTTTATTATGGGAATTTTAAGCGGTAATCCAAAAGAAGAGCCAATGCACTACGGAGAAATATTTGGCGTATGGTCGTATTTACAAACGGCTAAAGGATTTGTTGCCGGATATCAAACATTGCTCAACCACACAGGCGATAAGGATTTAAAACGTTTTATAGAGGATAGCATCGAAAACGTTTTAAAACCGGAAATACAAGAAATAGAAAACTTGTTAAAAGAAAATGGAATAGCACTTCCGCCATCACCCCCAGAACGGCCAAAAGCATGTTTGGAAGATATTCCAGCTGGTGCGAGATTTGCCGACCCGGAAATAGCTGCAATGCTTAGCAAAGATATTTCTGCTGGTTTAGTGGCATGCAGTACAATTATAGGAGAGTGCATCAGGGAAGATATTGCTTTAATGTTTGGTCAATTTCACGTAAAAAAAGCGCAATATGGTGCTAAATTGCTTAGAATAAACAAAGAAAAAGGCTGGCTAGTTCCACCGCCGCTCAACGTGAAAAGTTCGGATTGCTAAATATGGAAAAGCTTGCGATGCCGCAAGCTTTTACTTTTTAAAAATCGTCTTTTGTATGCCAACCATTCATCACGTTTGTGGAATAACAGTAAATCCCCAATCCCTGCCTTAAAACATTTGATAATAGCTTCCCTTCTTTTATAGAAGATATATACCTTGTAATTGCATTCATTTCTCTTTTTTTACCATCTATTTTTTCTTTAACGCACTCGTTTATTGAATTGAATAGGTTTAAAAATGACGCCCTAAACGGCTTCTATATCTAAAGAATAATTGTTCTTTTGATGGACATATTAAATGTTAACAATTATTAAAAGGAGGTGAAAACCATGTTAAAAAAAATTCTCAATTCATTTTGCGCTCTATCAGTTGCGTTGATGCTTTTTGGGATAGTTGCCTACGCTGAAAATGACAGCATAGACGTCAATAACAACACAAACAAAATTACTCAAATGGCTCAAAATACAGATGTTGATAATAGCGATGATAATGAAGATACAGATTGGGGATGGATTGGTTTAGTTGGTCTTGCAGGACTGTTAGGGTTAAGAAGAAATGACAGAAGAGATTAGACCCAATATATTTATTAAAAATCAATAAATGTTTTTTTTTTTGATCTTTTTTAAATATTTCGAGAAATAAAAATTGGTCCGGTTTAGTTTGTTACCAAACTAGGGATTCTTTGGCTGAGAATGGCAATATCAAGGTGTTTATGACTTCGAATTAATCGTACTTGGCTGTTCTCGGATATGCGGAATTTACAAACCTATATGAATAAACAGAAACATTAATAAAACGTCATATAAAGCTTCATTTTCTTACTTTTACAGACAGATTCTCTATGCCAATACGAAAAACGTTGCTCTGAAACATCGTCCAATTCAATTTAACTGGACACATTTTGGAGATTTTCAGCGTGAAGAAAATCCGATTGTATTAGCGGATCGAATTTTTTTCCGGCTGACTTGATTACATCGGCTAACAATCAAAAGGGTTATTTGAACTTGAGGCTGGCTATAATCTTTCCTTTCCATCCGTGTGTCGGAACAGGTAAAATAGATGATCGATGGAAATTATCGAAAAAAGAATGAAGATGGAAGAAGTCGATTAAAAAGGAATTAAATGATAAGTGAAAACTTTTAAAAAACGCACCTGAAAAAAAGATGGAAGTTTTCCTTTCAGGTGCGGAATGTCATTTTTAATGCTTCTGTCAAATGTACAATAAACACGTATCCAGCATAAGTGTAAGCAAAATTTATGAAATTCCGGCAGCTTCGGCCAAATATTCGACTAGATGCAATGCCCGCACAGAATCAGACAGTTTTTCGCGTTCGATACCAAGCTTCATCTGTATGAGACATCCTGGGTTGGTCGTAATCACGACTGATGCTCCGGTCGCTTTCGTATGCTTCATTTTCTCATCAAGGATGTCCATTGAGGCATCATAGTTAATAATATTATAGATTCCTGCTGAACCGCAGCACATGTTTGCTTGCTCCATCTCAACAAAATTAATTCCTGAAATACTTTTTAGAAGGTTTAAAGGCTCCTCAGTCACTTTTTGAACATTGGTCATATGACACGAAGGCTGATATGTGACTCGTTCTTCCGGATTTGACCGAAGATTAGGCAGTCCGCCGCAAGCGACTAGCACTTGGCTGATATCTCTTGATTTTGCAGTGAACGCAGCCGCTCTATCAGCCCATTCTGGATCATCTGCGAGCAGGTGGTCATATTCATGCAGCATAGCTCCGCATCCTCCGGCATTATTCACAATAAAATCAACGTTCTCTTGTTCAAATGCGGCGATGTTTTGTTTTGCGAGACGCTTGGCTTCCTCTATTTCACCAGAGTGCGCATGCAGTGCGCCGCAGCATGTCTGATTAGGGATGACAATGACATCACAACCCGCTTCTGCAAGCAGCTGTACAGACAACCGGTTGATGCGATGGAACATAGCATCCATGATACATCCGGTGAAAAATGCAACTGTATATTTTTTTTCACCTTTTGCTTTCGCTTTGGAAGGAGCTTGTTTACGCTCTGCTGGTGAAACTGCCTGAGACATTGTCGCTTCGAATTCACCTAAATGATAAGGCAGCTTTTTCATAATACCAGTTTTGCGCATCGCTTTTTGCAATCCGCTTTTCTCATAAAGCCAAAACGTATTGCCGATCACATTCATGGCTGTTTTACTAGGGAATACGTTCTGAAACATTGTCTTTCTCAGCAGACGAACAGGAGCTTTAAATTTCTTGCGTTTCACAAGTGCAGCCCTTGCTGATTCAAGGATGGAACCATATTCCACTCCAGTCGGACAAGCCGTTTCACAAGCCCGGCATCCAAGGCATAAATCCAACGGCTCTTCAAGCACTGATAGATCCGTGATTTTTCCTTCGCCAACCATTTTGACTAAATTAATACGTCCGCGCGGTGAATGTGTTTCTATTCGCGTAGTTACATATGTCGGGCAGACGGGCAGACAATAACCGCACTGTACACAGCTGTTCGTTTTATTATATTGAAATTCTTCCCTTAGTTCTTCTAGAGATTCTTTCATGTTAACTCAACTCCAATTTCTGCCCCTTTTCGGGGAAAATTTTTCCTGGATTCATGATGTTATTTGGATCCCAAACTTTTTTAATCCGCTTCATCATATCCAGACCGACTGGTCCTAATTCCATTTCCATAAAAGGAGCCTTCATAGTTCCGATGCCGTGTTCGCCTGAAAGCGTTCCGCCAAGTTCAACTGCTGCTGTGAAAATTTCAGCGACAGCTTGTTCTACGCGGCGCATTTCTTCTATGTCGTTTTTGTCGCAAATAATGTTTGGATGCAGGTTGCCATCACCTGCGTGACCGAATACGACGAGGTGAATATTATATTTATCTCGAATTTCCTGCAATCTTGCGCACATTTGAGGTATTTTGCTTCGTGGTACGGTGGCATCTTCTGAAATTTTGGTCGGTTTTATACGTACGATAGCCGGAGATACCAGCTTTCGAGCTTTCCAGATCTCCGCTTTTTCCGCTTCATTTTTTGGAATGCGAACAGCTCTTGCTCCGACAAGATAACATAGTTCCGCTGCTTGTTTGATCTCATCCTTTAAAGCTAAAGGATGGCCGTCGAGCTCAATGAGAATAATCGCTTCTGCATCTACAGGCAGGCCTAAAGGCTCGTAATTTTCGACCGCCACAATCGAAGCTTGATCCATTAACTCCATTTTGGCAGGCAAAATACCTGACGATAAAATTTTTGAAATGGCGCTTCCCGCATCAACAAGGCTGTCAAATACCGCCATAATGGTTTCGGAAGCGGGCGGCTTTGGAAGAAGGCGCAAAATTGCTTTTGTAATGATGCCTAAGGTTCCTTCTGATCCGACAATGAGTTTTGTTAAATCATAACCGGTTACATTTTTTACAGTGCGTCCGCCAGTATGAATGATTTCACCCTCAGGAGTGATAACCTCCAAACCAATCACATAATCTTTCGTTACTCCGTATTTTAATCCTCTTGGACCTCCAGAGTTCTCAGCTAAATTTCCACCAATAGTAGACACATGTGAACTGCTTGGATCTGGAGGATACATTAATCCTTTTTTCTCGGCTGCTTTGTGAATATCCGCTGTTAATACTCCCGGGGATACAACGGCGATTAAGTCTTCTTCATGAATTTCAAGTACATCATCTAATACCGATAAATCCAATACCATACCGCCTTTGACAGGCAGCGGGCCGCCGCTTAATGATGTGGCTTGACCGCGAGGATAAACTGGGATCTTCTCGCGATTGGCAAGCTTCACAAGGGATGCTAATTCTTCCACGCTCTTTGTTTGAATGACCACATCCGGCAGAAATGTTCCGAAAGAGCCGTCAAATGAATAGCTGAAACGGTCGCTCTCATCAGTGAGTACTTTACCGGTTTTAACTATTGATTTAATCTCTTCAATATGACTCGGTGTAACTACCTTCATATGAATCTCTCACTTTCCAATTTTCTATATCGTATAATCTCTTAAAAGCAGACTTAATTTTTTCTCAGCATTTTTTAAATGGATGAGACATTGGATTTTGGCGAGGTCCGGTTCTTCTGCTTCGATTGCTTGTAAAATATTGTAATGTTCTTGATATACAGCTTTTCGTTTTTGTTTTAACTCCACGTTAGGTCGCAACGTAATCTTTAATGTTTTTTCATAAAGAGAGGATAGATTTTCAAGTGTTTGAATTAAAACTGGATTATGTGTAGCCAAAATAATCGAACGATGGAATTCGATATCGGCCTCTGTTGAAATGTCTCCTTCTTCTAAAGATTCATTTTCCATTGTTTTTAAAATTCGTTTCATTTGCTCTAGCTGTTCAGGTGTACGTCGGAGTGCTGCTAAATATGCTGCTTCCGGCTCCAAAATTTTTCTCATTTCAAATAAATATTTAATGCTGTCCACATCATCGCTCTCAATTCGAATACGCTGTAATAATGATGAATTTGTTGATTCTTCTACATAACTCCCGCCGCCTTGACGCGAGGAAATGACACCTGCTGCACGCAGCATACTTAAAGCCTCGCGAATAGGTACTCTACTTACACCGAATTGAGCAGCCAACTCCATTTCTGTCGGCAGCTTAGAGCCTGGTGGAAATTTTCCGATTTCAATTTGTTTCAATAATTCACGAGATATCATTTGCGAAACTTTTTCTTTTTTGGCCATGACTCCCTCTCCTTTCGTAGTTCTAAAATAGGGAATGGACGAAATTTGTATAACAAATTTATTGATTTATATAACAAATTTATAATAATTTTTTTGAAATTTTAATTTACAACACGCTATTTTATGATTATAATAATCAAAAAAAATAAAAAACACAAGATATACAGTGAAATTTGTATTACTAATTTGTATTACAAATAACAAGTTGTTAGAACATGTTATTTACATTAGGATCCAACACAAAATAGGGACCCTTTATTCTAGTCTGAAAATGTAAACACTTACATTTTATAAGATTTTTTGGCCTTCAGCCTGTGTACTTTAAGGTGTGTTGATTCCTAATTGTAAATAAAGTGAAGTAATTTCGTTTCAATAATTTTCGGAACATTTACTTCATTCAATCTATACAGTTTTTTCTATATTCATTTTAAATTTAGGGGGAGTGGGTATGATGAATGACGCAGTGTCTTTGGAAAAGCAAACAGTGCGAAAAGTAACAAGGAGGATTATTCCATTTGTATTTTTCCTTTATATTATTTCGTATTTGGACCGGGCTAACATTGGTTATGCCGCTTTGGAGATGAATGATGCCCTTGGTTTGACCAGCCAGGTTTTCGGTCTGGCAACTGGTATATTCTTTATCGGCTATTTTCTTTTTGAAGTACCAAGTAATATTTTGATGGAGAAGTTTGGCGCCCGTGTCTGGATTGCGCGAATCCTCATTACATGGGGAATTATATCGATGGCGACTGGGTTTGTACAGGAAGCAAGTCATCTTTACATTATTAGATTTTTGCTCGGTGTTGCAGAAGCTGGCTTTTTCCCGGGAATTGTTTTGTACTTAACATATTGGTTTCGGGCAAAAGATCACGCAAAAACCATTGCCATGTTAATGAGTGCGATTCCTGTATCATATATTATCGGTGCTCCACTTTCGACATGGATTATGGACAACATTCATTGGTTCAATGTTGAAGGCTGGCGCTGGATGTTTTTAATTGAAGGTGCTCCGGCTGTGATTTTTGGGATCGTGACCCTATTTTATTTAGCGGATAAACCAGAGGATGCAAAATGGCTCACCGAAGAAGAAAAGAATTGGCTAATTGCTGAATTGGAAAAGGAAAGAGTAAAAGAAGCAGATGGCAAAAAGGGTTCTGCAAAGCATAGCGGACATATAGAAGCTCTTCGTGATGCAAAAGTGTGGTACTTTGCCATTATTTATTTTGTTTATATTGCCGGTACTCTTGGTGTCAGTTACTGGATGCCGCAAATTATTGATGGAATGTCAGCGTCTTTATCTAATACACAAATTGGTCTAATTGCTACCATTCCTTATATTGTTGCTACTATTGCCATGAACTGGTGGTCAGCCCGCTCTGACCGCAAAGGAGAAAGATGGCTTCATGCTGCCTTGCCGCTCTTGGTAGGGGCAATAACATTGATAGGCGCTGGAGTAACACTCCAACCTGTATTGGGCATGTTATTCATCACTTTATCACTTACAGGCATGTATTGTTATAAAGGTCCTTTTTGGGCGCTGCCTACAACAATGCTTAATCCAGCAAAAGCAGCTGTTGGGATAGCTGTAGTAAATTCGATTGGCAATCTTGGCGGTTTTATCGGTCCATATGCAGTAGGAGCATTGAAAGATTTGACGGGAGGAACAAGTGCCGGGTTGTATTTCTTAAGCGGCTTACTTGTGTTTGCTTTCTTTATGTTACTTGTCAAACGAGAAAAACCTAGAGCTGACATCCAAAAACAAGCAGTATAAGTGATGTCTGGCACTGCTCGAAGAGGAAAAGGACAAGGGAGAAAATTCCTTATCCTCAGGCTGTCGAGAAACTTCGACAGCCATTATTTTTATTTATAATCTTTATCAGTTTACCGTGTTAATTTATTATAATATTAGTTAGGAGGATAATAACCATGTGAACTACAAATAAAGAGAGTCAAAATGAATATAAATTTGTTGTATTGAGGAACTTGTACCGGAAGATCACCTTTTACGAAAAATAGATCAATACATATATCACTGAAAAGGTTAAGGATTTGTATTGCCCGGATAACGGAAGACCTTCTATTGAGTCTGTTCTCGGTCCGTTAGAGTTTCGGAAGCATTGGAATTTGGCATCGTCGGTTTGAACGATTCGATTCCTGCTGTCGCCCAAGCGCCATTTGGAGGCGTGAAAGAGAGCGGAATAGGCCGAGAAGGGGGACACCATGGAATAGACGAATATTTAGAAGTTAAGTATATTTCGATGGGTGTTTAAACGGTTCTAATGCAAAAGGAAGACAAATAGATAAGAAGCAGATTCATCCGTTTAGGGCAGCAGCCTGGACAGCTTTCCTGCACATTTTTGGCATAGCAGACCTTGATGAATCTGCTTTTTTATTCATTTTTACAAATTGGACGGAAAAGGAATTTTCCTTCTTTAAGTGCAGCCGCCGAAAGATGTCTTGTAAAAAATTTTTAATAGACGATGCGAAGAATGAAACATAAATTGATGTGGGGTCATACTTGGGCTTCCTCGAATTCGAGTCAGCGGTCTACAATACATTGAATTGGAAAAAATGAATGTACAACAATTAAAACATAGCAAGTGATAGACAAATATTTACAGCTTTTGAAGCAATAACGACTCATAAATTCGAATGCGCTGCAGCTACAAGCGCTGCCTGCCCGAGACTAATGCCGCCGTCGTTAGGTGGAATTTCTTCACCGATCCAGATATGCATATCGCTTTCATAAAATAACTCTTTCAAATCAGCTAACAAAAGCGAATTTTGAAATACGCCGCCGGACAACACAACAGTGTCAATTTCATAGGCCGCTCCTAAAGAACGAACACTTCTAAATATGCCTTCTGCGACGCTTCGATGAAATGCGCGAGCAATCACCGCTGCATCTTTTCCTTTTAGACGGTCTTCTGTCATTTCCTTTAAAAAAGGACGGTAGTCTAGCTCTTTTCCATTCCACGGGAAAGAATATACCTTCTCTAATGGAGCTGTACGTGCTAAATGCTCCAGCCAAATGGCTGCTTGTCCTTCAAATGAGATAGGACCGGTAAATCCTAAAAGGGCCGCTGCTGCATCAAACAAACGGCCGACGGACGTTGTTGGAAAGGTGCGCAATTGTTTCTCTACCATCTTCACTGCCGTGAAAAATCGTTCAGGAAACGAAAGCTGCTTGCCGACATTTATTGCCCATTTCGGATCATCCACAAAGAAACCAGCTAGCGCTTGAAGCGGCATGCGTGCCGCCGCATCTCCGCCGGGAAGCATGGCGTAACGAAGATGTCCGCGCCGTTTTAGACCTTCCGCAGCGCTTCCGACAAACAGCTCGCCGCCCCAGATCGCTCCATCGTCGCCAAAACCTGTTCCATCAAACGCCACTCCGATCACCCGTTTGTCCAATGCATTTCGCTCCGCCAGCACGGACGCCACATGAGCGCGGTGGTGCTGGATGCCAATATGTTGATAAGCTTCTAGATTGTGAGCAAAGGCGGTAGATTGGTAGTCGGGATGAAGATCGTACGCCACAATCGTTTCTTGCAATCGAACATCATACATCGACAAAAGATCATGGACCGTTTGCTCAAATGACATATATGCTTCGTATTTCATCAAATCTCCTAAATGCTGGCTCATGATCGCCTGTCCGTTGACCACTAATGTAATGGTATTTTTTAGGTCAGCTCCAACCGCAAGAACAGGCCGATCACTGGGCAATTGGGCAGCAGGAAGCGGCGCATACCCCCGCGCCCGCCGAAGTACAGTAGGGCCAAATGGGCTGACGCGAACGACGGAATCATCGACGCGGCGGGCAATAGGGCGCTCCCCAATAAGCCATGCGTCCGCAATGCCTTCAAGTGCCTTGATCGCTTCTTCATCATCATAGATGATCGGTTCACTGGAACGGTTAGCACTTGTCATTACAAGCACTTCTGGTGCGTCGAAATGAAACAGCAAATGATGGAGAGGGGTGTATGGAAGCATTACTCCTAAATCGGAATTATCAGGAGCTACTCCCGGCAGCAATCGGCGAGCCCGTGCCAACACGATGGGTCGGGCGGAAGATGTAAGGAGATTTTCTTCTTCCGCACATATATCGATAAACGCCCTTGCTGTCTCGAGATCTTTTACCATTAAGGCAAACGGCTTTTCCCCGCGTCGTTTCCGCCTTCTAAGCTCCCATACCGCTTCTTCGTTTTCAGCATCACACGCCAAAAGATAGCCGCCAAGCCCCTTGATCGCAACGATGCGCCCAGAACGAAGGAGCTCGGCCGTTTTTTTGATCGCTTTTTCATCACCATGTATTTCTCCATCCTGTCCCTGCACATGATAATGAGGACCGCAATCGGGGCAAGCAGTTGGCTGCGCATGAAACCGTCGATCCGCCGGATCATAATATTCCGCTGAACAAGCCGGACACATAGACCACATATGCATTGTCGTATAAGGCCGGTCATACGGCAGCCGCTCAATGACCGTATATCGTGGACCGCAATCCGTGCAATTGATGTATGGATAAAGGAATCGGCGGTTAGCTGGATCAAACAATTCTGACAAGCATTTCGGACAAACCGCAAGATCAGCAGGAATTTGCACTGTCGGCCGATTATGGAGCGTGCTGGCCAAAATTTCGAAATCAGCTGCTTCTTGTAAAGGCGCATCTTTAATTTCCAAATTGGTTATTTTAGCTGAGGAAGGGTATCGATCTGTAATGTCTTGAACAAATTGTTGAATGGCATCTGCGTCCCCTTCCACATGAATCTCCACGCCGCTTTCTCCATTGCGCACCCATCCGCTGAGCTTCCACCGCTTTGCTTTACGAAAGACAAAAGGACGAAAACCGACCCCTTGCACAACACCATATATTAGAATACGCTGCGCTATTTTCATGATGAATCACCTGCTTTCGTTATAAAACGGGAGATTTTGGAGCTTTCAAACAGATAAATAGAGCTCAGTGGACCGTCCGAACTTTGAATAAGAAAACATTGTCCGTTGAACTTAATGCGCTGGCATTTAGCTTTATTCTCGCATTCTGAACTGAAGGCGTATACATAACAGAACCTTTCATGCCGACATATTCCACTTTCCTAGAGATGTATCCGTTTATTTTGCATGTATCTTACCTAAAGAGAAGAGAGGGGGCGCCCGTTTAAGATAACGGCTTCTCCTCCTTTGCGGACGGCAATGCAACCATGCATCCGCGGCCGGAAACTCCTATTTGAATGACCTGCCCGTCTTCTACTAAGACTGGAACAGTACCTCCTCCCGTCAAAACAACAAGCTGCTTTAATGCCGCTTTGTCTTCTTCGACATCATACTCGACAAATTCTTTTCCGTCCCATAATAAACTTTCCCGCAATTCCTTCGTGTAAGGACATCCTTTCGCACCATAAAGCTCCAGCATTATTTCTCATCCTCCAAAGAGATGATTTATTATTAAGCATTTTCATGATTGATTAACAGATGCGAGGCAACGGATCGCCAATCAGCATATCGATCAAGCGTGTACCTCCATATTGAGAACGTGCTAAAACTGCTTTTTTTGGCTCTGCTTGTATTTCACCAATGCACTTCGCATTCTCCCCGCCCGGCATGCTTTTAAGTGTTTTTAATGCGATATCGGCATATTCAGGCGAAATGACGGCAAGAAACTGCCCTTCATTGGCAATATGAAGGGGATCCAATCCTAAAATTTCGCAGGCACCGCGCACTGCCGGGCGAACTGGAATTGCCTCTTCATCGAGTATAACAGCTACTTGAGCGTCTCTTGCCAATTCGTTTAATGCCGTAGCTACACCGCCTCGGGTTGGATCGCGCAGCCATCTAAGCCCCGGCGCCGCCGCCTCAATAAGTGCCGATACGAACGGCCAAACCGCCCGAGTATCGGAAGTAAGGTCAGCTTCTAAATCCAACTCCCCTCTAGCCAAGAGAACGGTAATCCCATGATCACCAATTGCACCAGACAAAATGACATGATCACCCGGTTGAACGTTTCTGGACGAAAGAGAAACGCGCGGATCGGTAAGGCCGATACCGGCTGTCGTGATGTACAGACCGTCCGCTTTTCCGTGCTCCACTACTTTCGTATCTCCCCCGACCACAGGCACTCCGACACGTTGAGCTGCCTTGGCGATAGCCGCCACCTCCCGTTCCAACTCCGACGTTGCCAATCCCGCTTCGATAATAAGTGTTGTCACCAAAGCCAACGGCTTTGCTCCCCCCATCGCCAAGTCGTTTATAGTCCCGTTGACGGCAAGTTCGCCGATAGATCCCCCTGGGAAGACGAGTGGATTGACAACAAAGCTGTCTGCAGTAAACGCCAATCGGCTCCCATTTGCCTCAACATATGCCGCATCATTTAATTCTGCTGGTTTGTCTCCCATCATATAGGGAACCAACAGTCCTTCGATCAGTCTTCTGCTTGCTTTCCCGCCAGCGCCATGAGCCAATTCGATATAAGAATCAGTAAAATTCACTTTGGCTGTCTTCATGCTTGTTCCTTCCTTTCTTCCTGATGCAACGATTAATTAAGAAGTTCAGTGAGAGTCTCCCAAATCATATAACGTCTGAAAGTAAGCTGATGAACCCTGCCACTGCCCGAATTCGAAACGCATTGTATTTCACCTAACAGGGAAAACCAATCTATATAATTTCCTCCTTTTTATTCACCCACTGCTTCTTGCAAATGAACGTAATGATAATAGGCGGCGCATGCCCCTTCTGACGACACCATAAGAGCTCCCACAGGATGTTCCGGAGTGCATTCTTTGCCAAACAGCTGGCATTGATGCGGTTTCAATATACCTTTTAATACTTGTCCGCAAGGCGCCATTTGCGGATCACTCACACGAGCTCCCTCGACTTGGAAACGAACTTCCGCATCCCACTTGGCGAATTCAGGCCGCAATTTGAGCGCAGACTGCTGAATAGCCCCAAGTCCCCTCCATTCAAAAAGAGAGCGGACTTCAAAAACTTCTTTCATTACATCAAGTGCAGACATATTTCCTTCGTAAGGAACGACGCGGCTATATTGATTTTCTACTTCAAACCGCCCCTCGCGCATTTGTTTTACAAGCATGAGGATCGATTGCAGTAAATCGAGCGGTTCAAAACCGGAGATAATTATCGGTTTTTGGTATTTTTTTGCGATGCTTTCATAAGGACGGGCGCCGATTACAGATGAAACATGACCAGGTCCGATAAACCCATCAATGCGCATATCCGGAGAATCCAATATTGCCTGCATTGCCGGTATAATTAGGACGTGATTGGAAAATACAGAGAAATTGGGCACATCCAATTCACGTGCGCGCATGAGCGTCAATGCTGTTGATGGGGCGGTAGTTTCAAAGCCAATCGCAAACAGCACAACTTGCCGGTCAGGATTCTTCATCGCTATGTTTAAAGCATCTAAAGGGGAGTACACCATACGTATATCAGCCCCTTTAGCTTTTAGTTCGAGAGGCGTTCCATGTTTCCCGGGAACGCGCATTACATCACCGAATGCGGTAAAAATGACGTCCTGCTGCTTGGCAATCGAAAGTCCATTGTCCATACGTCCCATTGGAAGAATACAGACAGGGCATCCCGGTCCATGGACAAGCTCAATGTTTTCAGGCAGCAGATTCTGCAATCCAAATCGAAAAATCGAAAAGGTATGTCCTCCGCAAACCTCCATAAAACGATAGTGATAATCTGGATCGACGTGGCGGTGGATTTCTTCCGATATTTTGCGGATTAATTCCGGATTGCGAAACTCGTCAACATATTTCATCGTCGTCATTAAACTGCACCTCCTAAAATTAGATCAACAACGACTGCCTGCATGCATATCGTCTTTTTCGGAACGGGTTATGATTGACCAATCATATGCCTTTTGTTGCCTTAAGTCTCCAGCGCTGTGTATTAACATGTTTAAACTTTTTCGTTATCAAATTGGTAACCTTGTACTTCCTCGATCGCTTCATCCGATTCATTTAACATGCTTAGCAAATTCAATTGTTCATTTGCTTGTTCTTCACTGATTTTGCTCATCGCAAATCCCACATGAATAAGCACCCAATCTCCAAGAAGGAGATGTTCATTTTTTAATAAGTCAATGTTAATTTTGCGGCGCACACCGCAGACATTCACCACAGCATAATGGCGGTCACCATCTAACATTTCTACAATTTGGCCTGGAATAGCTAAACACATGGATGAATCGCTCCCCCCGATTTGCAATAAATATGAAAATTTAGATATTTTATTGTCCGTAAAGAAAACTAGAAGTTCATTCGAACACTAAAACACTGAAACTTTTGTTAGAGATTCTTTAGAACAATCATGTAAATTCAAGGCGCCAAATGATGACGCGGTTATTTCCTGAATCAGCAATTGCCAGACGATTTTGATGACACCAAATCCCGTACGGCCAGCAAAGTGAATCCCTTGTTACGGCTTTCCAGCGATTTTCTCCCATTCCTTCGAAATCTGCTTGGCCAATAACATACGAAGCAGGATGATACGCTCCTTTTCGCGGCGACTCAGTAAAAAGAAGGATGCGGTTGTTTGCCGTGTCAGCCACCGCTAGCAAATTGTCGTATTGTGCGATCCCGTAAGGAAACCGGAAGCGCCGGGGTCCTTGCGGTACATGGGGAAGTTCAAATGACTGAGTAAAATCTTGTTGACCGAGAACTAACTCAGCTGGGCGGTCCGTCTCTGGAGGCGGCGTATAACCAAGAATGCGGTGATTGCCCGCATCGGCAACGTATAACGTATTTCCGTCGCCGGCAAGAGCGTGAGGCCAGCGATACGTATCCGTTCCTACGCCTTTTCCCCTATTCTCACTGTTTACATAACCATTCGGTTGACCAAGAATGACATCAGGAACACGCCCATCTTCCGGTAAACCTTTCCATCCCAAAACTCGGCGATTCCCCGTATCCGCTACGTAAAACCATTCATCAATGTATGCAAAATTATATGGCCAATAAAATCCAGTCGGACTAACTTTTCCTCCTCGATTCGGGGATGTCCCTGACAGATCCTCTTGTCCCAAGACATAATCGGGAGGCTGGTTATTTATTTTCGGCAATGTTTCCCAAATGAGCAGACGATGGTGCCAAGCATCTGCGACAAATAGCTTTCCTTCAATGACCGCAACGCCAGTTGGGAGATGAAACAGCTTTGGTCCTTCTGTTTCAAAATCAGGCTGACCTAACACGATGTCAGCTGGCGCATGATCATTTTCCGGCCAACTGTACCAAATGAGTACGCGATGGTTGCCGCTGTCGGCCGCCACTACAATATCATCGTCTACATACACTCCCCTTGGTGCATAAAGATGAATCCTGTTTGGATGGGCAGGGGGCAGCACAAGACCGCCTGGGGCCGGTCCCCCTAACCACCGTTCGGGATATGCGGTTAACTTAATCGTATCCATATTTTTTCATCCTCTACCCGAACTGGAAAGGGTTCTAGCTGCACGTGAGGTGCCGTCATGCATTCCCCGGTGGATAAATCAAAACGGAAGCCGTGCCATGGACAAGTAATAATAGAGTTGTCCACCAGTCCTCCGTCAAGAGACATCCCCATATGAGGGCATTGATTGCGAAATGCCATTACTTTTCCTTCTAAGCGAACCAGCAAAACATCGAGCTCCTCATGCGAAAAGCGAACAGGACTCCCTTCTTCCAGTTCCGAAGCGGATGGACCTTGCACCCATCCGTTTTGTTCTAAATTTCCAGTATCATTCATAGCGTGAAATGGCATGTAGCCGGAGGTCACTTCCTCTTCGACCATGACAACATGTTCAATTTCTGGAACGCGGGCTTTAATTGCTTCCTCAATCCCATTTTTCAACGTCATAGCGGATAGCGAGCAACCGGAACAAGCTCCTTGAAGGCGGACATAAACTGTATTTCCTTCCACTTTAACTAGCTCCACGCCACCTCCGTGGGAACGCATATAAGGACGCACTTCTTCTAACGCGGCGGCGGTACGGGTAAATAAATCTTGTTTAATGATTCCGTGCATCAAAAACATCGCATAAATAGAAGGGTCTTCTGCAGCTTTCAACAGCAATTCTTTTCCCGCCTCCGTTTCACGAAACGTGCGAACGAGTTTTCTAAGAGCATGTTCGTGAAAGGCTTCAATGGCTTTTTTCAATTCCATTGCTTTCATCCGAGCGTCTTCTGGCAGACCCTTTATCGAGTCCAGCACGCGATCCACCCGTCCAGCCAAAGCTTGAAAATCCTCTTCCTGCTGAACTTTCATGATCACTCACCTCCAAAAGCCAATGTTTGCTCCAGAGCTTCTTCGGTTTTCCGATATAATAAAGCGGCAAATGTTTGTTTGGCCATCTCCTGCAGCATTTCTTCAACCGTATTACGGTCAACAATGTTAATAAAATCATTGACGCGATGATTGGCTAAAGCCTGCAAAATGAGGCAAGAGCCCGCTGGATTATCAAGAAGGGCATCGCGAAAGAAAGCGTCCACAAATTCGTTCAGCCAAATTCCCTCACTTTGAGGATTTGCGCGAAGCCGTTCCAGAGCTTTTTGAGCTCCTTCATTGCGCTGGATGATACGTTCACAAAAGCGGTCAACCGCCATACCCAACAAAAGATTAAAATATTGCTGTTCGTGGGGATTCATGCAATCCTTCCTCTCTTTCGCACATTTTACTGTTCCATTTTTTCATTGACTGCTGCTTGCTTCCGCTTAAGGGCAATTTCCGCTAATACGTCTTCGATGGCACTCGCTGCCTCATGCTCTCCATATTTACGAAACAATTGACTGGCCTCTTCCAACCGAGGTACCGCTCGGGAAAACGCACCTAGATGTGCCAACGCATTCCCTTGATTAGCTAAAACGCGGGCATATGCTATTGGATCGTCTTTAGAGCGGCGTACTTCGAGCACATCTTCATAAAGAGCTACTGCTTCCCAAAGATTATCTTCAAGATGAGAGGATTTTACATGTTGCAGCGCATTGGCTAGATTGACCGTGGCGCTTGCCCAAAGCTCAGGGTGTTTATCTTTTTTAAAAATGCGTAAAGACTCTCTTAATGACTGGATCGCTGTCGCTGTGCGCAAATAGGCGCTGCGGTCTAAAGACGGAATGGCTAAATACGCTAAAGCAAGATTCATATGAACGGTAGCATACTCTTCTGGATAAGTGTCTTTCCGATATACTTTTAGTGCTTCATGATAACATCTGACTGCTTCTAGAAGAGAACCTTTCCGTCCATCCGCGCCAGTTTGATGTACTGTGCCTAATTGAAACCACAGTTCAGCCCTTGCTTCCTGAAAGGAAGACGTTTCTAAAAGAGAGAGGGCTTTCCGGTATCCTTCTACTGTCTCCTTCCCGCGATCACCAAGCATTTGTTTTGTCGCCGCATATTCCGCGTAAAGCCGAGCGGAAAAAACAGGTGACACGTTTTCTACTGTAGCGGCGGCTTCGGAAAGAAGCGAAAGCCCAGTCGGCCAATCCTTTTGTTGAAACGCGTCGTACGCTTGAGTCGCCAATAAAAACGCCCGTATTTCTCCTGACGCATCGCCAAGCGGTGGGGGAGTTTCAAACAGTTTCAGGCGCCACGCCGCTGCATCCAAAAGCAAGGAGAAATCGTCTGGGAGCACTTCTTTGGCTAAAGTGTATGTATATGTTTGTGGATCTAAAATAAATCGGTTATAAGCAGCTTCCGGTCCTTCCGGCAATAATGTTAGCACCTCGTCTTCGCTTTTTCCCTCAATCGCCGCAGCAAAAAAACGCCAGTTCTCCGGCCAACGATCAGGAAAATGTCCGCGGAGAAGAAGGGATATGAATTGATCTGCATTTGGAACAGGTGGTAGAAGAAAAAAACCTGCCGCTCCAGGAAAAACACCGATTGGCTGTGGCTGCAGCACTGTTATTCCCCCTTTTAAAAACTGTAATTGGAAAAACAACGAAACCTCTAAATAACTAAGATCGGCATGTTCTAACGTACTAACGATTATTGTGCAATTACTCACTCTCGTTTCATTTAGTATGGATATCATCTTATCGTCCTGTCGGCCAGGTCCAAAACTGTTTCTTCATCATGACCATTCAAGTCAAGGGATGAAGCGGCTTATATACTTTTACTTCTCCGACATCGCACAGGAACAAAAAAGTGGCATGCGAAGCGCTCCATATCGTTCATCCCATACAGCGTCACGAATTCCCGGCTGCACACCTTCAGGCAAAATTTCTTGGACAAACATGCTTCGATCTCCACGAGAATTGCGCAGTTTTAACAGCAATCCGCCCGCTCCCAAATGACTTACCGGCATCACCCACAGTTCTTCGTCACGTATTAAAACGATGGCTGTTCCTGTAGGAAACCGCACCGTTTCTTCGGCGGGAATATGAAGATAGCCAGTTGGTGTCAGTTCAAGCTTCACTTTTTTTCCCTCCTAAGCGCTGAAGCAGCTCATCCGCTAAACGATCTAAGGCATTGTCCACCGTTCGAGACAATCCAAATCCGTACGATATGTTTTCGGCTTCGATCAGGAAAACGGTCACTTTCTTCGGGAAGCGGCTTTTTAAAAGCCATCGGCCTAAGGCAATCGCATGATCCCAGCGGAAATCGTGAAGATTAACATCTTTTAGCGGAGGAGTTTCCACCTCTTCACCTGGAATTTCAAAAATCGTGCCCGGTTCATCTCCTGATTTACAGGCATCTACTAGAATCAGCTCCTCTGCATCCCCGATTTGAAAAGCTACATCCATGCCAGCAGTTCCGCCATCAGCCAAACGGACTCCCGGTGGGACCCCATGTTCCCACAATTTGCGGATCAACATGGGTCCCGCCCCATCATCACTTCGCAGCAAATTGCCACATCCAATAATCATAACGTTCATACAAAATTCCTCCTTCTGCAGGCGTACCGTTCCCATTACCATTCTTTGTCTGTTTTACTCGACTATTAGTTTTACAGTTGTATATGAAACGTCTGCTGATATGCTTGCACTGCAGAAAAACACGTCACTTAAAGTTGCATATTAGAGATATCAGCATATATTTATCACTTTATATTTGGCTAACTCTTTATGCGACTTGGCATCATAAGCATGAACGGTGCAAACAAGGCATGAATCATAGCTTTGGGCAATATGAGCCAATTCGACCGGATCTTCAGGATTCTTAATAGGTACGCCGATCATCGCTGTTTCGATAGGTCCGCGCTGACCGTGACGATCACGCGGTCCAATGTTCCATGCTGTCGGAGTGACGACTTGATAATTTTCAATTTTTCCATCTTTAATTTGAATCCAGTCAGCCAAAGCGCCGCGGGCTGCTTCTGTAGCTCCGAATCCGCGTCCTTCAGGCAATTCTTTCGGCTTGATGTAAAATTTTTCGTTTAAATCGATTTGCTTCAACCACTTCTTCATGCGCAAATAATATTTCGCGGCTTCGTGAAGGCGAGCCAACACACGCACCATCGAACTTGGCCCGATTTCTTTAATCAAGTTCAAAAAGAGAGGATCATAATCTTGCCACTCCTCAGCACCAGAGCGGCCAGCAATTACTTGGCGGGCCAACGGACCTACCTCCAGAGGAGTTTCTCCGATGCCTGGAATATCATACCGCGGTGCTTTAGCAAACGTATATTTTCCTTCTTTTTGCCCTTCGATCGGATCCACCGGATCGGTTACTCCTTCAAATGGGTGGTAAGAACCGCTGCCGCGATAGAAAGAATGGGTATGATCCTCGCGTATCCGTGCTTGATCAAAATCATGGAAATTTTCCCCATCAAATATTCCCGAACGGGAAACCAGCGCTGCGTTGCGTCCTTCAATCGTCGGATAGCGGTATTGCTGCGGGTTAAAAAAGCTTCCAGTGGCTAAATAGCGGCCCGGCCCCGCTCCGTATTTGTCCAATCCGATTTCCATGCTATAGCGAATGAATAAGCCAAGATCAGAATTGCGATGTTCCGGCTTCTCATCCAGCCATGCAAGAACATCGTCCCAAGTCTTGTTTTCCAGCCAGCGTTCAGCGGAACAACCAAGAAGAACTTTCTCCAGCCAGTTTTCCCGATAATATTCCAAAATCGAGATAGAGCGAGTAATATCGGACAATGTCGGCGAGCTGACAACGCCTCCCGGAACCATGAAGCTGGAATGCGGCCATTGTCCGCCAAAGATTGCGTAAATTTCCACCGGCTTAGCTGAAACAGTGACGCCAATCTCATAATGCTCTCCCTCAAAAGGAGCCCAACGGCGAACCACTTCATCGTACAGCTTAGAAGAAGCGTAATGTCGATGAGTTAAACCAATTGCGAACAAAGCATAAAACCAACGCGGAATGCTTTGAATCGTTTCCGCCGCTTGAGCAATATTGCGGATGAGCGTAGCATTCGGCGGTACTTCCGTCCCCCAAGCCGTATCGAGCGCATAAACTGCTTTCGTTAGATGGCTGCCGCCGCAAATGCCGCAGATCCGAGGAGTAACAATCAAACCGGCCTGCGGATCTTTTCCTTTTAAAATCATCTCGAAACCGCGGAACATCGTTGCTTCCGTCCAAGCATCTACAACAACGCCATCATCAATGGCTACTTTTACATCCAAATCTCCTTCTACACGACCGAGGGAATGTACTTTAATTTCCAGTTTGTTTGTTTTTACAATAGCCTCTTGCTTTTTCATGTTCTTTAGGCACCTCGTTTCTAAAATGGTTTCCATTAAAAGATATCTGAATCACAGTAAATGGAAATCGTCGATTTCAAACATACAAAATAACTTTCTTCATGCCTTTGTGTAGACGAGACGGTCACTTTTTCCGTTAAGCAACATCAACAAACGGCTTATTCGTGCTTCACCTATGTTCGGTTCCCACTAGATGCTGATGACAAAAGTCGTGATTTTCATTAATGATCATGATCATGGAACAAGCTTCACGTCTTTGTGTAGATAGTCACTTTTTCCGTTAAGTAAGATCACAAACGGTTTATTGGTGCTTCGCTCATATCCGGTTCCACTTCATCCTGATGACAAAAGTTGCGAATTTTGTTAATGATCACGGAACAAGCTTCACGTCTTTGTGGAGATGTCACTTTTTCCGTTAAGTAACATCACAAACGGTTTATTGGTGCTTCACTCATATCTGATTCCACTTCATCTTGATGACAAAAATCCGAATTTCGTTAATATCACGGAACAAACATATCTTCTTTCGCCCATTTCGGCGCCACAGCACGTGCCAATGCCGCATTCACAGAGTAGCTGAGCGGATCGGTGCCTTGTGGTACTTCTTTTGGAATTGAGCCGAGAACTTTTTGCGTTTTAAAAACTGTTCCAGGTGCTAGGTCAAAGAACGGGAACTGAGGCTCCGTACAGCCAATACAAGGCATTCCTGCCCGAGTTTTGGAAGATTGACGGTTCCAAAGAATGCGGTTGCATGGCGAATGAGTCATTGGACCTCGACAGCCTTGCTCATAAAAGAGACATCCTTTTCGCGTACCTTGTCCGAACTCTTCCACCGGCTCTTTCCACTCGAAATACTGCACACGCGTACAGCCCGTTTGGGTGAACGTTTTAAAGAACGTTTGCGGACGTTGAAGATCGTCTAAAACAACATCTTCCAAACGGCCAGTAGCAATGGCTACAAGAATTTGCGTCACCCAGTCGGGATGAGCCGGACAACCAGGAATGTTAATGACTGGGAGTCCACCTTTCGAACGGAACTGTGTACCAAGAAATCCCCCGCGTTCTTCTTTCATATATTGAAGACCAATCGATTCAGACGGATTCGGTTTTGTCGCCGGAATTCCACCCCAGCACGCACAATCACCGATTGCGACAACGTATTGCGCTTTATGGGCGAAATCCCAAATCCAGTTTTTTTTCGGACGGTCCATAAGCATATCATAGTGCCCTGTTCCGTCAGGTCCCTGAATAATTGTCCCTTCTACCACCAAGATATCCAGCGGGATTTCGTCATTGAGAATTTGCTCATAAAGGCGGCGAACTTGCTCACCGAACTCCATCGACAAAGAATGGTGATACAAAATGTTAATGCCAAAATCGGTTACTAAATCAATGATCGTTGGCTCTTCCGCATTTAAAAATGATTGAGTGTTTCCATTGCACGCACCGCCGTGCATCCAAAGGAGATTCACCATTTTCTCCACCTCCAAAAAGTTTTTGGCAAGATTTTTCAATTTCAATACCTTTGCGCAACGAAAGTCAGAAGGTTCTGATATTTTAAAATACATCTTCGTATAGACGCTCTCCTGTTTAGATGTCTCACTGGTGTTTGGCGACTTGTCGGCTTGATTCAAATCGTTTTCTATTTCAACCAAACGACTCAAAATCATAGTCTTTCGCAGCGTTCTATTCATCTAAAATTTTGCTTATAGAGAGCCGGACGAATGAATAAATGCTGATTTATCCGCTTCCAGCTGTGAAATCCATTCGTCAATTCCTTCTCCTGTGCGAGCAGAAACTTCG
Organism: Aeribacillus composti; assembly: GCF_007827555.1. GTDB lineage: Bacteria > Bacillota > Bacilli > Bacillales > Aeribacillaceae > Aeribacillus > Aeribacillus composti. The sequence goes on from NZ_VISS01000028.1 coordinate 43,748, forward strand.
TGAATGCGAATGCCTGGGCGCACCTCATTCAATGCTTCATAAAATCGTTTTCGCTGAAAATCTACCGCTTCCGCTAAATCAATTTTTGTGATAATCGCCGTATCAGCACTGTTGACAATAGTCGGATATTTTACCGGTTTATCCTCGCCCTCTGTCACGGAAAAAAGAACTACACGCTGGTTTTCTCCCAAGTCATAACTTGCGGGACAGACGAGATTTCCAACATTTTCGATAAAAAGGAAATCAAATGTTTCCAACTCCCAATCTTGCAACGTTCGCTCAATCATTTCCGCTTCCAGATGGCAAACTGTGCCAGTAGTAATTTGGCGCACTTTTGCTCCACTTTGCCGCAAGCGGTCCGCGTCGTTTTCAGTTGCTAAATCGCCAACTAAAGCGGCTGTTCGATAGCGTTTGCCAAGGCGGGTAAGCACTTCTGTAAGCAGCGTCGTTTTTCCCGCTCCAGGACTGGAAACGAGATTGACGACATAAACGCCCACGTTTTGAAACCGCTTTCTTAATTCTCTAGCAAGGAGATCATTTTTCTTCAAAACATTCTGGCGAATTTCAACAATTCGAGGATTCAAGGTCAAATCATGCATTTTCTTCTCCACCTTCCAAAGCGTACAATTCCATCTCTCGTCCCGCAAGGACTTGGCCAGTTTTTGTGCCGCACGTAGGACAGCGCATAGGAAGCGGTTCAGGCAAAATCCGTTCTTCTTGGCAGTTGGGACAGAAAATGGTCACGGGGACATCTTCAATAATAAGTTTAGCCCCTTCCAAAGAAGTTCCCTGAACAACCACATCAAAAGAAAATTCTAAGGCTTCTTTTACGACACCTGATAATACTCCAAGCTTTAAAAACAGCGCTTTAACTTTCTTTATTCCCGAATTTTCCGCCGCTTCTGCCGCCAATTCAACTAAGCTTTGGGCAATAGACAACTCATGCATCGCTGATCTCCTTCGATAAGTTTCGTGCAAAATTAAGGACGAAATTAAGTGCAGGCTGTACTTCCGGATCGCTTAATGTCCGCATCAGACCAATAATTCCCACACGTTTTGTTCCCGTTTCCGCTGCTTCTTTAGAGGCTTGATACAATGAACGCGACACCTTTCCAATTACTTGCACCGAGCGCACGTCCAAAACATCGGACTTGATCAGCTCTTGAACTTGCGGAGAATCGAGGAATTCTTGCATTTTATGCAACGCGGTTAAAGCATTCTCAAAACGCGTAACATATTCTGGTCTAGATATGCTTTGTCGCAAAAGAACGACAAGTTCATTGATCGAATCAGCAAATTCCGGTCCGCGTTGAAGGAAATTTTCCAGCATATCCAAAAGGAACGTTACATTCTCCAGCTTATCAAGCAAGTGGATTAGCTGCTCCATCGTTCGCGGATCTGAAAGCTTTTCAACCAACAAGTGATCAATGGACGTCTCCATAACCGCTCCTTTCCCGGCCTCCCCCATTTCGATTCCTCCTTCTTGGTTTTTACAGAAAAAAGTGCGTCATTTTGGAAACATTGTTGTCTTTTTTTGCTAGCTGTTAAAATAATAATACAACAATTCAGAATATTTTAACACCATATTTTATAAAAACTATTTCAAGTTTTTGCTTCTTTGCTAATAGAATCATTCGTTGACCATACTGGATATGAAAATATGCAAAGAGGTGAACGAAATAAAAAACTATCAAGTAAAGTTGTTTCAAGAATAGTGATAAGTTGTGGAATAAAATGATGAAAACTGATCAATACCTTTACCGATAAGGGTTAAATAGAATGGGTTTAGTAAAGAGCTTGAAAATTTTAGTATTTTTTGATTCATATTTTCCAAAACTGATCCGGCTCTACACAAGAAACAGAAAGGAATTTTATGGAACATGGATGGAAGGAACGTATTTCAACTCGATTGAAACGTTCTTAATGCTTTCCAGGAGGGTTTTACACATTGCGTTTGCAAGCTTCTTGAAGTGTTTGACATAAGTCAGCCGTCGATTAGCAAGCATCTTCGCAAATTAGATTAATATAATGCAGCAAAACTTTATTTATCAGCATCTAAAGCAAATTAGCAGTTGGATCCTCTATAGACTATAAAATGGGCTTGGACAGTTCCAGTTACTTAAACTATACTGAATGTAACCAATAGAAAGTGTAGCAAAAAATATTTTTCAAAGCGCAGTTTTTGAACTGCCGTGTGAAAAAATAGCAGGTCAATTTCAAAGCGGGGTAGAATGCAGATGGCAGAAGAAATGGAGATCATTGATAAAATCATATCAGATATTCATTCTGGCAGGTATGGGGCCAATGATAAATTACCATCCGAAAATGAGCTTGCTGACTATTTTAACGTTCCGCGAATGACAATCCGCAAAGTATACGAAAGGCTTCAGGAGATGGGATATATTTATTCAAGACAAGGAAAGGGCAGCTATGTAAAAGATCGGCAAATGCAGATTCCGCTTGTTCTTTCCGGGGATGAAAGCTTCAGCAGGAAAATGATTAGACTTGGGCACCATTTCCGATCGAAAAACATTTTTTGCGAAGAAATCGGCTATAATAAAGCAATCTTTCATTCTCTCGGTGCTGAGGAAACGGATCGAGTATTTAAAATAGGCAGGCTGCGCATTGTCAATAATCGACCAATTGCCTTGCATATTTCCTACGTGGCGAAATCCGTATTTGATGATATTGATTTGTATGGCAAGGAAATCACGTCCATGTTTGATTATTATCAAAAGAAAGGCTTCACTGAATTTGAATCGAAGTCAAGCGTGTTAAAGGTTTTATTTCCGACTAAATTCCTATGGGAAATTCTTGAATGCACCAGTTTAATTCCGCTTTTAGTGTTGGAGACAGGATGTATCGATAAAAAAACCGGAACGGTGCTTGAACATACAGAAATTTTTTATCGGAGTGATTGCTTTAACTTTGTTATATAAAAAACTTTTGCTTTTGGGTATGTCCGATAAGTCCCTAAAATCCAACAAGTAGAGGAAAACATGCGTTTTTCTCTTCTTGTTTTTATATGCTTTCGATTTTGGATTGAAAGCAGCAGAGAGATTCATTCAAGGAATCTCTCTTTTTTTGTGTGCTCATTAACATTTTCTTAAAAATGCGTTTGCAAAAAATTAATAGAATTTACTTTTTTTTAAATTTTTTCCACTTGGCAACAAGATATGCTTAAATCAACGGAAGCAAAAAATCATGATGGAGGGGCGGAAATGGAAAGAAGGCGAAGAACAGAAATTTTAATCAACGGAAATAAGAACGTTGCCGCCACATTGGCACAACAAATTTTAGCTAAGTATGAGGTAAAAACGATTGAAAAGCCGAACAACGGTTTAGTAATGGTAAAAGTTCGGGAAACGGCAAAGAACAGTTTGTTCTACTTAGGAGAAGTTTTTGTAACAGAATGTAAAGTGGAAATTAGCGGGTATATCGGCTTCGGCATATTAAAAGGACATGAGCCGGAATTAGCATACCATTTGGCTGTGGTCGATGCAGCTTACAATGCACAATTGCCAGAAACGGAACGATGGAATGAAGTTTTGTTGAAGGAGGAAGCAGCAATTCATGAGCAAAGAAAGAACTCCTTTATGAAAATTTTGAAGACAAAAGTAAATTTTGAAACGATGGATGTTTAAAAGGAGCAGAGGTTGAATGAAATTAGATTTTATTCACGATATTCAACGTGCATATCGAAAAGTTGTTGATTCCATGTCTAGGCCCGGATTGATAACAAATTTAAAAGATGAGGCGGCCAAAGTAGATCTTGAGGCTGGCTGTTTTCCCTCGACACTTGTTCTGGCTGCAATGCTTCTAGATACTGAAGTGACCTTTAAGGTAGTTTCCGAGAAGGAAGAAGAGACAACTCGCTGGATAAACCAACTAACCTATGCAAAAGCTGATGCAGCAGAACGCGCTGATTTCGTTTTTGTACTTTATGACAAAGCTGAAGATGAACTTGGGCAAATATTACGGCGAGTAAAAACCGGCAGTCTCATCGATCCCCATGATTCAGCAACCATTATTGTTGAGGCAGATGCTGTTACGGATGGATGCGATTTCAAATTAACAGGTTCGGGCATTGAAGAAGCAAATTATGTAAATGTTTCAGTAAATGGGAATTGGATGGAAGTTCGACAGCAACAAAACGCTGAATTTCCAATGGGGGTTGATTTAATTTTTGTGGACAAAAATCATCATCTCTTATGTCTGCCAAGGACGACGCAAATTTTATCAGAAGGGAGGAAGCTTTGATGGGATATGTGGCAGTGAAAGGCGGAACAATTGCCATTGAGGAGTCGATTAAACGGCTGAAATATGAGCGGTTAAAAAAAGGAGTTGTTCTTGACATTGGCAGAATTGAAGCTGGCCTGCGGGGATTGATTGATCAGGTGATGTCAGAGAGCAGTCTATATGACGAAACCCTTGCGGCGCTAGCGATCAAACATGCTGAAGGCAATCTTGAAGAAGCGGTTTTTCTGCTTCGTGCATATCGATCCACTTTACCGCGCAAGCATTATTCGCAAATAGTTAATACAAAGGACATGAGTATCGAAAGAAGGATTTCAGCTAGTTTTAAAGATATACCAGGCGGCCAAATTTTAGGAGCTACAACTGACTACACTCATCGTTTGCTCGACTTTGACCTCATGGAGGAAACAGATGAAGATGCAGTAAATTGGCTTTCGGCCTATGAGAAGGAAATGCTCGATGAAGTGGATGAAAAACATTTTGGCAAACTGCCAAAAGTAAGTGATTACTTAAGAAAAGAAGGTTTGTTCTCGGAGTGTGTAATGGACAATACAGAGCCTGATGATGTAACGAGAAAAAGCTTGACGTTTCCTTCCACCCGCAGTCAGCGTCTCCAAGTTTTAACAAGAGGCCAGACAGGGGCGGTGACTTCATTAGCTTATGCCGTCATTCGCGGATATGGAAGTCTTCATCCAACAGTAGGTGAACTGCGTGTCGGCTATTTGCCGGTTTACATCGATAGCCCTTTTCATTCATTTAATAGAGAAGACGATGCTTATTATATTGGGGAAATTAAAGCAACCGAAGTCGAAATGTTAATTCCGGAAACAGTTGAGATCGGGGACGGGAAAAAGGAAATTAAGTTTGAAATCGGATATGGTCTTTGCTTTGGTCAAAATGAAACGAAAGCAATCGCAATGGGAATTTTAGACAATAGTTTGGAGAAAGGAAATAGGGACTATCCGACAGGAGACGAGGAATTTGTCCTTTATCATATTGATTCGGTTGAATCCACCGGGTTTATTTCACATTTGAAGCTGCCTCACTATGTCACTTTCCAATCGAAGCTTGATATTGTACGCAAATCAAAAAGCAAGCAAGAAATGTAAAAAGGAGAGGAATTCATGCAAATCCATTATAATTTTGCTTTTTTCGATGAAGGTTCCAAACGGGAAATTCGAAGAGCCACATTAAAAGCAATTGCCATTCCGGGCTATCAAGTTCCATTTGCATCAAGAGAAATGCCGATTGCACGCGGCTGGGGAACAGGTGGACTGCAATTAACCCTTTCTCTCATTGGCAAAGATGATGTTTTAAAAGTAATCGACCAAGGCTCTGATGAATCCGTTAATGCGGTAAACATTAAAAAATTGGTGATGAAAACGGCGGGCATTAAAACGACGGAGGAGACGCAAGAAGCAACGATCATTCAATCAAGACATCGAATTCCAGAAATTCCTCTTACAGAAGGCCAGATACTTGTATTACAAGTACCACTGCCTGAACCGCTGCGCGATTATGAACCGAGCGAATATAATACGAAAAGGCTTCATGCGGAGAAAGAATACAGCGGCGCATGGCTGATGCTTTTTGAACAAATCATGAAATACGGGCATATGGCTTCGGATTTTGATCATCCTGTGATGGTGGAAAATCGGTATGTCATGGCGCCGAGTCCTATACCAAGGTTTGATAATCCGAAAATGCACTATTCAAAGGCATTAATTTTGCTTGGAGCCGGTCGTGAAAAGAAGATATACGCTGTACCACCATACACGAAAGTCGTTTCACTTGCGTTTGACGATTATCCGTTTGAAGTGGAGAGCTTTGAAGATAAACATTGCAGACTGTGCGGCGCTACGGGAGTATATTTGGATGAATTGTTTAATGAGGAAACAGGTGAAACCTATTACCAATGCAATGATACAAGCTATTGTTTATCAAGATTAAATGAGCAATCAGAATCAAGAGGTGTTCAACATGGATGATTTAAGCAATCCAGTATTATCGGTCAAAAAGTTAAACAAACAATTCGGACCTGGATGCAGCCAATGCGGAAAGGCGGATTCCGCCGTTTTGGTGAAAAACTTTTGCCCTGTCTGCGGTACGGTATATGCTTGCCGTGATATTTCGTTTGATCTCTATCCCGGTGAAGTATTAGGCATTGTAGGTGAAAGCGGCAGCGGTAAATCAACATTAATGAGACAGCTATATTTTGATCAAGAGGCCACAAGCGGTGAAGTGTATATCCGATTTTATCATGATGGAAAAAAAAACGTATTAAACGAGTCCTCCCAACAAAAACGGTACATTCGCAACCATCTGATGGGGAAAGTTTACCAAAATCCGCTTCTCGGCTTGCGCATGAACTTTTCCTCCATCGGCAATATTGCTGAAAAATTAATTGCGGCAGGGAACAGGAATGTTGGACAGATGGTGTTAAGAGGACAAGTGCTGCTTGAGGAGGTAAACATTCCGCTATTTAGGATGAAGGAGGAGCCCCAAAAATTTTCGGGGGGCATGCAGCAAAGAGTTCAAATCGCCAAAGCATTGTCGAATAATCCGCCGATTCTTCTTCTCGATGAAGTAACGACCGGTCTTGATTTGTCCGTTCAAGCAAATGTTTTAGATTTGATACGGAATTTACAGAGGGAACTGAAGATAAGCATGATCGTTGTTTCCCATGATTTAGGCGTTATCAGAATGCTTGCAGACAGAACGTTCGTCATGCTGGAAGGAAAAATTATCGAGCAAGGGTTGACCGATCAAATTTTAGAAGATCCACAGCATCCTTATACACAGCAGCTCGTCCATTCATTATTATGATCAATTTTTTGGACTTGTGAGAATGGAGGAAAAAACGTGTATCTCATAACAAACGGAAGAATTATAACGGAAGAAACCATTCTCGATGGTTACGATCTTCTTATTGAAGGAGATAAAATTAGCAAAATTGATGGCAAAGGGAAAATCGCTTGGAAGGAAGGAATGGAAGTAATCGATGCGGCGGGCGGATATGTCTCTCCTGGGTTTATCGATCTTCATTCTGACTATATTGAACATATGGCAGCACCAAGACCGACATCGTTAATGAATTTTCATTTAAGTCTTCGCGAAGCGGAAAAAGAATTAATCACCCATGGGATTACAACAATGTTTCATTCACTTTCTATTTATAAAAGCTCGGAATTTTCACATAAACCGATCCGTGAGCCGGAAAATGTCCGGAAATTTATTGAAATGATCCACCAAACTCATCATACAAAGCATTTAATACGACATCGGTTCCATGCACGGTTTGAAATTGACAGCACCGAAGAAGTTGAAAACTTAAAATCGTACATTGCTGAGAGCAAGGTGCACTTAATTTCGTTTATGGATCATACCCCTGGTCAAGGACAATATAGAGATTTAGAGATTTACAGAAAAACGATAAAAGGCTACCAAGAGCTCAGTGATGAAGAGATTGATAGAGTCATTACAAAACATCAGCATAAGGAAAAATTAACATTTGAAGGAATAAAGGAAATTGCAACGCTGGCACAACAAAAAGGTATTGCTATCGCTTCTCATGACGATGACACGTTGGAAAAACTTGAGCTTGTCCAAAGCTTTGGGGCTTCGATTAGTGAATTTCCAATCACCTTGGAAATTGCTAAAAATGCGAAAAAGAAAGGAATGCTGACGGTGGCCGGGGCTCCGAACGTTCTTTTGGGAGGTTCCCACAGCGGAAATTTATCTGCACAAGAAGCCATTCAACACGGGTGTATCGATATTTTATGTAGTGACTATTATCCTCCATCGCTGCTTCATGCTGTTTTTAAAATGAGCGAAAAAAGCGATATCGACCTAGTCGAAATGTTTAAGCTTGTGACGATTAACCCGGCCAAAGCTGTCAAACTGGATGATCAAATTGGATCAATTAAGGAAGGAAAAAAAGCGGATATAGTCATCATCGAAAAAATAGACTTAGATTTTCCGGTTATCACGTCTTGTTTTGTGGACGGCCGTTTAATCTTGAAAACAAATTATAGAATTTAAAGATGATGGAAAGGGAGTTTCTATGATCGAGAAAAAGCTGTCAAAAAAACCTTATATCCATGAACATTGCCAGTTGTTTCATACAGAATTAGGTGAATACACAGAAATAGGGGCTCACAATTATTTAGAAAATGTAAAAATGGGGGATTTTTCTTATACAGGGCAGTTTTGCATCCTGCAAAATGTTGGAGTTGGAAAATTTTCCAATATTGCTGCGATGGTGCGAATTGGTCCAACCGCTCACCCGATGAATCGCCCTACTTTGCATCATATTACGTATCGGAGAAAAATGTATGGAGTTGATACTCATGACGATGAAGCGTTTTTATCATGGCGCAAACAACAAATCACCTATATCGGCCATGACACATGGATTGGCCATGGGGCCATCATCATGCCTGGTGTAAAAATCGGCAATGGTGCAGTAGTCGGCAGCGGAGCTATTGTGACAAAGGATGTAGAGCCTTATACAATCGTTGCTGGAATACCAGCCAAACCGCTAAGGCGCCGATTTGATGAGCAAACGGTTAAACGATTGGAACAAATCAAGTGGTGGGACTGGTCGTATGAAACGTTGAAAGAACGAATCGACGACTTGTCTCAACATATTGAAACATTTCTAGATAAGTATGAGGGAAGAAGGGAATTCAGTGGAAAACATTTTAACGGTTGAGAGCCTGTCCAAAACATTTCGATTGCACAGTGTAAACAAGGAAATCCGCGCCATTAACAAGATTAGCTTTGTTGTAAAAGAAGGAGAATTTGTCGGTATTACCGGTAAAAGCGGCAGCGGTAAATCAACCATTTTAAAATGCATCTATCGCACATATTTGCCTGAAAGTGGAGACATCTGGTACAACTCAAAAAAGTTTGGCCTAATCAATTTGCGAGAAGCGACGGAAAGAGAAATGATTTATTTACGAAAGCATGAGATCGGATACGTATCGCAGTTTTTAAATGCTTTGCCGCGTATAACGGCCAGGGAAATAGTCAAACAAGCGATATTAGAAATGGGGCATAACGATAAGTATGCGGAGGAAGAAACAGAAAAAATATTGACGCATTTTGAACTGGATCCTCAGCTTTGGGATAGTTATGTTGCTACTTTTTCCGGAGGTGAAAAACTGCGGTTGAACATCGCTAGAGCAATGGTAAAGCGTCCGAGACTACTTTTATTGGATGAACCGACGGCAAGTTTAGATGATGAATCGAAGGAAAAAGTAAGAGTATTGATGGAACAGCTCGTTCGCGAAGGGACAACAATGCTGGGAATTTTTCATGATATGTTGTTCATGCAAAACTTATGTGATGTAGAATACCGAATGCTGGACGGGGAAATCATCAAGTATTCTGAAAAAAATCCCTTTACAAAACATTAAAAATTCTTTAGTAATTCAACGGTATGAATTAACAGTTCCTTTACATTCATCCTTTATATTCAATTATAAATGGAAAAAAATCTATTTTGACAAGAAAAGGGGTAATGAATATGAAAAAAATGATAAGGTTTATGAGCATCGCTTTCATCTTGGTCATCTTTTTATCAGGATGTTCATCATCTGCAGGAACAGAAAGCGGTTCCGCTCAAAAAAACGGCGACGATACGCTTACAATTGCATGGTACCCGAATGAATCCGGTGAAGATTTGAAAGCGGCACGTGACGAAATCGCTAAGTTGATTGAAGAAGCAACTGGAAAGAAAGTCGAGCATAAGACGACAACTGATTACATTATTGCCATTGAGGCGATTGCAAACGGAAATGCTGATTTAGCGTTTATGGGTGCACAGGGATACATAGAGGCTCATGACAAAAATGAAAAAGTGCTTCCTCTCGTTGTTCCGAGCGGTGAATCCGGCACACTTGATGATGCCATGTACTACAGCTGGCTTGCCGTAAATAAAGGGGATGAAGACGAGTACAAAAGCGGCTCCGGGTTTTCCATTGATAATATAGCTGGAAAGAAATTTTCATTTGTGTCTAACAGCTCCACATCAGGCTTTAAAGTTCCATCGACCGAAATCGTTTCGTACTTTAGCCAAAAAGAAGAGTACAAAGATTTAACTGCTGAAGATTTATTAGAAGGCGGCGAGGGCAAGTTTTTCAGCGAAGTGCAATATGGAGGCTCTCATCAAGGGTCTGCGGTTAACTTACTGTCTGGAAAAGTAGATGTAGCAGCATTTTGCGACACATGTGTGAACAACTATATTGAATTAGTTGACGGTGAGCAAAATAAACCGGGAGCGGTATATAAAGTCAAAAATGATGCTGCTGAGCCGTTTCATACTGTGCCTGGAAAGGAATTTGTCTTAATTTCAGTCACACCGGTATTGAATGCTCCGTTTGTTGTCAATACGGAAACCGTATCTGAAGAAGATCGCAAAAAGCTTGTGGAAGCTTTTGTTTCTGATGAAGTAGCCAACAATACGAAGATTTTCGTGCCGGAGGATTCTGATTTTAGCGGTTTGTTTACGAAAAAAGCTAATGAGCGTTTCGTTGAAGTAGAGGATTCTTGGTTTGATCCGATCAGAGAATTGTCTAAATAAGGATTTGGTGAGGGATAAACGATGACAGCCATTTTAACATTAAATAACGTGTCAAAACGTTATGGAACCAATACAATGGCGCTTCAAGACATGAACTTTTCTGTAAAAGAAGGGGAATTCGTTTCGATCATTGGTCCATCGGGGGCGGGGAAATCAACCCTCCTCCGGTGTATTAACCGCATGATCGAAGCGTCTAGCGGTGAAATCATATTTGATGGTGTCGACATTTTAAAGCTTGGCAAAAAAAGCTTAAGAAAAGTGAGAGCAACCATTGGAATGGTCTTTCAGCATTACAATCTTGTCACTAGATTAAGCGTAATTGAAAACGTGCTCCACGGAAGGCTCGGCTACAAGTCAACTTTGGCAGGAGCATTCGGTTTATACAGCGAGGAGGAGAAAAAGCAGGCGGTTCATATTCTCGGATTGTTGGGGCTGGAGGATCAAGTGTATAAACGGTGTGATCAGCTAAGCGGCGGACAAAAACAGCGCGTCGGAATTGCCAGAGCCTTAATTCAAAATCCGAGAATGCTATTGTGTGATGAGCCGATTGCCTCCTTAGATCCAAACTCAGCCAAAATCATTATGGATCATTTAAAAAATATTTCTTCTACACTCGGAATTACTTGTATTGTCAACCTGCACCAAGTCGATGTCGCTTTGAAGTACTCTGATCGAATTATCGGTATTAATAATGGAAAGAAAGTGTACGATGGCTCGCCGAAACAAATAACAGAAGATATTGTTCGCAATATTTATGGGTCTGAAGTAAAGAATCTGATTCTTTAATGTAGGTGAAGATCATGCAAGCAGATATCTTTGTAAAAAGAAGAAGAAGCTTCTCCTTATTTTTTTTATTGTTGATTGTGTTAACGTATCTTTCTATGTTTATAACAGATTTTCAGCTTGTGAAAGGACTCGCCTCTGTTGCAAAGGCAGTAGAGTGGGGAGTGACAAATTTTTTTCCTGATGCAAAAGCGATGGAAAAGCTTCCGGATATTTTAAGTAAATTACAAGAAACAGTTTTAATATCAGTCGCTTCCACGACAACAGCAGCTATTTTTGCAACTTTTTTCGCAATATGCGGTTCGAAGACGACGAAAGTGAATGGTTTATTAAGTGCAATAAGCAGAGGAATTGCAACTGTTTCTCGTAATATTCCGGTAGCTGCATGGGCATTGATTCTGCTCTTTTCTTTTGGACAAAGCTCCATTACCGGATTTTTTGCTTTGTTCTTCGCCTCCTTTGGTTTTTTAACGCGAGCATTTATAGAAACGATCGATGAAGTTAGCAATAGTTCCGTTGAAGCATTGCGTGCAACCGGCGCCCAATTTTTTTCGATCATCTTCCAGTCGGTCATTCCATCCAGCCTTCCCCAGATGATCAGTTGGGTATTATTTGAAATTGAAACGAATATTCGCAGCGCGACTTTAGTTGGAATTTTAACCGGTACTGGAATTGGTTTTTCTTTTGACTTGTATTATAAAAGCTCCAATTATAGTGCAGCGAGTTTGGTTGTCATGACTATCATACTGACGGTATTTGTCATTGAATCATTAGCATTGCATAAATATAGTTAGAATTTTCTGTTAATTAATTTTTGTGAATTTGTGCCAAAAAGACAAAACCTAAAGAAAGGTGGCACTGCC
>NZ_VISS01000029.1 GCF_007827555.1 Aeribacillus composti
GCAGTGCCACCTTTCTTTAGGTTTTGTCTTTTTGGCACAAATTCACAAAAATTAATTAACAGAAAATTCTAACTATATTTATGCAATGCTAATGGAAGCTGCTGATAAGCAGCAGCTTCCTTATTTCGCAAAGACGTGATCGCCTATCACAATTGTTGTGTTTTTAGTTCGAACCCATTGGTCGTCCGTCTTTTTCGGATTATAAAAATATAGGGAGCCTTGACCTAAACCGTGGAATGCCAAAGCTTCATTTACTGCTCTTTTGGATTCCTCACTTGCAGGCTTGTTAATCTCTCCATTTGCTACAGGAGTAAATTGGCGATCTTGATAAATAACCTCTGTAATTGTATCAGGATATAAAGGGCTGTCTACGCGATTTAGTACAACAGTGGCAACCGCAACTTTTCCTTCGTATGGTTCTCCTTTTGCTTCTGCTTCTACTAATCTAGCCAATAAATCTTTTTCACTTGCTGAGATAGTTGGCGGAATAGTCAACTCTTCTCCAACATATAGTTCATCAGTTGTTTTATTGTTAACGGATTTTAGTTTTTGAACTGAAACCCCGTATTTTAGACCAATTTTCCAGAGTGTATCTCCTTCTTTCACCGAATAGGCAGCGCTTGCCTCACTTCCTTGTCCGGTGAAAACAATGGCAGCAAGAGCAATAAATGAGGAGAAGATGAATTTTTTTATTTTCTTCATAAATCCTACCTCCTTTTTTTCGCTCTCTATTACCCTAACATCTTCTAATCTAGAATTCATTAAAAAATCTTTTCATATTATTCATAAATATTCCAGCAAAGGTTCGGCGTTTACATATGTCTTTTGGAAACATTTTGCTGAATACACTGTACTTTGTTCTTTTAGAAACTCCCTGCACAAGAGATATTTTTCCATAACAATTTCCCATTGGTATAAAGTTTTACATATTTTGGACTTACACCTATATTCGAGTTTTAAATCATAAAAAAAGACAAGACAAATGAATGTCCTGTCTTTTTTGAAATTAATTTTTCAATATATCATGATCGACGTACCGTTCGCCATTCAGCTCGCTGATGACATTGATGGCCACTTTTGCACCGTCACCTGCGGTAATGATTGTATGTACACTTACGCCAGCAGCTGTACCTGCTGCCCAAATTCCGTCAATATTTGTTTTTCCATTTGAATCCACATCGAATATTGTTTTGATGCGAGGCTCTGTTCCGTCTTTTGTTTTTAATCCAATTTTCTCGGCTAAATCCGTCAATACTCCTGTCGCTAAAATGACATGCTTCGCTTCATACGAACCGCCATCGGTTTTGACGACGTGTCCATCCTGTTTTGTTTCAATTGTTTCCACTTGCTCGTTTTTTATTTCTGCTCCAAACTTTTCCGCCTGTTTTTTCCCAATATCGATTAAATCAGGACCTGTAATTTCTAAAACACCATAGTGGTTTTCGATCCATGCCCTTTTCGTCATTGATTTATCGTGATCTAAAACTAATGTTTTCTTTCCAGCCTTCGCCGTAAACAACGCAGCACTTGCCCCCGCAGGACCGGCACCAACAATAATCACATCGTACATCTTAACTCCTCCTTTGCAAAAAATGTTTATAATTTCATTGTAAGCGCAATCGAAAAAAAATGTAAAGAAACTTGCTTACCAATTCTGAAAATTAAAAAATTCATATATAATCTCCCTTCTCCAGCTGAACATAAAACCTTTTGTAGGCTGGAGTCCCGAAGTAAAAACCGCTTATCCCCAACTGATCTATTTTCAGAATACAGTAAAAAACGCTATTAAAATTCGCTATGCGGCTTCCGACACCCCAATGTGCAATGTTCCACAAAACTGCTACATAAGTCCGCCGGAGGAAGAAAAACATGAAAGTCAGTATATGACACTCCTTTGGCGATTGACATTACAAACGATACTTAGTCGTAATCCATATTATGCAAATTCAGGTGAATTTTCTCAGCAGACTGAACCATATATTAAAGAAAGAGCGTCTAAATATATTAGTTGGAAACTTCTAGAATGGAATAAATCATCATTTACTTAAAAAAAATAGGGAAGCTTTCGTTTAGCAACAAAAAATTTATTTATGAAATGAACATTACAACGGCTCTGCTAGCAGCAAATCGACCATTCAACATCTTGAATATTTGATAAATATTTTACGCATTCTCTCGGCTTCTTTATTCACCGCTAGATCGTCACGAAACAGGTTGAGATAAAGGTTTCGAACGACAACTAACATTTAAAATAGATCCATACCTCTTTACGAAGCTTTCAAAAAAGATTGGTGAAGCGCATATCCAAACCGAAGCAAGAATGAAATGACAAGAAGATAAAGAATCATCAAGTACATGAATCAAGCTCAAGAAAACGGACTGAAACAATATATTTATGATGATATTTCGAATTTCACAAGGATCGTAGAAATGGATGGATATAAAAGCCAATTTTAAAAAAATTTATTAAAAATGGAAAACGGCTTTGACATCTTTTCATCCTGATAGTACTCTATATTCGTTGACATTTTACATACGGCATTTATTTAAAGAAGGCAGTGAACATTAGTGAAATCGTTTGTATGGAAAATAAGCGGCATCGTTTTCATTTCGATCATTTTCATTTTTTTAATGTCTTTTTATTACAAAACATTAAGGGTACAGTCTGTCCCAGCAAATGGAAGCAAACAAATAGAAAAATCGCAATATGATGGAGTTGACTTAATTTCAGATATTGAGGATAAAAAAGAATTCCATTCCGCCATACACTATCCGAGATTTCAAAGCAGCAAACTGAATGCATCCATCCAGTCTTACGTCAAAGAAGAGAAAAGACGGTTTCACGAACAAATTCAATCCCAAAAATGGCGCTTGTTCAAAGATCCGTCGAATTTTTCTCTGACTTTTCGCCTCTATCCGGTCACAGACAGCGTCTATTCTTTTGTTTTTACTTCAGAAAGCCATTCAGATGGGGAAAAAGAAAGTAAAGACTTTAAAATCTTCATAGTCGATTTGGCAGCAGAACGTTTTATAAACAGCCAAGACATTCTTGAAATCGATGAAAAAACAAAAGAAAAGCTGCATGTTCAATTGACGGACCAGTTTCTTCAATCAAAAAAATATAAAAAAAGCTTTAGCAAAAAGAAGCTTAACAAGTGGCTCAATCACCCATATAACGATTTTTCCAATATTTATTTGACAAACAAATTCATTGTTTTCAAGTTTCATAGCAATGAAGTAACAGAAGGTGCTGAAAGTCCTGAAATTTCCATTCCTTTAACGAAAGGAAAAGAGTTATTGACAGAGGAGTGGCGGAAGCGATTATGGATGGAAGAAAACAAACCAAAAAAAGCAGAACCATTGCCGAAAAAACCTCCCATCCAAAAAGACGAGCCGATCAAAAGCAAAAAAATAGTTGCTCTAACATTTGATGACGGACCTCACCCAAAATATACAACAGAAATTTTGGATTTATTAAAATCGTATCATGCAAAAGCCACTTTTTTTGTGATTGGTCAAAGAGTTAATTTTTATCCTAATATTGTAAAAAGAATAGGTTCGGAAGGACATGAAATTTGCAACCACAGCTTTAGCCATAAAGATTTTACAACTATAAAAAAAGAGAAAATACTTGAAGAAATAAATATGACCGATCAAGAAATTTTCAAGGCATCGGGCTTAAAAGCGAATTGCGTCCGCCCTCCATATGGGGCTGTTAATCAAAAGGTCAGATCAGCTATTGAAAAGCCTATCATTCTATGGACTGTAGATACATTAGATTGGAAAACGGATGACCCAAAAAAAGTACTTAAAATCGTTCAAGCCAAGACAAAAAACGGTTCCATCATTTTAATGCACGATATTCATTCATCCACAGTAGAGGCATTGAAGCTAATCTTGCCATATTTAAAACAACAAGGTTATGAGTTTGTAACTGTATCAGAGATATCAAAAAAATGAAATCCTCGTCACATGCAGTTGGCGACCGAAATATTAAATGCATACAATGCCTATTCTTATAGTGTTGAATGCGATCCGCTTCCCAAATCTATGGAAACGTTCAACAGAAATTTTGAAAGCTGAAACGTTTGATGCCTATTTTAATGAAAAAAATGATCTGTCCTGCTAAAGAAGCTTTGCAGTGGAAATGTGTGAAAAGGAAAAGGGATTTTAAAGCGATTCCCATAAAAAGATGTTCCAGTATTTTAACGTTTGCACTCATTTTTGGCCATAAAAGCAGGGATCCAAAAAGGTCAGCATTTTGGGTCCCTTTCTTTTGTCAAGTTGTAACAGCTGGTGCCGATTGATGTACACAATAGAGCAATTGATTTGCTTTTCCTTGCAGAAAGTTGATTGCTTATAAACCAGACGTCGTTGCTCTACGTTTTTCATTTAATGCACAAATACGTTTATACTGCTGTTATTCATGGGCAGTGCATGCCGCAAACCGCCTTTCTTGCCACAACAATTGTAAAGTATTCCCAAAACAGCTTCTGCTGTAATTTAAGGCATATTGTTATTCTCTGCAGTGCCCATCCCCTCTTCATTTCATCCTATCCAGTAATGATCAAAAGCTTTGAACAATTTCTCCCTTTCACTTTATAGCAAACAAAAAAAGCCCATTTTAGCTCGTATGTAAACTAAAATGGACAAATTTCTTATTTTTATTTAATGATTAAGACTGGACAGTGAGCCTCTTGAGCTACTTTTCGGCTGACGCTTCCCAACAACGTTGCTTTAAGCGCGCCTTTTCCTGCACTCCCCATTACAATGATGGAATAGTCATGTTCTTTTGCATAATCCGTAATAATTGTTGCTGGCTCTCCTTGGAAAATATGTGTTTCATGCGGGACGTTGCTTTCAGTAAGGAATTCAATCGCTGGTTTTAAAATCGCTTCGTTCTCTTCATCAATTAATTTGGAAATATCAACAAAATAATACTGCTCTGTAAATCTTAAATTATTGATATGCAAAATCGTAATTTTTTCAGACCCAACTGTTTTGGCAAGTTTTACAGCATGCTCAAGCGCGCGTGTAGAATGGGCAGATCCATCCATAGGAACTAATATTTTTTTGTACATCCTCATCCCCTCCAAAAGAACTATTTTTTCTTTATTTCCATTTTATCAAAATTTTTCTAGAATTTAAGTAGAGATTTGTCAAAATTTCGATTTTCACCACTTTGTCACTTTTAAATCCATTTTAAAATGATAAAATATACAATGAGAAAATTTATGTTAGGAGGAAAAAAATGGACTCCATTCAAAACTATGAACAGCCTCACAACAAAAAAAATTACACCGGCATTGTTGTGACACTCTCAGTTATTATAAATGCCGTTATTTTACTGTTATTTTTCTCTCCACTCGGATATCGAGGCGAAGTCCATTTTGATTTGACGATTTTCCCAAGACTTAATGCGATTTTTAACAGCTTTACGTTCGTCTTTCTGCTCGCTGCTCTTTATGCAATTAAAAAGAAAAATATCAAAGTACACCGGAACTTTATCATCGCAGCGTTTACAACGACCACCTTATTTTGTATTTCTTATTTAACCTATCATTTTTTGCAATCTGAACCGACCCGTTATGGCGGTGAAGGATTTATGAAAACATTTTATTTATTTATTCTTACTTCCCATAGTATATTAGCAGCCGTCATTGTTCCGCTTGCATTGTTTGCCTTTTTCTGGGGAATGTCAAGACAGGTAGAAAAACACCGGAAAATTGTTCGCTGGGCGATGCCGATTTGGCTATACGTCTCATTTACTGGTGTTCTTGTATACATCTTGATTTCTCCTTATTATTAAAAAAAGAAGGTTGACCGAGCTGTCCGGTCAACCTTCTTTTTCGTTTAGAAACTCTTTCATTAAATAATCTTTTTTTTTCGATCATCGTTTAACTTTCTTTGCCGTTCAAGCCATTCTCCTGTTTGTTGAAACAATTCGGTTGAATGACAAATAGACGAAAATGTATGGTTTCCGCCGATAATGAGTGATTTTTCAACGCTGTTAGCCCTTTTTTTGAAGCTTTTTTCATACAGGCAAGCATAAGAAGGAGAAATGACTTCATCTTCTGTTCCGTGGGCAACGAATACGTCACCTGTAAACGATTTTGCCTCTTGTAAAGGAGTGTACTGTTCAAGCGAGTGGAAAAATGTTTTCGTTAAGGAATAGCCTTCATAATCAACATATTGGCTTGATTCTGCTTCTTCTAAGCCTTCCTTTCCAACTATGGCCGCTATATCTTCAAATGGCCGACCGACCGCTCCCCAAATCGCCAAATTCTTCACGCGGTCATCCCGTACAGCTGTGAGTGTCGCCACTGCTCCTCCTAAACTATGGCCAAGCAAATATAATTCATGTTTGTCGATGAAAGGAAGCTTTTCAACAAAATCGATAACATGAATCGTTTGTTCAATAAAGCGGTCGAGGCCATAAGTTCCGTAAATACCGCTGCTTTCGCCGCAGCCTTCGTAATCAAACCGCAAAACTGCAAATCCGAGCGAAGCAAAATGGTTGGCTGCTTTGACGAACAATCGGTTGACACCTATTCGGCTTCCTATAAAACCGTGACAAATAACAACAACCGGAAATTTTTCGTTTTTAGCTGGAGCGTTCGGTATATGCAATGTGGCAGCTAACGATGCCTGTTGGCTCGGAATATAGTACATTTTTTCCATAAAATTAACCACCTTTAATCGTTCGTTTTTTTTATTATAATGTTTATAATTCCGATAAGTCAAGTATGTTTTTGGGGATTTAAACCCAAAAAAAAAGCAATCTTAACAGTTTGCTTTTGCACCTATTTCGGTAAATGATTGAGAAAATTTTGATACGCAAATCCTTTCACTTCGTCCTCATTATAATATTTCAGCAGTTCATTGATCAAGTTTTGTGTTTTTGCCGCATCTTCCAATCCTATTACTTTTTGCTCAATTCCGTCAAAATCAGAGCCAAGTCCGATTTGTTTCACTCCACCTAGCATGCAAAAATGGTCGATATGTTTGATTACATCTTTGATTGCTGCCTGATCATTAGTTGTTAAAAATTGGGGCGCGTACACGATGTGAATGGTACCGCCTTTTTGAAACATTGCCCTTGCCTGTTCATCGGTTAAATTGCGCTGATGATCACATAAGGCGCGGGCGTTTGAATGGGTCGCAATCGGATAATCCGCAAGCTCGATTACATCCCAAAACGCACGCTCGCATAAATGGGAGACATCAGTGAAAACGCGATGCTCATTGTTTGCTTTTATGATTTCCTTGCCAAATGCTGTTACACCAGCGCCTCGATCTTCAAGTGCTCCATCAGCTGCCAGATTGGCATAATTCCATGTCAATCCAACCGATCGAACTCCCAGCTGATAAAGAAGTCGAAGTTTGTAGAGATCTCCGCCAATCGCATCAACACCTTCGAGAGTCAGCATCGCCCCAATTTCATGTTCCTCAAGCTTATAAAAATCAGACCAATCCTTTATTTGTTTCATTTCCGGATTGTTTCCAAGCACTTCTGTAAAAAACAGATCGATTTGTTCAAGCGCCGCTTGGAATTTGTATTCAGTTTTTATTTTTTGATCGATAAAAACGGCAAAGCATTGAACCTTAATTTTACCTTTGATCAATCTTTGTTTATTCGTATCCAAATACGAGGCGTTAGCAAACTTCAGCTTTCCTTTAGCATTCGCCAGCTTCATCAGCGCATCACAATGAAGATCAATAATATTCATGTTTTCCCCCTGTTTTTTATGATAAAAAAAAGCCTGGCAGGAAAGATTTCTTGCAGGCTTTTACATTCAATAGGCTCGTTATTCGTTTGCGATTTTTTCTTGGAATTTTTGATAAAGTGTTGTCGCGATCTCACCCGGTTTTCCCGTGCCAATTTTTTGCCCGTCTACGGTCACGATTGGTAAAATTTCAGAAGTTGTGCTCGTAATGAAGACTTCATCGCTTTCAAGTACATCCTCTTTCGTAAACTTTTCTTCTACTAATGTTAAACCTTCTGTTTCAATGATCGATTTTACCGCCATTCTTGTAATTCCTGACAATATATGCTTTGATAGCGGCGTCGTATAAATTGTTCCGTTTTTGACGATGAATACGTTGGAGCTCGACCCTTCCGTCACATATTCATCACGGACTAAAATCGCTTCATAGCTTCCTTTTTCATGGGCGGTTTGTTTAGCTAAAATATTCGGCAATAAGTTAAGCGATTTAATATAGCAATTGGCCCACCGCTCATCGTCATGGAATATAGCAGAAACGCCGTCCTCCCGCAAATGATGGGGCAATTGCTTTGCAGGTCTTACGGTCATCGTTGTTGAAACAGAAACATCTGGAAACAAATGATTTCGAACGGCCACTCCGCGCGTAATTTGCAAATAGACGTCGCAATCTGTTAATCCTGATTTTTCAATTGCTTCTTTTATCAGCTGTTCATATTGCTCCAATGTTTGATCGAGTTTTAATTTAATCGCTTCAGCACTTGTCTGTAACCGCTCTAAATGCTCGCGCAGCATAAACGGCTTTTTGTTATAAACGCGGATCACCTCATACACTCCGTCGCCAAACTGGTGTCCTCTTTCATCAATCGGGATCACCGGTTCATTGAGGTCAACAAAGCGACCATTTACATAACCGATTGACATTTTCATATCCCCCTAATTTCCATAATATCTACCAACCATTGTAACATAATTATATGAATGGAGGCTTGATCAAAATCAAAAAAGATGCAATGCCTGCACATTTATGATATAAATATCATAAAACATATATGGAAAGGTGGGATTTCCATGGACGGCATCCCTCGTCCTCTAGTTAGAACGAATCAATGGACAATTGTTTTGTCTGTTTTGATCACTTGGATCACACACGAGCCGCTTTTTCTTCTTATTCCGCTTATTGCTGGCTTGATTGGACTCATTTTTGGTGTCAATCCGATTATGGCGGCCGCTAAAACGTTTTTACGAAAACCACATTCGTCCTATCATTTAGAAGACAGATCTGATCAGCAATTCAATCAAATCATTGCCTGCACATGCTTGCTGCTAGCTTTTATCGGATTTTCTTTTCATATTGATGTTTTAGGATATATTTTTTCGATTTTAGTTTTTTCAGCGGCTTTCATTGCGATTTTAGGATTTTGCATCGGCTGCTTTATCCGGTTCCAATGGAAGCAGTATCAATATCGAAAAGCGAAAAATTCATAAGCTTCTCCCCTGATTTTAAAAATCTGGGAAAAGACGTAAAAAAGGGGCAAGAGCACCCGAACTTTACATCGCATCTTTCAACGACACTTTCAGCGTGCGTCTTGCCCTGTGAAGCCTAGTTTTAACTGTTCCTTTCGAAAGCTTTAGCTGTTGAGCTAATTCCTGTTCTTTTAAATCATAATACAATTTCAATTCTAAAATTTCGCGGTATTTCGGTTTTAGTTTCCGAATTTCTTGAGAAATGGTCTCTTTCAGCCATTCATATTCTGCTGTTTGTTCCACATTGCCCCCTTGACTGATAGATAATTCATCAAGGGGGCACGGCGTTTTCTGTTCCTTCCGAAGAAAATCTATCGCAGTTCTCGCTGCTACTGTACCGAGCCAACCAGAGATTTTTTCCATATCCTCAATTTGTTCAGCCTTTTGATAAAATTTCAAAAATGTTTCCTGCAATACATCTTCTGCCAAATGTACATCTTTCGTTATGGAAAAAGCAATCCGGTACACTTTTTTATAAAACATACAATAGATGTCTTGAAAGCTCTCTTGAGCGGATATTATATCATCCATAATTCTCCAATCCTTTTTTATTTTTTTGCCTGTTTCTTGATCGATTCAGCTATTTCTGGATGAGCAAAGCTGCCAACCTCATAATTTCCATTTTTATAAACAATGAACATAATATTTTTTCCTGAAGTCGATTCTGTTTCATCTTGCAAGCATTGCTCAATCAACTGTTTATCTACAATTTTGACCGTTTGCGGATCTTGTTCAATTTCTTTCAGCATATTTTTATAATCCAAATCGTGATTGATGTTATTCTCCGTTATGAGTACATATTGGACATCATCAGCTGTCACTCTTGCGTTTTTAACCGTTCCGTTATTCTTCATCCACTCATCGAACTCTTTAAAGCTTTTTTTCCATGGAATGAATAATTGCTTATTATTTTTTAGAATGATTTCAATTTCTCCCCAGTCTTTTCTTTCATCGGTCATATCTTCATATGTAAGATTCGTGATGTCATTTTTTAATGCTTTTAATGCTTTTGCTAGTTGATCAGAATTATTGGCAATATCCACTTTTTCAACATAGTAGTTTGGATAGTTAGAATGAAATACTATTTGTTCAACATCTTGATCGTTTACGTCTAGAACTTCATAGGTTGCTTTTTTATATTCCTTCGATTCATAAATCTCCTTCAAATATCGTTCGAACGATTTCCGATCAACTTCATATTGGCGGATCGATTTGCTTCCATTTTTTAAATAATAGACGATAAACAACGGTTCAGGTTCGGAAACATCTTTGGATCTATTTTCGGCAACGATTTCTGTATGCAGCTTTTGAATTGCTTCGATTATTTTCGGTTCCTTGTAAATGAATCTATTAGTCATCTTGTCATCGAAGTACCAAAAGTTGCTGAAAAATACCGACTGTATTTCTGCAACTCTCGGAACCTTTTTCTCATATCCTCCCGCACCAGAACCGGTCAAAATGAATACGAGTATCACTGCAATAAAATAAATAAACAATCCTTTTAATTTAGGCTTGATTCGCCACGTCTGCTGCAAGATCATTTCAGCTATAAAGTAACCGATAAGTGCACCTACTACATATCCAGTACAAATCCATAATAAGCTTCCTCTATAGTCAATAATGCCAAAATACATTCCGCCGAGAAGCATCGTACAAAAAGTGGCGCCATATTTAAAAACCGGTTTAAGCTTCCAGTAAATAACAGCTTGTGACACATATTCGACTGGCCGCCGTGTATACAGAAGCAAGGAAATACAGCAAAACAAGGCTGCTAGCAATAAATAAACGGCGATTTCCCACCAAGAGAAAGGCTGGAATTCGAGGGAAATCAGCCTCGTAAGCGGTGAAAAAAATTCGATCCAAAGATTATTATTCAAATAATAGCCGCTCGGAAATCCAAACAAAATGTATTGCAAATTGTACACTATAAGTTGATAAACCCCGAAAGGAAACAATAAAATAATCAATGTCAATATGGCTTGAATCGTGCTAATTCCTGTCAGCATGGCAGAGAAGGTGCCGATAGAAAACAATAATAGCGTATATGCTAAATAAGTACAAAACCATCTAACAAGGTTCAAATCACGAAAATAGCTCGACAAATCAAACACCTGTATAAAAACGGCCAATATTAGAGAAGTAATCATGACAGGTACGATTAAAAACACAACACCCGTCAGCCAATGATGCCAAAAAAGCATTTTCCGATTAATCGGAAGACTATGAAGAAAATCGCTGGATTGCTTTACATGCAGGAACCGAAACAAAAAAATGGACATAAGCACAGGTATCACGATTAACATGAATAATTGAAGTTCTTGTGCAATGGAAAACAAACTTTCATATATGTTCTCTTCATTATAATTCTCTCTCCCGGAAAACAACACCGCAATTTCCATCGGTACTGATAGAATTAGACCGATCAAAAACGCTAGTCCTACCCACCCGACAGAACGGAAATTTTGAATTAACAGCTCTTTTTTAAATAAGGATGTTTTCGATTGCATATCCTTTTTCCCCCATTTCATAAATAAAAATTTCCTCCAATGTAAGCGGGAGCAAATCGAATAAAAGAGGCTTAAAGCTTTTTATATAGCTGGAAAATTCATCAGCATTTCCTTTTACAATGAATAAATGCACGCTGCCTCTTTGTTCCTGATAGACAATTTGAAGCTGCTGCAGCATTTCCGAAGGAACGCTTCCTTGAAAGGCAATTTGCACTTTGTGTATATTCGACTTTAGGTCATCCAAATTCCGTTTTATTAGCAGTTCACCTTTATGCAAAATGCCGATATGGTCGCTTATATCCTCTACTTCCTGCAAGTTGTGGGAAGAGACGATCACAGTCATTTCTCTCGCTGCCACATCTTGGATGATTATATTTTTCATTTTTTTCCTCATGACCGGATCTAAACCGTCAAACGGCTCGTCTAAAATGAGCAGTTCAGGCATTGCGGAAAAAGCGAGCCAAAATGCCACTTGACGCTGAACTCCTTTTGACAGGCGATAAATTTTTTGCTTAAGATCTAGATCAAATACATCCTGCAATGTTTGAAATCGTTCTCTGCTGAAGGATGGATATATGTTTTCATAAAAATTCGCCATCTGTTTGATCGTATAATGAGGGAAAAAATAAGGAATATCTGTAAGGAATATGAATCTTTGCTTAATGTCTTCATTTTCAAATACAGGTTTTTTATCAATTAAAATGTCTCCCCTATCTTGTTTATACAAACCTGCGATCAGCTTCAACAACGTCGTTTTTCCAGCGCCGTTTGAACCTAGAAGCCCGAAGATGGATCCTTTTTCAATTTGTAAATCGATGTTAGATAACACAGTCGCATTTTGAAATGATTTATATACCTTTTTGACTTCAATCATCTCTTTTTCCCCCTTGATGATCTTTGATAATTTCCTCCATGATCTGCAGGAGCTCATCAGATTGCATCCCTAAAAATAATGCTTGTTGTGCTAATTTTTGCAAATTTTCTTTAACCATTTTCAGCTCTTCCTGATTAGATGCCTCAATCTTCTCCGAAACAAAATTTCCTTTTCCCTGAATCGAGTAAATATATCCGATCCTCTCCAGCTCACGGTAAGCTTTTTGAATTGTATTTGGATTCACCGTCAATTGCTGCGCAAGCACTCTGACGGAGGGAAGTTGTTCTCCCCCTTTCAGCACTCCGCTTACAATCATCTCTTTTATTTGATCGACAAGCTGTTCATAGATCGGTTTTCGGCTTCGAAAATCTATATCAAGCATTTTCCCGCAGCCCCCACATCTGTATTAACTGTATTATAATTCTTAATACAGATAAATCATACTTTATTATGAAAAAAATGACAATACTTTCTGGAAAAATTTTTTTGCGTCAAAAAAGCACAGCTTTTTACGCTGTGAAAGACTGTTGTCCTTTTTCAAAGTTTGATTTATATGATTGTGCTATTTAAAACAGTGAGTACATCTCTTCTAAACTATTTTCTGTCTGTTTGTAACTGGCAGATGTTCAAAACTTTTATTTGTTCGCCAACCAATGGACAGACGATGAGAAGCACCGCCATCAACCGAAAAATTGGATTATAGTTTTCAAGCTTTTCCCAGGAAATTTTTGCTTTTGAAACGAACTGTAAGATAATGATGAACTGAGTTTTCCGCATCTGCTATTTTTTAAACGATTCTTCCTGCCGATTTTCAAATGTTGGAACAAACGATAAGTACATCTTTTCCAAACTGTACCGACATTCCCAGAATGTTTCTTGTCCATTTTCGTCCATCCAGCCTGCTTCCCGATTGATTAAAGTGCACCAGAAAAGGAGTTTACTATATAAAAAAACAAATAGTAGGAGATTCAGCATGTATTTATCCTTGTTGCTCTCAAATGAGGCTTCAACAATGTGAAACCCGAAAAAAACATATTAAGATTAGTAGCACAGACCACGACCAATGTCTGCGCTGCTATTTTTTTAGTAGAAGTGGAGAAAAGGTCGTGACAGCCTAAAGAACGATAGGTTCGCATTGAAATAACTGGCCTACTTCACGGATCTTATAAGATCAGGTTTAATATGTTGAATCCATGAGATCGTGGATAAGAAAAGGGAATCGTTAACGCCAACGACGCATTGGAAACAATCATTTTGTAGAATATTACGACAAATTAAAACCGCAACCTTATAACAAATGTCATAAAGTTGCGTCCATCGCTTTTGTGAATAAGTTATTGAAGTGTCTCTTCCATCTTAATACACACATTTTAACGTACAATTACGAAATCGCATCAGCAACTTCGCAATTGTTCAGGAAAAATATAACATATTTGATCTAGTGAAAAAAACAAAAATCGTTAGATCTATTAGGCATGCGTAAATTTATTTAGGAGGAAGGGGTACCACTGCCTCCTAAATAAATCCACTGAAACAAATAGTTACGAAAAATTCTTGACTAATTGTAAGAAGGGGCTCTCCGTTGAGTTCCTAAAATGAAGGATTTTGGAGAAATACTGCTGTGAAGGACAAAAATAATCGAATAAAATTTGTAAATGGCCTTCATAGAGGC
Source organism: Aeribacillus composti (assembly GCF_007827555.1). GTDB lineage: Bacteria > Bacillota > Bacilli > Bacillales > Aeribacillaceae > Aeribacillus > Aeribacillus composti. The sequence goes on from NZ_VISS01000029.1 coordinate 14,305, forward strand.
AATGAGGTCCAACAAGAAGCGATTGTATATGCTGAATGTCTGTCATAAAACTTTTGAAGAACCGAATATAAGAAAAGTCCTTCATAAGACTTCTGAAGGATATAAACAAGATTGGAAAAATGGCCTGTCCGATAAGTTCCTAAAATGAAGGGGCTTCAAAAAGTCAGTTAACTCTGACTTTTTGGGCTGCCCCCCTGGAGGAAACGGCTCAGCTCTCTTTTTCTAGTTTTACTTCGCGATTTGATCTTTTATTGGTTCCGCTTTAAGCAGCATTTCATTTTTCTTAACATCATACAAACCAAATGGAATAAGACGAAGACCGGGCAAGAAATCACAAGTTAAAAACAATAGCGTATATAAAATGTCATGGAATGGGAATCCTCTTTGCTGCACGGCTGCTAACAGCTCATCATGATATCGAACAGCTTGATCAAATGATGAATCGTCCGTCATCATGCCGGTAAATGGAAGAGGTATTTCAACCACAATGTCCTCGCCATCAACAATGACGATTCCTCCTCCTAGTTCATGCACTCTTTTAGCCGCCTGGGCCATCGCTTTTGGATTTCTTCCGATCACAAGCAATTCTGTTGTAGTATTGTAAGTTGACGCCATCCCATCTAGATGAACGGCAAATCGTTCTAATATCGCTTTCGACACCCACTTTCCGTTCCGGTCAATTAACGATGCATACAATAAGCCTTCTTCACCGGAAATATCTGCGAATCCCTCTGCTTCTGGAAGCTTAACATCTTTTCGCTGCGTAATGACATTGCTTTTAAAATAAGCGACCGGAACAGTTTGTTCAGTACTTGAATATGGGTAACGGTACAAGTTTAAATCGTCCAAAAGTTGCTTCGAAAACGCAAATGGCTCCCGGACAACATATTGATTCCAATTTAGTTTTGGTGTCGACACAAGCAAATTTCCTTGCTCGGCTACGACTTCACCTCTTGAAATGACGATATCCGGCCGAAAATATTTCAAATCTGGAAGAAGTAAAATGTCTGCCAATTTTCCTGGAGCAATCCCGCCGATATAATCATCTAATCGCAAATAAACGGCTGCATTGATCGTAGCCATTTGCAACGCGTTTATGACCGGCACTCCTAATTCTACAGCTCTTCTGATCAATCCATCGACAAAGCCTTCTTTTTCGATAAACCCAGGGTGCGGACCGTCGGTTGTCATCGTAATTCGATGTGTACTGACTTTCCCTTCTGTAATCATTTTTATAACTTCAGGGAAATCAGGGCGAAGCGAGCTGTTGCGTAAAGTCGTCCACATTCCCAACCGCAGCCTGTCCAGCGCCTCTTTTGCCGTTATTGCTTCATGACAAGCGCTGACTCCGCTCGCAGCAATGGAAATCAATTTTTCATATGAACAGCCCGCTGTATGACCGTCCACGACTTTCCCTTTCTGTTTTGCCACTTCAATTGTATCAAGCAAAAAGGAATCAGCCTGATACAAAAGCGGCCATCTTGTGACCTCCGCTGTTCCGACAACTTCTTCTAATTCTAAAAGCTCTTGGACATCCTTTTGATTAAACCATTCCCTTTCTCCTTTGAAATTCGCTTGCGAGACAAGCCGGACAAGCCAAAGAAAATTGCCCGGAAGGTCTTTCAAGTCTTTGACCATTTTTTTAAATCCAGCAGCTCCCATATGCAAATAAAAAAACAAATTGTCATTTACCGTTGTCGTTGTTCCAAGGGGAAGAACTTTCCTAGTCATACTAACAGGATTGTAGATGACCCACGGATGTGCATGCGGTTCAATAAAACCTGGTGAAACATACATCCCTTCTGCATCAATAATTTTTGTATGTTCATCGGAAAGGACATCCCGTTCGCCGACATATGCAATGGAGTCTTGATAAACAGCGACATTTTGCTTCAACAATTCTCCTGAATAGACGTTGATCACCGTACCATTTTTGATAATTAAATCTGCGGGCCTCCGTCCTTGAGCCACTTCAATTAATTCCGATCTTGACGCTTTTTGTCTCAACAGTTTCACTCCTACTCTTTTAAAAAATGTTATGAAGAAGCCGTAGGTCATCAATCGGATGTCAAATTTTTCAGAAGGTTGATTAACTTTATGATGAAGGAAGATCAAACATGTGTCTACCGTTTGATCTTCCTTGCATGAAATTATCGCAATTCTGTTTGCAAATCTTCTTTTAATTTTTGCTGAAGTTCTACTTTTTTAATTTTTCCGCTCGGCGTCATTGGCAGCTCATCGACAAAAACAACTTTATCCGGTATTTTGTAGTCAGCAATTTTTCCTTTTAAATAATTTTTCATCGATTCTTCCGTTTCCAAAGCTCCGTCTTTTAATTTTACCGCCGCACATGAAATCTCTCCTAAAACAGTGTCAGGCAGCCCGATAATGGCTACTTCTACTACATTCGGATGTTTATAAAGAATTTCTTCAACTTCTCGAGGATAAATGTTGTAGCCGCCGCGGATGATCATTTCCTTCTTCCGTCCAACGATGCGGACATAACCTTGTTCATCAAGCGTCACTAAGTCACCTGTATAAAGCCAGCCATCTTGATCAATGGCTTCTTTCGTTTTTTCAGGCATGTTAAAGTAGCCTTTCATGACATTTAACCCGCGCACAGCAAGTTCGCCAATTTCTCCAGTCGGTACAGTTTGGCGATTCACATCAACAACTTTAATTTCAACTCCTGGAATCGTTCTGCCAACCGTTTCTGAACGAATGATGTCACTGTCTGTAAAGCTTGTAATTGTCACAACTGGAGATGTTTCCGTTTGACCATAGGAAATAGTTATATTGCATCCCATCTCATTTCTAATTTTTTTCACGACTTCGACAGGGCATGGTGCTGCCGCAATAATACCTGTTCTTAACGAAGATAAGTCATAGGATTTGAATTGAGGGTGATTTAATTCCAATATAAACATTGTCGGAACTCCATGGTGTATCGTAATCTTTTCTTGTTCAATCATTTTTAATACAGCTTCCGCTTTAAATTGCTCCATAAACACCATTTTGGCACAGGCAGTCACAGCTGCCAGTATGCTTGGAACCATGCCAAACACGTGAAAGACAGGAACGACCACTAAAAATACGTCATTTTCGTCGCATTGAAGCGCCTCCACTGTACATGCGGCATTATGGACAAAATTTAAATGCGTGAGCATGGCACCTTTCGGAAGTCCTGTTGTTCCTGAAGTATATAAAATGGAAAACACATCTTCCTTCGGATCGATGGACACTTCCGGCGGCAGCTTCGACTGTCCTATTTTCAGCAAATCTTCAAAGGAATGGTGACCATCTTCTTGAAACCGCACCGTAAACACCATTTCTAAAGCGTTTTCATTACTTTCCATTAAAGATTTTACCGTATGGAAATGGCCATGCTCTTCTACCACAAAAATTGCTTTTGCACCAGAATTGGCCACTATATAAGACAATTCTTCAACACGATATCGCGTATTGCATGGAACTAATATGGCGCCTATTTTTGCAATTGCAAAATATATGGCAAGAAACTCATGCCAGTTCGGCAGGCATGCAATGATGCGGTCTCCTTTCCCTATACCGAGCTGGTGGAAAGCGGAGGCGATGGAATCGGACATTTGTTTGATATCTTTGTAAGTTAAACGTTTATAGCCATCGTAAATGAATTCTTTATCAGGATAGCGCTTATATGCTTTTTCAAACACATCATGAATGGATACGTTAAGATCCACGCTACTCACCTCCATTACATTTTTTCAATGTTCATTTATGCGCTGAGCCATGGATTGATCTGAGCCTGTTCACCAAACCCGTCTTCTTGAAGCAATTTTTTCACCTCTTCAGGTATGGGCACTGCAAATTTTTTTCCGTTTTCTTCTTTCACCCACCCCCTGAGCTCATATCCGTGCCCGGTTCTTGTATCTTCACGATATACTTCATGCTTCAGTTTTATTGTTTTCCGGTTCACTTCCACTACTTCTGTTTTAATAGTGATAATGTCGTCATAATATAACGGCTGCTCAAACGTACAGCGGACATCAAGCAGCGGAAGAATGATGCTGTATTCTTTGATGAGTTTAGCCGGAGCAAGGCCGATACTTCTAAAAAATTGATGCCCTGCAATATCAAACCATTTAAAATAATTCGGATAGTATACAATGCCGGCTGCATCCGTATCTCCAAAGTTCACCCTGAGCTGAAATTCGTTTCTTTTCAAATGTACGTACTCCTTTCAATGCTATGTCTTAAACTATTGAGCTGAATTCGATTTTAATAATTCCCGAAGTTTAAAACGCTGAATTTTTCCTGTTGCTGTTTTCGGAAGTTCGTCAATAAATTCTATAATTCGTGGGTATTTGTAGTGGGCCAGCTGCTGCTTCACGAAGTTTTTTAATTCATCTTCCATTTCTTTGGAGGGCGTTCTATCTTTTAAAACAACATATGCTTTTGGAATGACAAGATTATTTTCATTTTGCACGCTGACAACTGCAGCTTCCAGTACATTTTCATGTTGAAGAAGGCAATTTTCGACTTCTACAGGCGATACCCAAATCCCGCCAACCTTCAGCATATCGTCGGAGCGCCCGCAATACCAAAAATATCCTTCTTCGTCTTTATAATATTTGTCACCTGTATGAAGCCATTCTCCGACAAATTTTTTCTTGTTTTGCTCATGAAGGTTCCAATATCCATGTGCGATGCTGTCTCCGCGAATCAACAAATCTCCCATTTCATTTGGAGGCAATTCCCTGCCCATTTCGTCGACAATTTTTGCTTCATAACCAGGAACGACTTTTCCAGAGCTTCCTGCCTTTACATCTCCAATCCGATTGGATAAAAATATGTGGAGAGCCTCTGTTGAACCAATTCCGTCTAAAATATCGACATTGTACATTTCTTTCCATTTGCGGTAAAATGCTTTCGGAAGCGCTTCTCCAGCTGATACACAAACTCTGAGCGAGCTCAAATCGAATTGTTTTCCCGTTCGCGACACATAATCAATCATCGCTCCATATAAAGTCGGAACCCCAAAGAAAATGGTCGGTTTGTACGTTTCAATCGCCTGAAACATTGCTTCCGGAGTTGCGCGTTCTTTCACTAATACAGTTGAAGCTCCTGCTCCTAAAGGAAAGTACATTCCTCCGCCAAGGCCATAGGCGAAAAACAGTTTAGATGCGGACAAGCATCGGTCTTCTTCACTTATATGCAATATTTTTTTCGCATATGTGCTGAAAGCATATTCCATATCATGCTGCAAATGGATGACGCCCTTTGGATTACCGGTGCTTCCGGAGCTGAACAGCCAAAAGGCCTGATCGTCCTTGTTCGTCATGGCTGCATCAAGCTTTTTGCTTGCCCTATTCATCAGTTGGAGGAAATTTAAATGTGTGCCTGATTGTTCGCTTTCACTGTCCGGAATGATAATGATATCCTTCAAAAAGCAAAACCGTTCTTTGTAAACTTCAATCTTTTCCCAAATATCTTCATGGATGATTAAGCCCTTTGCCCGGCTGTTGTTTAAAAAATATTCATAATCGGATGGCTTCATCATGGTGTTGACCGGAATGGGGACAGCACCAATTTTTATGGCGCCAAAAAATGAATAAATAAATTCGGGTGTATCGTGGCAAACCATTAAAAGGCGGTCTTCCAATTTATAACCGAGCTCACGGAGCATGTTGCCTGTCTGATTGACTTTCTCCTGCAATTCATTATAGTGTATGCGCTCATCGCGATAACAAATGGCTATTTTATCGCCCAAACCTTTCTCTACACTTTCATCAATGAACCGCACTGCCGCATTGTAAAGCAAACCTAATCCGCGGAGATCCATTTTTTCACCATCCTATATATCAATTTTTTGAATAGATGAAGCGGCATTGAAGCCGCCTGAAGAAGATATATATTCAGGAGGCTTCACAATATATATGAAAAGCTAACGTTTATATCCCTTTCCAATTTGGTTTTCTCTTTTCTAAAAATGCACTTAATCCTTCTTTTGCATCCTCGGAGCGGAACAACAAGTTTTGCAGCTCTCCTTCGTAGCGGATGGCTACGTTCAATGGCATTTCCTTTCCGTTCATGATCGACAGCTTGATGTTGGAAACCGCATAGCTTGCGCTTTCAGCTATCTTTCTCGCATACTCGAGCGTCCGCTCTCTCGTTTCCGCCTGCGGGAACACTTTGTTGACGAGACCAATGTCCAGCGCTTCCTGCGGTGTCAGCGTTTCCCCTGTAATATTCATATCCAGCGCTCTCGAATACCCGATCAACCGCGCGAGCCGCTGCGTTCCTCCCGTTCCAGCCAGCACCCCAAGCGATACTTCCGGCAAGCCGATTTTTCCTGCTTCATCTCCCATAAAACGCAGATCGCAGCCTAGCGCCATTTCCAATCCTCCGCCGACTGTATGCCCTTCCAAACAGGCGATATATACTTGCGGCGAACGGGCGATTTTATCCAGCGTTTCATTACAGAACAGGCAAAACTGTGTTTTATAGCGCGGATCCGCTGCTTTTAAGAAATTGATATCCGCTCCTGCCGAGAAAAATTTCGGCACATCGCTCATCAGCACGACCACTTTTATGTTTGGATCGAAGCGAAGCTCATCGATCGCTGCGTTGAATTCTTGATAAAACTCCAGCCCATAGGCATTCGTTTTATTGATGTGAAGATGGATTTCCGCCACTCCGCTGTTTTTGACCACCGTTAAATTTTTGTTAGCAGTTGTTTCAACTGTCATCATTATTCTCCTTCCATTGTTCATTTATCATTTGAAAAATCAGGTTTGCGTTTTTCTTGAAAAGCCGCCAATCCTTCTAAACGATCCGGATGATAAATCGTTTTTTGATAACAATCCCATTCCGCTATCAGACCTTTTTCCATTAGTTCTCGAGCAAAACTGTCGACAGCCTGCTTCGCTAAACGGACAGAATGAATTGAATTTTCCGAGATTTTTTCCGCTATGTTAAGCGCTTTCAATTCTGCCTCGCCAGCTTCACAAATATATTCGACAAGTCCTATTTCATACGCTTTTTCGCCATTTATTTTTTCAGCTGTAAAAATAAGCTGCTTGGCCCTGCCGATTCCTACTAATTGCGCCAGTCGTTGAGTGCCGCCGGCTCCCGGGATTATTCCCCAAGAAACTTCCGTCAACCCGATGAGCGCCCCTTTTTCCATGACACGAATGTCACAGGCAAGAGCAAGTTCACATCCCCCTCCAAGAGCCAATCCTTTTACAGCCGCAATCGTCGGCATTGGCAAAGATGAGATATTTGTAAATGTTTTCCTGAGCAATGCGACATATTCTTCCACTTCTCGTTCGCTCATGGACTGCCTTTCTTTTAAATCCGCCCCTGCACAAAACGCTTTGCTTTCACCTCCCGTAAAAATAACTGCGCTTACATTCGAATGATCTTTTATCGTGTTTATCGCATAAGAAAGATCTTTTACTAAAAATTTGCTTAATGCGTTGGCACGTTTTGCGTTATTTAATTGAATGATAGCCACTTTGTTTTGAATTTCTAAAAGAACGCCTGATTCTGACATGAGCATCACTCACTTTGCTTGAACAAGCTGTTCCGCATTTAATTGCTGCAGCCGTTTTTCAAATTTTTCCGGGAACGAAGGAGTTTCCGGGAAATAACCTTCCTTTTTCAATTCTTCACTTTTTTCAACTTTTGCAAGCCAAGCCTTTGCTTCCTCTGCAGCCTCCCTTAATGCTTCTTGAAATCTGTAGGGGACAGCTCCTTGATCAAGAAGAAGTTGTTTTGCCCAATTTTCTGCATAGATGATATGATCGTGTTGTTCGCGGACAAGCTTTTGAATCCGTGAAGCAACCTTGGAATGACTTGTTTTTAACACCGTTTGAAAGACGATATCGATTGCGGCATTGATTGCATATAGCGAAGCAATGAGAGAAATCCAGTTTTGAACGTTTACAGCTGTTTGAAAAGCTTTTCCTGTTTGTGCTTGAATGTCAGGCTTCTTGCCTTTTACCCCTTTTAAATCAAAACACCAATTGTACAAAAGTCTTGCATGCCCCAGTTCTCCTTGAGCCATAGCTATAGCAGACAAGGTCGCTTCCAAATTCGGACCGCTTACACCAACTTCCACTAAACGGTCGCCAAGCACATATTTGTTATCCGCTATTGTCTCCAGCAATTCAATCAAAGAATGCGTTCCTTGTTCCATTACGCTCACAATGCTTCAGCTCCTTTCTCTGAAAATAGCCAATCAGGTTTTTTCACCCAATTCAGCTTGTTTCGTTCCACGACAACCATTTCGGTCCAATCCTCTTCGTCGTACGTAAACGTTGCATACACTTTTGCCAGCTCGCTGTTTTCTGCTTCTACCGTGCCTATATGCATTAAGTTGTCTCCCCGATTAATGCGGGCAAAAATATCATAGGTTATTTTTTCTGCGATCATTTTGCACTTACACCCCAATACTTTAATTTTTCCCTTCCCTCTGGGCTAAGACGGTCGACCGTCCATGGAGGATCCCATACGACATTTATGTGTACTTCCTTTACTTCTTCTTCTGCAAGAAGCCGATTTTTTATATCGCTTTCAATCCAATCCATGCAGGCGCAGGAAACGGCTGTGTATGTCATCGTCACATGCACTTCCCCGTCATTCATTTGAATGTCGTAAATGAGCCCCATATCGACAACGCTTATTGGGAATTCAGGATCCATCACCTCTTTCAGCGCCTCCCAATATTTTTTCGTATCCACAGCTTGTTTTTGCATCATACCACCTCTTTTCTCAGCTGTTCTAATTCTTTTGCCCCTTTTTGAATTCTTCCTACAAACCTTTCATTTTGCGGCCCTCTTTGTTTAAATCGTTTAATGACGTTTTCCCATGTGTCCGGCTGGTCGAACAGCCATTTTTTATTGACTGGATCAAATTTACAAGGGAATGGGACATCGAGCACATATTTTCCTTGTTCTTCATCATAATGAGCTGGAACTTTTACTCCAATTGATTCACAGAATGGAACTGCTGTCGACAGCCATTTTTGACGGAGCTCATCGTTTGTTCTTCCTTTTAAGCGGTATTCAAGCTGTGCGGATCTGGATTTTAAACGGTCTTCTACACCAAAAAATTCAAGCGCCATTAAAAACATCCAATCAACCGCTTTTTGAACTTCCTCTTGCAATTTCGGATCATTCATGGCTGTTCTCATAATGATTTCACCATTTCTAAGATGGAACAATTCTTCTTTATCAACTTTCACTAATGCGCGTTTCCATGGCCCGTAAGATGTATGCTCAAACGCATCCCCAAGCAGTGTGTAGCCGGCGCGGTCAAAGAACGCATTAAACACTCCAAGCTCAATCCAATTTGACAGTTCAAAGTCAAAGGCATAAGGGTTTTTCCATTTATTTGGGGCTCGATTGTACAATAATTCGTCTGTATCTTCGCCCAAATCTTTCAGTAGCCTGAAAGCAATATGTGCATGACCGATTTCATCCTGCATAATGGCGAGTGCTGTAATTTTGTTATTTAAAGTGGGCGCTTGATCATAAACAGTAAGGAGCGGCGGCACACTTAACAATTCTGTATCTCCGACAATAATCAACGTCTGTTTTAATGCCTTTAAATATTCCTCATTCATGTCACCGACGCCTTCAACAATAAAACCGTTTTGAATTTTTTCTTTTAAAAGGGCTGCCTGATCCATTTTTTTCACCTCTTTTATATTACGTTTTTATTTATTTCGTCTGTTTAACATAATATTATTTTACAACCGCCTCTTTTGTCAAGAAAAAATAGAAAAATCAAATTTTTTTGTTAATTTAAAAAATAAAATGTTTTTCTCCTTTCTTTCGTTCTTGCCGTTTTTACGACCGCAAAAAAAGCGCATAGCTTTTTGCTATGCACTTATCCATTATTATTTATTTTGTTTATAAAAGACAATATCGTTACGATTCTCTTTTTTAATTTGCCCTGTGAAAACTAAATACTCCAAGTGCGACAAAGTTTCTGCGATCGCAAACCGCCATTGATGCGAATTCAAGCTTTTGTGCTGGAATAAATCTTGGGCAATGTCATAGGCGGTACGGCCATCCTTCGCAAGTCGAAATATTTGATCCAAGCGCTTTTGATGATGCTGGATGATTTCTGATATTCTGTCGTCAACTCGTTCGATCAATGCCCCATGGGCAGGAAGCGCCAGGTCTACCTTCAATTGCTGTATTTTTTCAAGCGAAGATATGTAGTTTCCAAGCGGATTTTTGCTTGAACCGGGCCATATGCTAATGTTCGGAGTAATTTTATCCAAAATATGATCGGCTGCAAGCAGCAGTCTTTCTTCTCTTTGATAAAAGCAAATGTGTCCATCGCTGTGACCAGGTGTCGGTATAACTTCCCATTTTCTTTCGCCTAGAATGACCTCGTCATCCTCTAGAATCGTCAATTCCGGAAACGTTACATGCTTTGCCAAACTTCTCATACTTTCTTCAATTTCATCCGCAAGATCTTCCGGTGTACCGTTTTTTCTGCACATTTCACCAATTTGCTCCGCCTGGCTGCTGTTTTTTCCCCAAACACGCTGCGCCATGGCAAAATCTTCTTTGCTTATATAAGCTTTTGCTCCTGTTCTTTCCTGCATCCACCCTGCCAATCCGAAGTGATCAGGATGAAAATGAGTGAAATAAATCGAATGAATCTGTTCATAACGAACATTCATTTGTTTCAATACTTGCTCCCAAGCTTCAATCGCTTCGGTATTATGAAATCCTGCATCAACAAGGCTCCATCCGTCTGCACCGCGCACCATATAACAATAGATGTATTTCATCGGAAAAGGGATTGGAACCGGAATGCGATATATATTTTTCCCGATTTGTTCAATATTGACCACCATTATGCACCTACTTGCTTTTATTTTAAACAATGTCCATAAAAGGGTTGATCGCTCTGTCCCGATTCGCTTCCAATTCACAATCGGGAGCTTTTTCAAATAAAGTTTCAAAATATCGAATAGCAGGTACAGACAAAAGCTGATGTACATTGAAAAACAGCTCTCTAGCTTTTAAGCCGCTCCAGTCAGCAGGCAGCAGGTCGTTCGGAAACCCCGGGTCGATAAAGAAAAAGCTGCGATATTCATGAACAAGCTTCGTTCTCTCAATAAAACATTCTTGATCTGATAATTCATTATTCCAAATGCGTTCCTTAAAATCATCATACTTTTGCCGGTATTGATCAATGAATGATTCATACTCTTTGGCAATTTCGTCAAAATTCCATCCTCTATGAATCAACTCATGATTATCATGGGATACTACTGAACTGGAAGTAAATAAAATCACATACGGCTCGAGATGGTAATCTTTTATAAACTCCATCACCCGATCTTCAATAGGGTTTGGACTTGCCCACGTACCGTGCGAAATCAAGCCGAATCCCATGAGGCTCAGCTCTTTTCGAATTTGATTGCGAAGCTCCCTTTTTTCTTCCGGGACCGAATAGGTCAAAATTCTCCAATTCCCATCCCATTTGTAATTTCTCATTGAATAAACGCGGGCAAACCCGTCCATCATCGTTCTCTTCCCTTTATTTGTAAGAGAATAATAGCTTTTATTGCCAATTTTGCGAACTTTAAAAAAGCCTTGCTGAACCATTCTTAACGTGGCTCCCCGTATCGAAGATTCAGAAATGCCGAAATGGGACATCATTTGAATTAAGCTGCCAATCCAAACTTCTGTGCTGTAATGCTGAATGTACTCACCGAATAGTGTAAACATTAATGATCTTGGCTTCATTTTCTTACACCCGTCTTTTTCCTGAATTTTGCTTTTATTTTTATTATGCTGGATGGAATTCCATTTTTACAAGTTTTTTCTTCAAGATAGGGAGCCTTTTAATCTATTTTTTTATAAGTCTGAAGCTGTTTAAATCGACTCTGCCGATCAGAAAAAAAACTGCCTCCTCCTTGAGGAAGGCATATGACTTGTCTTTAAATTTCCGCATTATTTTCTGGATGAAAAAATACCGGCCGTTTATGGCCGATATGCTTCGTCCTTCTTTTTTATATCCCTTTCCAATTTGGTTTTCTCTTTTCTAAAAATGCGCTTAATCCTTCTTTTGCATCCTCGGAGCGGAACAACAAGTTTTGCAGCTCTCCTTCGTAGCGGATGGCTACGTTCAATGGCATTTCCTTTCCGTTCATGATCGACAGCTTGATGTTGGAAACCGCATAGCTTGCGCTTTCAGCTATCCTTCTCGCATACTCGAGCGTCCGCTCTCTCGTTTCCGCCTGCGGGAACACTTTGTTGACGAGACCAATGTCCAGCGCTTCCTGCGGTGTCAGCGTTTCCCCAGTTATGTTCATATCCAGCGCTCTCGAATACCCGATCAACCGCGCGAGCCGCTGCGTTCCTCCCGTTCCAGCCAGCACCCCAAGCGATACTTCCGGCAAGCCGATTTTTCCTGCTTCATCTCCCATAAAGCGCAGATCGCAGCCTAGCGCCATTTCCAATCCTCCGCCGACTGTATGCCCTTCCAAACAGGCGATATATACTTGCGGCGAACGGGCGATTTTATCCAGCGTTTCATTACAGAACAGGCAAAACTGTGTTTTATAGCGCGGATCCGCTGCTTTTAAGAAATTGATATCCGCTCCTGCCGAGAAAAATTTCGGCACATCGCTCATCAGCACGACCACTTTTATGTTTGGATCGAAGCGAAGCTCATCGATCGCTGCGTTGAATTCTTGGTAAAACTCCAGTCCATAGGCATTCGTTTTATTGATGTGAAGATGGATTTCCGCCACTCCGCTGTTTTTGATCACCGTTAAATTTTTCTTTTCTATTGCTACTGTATCTGACATTGCAATTCCTCCTTTATTTATACGTTTAATATTTTATCGTTTCATAAACATAATATACTAAATATTCTAATAATTCAATAGAAATTATATTTTTTTTAAACGATCTTTTTTTATACATATAATTAGAGTCCAAAGAGATTTAATGGTTTGCTGCCGATATAAGAAACAACGCTTTTCGTTTCCGTGTACAAATTCAATGTTTCCAATGCCAGCTCCCGGCCAAATCCCGATTGCTTATAGCCTCCAAAAGGTGTTCCAGGAAATGCAGAAATTGGCGAATTCACCATAACAATTCCTGCCTTTATTTGTGCCGCAACACGGTGTGCCTTTCCATGATCGTTCGTCCATATAGCCGAACCTAATCCAAAAATGGAATCATTTGCTTGTCGGATCACATCTTGCTCGTCGCTGAATTTCATAACAACTACGACAGGCCCAAAAATTTCCTCTTGTGCAACTCTCATATCATTTGTGACATCCCCGATAACCGTCGGCAAATACCAATACCCTTTTTCATACTCTCCGCCTTCCGGTATTTTGCCGCCGTATAAAATTTTTCCGCCCTCTTCCACCGCTAATTTCACGTAATGATCAATTGTTTGCTGATGACTTTTGGAAATGACGGCCCCCATATGCACGCCTTCATCAAACGGATTTCCTACTCGTATACGGGAAGCTTTTTCGAGAAATTTTTCCATAAATTCATCATAAATGTTTTCATGAACAAACAAGCGAGATCTTGCTTCACAAGATTGTCCTGTGTTGTAAAAAATTCCATAAAGCGAACCGTTTACGGCTCCTTCCAGATCACAATCGTCAAAGACGATGTTCGGCGATTTTCCTCCTAATTCCAAAGTTACCCGTTTTAACGTTTCAGAAGCGCGCTTCATAATGTCCTTTCCGGTTTCCGTTTCGCCTGTAAACGCAACTTTGTCGATTCCAGGATGCTCCGTCATATATGGTCCGATTTCAGACCCGCTGCCTGTAATGACGTTCAGGACTCCTGCCGGAACACCTGCTTCATGGCATATTTCCGCAAGCATATAGGCTGTAATTGGAGTGTAGCTAGCAGGCTTCAAGACAACAGTGCAGCCGGCAGCCAATGCAGGCGCCACTTTCCAAGCGGCCATCATGAGCGGATAATTCCAAGGAATAATTTGACCGCATACCCCGACTGGCTCTTTAAGAGTATAGTTAAAAAAGCCGTTTGGAACTTGATTGACATCACCTTGGAGAGTTAAGCATGCAGCGGCATAAAATTCAAAATCTTCAATCGCCTGCATAATTTGCCCCTTGGCAGCAGCAACGGTCTTTCCGCTGTTTAATACTTCAACGCGAACCAATTCTTCAAATCGCTCTCTCATCATTTCCGCTATACGGTTTAACAGGCGAGCTCTTTTCGCTGCCGTCATTCTCGGCCATTTGCCCGACTCAAATGCAGCACGGGCTGCCTCCACCGCTTTGTCAACGTCCTTCTTTGTTGCTTTGGCTACCGTTGCTATGACTTCGCCGGTTGCAGGATTATGCGTTTCGAATACTTCTCCGTTTGAGCTGTCTACATATTGTCCATTAATAAAAAGCTGATAGTGTTTTTTCATATTTTTCATTCCTTTCTATATTTTTTCGACAATCGTGGCGATTCCTTGCCCGACGCCTATGCACATCGTCGCGAGTCCATATCTAACGTCTCTTCTTTTCATTTCATGAACGAGAGTGGTAACAATTCTCGCCCCGCTGCAGCCGAGAGGATGACCTAAAGCAATTGCTCCACCGTTGACATTCACCTTTTCCATATCAAATCCCAGCTCCTTAATGCAGGCAATGGATTGGGATGCGAATGCTTCATTAATCTCGATTAAATCCAGTTGGCTGATAGATAAACCAGTTCTTTGCAGCACTTTTTTCGTTGCTGGAATCGGGCCAATCCCCATATAAGATGGATTCACCCCAGCGACAGCGGAGCCGACAATCCGTGCCAGCGGCTTAAAGCCAAGTCTTTCTGCTATCGATCTCTCCATGATTAAAAGTGCGGAAGCGCCGTCATTGATTCCAGAGGAATTTCCAGCGGTCACTGTTCCGTCTTGAACAAAAGCAGGCTTTAATTTATTCAGCTTTTCCAAAGTCGTATCAGGCCTCGGATGCTCATCTGCATCTACTATCGTTTCTTCCCCTTTTTTCCCTGTTATTGTCACCGGAACAATTTCATCTTGAAAACGCCCTTCTTGTATAGCTTTTCCGGCTTTTTTATGGCTTTCCAACGCAAATTCATCTTGCTCCTGCCTCGAAATTTGATAGCGCGCAGCTACATTTTCAGCCGTCTCGCCAAGACTGATCGGCGGATACATTTCCGCTAATTTATCATTGACAAGCCGCCAGCCGAGAGTTGTATCATAAAAAGTTGGCGTGTCCCTCATTCCAGAAAGCTGCGGCTTCATCATGACATATGGAGCTCTTGTCATGCTTTCGGTTCCGCCTGCAATATAGACGTCTCCCAATCCGCCTTGAATCGCCAGCGCTGCTTGATTAATTGCTTCCAGACCCGATCCGCATAAACGGTTGACGGTCACGCCTGGAACTGTTTCAGGCAAACCCGCAAGAAGCACGGCCATTCTTGCCACATTGCGATTATCTTCTCCGGCTTGATTAGCGCAGCCAAAAATTACATCCTCCACATCGGAAGGATCAATCGGATTTCGCTTGAGCAGCTCTCTTACGACGTGAGCTGCCAAATCGTCCGGGCGGACCTCTCTTAATGCCCCGTTGAACCTGCCGATCGGGGTTCGGACAGCATCAACAATCACAGCTTCTTTCATTTTCTTACCCCCATTTTGACCGTTTTTTCAGGCATTTTGATTCATTTTGAACTTTTCCCGAAGTTACCATCATCAACTGGAATTTTTAATCATATTGATAAAAGCCTCTTCCCGTTTTCTTTCCGAACCATTTGGCATACACCATCTTTTTGATAAATGGAGCAGGCCGGTAGCGGTCCTCCCCTGTTTCTTTAAACATTCCGGCTAAAACAGCATAAACATCATCAATACCGATATGATCCGCCCAGCGAAGGGGGCCCATCGGGTAATTCGTTCCTTTCATCATTGCTTTGTCTATGTCCTCTGCACTTGCAACACCTTCTGTTAAAGCAAAAGCAGCTTCATTAATAATTAATGATAAAATTCTAGGAAATACTAATCCTACACCGTCTTCCACTACTTCGACCTCTTTTCCAACTTCTTCAAAAAACTGCTTAGCTTTCTCAACATTTTCTTTTTCGGTTTGCAAAGCCGGTGCAAGTTCGACAAGTTCACAATCTTCCCAAGGGAAAAATGCGGCAAATCCGACTAATCGTTCAGGATGTTGGAGCCAAGAAGCGGTTTCTGTTGCTGTTACACCAAGACATGTAGACAAAATGACCGTTTCCTTTGGCAATGTTTTTTCGATTTCGACCAATAGTTTTTTCTTTTGGTCGATGTCGAGATTTGTCGTTTCGATCACAATATCAAAATTTGAATGTACAGCCGATTGATCTTCGAGCTGATGGCCTGTTTCGCGCAATTGCGCTATGATCGAATCGGCTAAAGAGCCTTCTCCAGCTACTTTTACAGTGAATGATTTAGTTTTCATAGGGATAATATCCTTCACCGGCCTTTCTGCCAAGCTTACCTGACTGAACCATGCGCTGCTGCAAATAATGAGGACGAAATCTTTCCTCTCCGAAAAAACTATTGTAGACGGTTTCCGTTGTGGAAAAATTCACATCAATACCAATTAAATCTTGCAGTTCAAAAGGACCCATCTTAAAACGTCCAGCCTTTTTCATGATCCTGTCAATCTGTTCGGGCTTCGCCAAACGTTCACCTGCAATTTTCAATGCTTCATTGTAAAAAGGACGGGCAATTCTGTTTACAATAAATCCCGGTGTATCTTCGCAAACAACCGGATCTTTATGAAGAGAAGAGACAAATTGTGCAAGCTTTTTCAACGTGTCCTCAGACGTTTTCACCCCTCTTACGATTTCTACTAAAGGCATTAGCGGAACCGGATTAAAAAAATGAAGACCTGCCACTCTTTCCCCTGTTTTGGTAACGCTTGCAATTTCAGTGACAGAAAACGATGATGTGTTGGTGGTTAAAATGGTTTGTTCTGGACAATGTTCATCCAGCGCTTGGAAAATTTCTTTTTTAATATTGATTTTTTCCGGAACTGCTTCAATCACAAGATCACACGCTTTCATCAGCGATAAATCGGTGCAAGTCTCAATTCGTGATATTGAATCTTGAAACGTTTGTTCCTCCATTTTTCCCTTTTCTACTAATCTGTTAAGGCGTTTTTTAATTTGAGTAAATGCTTTCTGAACGATCGCATCATTTAAATCATAAAGAAATACACGAAATCCATGCTGCACACACGTTTGGGCAATGCCAGAGCCCATCGTTCCGCTTCCTACAACTCCAACCGTTTGGATCGTCAAACAGACTACACCCCCTTGTTCAAATCATTTTGCCATCTTATAAATTCAAAAACGCTTTTACATTGGTTGCAGTAATATTGAGAAACGAGCTGAGCAGTGCCGAAAACAGCTATTTTCTTAACATTTGTAGAATCGCAAAAGGAACAGTGCACCACATATTTGTCGGACACCGGTGTCACCTCTCTGTTATATTACGTTTTTTTTACTATCGTTTATTTAACAAAATATTAATAAAAACAACAGGTTCTGTCAACGAAAAAATTAAAATGTTATTTATTTTCTGGAAATTAAAATTAAAACGGTGGTGTCCAGAAAATCAAATCCCCATTAAAAACAAAAAATCATAAACATCGATATATCAACGTTTCTAAAACATTAAAGGGGGCGTCTATAAGGCCGGAAAATCGACTTATTAGACAGCCCCCTAAAATCAACATATGTATCATTTTTACCTATAAATGAAACGAGAGAATTTTACAGCGAGGGTGGTTTTGACGACAGCTAAACCGCGGCAGTTTTCTTTCTAGTTTCATACTGCTATGAGCGCTGGTTTCGAGAATAGTTTCATACTGCTATGAGCGCTGGTTTCGGGAAACGGTAATATGCAGAGTATGTCCATAAGTCCATAAAATAAAAGTAGAGAAAAACAGTCGTTTTCCTCTACTTCTTTCGATATGAAAGCAGCTGAAGGTTGCCTGCTGCTTTTCAGTGTGAAGTGGGCTTATGCCGCAATCCCTGCAAAATTTTTAACTGGCGATACGATCTTAAGCTTGGCTTGCTCGAATCGCTTGTTCCAGATCGTAAATAATGTCATCAACCGATTCCGTACCGACTGATAGCCGGACAAGACCAGGTGTAACCCCGGTTGCCAGCTGCTCTTCGCTCGTTAATTGCTGATGAGTCGTGCTGGCAGGATGAATAATCAACGATTTCGAATCGCCGATGTTGGCAAGGTTTGAAAATAATTGAACCGAATCGATCAGTTTTCTTCCTGCATCAACGCCGCCTTTGATTTCGAATGTCAGAATGGCTCCCTGACCTTTCGGCAAATATTTTTGTGCAAGTTCGAATGAAGGGTGATTTTTCAAACCTGGATAGCTGACAGATTCGACCGCTTCATGCTCAAGTAAATAATTCGCAACTGCAAGCGCATTTTCACTATGGCGCTGCATTCGCAAATGAAGCGTTTCAAGCCCTTGCAAGAATAAAAATGAATTGAATGGAGAAAGTGAAGCTCCAAGGTCTCTCAACAGCTGAATGCGCGCTTTCGTAATATATGCAGCTTCACCAATGTCATCAGCATAAACGAGACCATGGTAGCTTGGGTCCGGCTCGGTGAACTCAGGGAATTTGCCGCTTCCTTTCCAATCAAACTTGCCGCTGTCGACAATGACGCCTCCGATTGAATTTCCGTGTCCTCCAATAAATTTCGTAGCCGAATGAACAACTATATCTGCGCCGAATTCAATCGGACGGAGCAAGTAAGGGCTTGGAATTGTATTGTCAACGATAAGCGGAATTGAATGTTTATGAGCGATTGCTGCCACCGCTTCAATATCAAGCACATCCCCTCTTGGGTTTCCGATCGTCTCGGCAAATATTGCTTTTGTCTTTTCAGTAATCGCTGCTTCAAGATTTTGCGGATCCGTCGTATCGGCAAATTTTACCGTGATGCCAAACTTCGGCAAAGTATGTGTGAACAAATTATAGGTTCCGCCATATAAGCTAAATGAAGAAACAATTTCATCGCCGCTTCCAGCAATATTCAAAATCGAATAAAAAACAGCAGCTTGTCCAGATGAAAGCGCCAGCGCCCCAATTCCGCCTTCAAGCGCAGCTACACGCTTTTCAAATACATCAGTCGTTGGATTCATGATCCTTGTGTAAATATTTCCTTCTTTCTTTAAACTGAATAAATCTGCCCCATGCTGACTGTCTTCAAATACATACGAAGTCGTTTGGTAGATCGGAACAGCTCTCGACAAAGTCGTCGGATCAGGCACCTGTCCTGCATGTACAGCTAGCGTTTCGGGCTGAAGTTTTCTTTCGTTTGACATAGTTTATTTCTCCCTTCAATTCTAAACTTATATATTCGCAAAATTAAACCTACTAAAATAATAGGTTTAATTATATATAAATAAAATGTACTGCTTGTTCAGCCGGATGTCAATTACTTATCAAAACTTTCAAAAATTTTTTAGACTTCTTCAGTATAGCATAAAATCTCAATTGGAAGATAAACTTTTTGGATATCATTTCATGTAATGGAATGCTTTATAAGTAACCTTTCCTCGTATTTTCATTTGATAATAATTTTCCAATCTACTTATTCTTTTTTAAAGGGAATGCAGGATGAGTAAAAGGAATAAAGAATATACTGAGAGCAGTCCGAAAATGAAATTTCTTAAATTGATGCAATAAAAAAACAGTTTGCCATCATTAAGCAAATGGCGAGGAACTTCATTTTTCTCTTCAGACTTTTTGAGAGGATTTTTCTCGCATCCCGGACAAATTTTTTATCCTTTCACACTTCATCTATTGCTAGTTTATATTTTCATTGACAAAGTCTTAGTAGTTTTTTGAAAATATAGAAAAAATTTTGTTGAAGTGGTAAAATAAGATGAAGTATGCCTATCAGTTGAAGGATGGTTTTAGCAATGACAGAAAATAAAAAACATGCACAAATTCAGTCTTTGCTTGTAGGATTCTCAATTATTGACCTGATTGCCAAAAACGGCAGTCCGATGAAATTTAACGACATTCATCATTATACTAATATAGCAAAAAGCAATTTATATAAATATTTAAATACCCTTACGAATCTCGGTGTCCTTCATCGGGATAAAGGAAGCGGCTTATACTCTTTAGGGAGCACACTCATTCAATATGGAATGGCAGCTGTCAATCAAGAGGACCTCATTGGCAAAATCACGCCATTTTTGCATGAAATTAATGCCAAATCGAAAGAAACGACTCTCCTTGCCGTATGGACAACAAACGGCCCAATGATCGTCAAAATGATCCATAGTCATTTAGGGCTGAACTTAGGCGGACAGGTCGGAACAATCCTTCCGATCTCCTCGGCAGCCGGAAAACTTTTTGCGGCATTTAAAAACGATCCAAGTGTAAACGTTTGGAAGGAATCGGAGTTGTCAAAGCTAAGCAAACAGGCGAAAGACGAGCTAATGACAGAGTTTCAGCTTATTGCCGATCAAAAAATATCGTTTGCGCAGGAAGCTTTAGCGCCAAGCATCGCTTCTGCCGCCATTCCGATTTTTAATTTTGAGCGGGAAATTTTAGGGTCTATTATTGTTGTCGGCTTTGAAAAATCGATTCCAGACACTATCGAACATGAGCTAAGCGAATATTTGCTTATAAAAGGAAAAGAAATTTCCGCCGTTTTCGGATGGAAAGAAGAATAAAAAAGAGGCTTTCTGCACCCTTTTAAAGTAGAAGTGAGATGGAATTTAAAAAATAGGAATTGATTTTTACTATTTCATATGTTTCAGTAAAAAAGACGGTGTTCGCCTTCTTGTCATTTATAAGGTCAGATGTTATTTTTATCCTTATATGAAAAACCGAGCGTTAAAATATCAACGCCCGGTTCTTTTGTGTACATACGAAACCCTCTTTTATTGATAACAGAAAATTCTGCTATCATCTTGTCGGTACTATTCTTCCAATAATAATTGATTAATCTCCTCATTTCAGAATCCCACAGCTTTCAAGGCTGTGGCTGACACAAAACTTAATACTCTCTTATTGTTAAATTTAAAATAAAAAAGAGTTTGAGTATGAAAACTCCTATTTTAATAAATCAGGACAGCAACCTGCTCTTATGCTAGTTTACATTTTCCATTAATGGATCTGCGTACGTACCCTCTTTCGGAAAATCCAATTTTTCATCAACTGCTTTCGAAGCTAATAGATTTACTTCCGAAAAAGCTTGATTCTCATGTTGAAACATTGCGTAAATCAACGCAACACAGATGCCGATCGCAGCTATAATCGATAACACAACCCCTATAGAATGCGGGCCAAAGGTAAAATAAGCACCAACATGCTCCCAATTTGTTATTGGACTTGTATTCATTTACTATTCCTCCTTTACATTTTTATCCTTTTATTAACTAGTTTTGCTCTTTGACATGATCATTTTTAATCTTCCATTTTCTTGAGTAGATGGAATTCCTTCCGGAAAAGCTGTTGCAGGTATTTCAGTTAAATCAATACCAAGCATCTCTGCTTGCTTTGGTATTCTCAACATATTAAGCTTTTTCAAAAGCAGTGATGTCCAGTAGCCTGGGAGAAATCCTAGAAGGATCACAACCGCTGCACATACGAGTTGTCCAATAAAAGAGATTTCCGGGCCGTTTATATTGGGATAGCCGGAGGCAAATATCCCGACTGCAAGGACTGACCAGATCCCGATAAATCCGTGGACGGTAATAGCACCTACAGGATCATCAATCCCTTTCCTTTCGAGAAAATTTCCAATGAATGGACACATCAATCCTCCAATGACAGCTATAACAAATGCAAGCGCTGGATGATATAAATCTAAACCCGAACCTACTGAAATAACCCCGGCCAGCCCGCCTGAAGCGACCCAAAACGGTTCCCCTTTTGAACCTAAATATGCCCCTATTAAACCTCCCGCTAATCCCATTAAAGCATTGAATACAAAAGCCGATAAATTGGTAGGATTACCGTAAATCGTCATCCATTCCCCATTTGTAACAGCGATTATACAGCCTCCGAGGAAGCCGAAAAAACCAACATAAATGAGCATCAGCCCTAATAAAGTGGACGGAAGATTATGCGGCAGAATATTAACAATTTTCCCATCCCCTGTATATTTGCCGATTCTAGGTCCTAAATTGATCACGACTCCTAATGCAAAAAACCCAGCTATTGCATGAATAACGCCTGCAGCGGCAACATCATGATAACCAAATTGCGTTAAAAACCATCCTTCTCCGTGCCAGCCCCAAGAAGCAGCTAAATTCCAAATAACTGATCCAAGAATAGCGGCAAGAATAAGAAATCCACTTAATCGAACCCGTTCGATCAGCACGCCGGATAAGATGGAAGCTGTCGTAGCAGCAAACAGCGCAAAAGCACCCCAGAAAACTCCACTCGCATGATCCGTTATATTCGGACCCATATTTTCACTCCAAGGCAATGCAGCTAATGCCGCTTCACTCATTCTCGGAATCAAACCGTCTGGAAACGCATTGTATATCCACCAGCCAACAAAATAGAAAGCAGGTAACACGACTGCTAACGTCATAATATTTTTCAAAGCCGTCGCCAATACGTTTTTTACACGGGAGATGCCGACTTCAAGAGTCAAAAACCCCGCATGGATCTGCAGCATGATTGCAATGCACCACCAATAGAATACTTCTATTTGGATTGCGGCAAACTGTTCAAATCCCTCCACATGATCATCCCCTTATTCTAAAGATTTCAAAGCCTTTAACCTACCATTTTTCAGGCCCTCCTTCTTCTGTTTCATGAAATTATTTTTAAATAACCTAAATATGCATCATGGAGCCTAGAATAGTGTCTTGAAACCTCTAACGATGCATGACACTTTTCACACGTTACTTGTTTTTGTGCTGTCAGCTTGTTCAGATGATAACACTTTACACAAAATACCCTTTCCTCTTTCTCCCCCCATCCTTGTGCCTGGATCTCATCTTCATTAAAACCAGCCCGCAATGCCAGTTTTTTCAGCTCTTTTAACATTGACCATTGAGCTGAAAGAAATAGCTTTGTACCGATAAATTGACTTTCAAATATTTTGTAAATTTCCTCACTGGATGTTGATGAAAGGACAGTCGCTTCATTCGGAAAAAATTCTGTCCCCTTATACGAATGAAGGCTGCTATCATTTTTCTTCAATATATAGATTTGTTTCTTCGTCTGTTCTGGAATTTTTTTAATAAACATCAACGTTGGCAAAATCATCGGTTCATCAATGATAAACAAAAATTGTTTCCCAGTGATGAATTGAAATAGATTGCCAGCTTGCTGATTTTGCGCAAAAAATTCATCTGCTTCAGAAGCGCTTGTTTTCCCATCTGCTTTTTTAGTCATTTTTCAACCTCCTTGTTTGTTTTTCAACATGGTCGAATCGAATAAGCAATTTGTAATTTTCTCAATTCGAATTTTTCGAATATCAGGATATTCTCCAACGATAAGCTGCAGCTAGTTCGAATCAATATTAAGCAAACAAAGCATTGCCGTAACTTGATTTCTATCAAATTACAACATAGAAAGATAACGGCTAGTTGTGAAGCCCGGACCGTTCGAGCGTGTAAGCATATAAAGAGCATCTGTTAAAGGAATCCGGCGATAAGTTTCAATAACACGCCCATTGACAAATAGATTCTCCCGTTTTTGTTTTAATTGGGCAGCCGTTTGTTGAAAAAGTTTCTTAGATCTATTAAACGAGTCAAAAACGAAGCGTTCTGCTGCTGGACAGCTTGCAATACTCACATCGCCGAAATGAACCCGTCCTGACGGTGAATATGCTATCGCACTGACGATTCGTTGCTGCGCACTGCTGATGGTTTCTTGTAAAAAAGTCGCATGAACGGGTTTGATATCTTCCACAATCAGCCGGGTGATGCCCCGATCGTTAATCGCTTCTAAAATTTGTTCAGGGTCATCCTCCACGATAACCTCTTTATGGGGCGGCCATATATCCATCCAATAATGATCTAAGTGCTGTTTTCCGACATGGAAAATGAAATAATCAGGATAAATTCGAAGTCCGCCCTCCTCATCTGTTAAATCCTGACGATAAAAATCATAAAATCTGGTGACAGCTGCCATAAGCAAGGCGCTAGCACCAGCACTTCCTGCCGGTTCCCGTACGACTATTCCTAGTCGATCATATTGATGAAATCCCGGCAGCAACTCCTCAAAAGAACATTTCACGTCGTTTATCTTGAATTCAAAATCATCGATTCCGATAACCTTTGTTGTGTGCACAATTCCATTTGCTCCTTTCTTGTATGCTCTTAAAGATCTAAAACAAGACTGCCGGATTTTGCCCTTGAAACACATGTTAAAATGACATTGCTTTCTTTTTTCTCCATTTCGGTAAGAAAAAAGTCTCGATGGTCAATTTCTCCTTTTAAAACATGCAGCTGACAGCTGCCGCATCCCCCGATTTTACATGAATATGGCACATCAATATGAAGCTGTAATAAAGTGTCCAGCAAGCTTTTCCCTTCAGGCACCTCAATCACTTTGTTGCTTTTATTGAGTTTTACCCGGAATGGCTGCATCGGTCCTGATTTTGGCGGTGTAAAGAGTTCAAAGTGGATGCTTTTTTCAGAATAACCAATGACTTTGGCAGCATCGGCAAATCCTTTGATCATGGCCTCTGGACCGCAGAAATAAACATGGGTTCCTATCGGTTGATTTTCCATTAACTTTGTTGACATTTTCTTGTTTTCCTTTGAAAAATAAAAATGAGTTTCCTCTGAAAAAAAAGTGGAGAGATGGCGATAAAAGGCACATAATTCCTTTGAAGGAGCGGCATAATGTATTTCAAATGGAGCCTTCTTCTTTTTTAATTCCTTCGCCATCGAAAGAAAAGGTGTAATGCCAATCCCAGCTGCAAAAAATAAATGGCGTTTTGCTTGAAAGCTTAGCGGAAAATAATTTTTCGGATAACTAATGGAGATCTTATCCCCTTCTTTCACATGATCGTGCCAATAAATTGATCCTCCATTTGAATCCTCATTGCGGCGAACGGCGATTCGATAGTAGCCTGTATTGTCCGGATCACTTGTAAGAGAATAGTGGCGTTCGATTAAGCCTGTTTCAGTTTGCAAATAAGTCGTAATATGAGAACCCCCACTAAAACGAGGCAATGGCGAACGGTCTGCTGACACTAGCTTAAAACTTTTAATCGCAGCTGTTTCATGCGTAATTTGTTCTACAATCACTTCAAGTGTTCGCGCCATCATGTAATCCTCCTCCTTTCATGTTTTTTAAAAACAGCTTCTTCACACGCTATTTTCTTCCAATTTTCCCAATTTCAATCTGTCAAGCTTTTTTCTAAATAGCGAATGATTTCTCCTTTGTATAAACTAAATCCTTTATATTCAGCCATATAGTCAGGTAAATCCTTTAAAACTCGAAAAAAACGTTTCAACCAATCTTCATTTTTTTTCAGCTCATCAAGTGATATTAAATGAGTATGAATACTAAATAAAATCCCATTGCTTCGCGGCATACGAAATAGCCTTTGATCCTCCACTCTTAAGTGGACAAGCTGACCGGCATTTTCTGAAGTTACCTTTTCCTTTTTTGGACCCCATTCATCAAAATTCTCAGGGAACGTGTCAAGGATTGGCTCCACTGTTAAAGTCCAGTTTAACCGTGTCCACGGTTTCCCTGCCTCGATTCTCAAAAGAAAATTGAGGACTTTTTTCGCTAAACCGCTGTCGAAAAAAACCGGTACAGGAGAATGGAACTCGGTGTAAGTCATGCCAATATCAAAGGCAATCGACCAATTGGCAGGAAAACACAATTGTCCTGCATCCATATATAAATCACCGTCTCTTTGCCCCATAAAAATGAGATCCTCTTGAACGTGTCTGCCGATAAAATCTAAAGGCTCGTAGGGCAATGTCGATAGATCGCCAAAAGTAAATGTATGTTTCTCATCCAAAAGCTTATTTTCAAACGTCCATTCATGACCATTTTTTATAACCGAGAAATACTCAGGGTAAATAATGGCAAGTTCATCTATTAAAAATTCCAGCACTTCCCACTGTCCATCGATTGAATGTTCTAAAGATTGAAAAGCACGTTCATGGTGGTTTAATAGTATTTGACGCTTTTTATCTATTTCTTCAAAATATTCGGGAGTAATATCTGCAAGTTTCCCGGATTCTAGAGGCCTCGCATTATTAGAATACCTGTAAGAGTCCTTTTGAAATGGAAATGGGAACCTTTTAATAAGCGGAATTTCTTTGATCATATGTTGGTTAGTCGTTTTTACACTCACTGCCCTCTCTCCTCCTCACGATCAAAACTGGATGAAAGAACCTCCCCATGAAGCCGCGTTACGACAAGGGGAAATTCTTTCATTTGTTTAATTTAAAAATGTTGGCTCCGGCAATCGATGTGCCGTATAAATCGCATCTCCATCGCTTTCAGCATCAAAGATCACTTTCGTTTCAGGGGTAAAGATAAAAACATCTCCCGCTTCCCCTACATATTTGTTTCCTTGTTCATCTCTGACGATGATCTGCCCCTTTATAATTACCTTTACTTCTAAGTAAGTATACAAAAATTCAAACTCTTCCGACTTTTGCATAGAGAAATATCCAATTGTTAAAGGCTTCTCTAATGGGCTAATCGGAACGTCAATAATTTGACTTTTCAAAGCCGGTATACTCAAAACATTGTTCAACTCAATTTTTTCATACGTTCCAGCTTTTATTAGCTGAATTCCTGGCTTTTGACTTAAAAATTGATGATCCATAGCTGTTACCGCTGATTCACTCATTCTTTCCACTCTCCTTTTTCAATTTTTATAATCAGAGTTATGTTATGTTTTGTAACAAAAAATGTATTATTTTATAACTCTGATGATCCTATCATAATAACAACCGTAACGTTCTCACAACCGTTTTTTCTCAAATGGCGGGAATATTCACAAAAATCTGTAAAATGTTCTGACAATTAGAGCTTTTCCTTTCGGATCATTCAACATGAGCAGGCAATGAAATTTTATTTCTTTGAGAACTTAACATTATTAGCGCCAATAATGAGATCAGCAACGATGTTTTACACGGAAAGGAGACAGGGAGAGTACCGAATCATTGTAAAATGTAATGACAAGGTTTTTGATTTATTCCCACTATTTAGGAAATCTCTGTTTCTTTGAAAGAATCGTCTATGTAAAAATAAAAGCACAATATTCATAATATTGTAATTTTTGTTAACATTCTTAACAGTAACCTTTAAAAAGGAGTGATGTCAATGGTAGTCAATCAGACAGAACTGCAGGAAGAAATTATGCAAATTCCAAAATGGTGGTCTTACCCAGAAGGATTCGAAAAACTAATTGAAAAAGCACATGAATTAGGCAAAAAGGAGCTGCTGCCCCGTGCTTCTATTTCAGACAAGGAGTGCCGTTATCCTCGGGAAAGCTTACAAGCAATTGCGGATGCTGGATTTGGAGCAGTTACAATCCCTGTTGACGACGGAGGCCTTGGCGCTGGACTAACTGGATTTGCTTTGTTAGCCGAAAGTTTTTCTCAATATTGCGCTTCCACTACTATGTGTTGGGTTATGCACACTGCTGCCGTCCAAACGCTTTATACAGCTGGAACTAGAGAGCAGCGGCAGCGTTATATTTCTGGGGTGCTAAAGGGAAAGATTGGCGCATTAGCCTTTAGTGAACCAGCGACTGGAAGCCACTTCTGGAATGTTGTTAGTTCGGCTCCCCGCAAAGGAAACGGATATTTGTTAAATGCGGAAAAATCATTTGTCACCAGTGCGGGCGAGGCGGATTGGTATATTGTTTGCACCAATTATCCAAATAGCATAGAAGACGATCCATTAATGTTTTTAATTGTAGATCATAATCAGAAGGGAATCGAATATTTTCCTTTTTCAGCTATGGGGCTTCGCGGAAATTCAAGCGGACCGATGAAGTTTAAAGATGTCTTTGTCCCTATTGAAAATCGTCTTGGGACTGAAGGCGGAATGAATGTTTATAATGAAAACGTCATTGATCCGCTCTTTTTATTAGGCACAAGTGCTTGCTGGGTTGGTATTGCTCAAGGAGCCTTGAATGCAGCAATTGACCAGGCAAAGAAAAAAGTCCATAAAGATACAGGAAAATCAGTTGCCG
Source organism: Aeribacillus composti (assembly GCF_007827555.1). Lineage (GTDB taxonomy): Bacteria > Bacillota > Bacilli > Bacillales > Aeribacillaceae > Aeribacillus > Aeribacillus composti. The sequence goes on from NZ_VISS01000029.1 coordinate 42,493, forward strand.
GCTACCAAGTCATTCGCCACGAATTGGCAAAAGCGCAAATTTTAATCGATAGTGCAAGAAGCATGCTTTATCGTACAGCTGAAGGGATGGATCAATGTTTAAATAGTGGAAAAGAATTGTCAGAATGCTTATACCCGCTTTGGGAACTCAAAACTCATGCAGCAGATATAGTCATACAAGTTACAAATCAAGCATTACAAGTTTCTGGAGGAAGAGGATATCTAACCGGGCAAGTGGAAAAATTTTTGCGTGACGGTCGAGCAGATGCAGTCATGGGACCCACAAACGAAATATTGCGCGAATGGATTGGCCGCACGTTAATTGGTGTTCCTTGGTTTGAATAATTTGTATCACTTGATCTGAAATATAACTGTTTGTGCCAATAACTTGTTTCTGAAATGCAAAAAAAGAGAATCGTTAGCCGAATAAATCGCCTTACGAGAGGAGGGAGCCCTGCCTTCCGATTAGTCGAAAGATATTTCAGAAACAAGCTCCACACCCTTTTGTATATTTTTTGCTTAAAATAGTTTTAAAGAAATAAGAGAACAAAACGATCACATGACGACAGATTTTTAATCTTTTTCTTTACAGTATAAAAAATTAACAATAATCGGCTGTTTTTCTTTGTCGAAATCTACTTGTTGTGTTTTTACAAATTCATCAAAACAAACATGAATCCTCACACTGTTTATCAGGTGAGGATTCTTTTATGCGTATACAATTGAATTGGTCATAGCTTTGCCGTTTTGACAACCAATGAAAAATACATTGCCATGCTAGGACATTTGAGAAGCAATATCGTTTGATTTACCCTTCTCTTCTATCGACTGATCAACATCTGAATAAGCCGGTTCTTGATGAAAGCTTAAATCAAGGCCAAGCAGCTCGTCTTCTTTTTTCACACGCAACGGTGTAAACAGCGAAACAATTTTCAAAACAATATATGTTCCTACTGCCGCAAGCAAAACAGCCACAATCACTCCTATAACCTGATGGAACAGCTGTTCAGGATTTCCATAAAACAAACCGTTATTCCCTGCCGGATTCACTGACTTAGTAGCAAAAAGTCCTGTTGCAATGGATCCCCATATTCCGCAGATGCCATGTACTCCAAAAGCATCTAACGTATCATCATATTTTAGACGTGCTTTCACAAAATGGATAGCAAAATAGCAGATAGGGGCGGATGCAAGTCCAATAATCAAAGCTGAAGGGATTGTGACAAATCCTGCTGCTGGAGTTATGCCAACAAGACCGCCTATTGCCCCAGTGGCAGTTCCTACTAGCGTCGGGCGCTTGCGAACCATCCATTCTATGATCAGCCATCCCAAGCCCCCGGCTGCTGCGGCAACTTGTGTATTGGCAAAGGCAAGAGCGGTAATACCATTTGCACTAAGTGCACTTCCTGCGTTAAAACCGAACCAGCCAAACCAAAGAGTGGCCGCTCCAATAAGAAATAAAACAATATTATGAGGAGCATCATTTTTCTTCATATGTTCATATCTCGGCCCAATTACGAGTGCAGCTGTTAATGCGCTAACACCGGAAAGTATATGAACAACCGTACCTCCAGCAAAATCAAGTTCGCCCATGGCAAAAAGCCATCCGCCTCCCCATACCCAATGAGCCATTGGTGCATAAACAAAGGTGATCCATAAAACCGAAAACATTACCCATGCAGGAAAAGAAATACGCCCTGCAATTCCTCCGGAAATAATCGCAACCGTTATAGCAGCAAATGCACCTTGAAAAATGGCAAATATATAATGAGGGATGGTTAATGAACCAAAAGCAGCCTCTCCTCCTACTCCGTTAAATGCCAGGTAGTCCAGTTTTCCAATGATTCCCCCTACATCCTGTCCAAAGCTGAGGCTGTATCCCCATAGCACCCAAACAATGGTCACAGTTAAAAGACTGACAAAGCTGTGCATCATCGTTGATACAACATTCCGTTCACTTACAAGCCCTCCATAAAAGAGAGCCAAACCAGGTACATGCATAAAAATAACGATAGCCGCTGCTACGAGCAACCAAGTTGTATCCCCCGTATCAACCACCGGCTCGTTCTCTTGCGCAAAGGCTGAAATCGGAAAAAGGAATAAAAGATAAAGAAGAAAAACGAAAAATATTGAAGCTCTTTTCTTTACGAAACCATCCATAGGAATCCTCCTCCTTACTTTTTTCATTACTCTAGCTTTCGGTAGCGATTTGTTCAAAACGATTTAATCGAAAAAAGGAAATATCATGTTTTGTTTTCCCAAGCGTGACTAAATCTGCTAAAATGCTCCCAACGATGCTGGCAAACTTAAACCCATGTCCGGAAAATCCACCGGCTAACAACACATTGCTGAAGTTTGGATGAAAATCGATAATAAAGTCGCTATCAGGAGTAAGTGAATATAAACAAATTTTACCATCGGTCAGCTCGCCGGCAGCCTGCGGCATATATTTTTCAAGAAAGCTTCGTACATCACGTTCATCTTCACAGTAAGAACCAAATAGTCTGTTCACGGAATCTGGATCACTTTCAATCCCCATGTCATGACGTCCTATTTTTACACCTGTTTTCCGAAAATTCGGAAAACCATAATAATGACCTTCTTTTGTGTCAAAGACAAAAGCAGGAAATTGACCAAAATCATATAGTCCATCCTCCAACGGTGCAAACCATGCAACAGGTTTTCGGATCACTTGGATCGGAAAATCGAGTTCCGGCAATAATTTCGGAATCCATGCACCAGCTGTGATCACTAAATTGGCTGCTTGAAAACGTCCCTTCTCCGTAATGACCTCCGACATATCCGATTGAATGGACAGCTTTAAGACAGGATTGTTTTCCAACAGTTTGGCTCCCAGTTTTAAAGCTTCTTCTTTATAAGTTTGAATACATACTTCACATAACAAAAATCCTGCTTGGGGATCAAAACAGGCAGTAAAATCTTCGGGAATTTGAATGCCTTGCCATTTGTTCATCACCATGCTTGCTGTGAACATTTCAATTGGGAGGTTGTGATGAATAGAGCTTTGAATCGTTTCATTGACAAAAGATGAATCGCGTTCGCCGACAACTAAAGTGCCTGTTTGATAAAATAACGTTTTTCCTGTTTGCTCTTGCAGTTCCATCCATAACCGGTATGCTTCTTTAACTAAATCAACATATTTTTCCCCTTGGCCATAACCAAATCGCAGCATTCTTGTTTCCCCGGCGTGGCTTGCAAAGGAATTTGGAACAGAAAATTGATCAATCATCAACACGCTTTGACCATTTTGGGCTAAATAATAGGCTGCAGCACTTCCTGCAGAACCTGCTCCAATAACAATCACATCGTACATCCCGTCATAATTCATACGAATTCCTCCATATAAATCAATACGATTTGTTTTTAGTAGCCTTTTAAATATTTTTCAACTTCCCATTCGCTGACATAGTCATGATATTCTTTCCATTCAGCCTTTTTTCGTTTAATAAAGGTCTCCATAAATGTTTCCCCTAGTGCCTTGACTAACACTTCATCGCTTTCTAATGCTTCAATCGCTTCATTCAATGTAGAAGGCAATTTGTCAAATTCATTTTCTATCGAATGGAACATGTATAAATTTCCGTTAAATGGATCTCCTGGATCCATCCGCTTTTCGATGCCGTCCAATCCCGCTGCTAAAATCGCAGCAGTCGCCAGGTACGGATTACAGGAACCGTCCATGGCCCGAAACTCAATCCTTCCAGCATCAGGAATGCGAATAAGCTGTGTGCGGTTATTCCCTCCATAAGAAATAAAATTAGGAGCCCATGTAGATCCAGATGAGGAATTTAACGCTCCTAGCCGCTTGTAAGAGTTGACAGTTGGACAGACAATAGCAGCCAAGGCTTTTGCATGATTGAGAATACCTGCAATAAAATGATACGCGACTGCAGACAATCCAAAGCCTTTTGGATCATGAGCATCTTCAAATACATTTCGTTCTTCCCGCTCATCCCATAAGCTTAAGTGCATATGGCAGCCATTCCCGGTCAGATTGGAAAATGGCTTCGGCATAAACGTGGCGATTAGTCCTCGTTCCTCTGCCATGGTTCTAATCATATATTTAAAAAATGTATGCCGATCAGCAGACGTCACCGCATCTGAAAAATCAAAATTGATTTCAAATTGTCCATTGGCATCTTCATGATCTGCTTGTGTGACATTCCATTTCAATTCATTCATATACTCAATCAAAGTGCCTAAAAATTCGATATTTCTCATAAGCGCCTGCTGTTGGTAACATGGTTTCAATTCTTTATCCTGTTCATCAAACGGGGCAATTTTCCCGTCTTCTCCCTGTTTCACAAGGAAAAATTCCGGTTCCACTCCCGTTTTCATCGTATATCCCATGCTTTTTGCTTGCGTCAGCACATTTAACAAAATCGTTCTCGTACAAAACGGCCAAGGAGTTCCATCTTCCGTTAAAGTTCCGGCAAACCAAGCAATCTCTTTATTCCACGGTAATATAGTCATAGAACGCAAATCAGGGATGCACAATATATCGGGATCATGCGGTCCGTGGCCGAGATCGCCTACAGCAAAACCGGCGAATCCAGCCCCTGATTGGCAGACTGACTGTAAACGGGAGGAAGGAATTAATTTCGCACGTAAAGAACCGTTCAAATCCGAAAAGGAGGCTAACGCCAATTTGATCTTTTTACCTTCGATATATTTTAACGTCTCCTCCAACACCTTGTTATTGCTTTCCACTATACCGATCAATGATCATCACCATCCCTTATTTTTTACACTTTTAAAAGATCTTTAAATGAACTCCCATGGTCAAGGCTTGCAAAATACGGTTTTTTGCCCCCTAATCCTACTAGAGGAACTCCTGTAATATAGGAGGTGACTAATGTTAACGAGCGCAAATCGGTAGGATCTAAATCACTGACTCTGCTTTTTCCGCACGATCTTGCAAAAATTTGCATTTCCATCGTGATCGAATTGATATAATTCTCCACTCTTTCAGCGGCAGCTGTAGGATCTAATCTCGCCATTAACTCAGGATCTTGTGTCGCAATACCGACCGGGCATTTACCCGTATGGCAATGATGGCATGCACCAGGTTCTGTCCCTAAGGCATGGTAGTCTTCTATATAAATTGGCCGCTGGCAATTAAGGGCAATTAACATTGCTGAACCCATATAAACGACATCCGCACCTAGTGCGATGGCTTTCGCTGCATCAGCGCCATTGCTGATTCCGCCGCCGATAATTAGCTTTACTTCGTGCTTCATACCGATATCGTAAAGTGCTTGAGCTGCTTCAACTACAGCGGAAATGGTCGGAATCCCTGTATGATCCAATTGGATTTCCGGTGAGGCAGCGGTTCCTCCTTCCATTCCATCAATGACGACTGCTTCCACCCCAACCTTTGCCGCCAGCTTTACATCATCATAAACGCGTCCGGCCCCAATTTTAATAAAGATCGGCACTTCATAATCAGTCGCTTCCCGAATTTGCTCTACTTTTACCCCTAAATCATCTGGCCCCATCCAATCGGGGTGCCGGCACGGGCTTCGTTGATCGACTCCTGCAGGAAGATCCCGCATTTTTGCCACTTCTTCAGAAACTTTATGTCCAAGAAGCGTTCCGCCCGTACCTGGTTTGGCGCCTTGGCTCACGACAATTTCTACCGCATCGGCTTTTTTCAAATCATAAGGATTTAAACCGTAGCGGCTCGGAAGCAATTGGTAGACCAATTTCTCCGAATATTCACGTTCTATCGGATGCATGCCCCCATCGCCCGTACATGTACTGATGCCGCATCTAGTCGCTGCAATGCCAAGCGCTTTTTTAGAATGAGCATTAATCGCCCCAAAACTCATCCCTGCAATCATGATCGGTGTTTCGAGTACGAGGGGACGTTTCACCTTTCCTTCTCCTATAACAACTTTTGTATCGCATCGCTCCCGATACCCTTCCAGCGGTACCCTTGACAGTCCTGCCGGAGTAAAGACGAGATCGTCAAAGGAAGGTAAGTCCATTCTTTTTGTAGCTTGGCCGCGGATGCGATATCGTCCAATCTGAGCTTTTTCTTGAATTTCTTCAATTTTTTCCGGACTCCACACCTTGCTTTTTCTTATAAGATTTCTTTCCATACGCGAAACTCCTTTTTATTAAAATGATGAAGCAAGCCGTTAGGAACAATTTTTTGAAAAGAGGGCGGCGGTTCTATTTGATAGAAATCAAGCAAACTCTTTATCTCATCTTTTTCCTCTTCCGACACTTCCTCTACCTTTGTTCCATTCCCCAGCTCCGCAATTTTCCCGCCAACATAGATCACTCCATCATACATGGAATCTCCCAGCGCTTTCCCAGCATCTCCACAAATAATCATTTTTCCTTTTTGCATCATAAAACCGGTCATATATCCGGTATTACCGCCAATAATTAAAGTCCCTCCCTTCATGCTGATTCCCGCCCTGGCGCCTGCCTCTCCTTTGACAACTACGATACCGCCTCTCAGCGAAGCTGCACAGGAAGACGCTGCATTTCCATTTACGACAATTTCTCCGCTCATTAAATTTTCACCAACTGCCCAGCCGCAATTCCCGTTTATGGTCGCTGTCACCTTATCACATAAACTCACTGCATAGTAGCCGACATCTCCGTTATAAATGAGATGAATCGGATCTGTTATGCATACTCCAAGGTTATGGCGTGCGAGAGGGTTTTCGATGATGACCTCCTTTATATTATTTTTCGCAAAATCCCGAATCATTTGGTTGATTGAAGTCACCGTTTCACTCTTGCAATCAATTACTATACTTTCTTTCACAGATTCCATACCAATACCTCCTCTGCCCCTGGTTCTCTTACTGGCAAGCTTTCCCCAAAGCCATTTGTAATTGCTAAGCTTTCAGAAGCAAAAGCGATGAAATCATCAGTTTCCGCAAGCACAATCGGCTTCATACTAAAAGGTTCTTTTGCTAAACCGACTGCTGTCGGCGTAACAGCAATATAGCTAAAAGAGCCGTCTAAATCATGAACAGATGCTGTCATTGCTTCTTTTAAGCTGGCTCCTTTCTTCATTTCATCTACTAAATAAACGGCAATCACTTCCGAATCGTTTCCGGTTATAAATTGATAGCCTTTCTTTTCGTAGTATGCTCTCAATTTAATGTAGTTTGTCACATGGCCATTGTGAATAATCGTTAAATCTTTGAAAGAATTGCAGCAGAGCGGCTGCGAATGGGAAATATCGACTTTGCTTTCTGTCGCCATTCTTGTATGGCCTACAGCAACTTGCCCGTCATATACGGAAAGCTTAAATTGCGCATCTAAAAGATGAGCTCCCCCTAAAGATTTCAACACTTCAATCGATTCTCCGATGTTTGCGACTGAAATGTCTTCGTCCAGCTGACTGATTCCTTGAACAATATGTTGGATATCTCCTGAATGGAAAATTTTTGTTCTGACGTAATTGCCATGATCAGATGAATACAGCACATCTGCTTTATCTTTTAAGAAGGAAATGATTTTCTCCCCGTTGCCCCTTGTTTCATAATTCACATCAACATATAAGACGTTCTCTTCCTTTGGATGGAGAATGGCAACTCCTGTTGAATCAGGACCTCTTCGAAACAAACTGTCCAGCATTGCCAATATGACTTCGCCTGTTTTCCTTTTGTGATTTGGATTTTTAAAGATGACACCACTGATCCCGCACATCTTTTTTCCCTCCAGTCGTTGAAAAATTTTTGGAACTTTTTGTGAGAGGTTGTGGTTATATACAATATTCCATAATTTTTTCCCAAAAAAAAGCTCATTTTATCGAATATTGGGAAAATTACAAAAACCATGTTACCTTTTCTCCCATAGGATGGACTTTTTCATCCTTTGGTCATCTGTTTGGTACCCAGCCTAGTTCTTCGGAAATTTCATTTGCGGCTCTGATTGTGGTAGATATTAAACCGGCTAACTCATCTTTCGTAAAACGCGTTTCCGGCCCGGCAACACTTAAAGAGGCGATCACTTTATTTTCCCAAGAGAAAATAGGAGCTGCCACACTGGCGGTTCCTTCTGTTGTTTCCCCGAAAGAAATACAATATCCATGCTTTCGAATTAACATTAAATGTCGGTGAAGATGATCCACGTCTTTTATCCTTCCATTTTTTACAAGATCTTTAATCACTTGGCTTCTTGTTTTCTCTTCCAAGTATGCTAAAATCACTTTTTTCGAAGCACCTACGCATAAAGGAAGACGCATTCCAATCGGTTCGACAATTCTAAGCCAATGAGGCGAATCAACACAATCAATAAACACGCCTTCACATCCTTCCGGTACGGTCAAGTACACACTTTCCTTTGTTTTTTGGGCCAGCTTTTCCATAATTGGTACTGCAGCATTACGAACCGATAGATTGTCTCGTATGGAAAGACCTAATTGAAGCAATGTAAGGCCTAGACGGAATTTTCTCGTTTGTTTGTTTTTATACACAAATCCATACTCTTCTAAACAAGTCAGCAATCGGTGCACCGTTTGAACGGGAATACCGAGCTTTTTACTGATTTCCGTAGTACTCCACTCTTCTTTATTTTCGTTCGGCTGAATAGTTTGCAATAATAAAATCGTTTTCCGAATCACCTCTGACATCTAAACCCCTCCTATGTAAAAAAATTTACATAATGAGAATGGAATGTTTGCTTTTATATTAACGAAATAAAAAATGATACAACGTTGTTTTGTCAGATCGGCCAACATACTTTTTATATTTTTTCCCATATAATGAGATTTTTTACCGGAAGAGGTTGAGGGAGGAATTTAATAAACGAGCAAGTTGAGTTAATTTTTCTCTTCTCCATTTTCTGTGGTTCTCTAGAGGCGAACTGGGGATGTATATCGGATCATGTAACAATTTGCGAATTTATTATCCAAGCAATATACGACAAAATAATCCGTCATTTGGATGCACTTGTTGAAAAAGCGCAAATTGCAGCTGGTTGGCCTTGTATCCTGAAGGTCTCATAAGATGGGGGTGTCTAATAAGTCGTTTTTACGGCTTATTGACGCCCCCTTTAATGTTTTAGAAACGTTGATATATCGATGTTTATGATTTTTGTTTTTAATGGGATTTGATTTTCTGGACAGCCCCATGTCTCTCTCGTGTCGTAATGAAAATACCAGCCAAAACGAATAGTACACCAGCCAGGATGCCCTTAATAGTTCTTCTTTAGTTGAATGGTTTTAGTGTACTCGATTACACTTTCGTGAAAGGTTCGTATTGACAACAATTTCCGCTTAGAATAAGGTCAATCCGTTTCGAAATTCACTTACATATTTAAATTGTCGGTTTTAGTATAATATTGTCTTTCAGTTACAAAACGCCTAAATAAATCCAAACCTTCATTATAAAATAAATGCTTTGATAAAAATTGAAACGTTTATCCTTTCTTTGCTTTAAAAAATACCCTCCCATGTAGACGGTTAGGAGCATAAAATCATTACATTTGACTGTCTACCTGTTAAGGGAAAATACGAGACCTGCTCAATTTTTAAAAATGGTAACATACTTACCATTTTGGAATATAAAATTAAGCAAACTTATCATAACGTTTTTCAGATGCGGCAGCCCCCTCGGAAATCGATGTAGATGACATCCCCTTTTTTCGTTTGCCATACCTTTTAGTGATGTCTCTTTTCATTCTGGCAATAGTCATAATTTCAAATTTGTCGCCGTCATCCAATTGACGGAGGATTTCGATTAGTTCCTGCTCTTCTGGAGAAAGTTCGTTTTTGTCATTTTGTTGATCGATCATTTCGTTTTCACTAACTTTTATAGATGGATCGGCAAAAAGAGCAGCTGAGGCTTTAAATAGATTCATTAGTGCTTCAGGATCTAAGCTGACCGAACTGTTTTCGCCTTTCAAGCATTTTATGGTTAAATCCTGAAATCTTTTAAACAATGGAGATTTTTTAATTTTATCGTCTTCAGCTGAAGCACGGTCAGTCATTTCTTGTAAACAAGAATTTGACGTAAATTTATCATTAGTTTCAGAAATCGGAACACTAGTCAAATAAGCCTCGCCGTATAGCAAGAAATCATTACTCACTCCTAAAACTCTGCTTATTAATGATAGATTCTCAGCAGAAACTGAAACTGCTCCTCTTTCAATTTTGCTTAGTGCGCTATTCGTAATACCAGTAGCTTTTGCCATTTCCTCAAGTGTCAAACCTTTTTCTTTACGAATTCGTCTTATCCGACTGCCCAATTCCTTTTTGAAATCGTTCATTTTTTGTCAACCTCTCTATAATCTTCCTAAAAGAAATATTTTTAGTCCTAAAGGAATATTTTGTTGATTTTCGTCTTATAGGAATATATAATGTAATCAAAAGTGGTAACCGATTACCTTGTCAAACAAAAATAAAGTGTAAATAGATGTGAAAGCTCGACAATCTGCGTAAGTTTCCTAGTCCATTGGTCCAAAAGAACCGTCATAGGGTCATTTCATGAAAGTTACCGATGGACTATATATCCGTTTAAATAATCAGTGCGCAGCGGTTTATCCTCTATATTAATCATCACAACCGCTTTTGCAGCCTTGAAACTGAACTAGCAGTTGAATCATTGTACAACAATAGCATCGCGATCCAATGATTGGAATAAGCAAGCTGTTGTTCCGGTGCAGATGCTTTGGATGAAACAGGTACAGCGTGCTGACTGAAAAATGCAGCATATCAAATGTTCTATATGCCCGGAAAGCCTTCTGATTATTGATCATAACAATGAAAGAAATAGACGAGCTCAATCAAAGGCTATACCCATTCGAAGCATCAAGCAGAGTTTTGCTATCTAAAATAGTCCTTTGAGCTGTTGTATAAATACTTTCAAATTCATACATAAACTGTTGAATCATCTGTCCTTTAAAAATTGCCAATTTGAAGCATCGAGAAAACAACTTGTTCCCAACTACATCAATCAGTTGAAGATATACAAATGGAAATGCTTCACTGTTTTTTAATACCATCTGCATTAAATTCTCCGAAATATAGATAGTCTCTAAATAGAGCTAGTACTGGCATGAATTGAGGAACTTGGTTCTTTTATTTATCCACAGTTTGGTTTTACAACATGATGAGCAGGCTTAATCTCCTGAACAATCTGGTCGATGTGAAGCTTTAAGGATGATAAAAGCTCCTGCTGCGTTTCTCCGTCCTCGTTATACATGAAAATCTTTCGGAGATAGCACCAGGACATAGTTAATCAGCAATAGATTTTTGAATCAACATCTCATAACGAATTCTAATCCTCAATATAGTTATGACTCCCTTTCATTCTACCAAAATTCGGCATAGGGAAACAGAATGATCATAGAAAGGAGTGATTTAAATGGCGGTTCGCAAACAACGCATCACTCCGTTAGGGTGGAAAATCAAGCGGCGCTTGGCAGAACTTGAAATGACCCATAAGGAGTTTTGCGAGCAGCATAAAATCCCGTTAAGCCGCCTTTCTGAAATTATTTCAGGAACACGTCAAAACCGAAAATATCGCGATAAAATTTTAAGAGAGTTGGAAATCGAAGAGGAGGGTCAACCCCATGCCGAACAAGTGCAGCATGTCGGTTGAAACTGAATAATTTATAACAAATTAAGCAGAAGAAAAAACTCATTTGGTACGATGGTTAAAATTGTGGAAACTATTATTTCTGCTCTAGCCGCTCAATATCGTTTCACTGCCATCCGTACTCGCAGCGTGAATAGGTACATAAAGAAGCTAAATGATATTTAATTGCCTTATACAGCTAGTTAGATAATAGGGTTGGTTATCCAAAATCATCCCAACATTTTTGGAACGGATGATGTAAAATATTTTCAAAAATGTTATGTATTGTTGTATTTTTCGGGATTTATTCGTATTGGCACATGCCTACATGTTGTAACGGGGTGAAATATAGGTGATTTTCAAAAGAACAAAGCAAGAAAATTCGTATTTTAATTTTGATCAAGGGAAAGGCAATATAAGTATCACGAAAGGCAGTGAAATTGAAAGGCAAATCTTAATGATCGACCTAACAGAAAAAGATTTACAGATTATTAATGCTATACAGCCATTCGTAATAGAAAAAATTGATTTAATTGCTGATAGATTTTATAAGAACTTGGAAAAAGAACCATCGCTTTTAAAAATTATTAACTCAACTTTCGCACACAGAAATATTTAAGCATTGCTTGATATAATTAGGTATAGTGGCCAACCATTTATTCATTTGATTTTTAAAGATGTC
>NZ_VISS01000030.1 GCF_007827555.1 Aeribacillus composti
AGATCCCTTGAAGATGACGAGGTAGATAGGTCCGAGGTGGAAGCGTGGTGACACGTGGAGCTGACGGATACTAATCGATCGAGGACTTAACCAAGTAGGAGCATCTATTCGTGAAGGAACCGTTATCTAGTTTTGAAAGAATGATATTCAAAAAAGTGTTGACAACTGCGATCAAAAAGTTATAATATTAGTTGTCCATCGAACTGAATGGAACAATGAATACAATAATTTGCTTGGTGGCAATGGCGAAGAGGTCACACCCGTTCCCATCCCGAACACGGAAGTTAAGCTCTTCAGCGCCGATGGTAGTGAGGGTTTGTCCCTTGCGAGAGTAGGACGCTGCCAGGCAAAAAGAAAAAGAGCGGCGATCGATGCTGCTCTTTTTTTATATGAAAATAAATAAAAAATTCCAAAAATTGCATAGATTATATTTATTTTGGACATAATGAAGGTGGAGGTGGAGAAGGAATGACTTACAGTCAACAGAGTGAAATAATTGGGGAAACGTGTGTGATCTGTGATAAGCAAAAAGAGAAGGGCATTCATTTATATTCAAGTTTTATTTGCACGGATTGTGAAAAGGACATGGTGCAGACTGATACGAGTGACCGGAAATATCAATATTTTGTTGAGCAATTAAAAAAAGCGGCAGCTTCCAAAATTTATTCTTAACTTGGCTATAAACAGATGGTCAAGTTTTTCTTTTTGTTATAATGAAATTATGCAGCAAATAGAAAAGGGCGATGAAAGCAGATGGGAAAAATTCGTACTCCTTTGTATAATGCTTTAATTCAACATCGTCAGTTAAATCCTCTTTCATTTCATGTACCTGGTCATAAAAACGGGATTCTTTATGATCCAAATCAGTTTCCGCATTTTCGGCAAACGCTTCAGCTGGATTTGACTGAGATTGCTAATTTAGATGATTTATATGCGTCTGAAGGGATCATTAAAGAGGCGCAGCAGCTTGCAGCAGAACTATATGGAGTATCGTCAACATATTTTTTAGTGAATGGTTCAACGGTCGGAAACTTGGCAATGATTCTTGCTAATTGTCAAAAGGGGGATGTCGTATTCGTTCAACGAAATAGTCATAAATCAGTGATGCATGGATTAGAGCTGGCCGGTGCAAAGCCTGTTTTTTTATCTCCCAAGTTCGATGAAGGTTTTCAAGTGCCTTCTTATGTACCAGTTGAAACGGTAAAGAAAGCTTTTCAAAAATATCCTCAAGTAAAAGCGATCATTTTGACAAGCCCTACCTATTACGGTTTAACATATACAAAATTAAATGAACTTATTCAATTTGCTCATTCCCGCCGTGTTCCGGTATTAGTCGATGAAGCTCATGGGGCTCATTTGATCGCAAGTTCTTCGTTTCCGAAATCAGCTGTTTCGGTTGGTGCAGATGTTGTCGTACAATCTGCCCATAAAACATTGCCTGCTATGACAATGGGAGCATTTTTGCATGTAAACAGCAAATTGGTGAATGAGGAAAAAATTAGCCATTATATACATATGCTGCAAACAAGCAGTCCGTCTTATTTGATTATGGCCTCACTTGATTTAGCAAGAGCGTATGTCGAGGATATGTTAACGAAGGAAGAGGAATTGAATCAAACTTTGCATAAATATGTGGAGATCTTTCAACAGCTTGACTATATCGATATAGTGTCTTCGAAGGATCCTTTTGTGGCTGTTGATCCTTTAAAACTGACAATTCGTTCACAAAATGCCATGTCAGGTTATGATTTAATGGAGCTTTTTGAAAAAGCACGTATTTATCCTGAGCTTGCCGATCCTCTAAATGTTTTGTTTGTGCTTCCGTTTGCTAAAGAGTTTCAAGATACTGGACACTTTTCGAAAGTCAGTGACATATTAAAAAATACCCAAACAAGCAAGATGGAATGGGGTCTTCAGAAGGAAGTACAAATAGACGAAATCAGCCAGCTATCTATTTCTTACGAGGCAATGGAAAACTGTACAAAAACATTTGTATCATTAGAAGAAGCGATAGGAGAGATCTCTGCTGAAATGATTATTCCTTATCCGCCGGGAATACCGCTTTTGATGAGGGGAGAAAAAATTACAAAAAATCAAATTGAAGCGTTGAAAAGGTTAATGAAGCTGCGTGCTAATTTTCAAGGAGGAAAGAAATTAGCAGAAGGCCTTATTTCTATTTTCAGGAAAAGGTGATCTTAATGAAAGGAATTTTTATTACGTTTGAAGGACCTGAAGGAGCGGGGAAAACGACAATTATTAAAAAGCTTGAAAAAAAGTTAGAAAAAGAAGGAAAAGACGTTGTCGTGACGCGCGAGCCAGGCGGTATTGTCATCAGCGAGAAAATTCGGGAAATTATTCTTCATAAAGAACATACAGAGATGGATGCAAGGACCGAGGCGCTTCTTTATGCTGCCGCGAGAAGACAGCATTTAGTCGAAAAAGTAATTCCCGCTCTTCATAAAGGAAAAATTGTACTTTGCGATCGATTCGTTGACAGTTCTTTAGCCTATCAAGGGTATGCAAGAGGTCTCGGGATTCAAGAGGTGCTTGAAATAAATCAATTTGCAATAACCGGCATGATGCCCAATCTTACGCTGTTTTTTGATATTTTGCCGGAAAAAGGATTAGCAAGAATAACTAGCAATCAAAATCGAGAAATCAATCGACTTGACTTGGAAAAATTGGATTTCCATCAAAAGGTTTATGAAGGATACAAGAAAATCATTGAAATGTTTCCGAATAGAATAAAAGTGATCAATGCAGATCAGCCTTTGGAAAAAGTTTTTTTTGAAGCGGAGAGTGCATTGGACTTATTTTGGAAGGAAACATTGTAGTCATATCGTTCTCAAGCTTGATATAATGAAGAAAAATTGATATTCGCTGCAAAATGTCCTGGCAAGATGTCCTGCTTTTCCGTTTTTATTAATAAGGAGGCTTTTCCGTATGAAATTGATTATGGCTGTTGTCCAGGATCAAGATAGCAACCGCTTATTAAAAGCCCTGACGGAACATAACTTTCGTGTGACAAAGCTTGCAAGCACCGGGGGATTTTTAAAGTCCGGCAACACTACTTTTATTATTGGAACAGAAGACATTCGTGTGCAAAAAGCGCTCGATATCATTAAAACGAACTGCCAATCTCGCCAACAGCTTGTTGCTCCAGTTTCACCGATAGGCGGGAATACCGACTCTTACGTTCCCTATCCGCTTGAAATTGAGGTTGGCGGTGCAACTGTTTTTGTCCTTCCAGTTGAACAATTTCATCAATTTTAAAGGTGAGAGCAAATGAAAGTAAATGAAGATTTAAGAACAATACTGCCTAAACAAACAATTGAACAGAACGGAACACAAAACAGATCTAAAATATTTTCTCAAATGGTTGAAAAGCATGAATCCAAGCTCCATGAAGAACAATGGAAACAGCTTTTAAATGAACTGGAGAAAGCCGGAGAACGTCTAAGTAAATCGAGAAATATGCATGATTTGTCTAAGTTTAAAAGATTAGTAAAGCGGCTTATTCGTGAAACGATTGAATTCGGAATGGGTGTCAAAGAATCAAAGAGCTGGGATTTTTATGGGAACAGACGGAATTTAAAAATCGTTTCCCAAATTGACCAAAAGCTGGTGGAATTGACCGAAGAAATTTTAAATAAAGAAAAAGATGCCGTAAACATTTTAGGGAAAATAGGGGAAATAAAAGGGCTGATCGTGAATTTATATACGTAAGCGAGTGGTACAATAAATGAAAACATGGGAAGAACTCGAAAAACTTCAGCCAAAAGTATTGAAAATAATACAAAATTCTTTTAAGAAAAATAGATTGGCCCACGCCTATTTATTTCAAGGGAAAAAGGGCACAGGAAAAAAGGATGCTGCTTTTTTAACTGCAAAAAGTTATTTTTGCGAGCATTTGGAGAAAAATTATAAACCGTGCGGACAATGTTCAAACTGCAAGAGAGTTGAGAGCGGAAATCATCCTGATCTTCACTTTATAGAGCCTGATGGCTTATCAATCAAAAAAGAACAAATAGAAGCATTGCAGAAGGAATTTGCAAAAACGGGCGTTGAATCGAACCGGAAGCTTTATATCATATCTGGATGCGACCAGATGACTGTCAATGCGGCCAACAGTTTATTGAAATTTTTGGAGGAACCGACGGAAGGAACAATGGCAATATTAATAACAAATCAAGTTCATCGAGTGTTGCCGACAATTCTTTCTAGATGCCAAATATTAACCTTCCAACCCATTCCCCCAAAAATGATTCAGCAGGAACTTGAGAAAAAAGGAACTCCAAGTCATATAGCTGCCCTCGTCAGTCAAGTTACCAATAATATTGAAGAAGCATTTTCACTTAGCCGTGACGATTGGTTTGCGGAAGCAAGAACCAAAGTGATAAAATTATATGAAGTATTGGACTCCCGTCCCGACCATGCATTGCTTTTTATTCATAATCATTGGGTGCCTTTTTTTGCAGATAAAGAGCAAATGGAAATGGGACTGGATTTTCTCCTATTTTTATATAAAGATTTATTATCAATTCAAATCGGAAATGAAGATGACGTTGTTTATTTAGATATATTGCCAATGTTAAAACAGCAAGGGCTAAAGCTTGGCCAACGAACTGTTTTACACCAAATCGTCTCCATTTTGAATGCAAAAAAACGGTTAAATTTCAATGTTAATCCGCAGCTTCTTATGGAAGATTTGGTTTTAACATTGCAGGAGGGATAAGCTTGTATGATGTTGTAGGAGTTCGCTTTAAAAAGGCGGGAAAAATTTATTATTTTGATCCAAATGGTTTTGATATACAGCTTGATGATTATGTCATTGTTGAAACAATCAGAGGGATTGAATATGGAAAAGTAGTAGTCAGCAAAAAACAAGTGGAAGAGCATGATATTGTGCTTCCATTAAAGAAAGTCATTCGGAAAGCTGATGAAAAGGATCGGATGATTGTCCAAGAAAACAACAGGGCAGCAAAAGAAGCGATGGATATTTGTTTAAAAAAAGTAGAAGAACACGGTTTAGAGATGAAGCTTGTCGATGTAGAGTATACATTTGACCGCAACAAAGTCATTTTTTACTTTACTGCTGACGGGCGTATTGATTTTCGCGAGCTTGTAAAAGATTTGGCCTCTATTTTTAAAACGAGAATTGAACTTCGACAAATCGGGGTGCGAGACGAAGCGAAAATGCTTGGCGGAATCGGCCCCTGTGGAAGAATGCTATGCTGCTCCACATTTTTAGGGGATTTTGAGCCTGTTTCGATTAAGATGGCGAAAGATCAAAATTTGTCTTTGAATCCTACAAAGATTTCGGGGTTATGCGGAAGATTAATGTGCTGCTTAAAATATGAGAATGATGAATATGAAACAGCAAAAGAGCAACTTCCGGATATTGGAGATACTATAGAAACTCCGAATGGAACAGGAAAGGTTGTCGGACTAAATATTTTAGAACGTGTGCTGCAAGTTGAACTGATCAATCGCGATCGCGTCGTTGAATACACATGGGAAGAATTAATACAAGACGATGCTGTTTCTATGGAGTTCACAGATTAGAGGTGGAAAACCAGTGAACAAAAAAGAAATTTTTGATGCTGTGACATTGCTGGAGGAACAAATTGGTTATTTGTACCGCCAATTAGGAGAATTAAAGCAGCATATAGGAGAATTAATTGAAGAAAACCAACATTTAAAATTGGAAAACGACCACTTGCGCAAACGAATGTCTTCTTTTGATCAAATGAATTTGAAACAAGAAGAATTGAAAAGCGCTAAGAAGAAGGAAAAAAAGCTTGGACATATAGATATTGGCGAAGGGTATGATAACCTGGCAAGACTTTATCAGGAAGGATTTCATATTTGTAATCTGCATTATGGCAGTGTAAGGAAAGATGGAGATTGCCTGTTCTGCCTCTCATTTTTAAATAAAAAGTAAGTGCAGCTTCCTTTTCAGGAGGCTTTTCTTATGACTAGGACGAGTAAGTAATCTCAAGAAAGGGAAATTTACATGGTATATTTGCACGATGATGAAAGGCTGGATTATTTGTTAGCGGAAGATTTGCGCATCATTCAAAGTCCTTCAGTTTTTGCATTTTCTCTCGATGCAGTTCTTCTCGCAAAATTTGTGTATGTCCCGATCCAAAAAGGGAATTTGATTGACCTTTGTACAGGAAACGGGGTGATTCCACTTTTATTAAGCACAAGAACAAAAGGAACGATCACAGGAGTGGAAATACAAAAGCGGCTGTTTGATATGGCTGTCAGATCTGTCCAATATAATCACCTTGAACATCAAATAAAGATCATTCACGGCGACATTTTGGACATGCCGAAACAGCTTGGGTATGGGAAGTTCGATGTTGTAACATGCAATCCCCCTTATTTCAAAACGCCGGGACAAGAAGAGTTAAATAAAAACGAATATTTTGCGATTGCAAGGCATGAAATATTATGCACTCTTGAAGATGCTATACGTGTAAGCAGCCAATTGGTAAGGCCGGGGGGAAAAGTTGCCTTTGTCCATCGTCCAGGACGATTTTTAGAAATGATCGAACTCATGAAAAAATATCGAGTGGAACCGAAAAGAATTCGCTTTGTATATCCAAAGCTTGGAAAGGAAGCAAATACTTTATTAGTAGAAGGAATAAAAGATGGGAATCCTGATTTAAAAATTCTACCCCCATTGATCGTTTACGATGATCAAAACAATTATACGGATGAAGTTCAAAAAATATTGTACGGGTAAATAAAATGTGACTAAAGCGGAATGTATAAATTATGGTGGTGAATAGGGATGTGGCAGCAAAAAAGCTATGCGGAAGATGTAGAGAAGGGCGCACTATATTTAGTGCCGACGCCGATCGGAAATTTAGAAGATATGACGTTCCGTTCAATCCGTGTGTTAAAAGAGTGTGACGTTATTGCAGCGGAGGACACGAGACAAACGAAAAAATTATGTCATTATTATCATATTGATACAAACATCATCAGCTATCATGAACATAATAAAAATTCGAGTGGAAGACAGATCATGAAAATGATTGAAGAGGGGAAAAAAGTTGCACTTGTCAGCGATGCCGGCATGCCAACCATTTCTGATCCAGGAAGTGAGCTTGTTCAGCTAGTTTTAGACCATCATTATCCGGTTATACCGCTTCCGGGGGCTAATGCTGCATTAACGGCATTGATCGCTTCAGGAATTGCGCCTCAGCCTTTTTATTTTTTTGGATTTTTACATCACAAGAAAAAAGAAAAGAAAAAACAATTGGAGCAATTAAAAAATAAGAAAGAAACCATTATCCTTTATGAATCTCCTCATCGACTCGTTGAAACGTTAAAGGATATTCATGAATTTTTTGGCAATAGGAAAATAGCTGTTGCTCGAGAGTTAACAAAAATGTATGAGGAGTTTGTGAGGGGGACAGTTGATGAACTATTAGATTGGGCGGAAAATCATGAAATCAAAGGGGAGTTTTGTTTAATCATTGAAGGCAGTCAAGAAAATACTCCCGATGATAACAAAGAAACATGGTGGAGTAAATGGACGATTAAAGAACATGTTGAACATTATATAGAAAAAGGCTATCCATCAAAAGAAGCGATCAAATTGGCCGCATTGGATCGAAATTTGCCAAAACGGGAAGTGTATCAGGAGTATCATTTGAAATAAAAGTCCCTGAATAGTAGGGACTTTTAACTTTTTATTTAGAAGATTCCAAAATGGTTTGGATTTCTTTTAAAATTTGCTCTGCACCTTCGCGGCTAAGAACAATTTTTCCGCCTGCAAGCTGGAAGTTATCATCAGAAACTTCTCCAGTTACTTGACAAGTCATGCTAGGTTTATATTTTTTCAAAATGATGCGGTCGTCATCCACATAAATTTCTAAAGCATCTTTTTCAGCAATTCCTAATGTTCTGCGCAATTCAATCGGAATAACTACGCGTCCCAACTCATCAACTTTACGAACAATTCCAGTAGATTTCATAAAATTTGTCTCCTCCCATTTGTAAAATAAAGATTTATCGCCTATATACTCCCTTTTTCGCCATTATTCGACATTTGCGATTGTCAATTAATAGAATAACAGTTTTTCCAATAAACGTCAATCCTTTTGATTCGAAATACTGTTCAATTTAAATAACTGTGTAAATCTTATAAGATGATGAAAGATTATGTATATTTTCTTGATAAAACAGGCTATGATGGTATCATAGAATATGTAATCAATGCTTGGTTTTGTCGCTCTCGTCCAACTGACGAGAGCTTTTCTGTAATGTAGTGGCAAAGGAGGATTAATATTGTGGAAAACAGAAAAAAAACATTTTATTTAACGACGCCCATTTACTATCCGAGCGATAAATTACATATCGGTCATGCGTATACAACGGTAGCCGGCGATGCCATGTCGAGATATAAACGCCTTCGCGGTTATGATGTCATGTATTTAACGGGAACTGACGAGCATGGGCAAAAAATCCAGCGAAAAGCGGAGGAAAAAGGAGTATCTCCTAAAAAGTATGTTGATGATATTGTTTCAGGGATTAAAGAATTATGGAAAAAATTAGATATTTCCTATGATGATTTTATAAGAACGACTGAAGAGCGACATAAGAAGGTAGTAGAAAAAATTTTCGACCGTCTAGTAAAGCAGGGAGATATTTATTTAGATGAGTATGAAGGATGGTACTGTACGCCTTGTGAATCGTTTTTTACAGAAAGACAGCTAGTGGACGGAAATTGCCCTGATTGCGGCCGCCCTGTTGAGAAGGTAAAAGAAGAGTCTTATTTCTTTAAAATGAGCAAATATGTCGACAGGCTTCTGCAATTTTATGAAGAAAATCCAGAGTTTATTCAGCCGGAATCAAGAAAAAACGAAATGATCAATAACTTTATAAAGCCTGGGCTGGAAGATTTGGCGGTATCCCGGACGACTTTTGACTGGGGCATTAAAGTTCCTGGTAATCCAAAACATGTTATTTATGTTTGGATTGACGCATTGACAAACTATATTACGGCGCTCGGCTACGGAACCGAGAATGAAGAAAAATTTAAAAAATATTGGCCTGCAGATGTTCATTTAGTAGGGAAAGAGATTGTCCGCTTTCACACGATATACTGGCCGATTATGCTCATGGCGCTTGATCTGCCTCTTCCTAAAAAAGTGTTTGGACATGGATGGCTGTTAATGAAGGACGGAAAAATGTCTAAATCAAAAGGAAATGTTGTGGATCCAGTTACATTGATTGACCGTTATGGGCTTGATGCTTTGCGCTATTATTTGCTGCGTGAAGTTCCGTTTGGAGCGGACGGAGTATTTACTCCTGAAGGCTTTGTGGAGCGCATTAACTATGATTTAGCTAATGACTTAGGAAACTTACTAAACCGAACGGTGGCCATGATCGATAAATATTTTGACGGCATTGTAAAAAAAGAACAAGCGGATGAAACGCCTTACGATGAGGCTCTTCGCACATTCAGAACCGAAACAGTTAAAAAGTACGAAGAAGCCATGGATAAAATGGAGTTTTCCGTTGCGCTGACAGCCCTATGGCAATTTATTGGCCGGACAAATAAATACATTGATGAGACGGAGCCTTGGGTACTGGCAAAAGACGAGTCAAAAAGAAATCAGCTTGCATCCGTCATGTATCATTTGGCTGAGTCGCTTCGACATATAGCCGTTTTATTAAAACCATTTTTAACAAAAACACCGGATAAAATTTTTGCGCAAATAGGTGTAGAGGACGATCATTTGAAAAATTGGGAATCCATTCATAAGTTTGGGCAGCTGGAAGAGGTTCGGGTGCAAAAAGGAGAGCCGCTGTTTCCGCGTTTAGATATTGAACAGGAAGTGAACTATATAAAAGAGCAGATGAAAGGATCGGCACCTGAGGCTAAAAAAGAAACAGCAGATGATGAGAATGAAATTACAATTGATGATTTTATGAAAGTGGATTTACGCGTGGCGGAGGTTATTCAAGCGGAGAGAGTAGAAAAAGCAGACAAGCTGTTAAAACTTCAGTTGGATTTAGGATCTGAAAAACGCCAAGTTGTTTCTGGAATTGCTAAATATTATCAGCCTGAACAATTAATCGGCAAAAAAGTTATTTGTGCAATAAATTTAAAACCGGTAAAATTGCGTGGAGAATTGTCGCAAGGAATGATTTTGGCAGGGGAAGAAAACGGAACCTTGTCGCTTGCTACCGTCGATTCAGATTTACCGAATGGAACGAAAATCAAATAAATTTGTCGAAGAATGTTTTTTTGGGGTGTTTCACGTGGAACACCTCTTTCCCTTTTATCGAAAAAGGGAAAAAATGATTGGAAAGGATGTCAAAATATGCTGTTTGATACTCATGCACATTTAAATGCGGTGCAATTTGAGGAGGATTTAAACGAAGTAATTGACCGGGCACTTCAAGAAAAAGTGGAAACTATCGTTGTTGTCGGCTTTGACCGCGAAACAATTCCAAAGGCTATAGAGCTTTCTGAAAGGTATGACTTTATATATGCAGCTGTCGGCTGGCATCCGGTTGATGCCATTGATATGACGGATCACGATTTAGATTGGTTAAGAGAGCTTTCCAGCCATCCGAAAGTTGTCGCACTAGGTGAAATGGGCCTGGATTATCATTGGGATAAATCACCTAAGGATGTGCAAAAAGAAGTGTTTCGCAAGCAAATTGCATTAGCAAAGGAAGTACAGCTGCCGATCATTATTCATAACAGAGAAGCAACTGCAGACATTGTTCAAATATTAAAAGAGGAAAATGCGAAGGAAGTAGGCGGAGTCATGCATTGCTTTTCCGGAAGCTTAGAGGTTGCCAAGCAATGTATGGACATGAATTTCTATATTTCGTTCGGCGGTCCTGTTACATTTAAAAATGCAAAAAAACCAAAAGAAGTAGCTGCGGAAATTCCATTGGACCGATTATTAATTGAAACCGATTGTCCTTATTTAACCCCTCATCCATTCCGTGGCAAACGGAATGAACCAAGCTATGTCAAATATATCGCAGAAAAAATTGCAGAGCTGAAAGGACTCACCTTTGAAGAAATAGCAAAAATTACAACCAGAAATGGAAAAAAATTATTCGGCATTTCATGATAAAGATTTCTGTCGAAGCTTGTTCAAGCTTGTCTGAAAAAAGAATGATTCAAAAAAGTTCTACACGTCTTCTTTTCCTCATAGGATAAACGTGTCGAGAAGTCTTTCTTCACTTTTTGTTCAAACTTCAAGATAATAGTTACAAAAAACGAGAAAAGTGCAGGAGGGTTGACAGGTTTAAAAATACTCTATATAATCTCACGGAGGAGAAGGAGGCGTTTTCGTGATTGAAAACATGAAAAATATGGTATCCAACCTTTCCAAGAGAAAAAAGTATGTCCTTTCTGCAGTCGGTGTATGTTTAATTGGCACAGGAGCAACGTATGGGGGATATGAAGGAACAAAAGATACTGTTAGAGTCACTATTGATGGGAAAACAGAGGAAGTAAGGACCCATGCAGACCAAGTCAGTGATCTTTTGAAAGAATTAGATATAAAATTACAAGCTAATGATTATATTTCTCATGCGAAACATCGGGACATTCAAGACAACATGAATATAGTGATAAAATATGCCAAACCTGTCCAGCTGATTGTAGACAATGAGCGAAGGAAGATTTTCACAACTGCTGATACGGTAGAAGATGTTTTAAGGCAGCAAAAAATTTCCATTACCGAAAAAGATGAAGTTCTACCAGCATTAGATGCAAAAATTGAAAAAAACATGGAACTAAAGGTGAATAAAGCGCATCTTATCACTTTAAATATTGGTGGGAAAAACCAACAGATTTGGTCTACTTCGACTACTGTCGCTGACTTTTTAAAGGAACATAACGTAAAATTGAACCCAATGGATAAAGTAAAACCTGGGCTAACAACAGTGTTAAATAAAAACACAAATGTAGAAATTACCAGAGTAGAAAAAGTCACCGATGTAGTGGAAGAACCAATTGTATTTAAAATCGTTCAACGTACAGATAAAAATTTAGCTGAAGGAACGAAAAAAGTGATTCAAGAAGGCGAAAAAGGAACACGCCAAAAACAGTTTGAAGTCATTTTGGAAAATGGAAAAGAAATTTCCCGTAAGCTTATAAAAACTGTAACAACGAAGGAAAGCAAAGATAAAATTGTTGTTGTCGGGACAAAAGCTTCTTCGCAGCCTGCACTAGCTTCAAGAGGAACTGGCAGCAAGTCTAAAGAATTTTATGTGACGGCTACTGCATATACAGCATCCTGCAATGGCTGTTCAGGCACAACAGCAACGGGGTACAATTTGCGCTCAAATCCAAATGCAAAGGTAATCGCAGTTGATCCGTCTGTCATTCCGCTCGGATCAAAGGTGTATGTTGAAGGATACGGATATGCAGTTGCCGCCGATACTGGTTCAGCAATTTCCGGAAATAAAATTGACGTATTTTTCCCAAATAAGTCTCAAGCATATCAATGGGGTCGAAAAAAGGTCAAAATAAGGGTTTTACGTTAATTTTATCGAGTGCTGTTTTGACAGAGGGTTTCGACCCTCTGTTTTTTTACGGTATAATTGGAAATCAGTAGCCTTTTATACAATTTGACGACAAAT
Source organism: Aeribacillus composti (assembly GCF_007827555.1). GTDB lineage: Bacteria > Bacillota > Bacilli > Bacillales > Aeribacillaceae > Aeribacillus > Aeribacillus composti. The sequence continues at coordinate 12,637 of NZ_VISS01000030.1, forward strand.
ATTACAAAAAGGTTTCAAGTTTTGGAGGAAAAAATGAAAAAAAAAATAAAAGAAATTATTATCGTTGAAGGTAAAGATGATACGCTGGCAATAAAAAGAGCAGTGGACGCCGATACGATTGAAACGAACGGCTCTGCCATTAATCAATCGATTATTGAACAAATACGCCTTGCCCAAAACACGCGGGGAGTTATTATTTTTACGGATCCTGACGCTCCGGGAGAAAAAATTCGCAAAACAATAGCTGAACATGTTCCTGGATGCAAACATGCCTTTTTGCCACGCAATGAGGCCAGAGCAAAAAACGGGAGAGGAATTGGCGTTGAGCATGCCAGCGCAGAATCTATTCGGAAAGCGCTGCGTTCGGTGAGAGAGGAAATGAACGAATGGAAAAGCAGCATTTCCATGTTAGATTTGATTTTTTATGGTTTAATTGGCGGTCCAACGGCAAAAAAGCGGAGGGAAAAGCTTGGAGAGCGGCTAAAAATCGGCTATGCTAACGGAAAACAGCTAATGAAACGCTTGGCAATGTTTCATATTACGAAAGAAGCGTTTTTGGAGGCAATTGAGGCGATCTTAAAGGAGGAAGAGGCAGATGGAAAAAGAAATAGCAACGTTAAGCCGAACGAAACAAATTCTTGAAAAATACAGCTTTTCTTTTAAAAAAAGCTTAGGGCAAAACTTTATTGTGGAACCGAACATATTGCATCGAATGATTGAGCGTGCAGGTGTAACAGAAGAAACAGGAGTCATCGAAATAGGTCCAGGGATCGGCGCATTAACAGAACAATTAGCAAAAAATGCTAAGAAAGTTATTGCCTTTGAAGTCGATGGCAGACTGCTTCCGATTCTTGAAGAAAATTTAGCTCCATATTCAAATATCGAAATCATTTATCAAGATGTATTAAAGGCAAACCTCCACGAAATCATTGAAAAAAAATTGAACAATTGCCGTGAAGTCATGGTAGTCGCCAATTTGCCATACTATATCACCACGCCGATCATTATGAAGCTTTTGGAAAACCGTTTGCCACTAAAAGCGATCGTCGTCATGCTTCAAAAAGAGGTGGCAGAACGAATGACAGCCAAACCGTCAACAAAAGATTACGGCTCATTATCCATTGCCGTCCAATATTACACTGAAGCGAAAACGGTTATGTCGGTGCCGAAGACAGTATTCATCCCTCAGCCAAACGTGGATTCGTCTGTCATTCGCCTCGATTTGCGTCCAGAACCGCTTATTCATGTCAAAAATGAAGCATTTTTCTTTCAAGTAGTAAAAGCAAGTTTTGCTCAAAGAAGAAAAACGTTATTGAACAATTTACTCAACAACTTACCCAATGGGAAGGCGAATAAAAACATAATTGAAGAATGTTTGACATCAGCAGGAATCGATGGAAAGCGCAGGGGGGAATCATTGACCATTGAAGAATTTGCTTTATTGAGCGACAGACTTTACGAAATATTTAAATAGGGTAAATCACCATTTTGAAAAGCAAGACATACGTTAAAGAAGAAAAGAAAACTATTCCCGTTCGGAGTGAACATTATGCTAATAAAGCCGGGGATGATAGTGGCCAGAAAGTCTTATCAGTGCGATTTGCTTTTTCGGATCTTAGAAATAAAAAAGGATCATACTGGCCGTCTGATTGCCCTTATTTCAGGACAGGACGTCCGTTTAATTGCTGATGCCCCTTATGACGACTTAGTCATCATGAATAAAGAAGAACAAAAAATACGTGAAAAACAAGAAAGGGAAAAAATAGAAAATACGCTTTATCTCCTGAAGCAAGATTATGATCTATCTCGTGAAAAACAAGAATTTTACGCTTCGTCCGAATTTGAATATCAAAATGAATGTTTTCATATTCCAGGCAGAGTATTACATGTAGATGGCGACCCCAATTATTTGGAAAAATGCTTAAATTTATACGAAAAAATTGGTGTTCCTGTTCACGGCATACATTTAAAAGAAAACGAAATGGCTGATCATATTGATGAGCTTTTAGAAAAATATCGGCCGGATATACTAGTCATTACTGGACATGATTCTTATTCGAAGCATAAAGGGACAATATTGGATTTGAATGCTTACCGACACTCGAAGGATTTTATTAAAACGGTCAGGAAGGCGCGGAAAAAAATTCCCGGGCTTGATCAGCTGATTATTTTTGCCGGTGCATGCCAATCTCATTTTGAGTCATTAATAAGAGCTGGGGCCAATTTTGCAAGTTCACCGTCAAGAGTGAACATTCATGCTTTAGATCCTGTGTATATTGTTTCTAAAATCAGCTTTACTCCTTTTGTAGAACGTATTAATGTTTGGGATGTACTTCGAAACACCTTGTCGCGGGAAAAAGGATTAGGAGGCATTGAAACAAAGGGCGTCATGCGGTCAGGTTTACCATTTAACCGATATATTGAGGAAGCAGGTCAAAACGAATAAACGTTTGGACTGCTTTTTTTTTTTGGATAAATCCATATAATTTTTGCAAAAACGGGAAAACTATGACAAGTATTAGAGAAATTTGTTGAAAAGAAAACGTTGACACAGATGTTTAAAGGCTGTTATAATAAAAAATTTATTTGACTTATTAGTCGATTCTGTGTATAATGAACTTTGTGAGGTGGTTCCAATGGCAAAAACGTTATCCGATATTAAACAAGCTCTCGATTCTAATCTAGGCCGTCGATTAACATTAAAAGCGAATGGCGGACGTAGAAAAACAATTGAACGTTCAGGCGTTTTAGCCGAGACGTATCCATCGGTTTTTGTGATTGAACTTGACCAGGAAGAAAATGCTTTTGAACGCGTTTCATACAGCTATGCAGATGTGTTAACGGAAACAGTCCAAATTACTTTTATAGATGAAAACAACAATGTTGCAATGGGCGGGCAGTAAACGAAATTTGTTTGCTGCTTTTATTTTTTTCTCTGGCATTTTTTTAAAAGCATAAATCAAGCTTTTCGCTTGAAACTAACAGTAAGCGGATAAAATCCGCGGGAATGTCTGTTTTTATTTAAGGGGGAGTCAAAGAATGGCTAGACGCCGAGGCATTATGTCAGAAAGCTTTAAGTATGAATTGGCTAAGGAATTGGGCTTTTATGAAACGGTCAAAAATGAAGGATGGGGAGCCATTCGGGCTCGTGATGCCGGAAACATGGTAAAACGGGCGATCGAGATTGCAGAAGAGCAATTGGCTAAGCAAAACGGCAAAACTTTTTAAAAGCAGACATTCGGGTGGCCGGCTCATAGTTTGGGCCGGCATTTTTTTGTGTTTTCAATGGACGGATTTTGTCGAATTATGCTATTATATCCCTATTTATGGTACAATGTGAATACATTTTGTCAGAACGAAAAAGTAGGTGAATGTATTTGCGAGTATTGGAAAAAGCTCCGGCAAAAATTAATTTATCTTTAGATGTTTTACATAAAAGATCTGACGGATACCATGAAGTGAATATGGTCATGACGACCATAGATCTAGCTGATCGAATCGAGCTGAAGCTTCTTGATGAAAATAAAATACGTATCATATCGCATAATCGATTTGTGCCAGATGATGATCGGAATTTAGCTTACCAAGCGGCACAGCTTTTAAAGGACCGTTTCGGGATTCAAAAGGGTGTGGCAATCACGATTTCAAAGTGCATCCCTGTTGCTGCGGGCCTTGCAGGAGGGAGCAGTGATGCAGCAGCAACGTTAAGGGGATTAAATAAACTATGGAATTTGGATCTTTCCCTTGATGATCTTGCGAAACTTGGAGCAGAAATTGGTTCAGATGTTTCTTTTTGTGTTTACGGAGGCACAGCTGTGGCGACCGGAAGAGGCGAAAAAATTGAGCTGATTGATCCTCCTCCGCATTGCTGGGTCGTATTGGCGAAGCCTGATATCGGTGTGTCCACTGCTGAAATTTACCGACATTTGAAGATAAATGACATTGAGCATCCTGATGTTAGTGGAATGGTCAAAGCGATAAAGGATCAAAATTATCAAGAAATCTGTGCGAAGCTTGGAAATGTCCTTGAGTCGGTCACAATGAAGATGTATCCGGAAGTTGCTTTGATTAAAGAACAAATGAAACGTTTTGGAGCTGATGCTGTTTTAATGAGCGGAAGCGGACCGACAGTATATGGACTTGTTCAACACGAGTCGAGGCTTCATCGTGTTTATAACGGCTTGAGGGGATTTTGCGATCAAGTGTATGCAGTCAGAATGCTTGGGGATCGGATAGCCCTTGATTAAATGCGAATATTAAGTTATATTTACTTTAAAAACATTCGGGATTTGGAGGTTCGTCTATGAAATTTAGACGCAGTGGGAGACTTGTCGATATGACACACTATTTGCTTCATCATCCACATGCGCTCATCCCATTAACTTTTTTCTCTGAACGGTACGAATCAGCTAAATCCTCCATTAGCGAGGATTTAGTGATCATAAAGCAAACCTTTGAGCAACAAGGGATCGGAACTTTAATCACAACCCCAGGCGCAGCTGGCGGTGTCAAATTTATTCCGAAGGTGACGAGGGACGAAGCAAATGGAATTATTCAAAGACTGTGCGAGAAAGTCTCAGACCCCAGCCGGCTTTTGCCTGGAGGTTATTTATATTTAACAGATTTACTGGGAAATCCAAAAATGATGAATCAAATCGGGCGTTTATTTGCTTCGGTTTTTGCGAATCGTACAATTGATGTCGTCATGACTGTAGCTACGAAAGGAATCCCAATTGCTTATGCAGTTGCCAGCTATTTGGATGTTCCCTTTGTCATCGTTCGCCGTGACAATAAAGTGACAGAAGGGCCGATGGTAAGCATTAATTATGTTTCAGGCTCTTCGAAAAGAATCCAAACTATGACGCTTGCAAAGAGGAGCTTAAAAGAAGGATCGAATGTGTTAATTGTTGACGACTTTATGAAGGCCGGAGGAACGATCAACGGCATGATCAGCATGCTGTCTGAATTTGGCGCAAATGTTTCAGGAATTGGGGTTCTTGTGGAATCAGAAAGCGTGGATGAACGGCTTGTAAATGAATATATTTCCATTTTAAAACTTTCCGATATGAATGAAAAGGAACGATCCATACAAGTTAGTAAAGGAAATTATTTCGATTTCCTCTAGCATAAAAATAATGAATCGTAAGGGAGTGTTTCAAAATGAAAGTCGTTTCAACAAAAAAGGCTCCGGCTGCAATCGGACCATACTCTCAAGGAATTATTGTGAATAACATGTTTTATAGCTCTGGACAAATTCCTTTAACCCCTGAAGGAAACTTGGTACAAGGAGATATTAAAGAACAGACTCACCAAGTTTTCGCGAATTTAAAGGGTGTATTGGAAGAAGCAGGCGCTTCGTTGGAAACTGTTGTCAAAGTAACCGCATTTTTAAAAGATATGAACGATTTCGCTGCTTTTAATGAAGTATATGGGGAATATTTTCAAACGCATAAGCCTGCTCGGTCATGTGTGGAAGTTGCAAGACTTCCGAAAGATGTCCTCGTTGAAATTGAAGTGATTGCTTTAGTTAAATAAAAGGTTGATTGTTCAGGATCCGTTTTGCGAATCGGATCCTTTTTTATTTTTTTATTTTTCCCAAAAATTTTTTGTGTGAAAAGAAGGAAAATTTAAAAATCCGTTGAATTGTTGAATTATGGTTACTAAAGTTTTTGCGAAGAAAAAGGTGGTGAACAGGATGGAAGTGACAGATGTAAGATTGCGCCGCGTCAATACAGAAGGTCGGATGAGAGCGATTGCGTCCATAACATTGGATAATGAATTTGTCGTCCACGATATACGTGTAATTGACGGAAATAACGGCCTTTTTGTAGCAATGCCTAGTAAACGTACACCGGATGGAGAGTTTCGAGACATTGCACATCCTATTAATTCAAATACTCGCGGTAAAATTCAAGACGCTGTTCTAGCTGAATATCACCGTTTAGGTGAGACGGAAGATTTTGAATATGAAGAAGCAGGGGCTTCATAAAAATATGATGTAAAAGAAGGGGCTTAAAGCATTCAGCTTAAGACCCTTTCTTTTTTAAAGGATCTGTTCACTAATACGATTTAGTAAACGTTTGCAAAAGAATAGATGGCCTCCTTTGTTTTTCTTACATACTCAATTGTTATGCAGCTATTGATCATCAAGTCTGATGGTTGTATAGGAAATGGTATTTGTTTCAAAAATTAATGTTCATACATCGGCATTTGAAAAAATGCAGAGCTGTAAATCGTAAATCAACTTCATTGAACAACAATGCATCCAAGTATAACCTTCTACGTTCAGCCACTGTCAGAAAATTTGGTTCATCGAAAGGAAGCAATCGAATAAATCAAAAAACTTTAGGCAATGTTGTTCTGCTGAAATGAATTTTTTTTTGTTAAGGCCTCCAATCAGGCGTTCTTTTCCTTCTTGTTTTTTCGTCAAAGTATTAAAACCGACCTTTAGAGAAGAGGGAAGAAGCATAAAATTTAGGGCTTCCTCGTAGATTTTTAATAAAATTCCTATCCTATTTCTGTACCTTTTTCGAGAAAAATAGAGTGAAACGGAAATTTACGGAATCACACAAGATTTCTTGAAATAGAACATTATTTAAGATAAGATTTTTATGGATAAAAAGGGTATTGGAGGCCTATAAATGGAGAAATGTTTTGCAGTCATCTTAGCAGCCGGGCAAGGAACAAGAATGAAATCAAAGCTCTATAAAGTGCTGCATCCTGTTTGCGGTAAACCTATGGTACAGCATGTGATAGACAATGTTTCCAAGCTTCAAGTTGACGAAATCATTACCGTCGTCGGTCATGGTGCGGAAAAAGTAAAATCAGAGCTCGGCGAACAGACATTGTATGTTTTGCAGGAGCAGCAGCTTGGAACTGCTCACGCTGTTTTGCAGGCGGCTCAATATCTTGAGGGGAAAGAAGGAACGACAATTGTTGTTTGTGGCGATACGCCGCTGATCACCAGCGAGACGTTTGAAAAATTGTTAAAGCATCATCTGGAAACGAAAGCAAAAGCCACCATTCTGACAGCAGAAGCGGATGATCCGACTGGATATGGACGAGTGATCCGCAATGAAGAAGGGCTGGTTGAAAAAATAGTTGAGCATAAAGATGCTACAGAAAGTGAACGTCTTGTGACAGAAATTAATACGGGAACTTATTGCTTTGATAACGCTTCCTTATTTGAAGCTTTAAAGCATGTCAATAATGACAATGCGCAAGGCGAATATTATTTGCCGGATGTAATTGAGATTTTGAAGGAAAAAGGCGAAATCATTTCAGCGTTTCAAACAGATTCTTTTGAAGAAACGTTAGGGGTAAACGACCGCATAGCGCTTTCGCAAGCGGAGCTTATTATGAAAAGGCGAATCAATCAAAAGCATATGAAAAACGGAGTTACAATTGTCGATCCTGATAATACATATATATCAGTAGATGCAGAGATCGGACAAGATACTGTCATTTATCCGGGTACAGTCATTATCGGTAAAACGGTCATCGGAGAGGAATGTGAAATCGGTCCCAACTCCGAAATTAAAGATTGCCAAATTGGCCATAATACGAACATCCGTCATTCTGTTGTTCATGACAGTCAGATCGGAAATCAGGTTAACATCGGTCCGTTCGCACACATTCGCCCAGCCTCCGTTATTGACGATGGAGTAAAAATTGGGAATTTTGTCGAAGTCAAAAAATCTAAAATTGGAAAAGAATCGAAAGCATCCCATTTAAGCTATATTGGAGATGCAGAAGTTGGGAATGGGGTGAATCTTGGCTGCGGTTCGATAACAGTTAACTATGACGGGAAAAATAAATATTTAACGAAAATCGAAGACGGAGCCTTTATTGGATGTAATTCAAACCTTATTGCGCCGGTTACGATTGGCGAAGGAGCATATGTAGCAGCCGGATCAACTATTACAGATGACGTCCCTGGCAGCGCATTATCGATCGCAAGGGCTCGTCAAGTGAATAAAGAGAGATACGTCATCGAAAAAATGAATGGTAAAAAATCGTAATTTGGAGGGTCCCTTTACAATGACAAAAAATCGTTATAAAGACGAAAATTTAAAAATCTTTTCTTTAAACTCAAACGCAGCCCTTGCCAGGGAGATCGCGGATATAGTAGGAGTCGATTTGGGAAAAAGTTCGGTTACGAGATTTAGTGACGGGGAGATTCAAATTAATATTGAAGAAAGCATTCGCGGCTGCGATGTATACGTGATCCAATCGACAAGTGATCCAGTCAATGAGCATTTAATGGAATTGCTCATTATGATTGATGCGCTTAAACGTGCATCTGCCAAAACCATTAATATTGTTATGCCATACTATGGTTATGCGCGGCAGGATCGGAAAGCACGTGCAAGAGAACCTATTACTGCTAAGCTTGTTGCGAATTTATTGGAAACTGCAGGCGCGACAAGGATGATTACTCTTGATTTGCATGCTCCGCAAATCCAAGGTTTCTTTGACATTCCTATCGATCACTTAATGGGAGTGCCGATTTTAGCAGATTATTTCTTGGAAAAACGCTTTGATGATATTGTCATTGTTTCTCCTGATCATGGCGGTGTGACGAGAACACGAAAAATGGCAGATCGGCTGAAGGCGCCAATTGCCATAATCGATAAGCGCCGTCCTAAGCCAAATATGGTTGAAGTTATGAACATTGTTGGGAATGTCGAAGGCAAAACAGCCATTTTAATTGATGATATCATCGATACAGCAGGAACGATTACGCTTGCGGCAAATGCTCTAGTAGAGCATGGGGCAAGGGAAGTTTATGCCTGCTGTACACATCCGGTGTTGTCTGGACCTGCGATAGAACGAATTCAAAACTCGAAGATTAAAGAGTTAGTCGTAACGAATTCAATCGCTTTGCCGGAAGAGAAAAAAATTGAAAAGCTGATTCAGCTTTCTGTCGCTCCATTGCTAAGTGAAGCGATCATCCGTGTTCATGAAAAACAATCGGTCAGCGTGCTTTTTGACTAATATTTTGTCTTTGACTTTTAAACGATTTTAGCAGATTATAATATTATAGGGATCTTCTTTGCGAGTTGTGAGTTGATTATTTCTTTCATTAGCATGTTTAGACTTTGTGATGATGGGAAACCAATAGTAGTAAGAAGGCTTTTTTCGAATTGAGTTATTAGAAAAAAAGTCTGAAAGAAAGGGGATTACCATGACAGCAGTCATACATGCAAAAGAAAGAAAATCATTTACCAATTCGTCAAGAAGAAAAGCTAGAAAGCAAGGACAAATTCCAGCCGTAATTTACGGAAAAAAACAAGAGAACAAAGCGATTTTAGTGAGCGAATCGGAATTGTTAAAAATTTTGCGCGAACAAGGGCGCAATGCGATGTTGAACATTCAGCTTGACGGCGAAAACCATCAAGCCCTCCTGTACGAACTGCAGCATGACCCAATGAAAAACACGATTATACATGCGGATTTTTATGTTGTCGATATGGATGATGAAGTAGATATCGAAGTACCAATTGTCTTAATTGGAGAAGCAAAAGGAGTAAGAGAGGGCGGTGTGCTGCAGCAGACAACACATGAGGTGGAAGTGAGAGCGAAACCTGCTCATATTCCTTCGGCGATTGAAGTCGATGTAACAAACTTAGAAATAGATGATACAATCCATGTACAAGATATTCAAACAGATGGACAGTTTAAAATTTTAGATGAGCCTGAAACGGTTGTGGCAACCATCCTGCCGCCGGAAAATGAAGAATTGGATACGGCTGATGAGCAAAAAAGTGAAGAGAAGGAAGACGGAGCTGTAGAAGAATAAATTAGGCGTAACCTATTTTGGTTACGTCTTTTATGCTATTAATTGTCATCTCACTATCATAAAAAATTGGGGGACATTTCATGAAAGTAATAGCAGGGCTTGGCAATCCTGGAAAAAAATATGAACAAACTAGACATAACGTTGGGTTTATGGTAATTGATGAATTATCAAAGCGTTTAAACATATCTTTAAATGAAAGCAAATTTAACGGGATATACGGTATCGGTCATTTTTCAAATGAAAAGATATTATTGATAAAACCGCTTACATTTATGAATTTATCGGGTGAATGCATTCGTCCTTTACTGAATTATTACAATGTCCCAACTGAACAGTTGGTTGTAATATATGACGATTTAGATTTGCCTGTAGGCAAGATTCGCCTTAGAATGAAAGGGAGTGCTGGTGGTCACAACGGAATGAAATCTATCATTCAGCATTTAGGTTCGGAAGATTTTAAACGGATTCGAATTGGGATTGGCTGTCCGAAACACGCGATGGATATCGTCGACTATGTATTAGGAAAATTTACAGAAGAAGAAATGCACCATATTCAACATTCCGTTGATCGATCGGCTAGTGCATGTGAAAAATGGATACACACTCCATTCTTAGAAGTCATGAACGAATACAATTAACAAACGTATAAAAATGGCTCCTGCCGTTCATAATAATCATAAAACCTTTCATTCCACAAGTGCAGGAGGTTGGAGGATGCCGCTTCATTATTATTGCCGCCATTGCGGCGTCAAAATTGGTAGCATTGAAAAATCTGTTTTTAGCGTCGATTTAGGATTTCATCATTTAACGAACGAAGAGCGGAAAGAAATGATCGAGTATCTTCCAAACGGTGATATTCATGTCAAAAGTATTTGTGAAGATTGTCAGGAGGCGCTAGAGCGAAATCCCGATTTTCATCAATATGAAAATTTTATACAGTAAAAGCTTTGGAAACTTGATTTCAAAATTTCCAAAGCATTTTTATATTTGTCGAGAGGAGGCTGGAGATTGGAAAGCCTGTATCAATTTTTTTATGCGCAAAACGACTTTCAAGCAGTTGTAGACGGTATAAAAGAAGGTTTGAAAGAGCAAATGGTAGCCGGACTTTCTGGCTCAGCAAGGTCTGTATTTATTTCCGCTTTTTACAAAGATATCAAACAACCGATGCTGGTTGTGACTCATAACCTTTATCAAGCTCAGATCATTTATGAAGATTTAAATAATTTACTAGGCGATTCCGTCTATTTGTATCCTGTAAATGAATTGATCGCATCTGAGATCGCAGTCGCAAGTCCAGAGCTAAAAGCACAAAGGATGGAAGTGTTGAATCGTTTATGTAAAGGTGAAAAAAGCATCGTTGTAGCCCCTGTTGCTGCATTAAGACGAATGCTCCCACCGAAAGAGTTATGGAAAAGCCATCAGCTTTCTATTTCTGTTGGAGGAACATTTGAATTAAACGAGAAGCTTCCGCATCTTCACTCAATGGGATATGAACGTGTTTCCATGGTGTCTGCTCCTGGGGAATTCAGCGTGCGCGGTGGAATTATTGATATTTATCCTTTAACGGAGGAACATCCTATTCGCATCGAACTATTTGATACGGAAGTAGATTCAATCCGAACGTTCAGTCTTGAAGATCAAAGATCGATTGAAATGATTCAAGAAGTGACAATCGGACCGGCAGAGGAAATCATTTTAACGGACAGCCATTATGAAAAAGGAATGAAGCAGTTAGAAGCGGCTTTATCAAACAGCTTAAAGAAATTGAAAAAAGATGAGCACAAAAATTTATTTATAGAAAATATCCGCTATGATCTGGAAAAATTGCAAAATAGGCAGAAGGATCAGGAGTTCTTTAAATATTTTTCATTCTTTTATGACAAACCTGCTAGTTTGCTAGATTATTTCCCTGCGGATACGGTTATTGTCATTGATGAAGTAAGCCGTGTGCATGAAATGGTTGATCATCTTGAGAATGAAGAAGGAGAATGGTTTACTTCTTTACTGGAACAAGGGAAAATTGTCCATGATGCGAAAGTGTCCCATAAATACTACCAGCTTATACGTGACACATCTTATCCAATTGTTTATTTATCACTGTTTTTGCGGCACGTCCCCTATACAAACCCGCAAAATTTGATGAACGTGTCTTGCAAGCAGATGCAAAATTTCCATGGACAAATGCACTTGTTGAAATCAGAAGTTGATCGCTGGATCAAGGCAAATTACACCGTAGTTTTTCTCGGTGCAAATGATGAACGGACCAAAAGACTTGAACGGGTGCTTGGAGACTATGAGATTGAAGCGGTCATTTCTGATTCAAACCACATTCTGTCAAAGGGGCTGCACATTTTAAAAGGAGATTTACAGACAGGCTTTGAACTTCCTTTAGGACGACTTGCGGTCATAACGGAAGAAGAACTTTTCAAAAAGAGGGTTAAACGAAGACAGCAAAGGCAGAAGCTTTCAAATGCAGAAAGAATTAAAAGCTATTCTGAGCTTGAAGTGGGAGATTATGTCGTACATGTTAATCATGGGATTGGAAAATATCTTGGAATTGAAACTTTAGAAATTAACGGTATACACAAAGACTACCTGCACATTCGTTACCAAGGAAATGACAAACTGTATGTTCCAGTTGAACAAATTGATCAAGTTCAAAAATATGTGGGCACAGAAGGAAAAGAGCCGAAAATTTACAAATTAGGCGGAAACGAATGGAAAAGAGTCAAGAAAAAAGTGGAATCGTCTGTTCAAGATATTGCTGACGATTTAATTAAACTGTATGCTGAGCGGGAAGCAAGCAAAGGCTATGCGTTCAGCCCTGATTCGGAAATGCAAAGGGAGTTTGAAGCAACATTCCCTTATAAAGAAACAGAAGATCAGCTTCGTTCCATTCAAGAGGTGAAAAAGGATATGGAACGGGAGCGGCCGATGGATCGACTTCTTTGCGGAGATGTCGGATATGGGAAAACCGAGGTGGCGATTCGGGCTGCCTTCAAAGCGATTATGGATCAAAAACAAGTTGCCTTTCTTGTTCCGACAACCATTTTAGCGCAGCAGCATTACGAAACGATCAGGGATCGTTTTCAAGATTACCCAATTAACATTGGTGTATTAAGCCGCTTCCGGACGAGAAAAGAGCAGAATGAAACGATTAAAGGCTTGAAAAATGGAACGATCGATTTAGTCATTGGAACACATCGTTTGCTTTCCAAAGATGTTCAATTTAAAGATTTAGGCTTGTTGATTATTGATGAGGAGCAGCGATTTGGAGTTACACATAAAGAAAAAATAAAACAAATGAAAGCAAACATTGATGTGTTAACTTTGACGGCAACTCCGATTCCAAGAACACTCCACATGTCCATGATCGGCGTGCGTGATCTATCAATTATTGAAACTCCTCCAGAAAATCGCTTTCCTGTTCAAACATATGTAGCGGAATATAACCCAATGCTTGTGAAAGAAGCGATCGAACGTGAATTAGCGCGAGGAGGTCAAGTATACGTTTTATATAACCGGGTTGAGGATATCGACCGGAAAGCCAATGAAATCTCTATGCTTGTTCCAGATGCAAGAGTAACCTTTGCACATGGAAAAATGTCTGAAAATGAGCTTGAATCGGTAATATTAAACTTTTTGGATGGCCAATATGACGTGCTTGTCAGCACAACTATTATTGAAACAGGTGTGGACATTCCGAATGTAAATACATTGATTGTTTATGACGCCGATAAAATGGGGCTTTCTCAGCTCTATCAATTGCGCGGGCGTGTCGGTCGTTCCAATCGTGTCGCTTACGCATATTTTACTTACCGGAAGGACAAAGTTTTATCAGAAGTTGCTGAAAAACGATTGCAGGCCATTAAAGAATTTACTGAATTAGGTTCGGGTTTTAAAATTGCGATGCGTGATTTGGCCATTCGGGGAGCCGGTAATTTGTTAGGTCCTCAACAGCATGGCTTCATTGATTCGGTAGGTTTTGATTTATATTCCCAAATGCTGAAGGAAGCGATCGAACAACGGAAAGGTGAACGGCCAAAAGAGACAAAAAGGGAAGTTGAAATTGAGCTTGAATTAGATGCCTACATTCCGCAGTCTTACATTGATGATGGAAAACAAAAGATTGACATGTACAAAAGGTTTAGAGGCATCGAAACGTTTGATGATTTACAGGAACTGCATGAAGAATTATTGGACAGATTTGGCGAGTATCCAAAGGAAGTAGACTTTTTGTTTAAAGTAGCGAAGCTAAAGTTATATGCACGGCAAGAAAAAGTCGAAGTCATTAAACAAACGAAAGATCTTATCACGATTCTTATTTCAGAGGAAGCAAGCAGCTCCTTTGACGGACAAAAATTGTTCGAGCTAACGGATGAATTCGGTCGCATAGTCGGGTTTGGCATGGAAGGGAAAAGGCTGAAATTAACATTGCAAATTCATAATTTAGAAACTGAAAAATGGCTGTCTATTTTAATGAAGCTGTTGGCAGGCTTAAAAGACGCAAAGAAAGAAGAAGTTTCTGCCGGCTAATATTGAAACAGGGTTAAAATGGAAATGCTGGCAATGGGTTTTTAAGCGGTGTTTGGAAAAAATTCGCTTTCATCATGTATATTACGTGGTTAGTGAAGGATACTAATTTCAACGATGGTGATTGTTCCAAAAATGGAAAAAGGGCAATCGCTACTTTACTAATCTTTAGATGAAAGTGAGGCAGCATAAGATGAAAGCAACTGGTATCGTTCGACGGATTGATGATTTAGGCCGTGTAGTCATACCTAAAGAAATTCGAAGAACATTGCGTATCCGTGAAGGCGACCCATTAGAAATTTTCGTTGACCGAGATGGTGAAGTAATACTGAAAAAATACTCCCCAATCAGTGAATTGAGTGATTTTGCGAAAGAATATGCTGAAGCGTTATTCGATAGCTTAAACAGCCCCGTTCTCATATGTGATCGTGATGCTATTATTGCTGTTTCCGGAGTTTCGAAAAAAGAGTATTTGAATAAAAATATAAGCGAGCTGCTGGAACGGGTGATGGATGAACGGCAATCGGTTTTCATTTCAGAAGAAGAAGAAATTGAAATCGCTGATGGTGTAACAGAACAAGTAAAATCTTATTGCATTGGACCGATCATTGCAAACGGTGATCCTATCGGGGCTGTTGTCATATTTTCGAAAGAGCAGCCTTTAACAGAAGTAGAAAGTAAGGCAGTTGAGACAGCCGCTAGTTTTTTGGCAAGACAAATGGAACAATAAAGGGAATAATTACTTTTTTATTTCTTCCACAAGCAGACTGTCTCCAACACCACGTTAATAAAAGAGACCACAGAATTCACAACAGTTTCTGTGGTCTCTTCTTTATTTCCACTCTTCACGTATTTAACGAACGACGGCGCTACCTGTTTAAAACATCTTTCGGATGGAAAGCTACAACGTAAAACATGATTGTGTTGGATGGATTTATTTCCATCATTTTCAAAGTTCATCTATATGATATTTCGACACGGTTTGTTGAAGTTCTGTTTTTCCTCTTTAGGAACAGACTAAAACCTTTTGTTCCTCTAATTCACCTTCTTATTTTGGGGAATTTTTCTAAAATCCTGTCGATGAATTTGCCAAGAAAGCTCATCACTTCGAAGGGCGGACAGCCAATTCCCTTCACAATAGTCAACAGGATAGCAGGCATTTCATCGCTGTTAAATTTTATTGAGCGTGGCAAGGAGCAGAAAATAAACCTTTCAGGAAAGGTGTCTCTAGGTTTGCGATAACCACGAAGGTTAAATGGGGTATGTGTTAGATTTTTTTTATTTACGGAACTTATGCCGGAATTTGGACTTAAAAGCCGTGAAGTTTAGCCGAGCGCTCTAAAGATTCTCTTTCAGCCGAATGTGGACGAGATTATGTTATAATATGCTGGAAAAAGATGAAGTATGAATTTTGGAAGGAGTAAACGTGTGATTCAAAATGTGCCTCAAGCAAGAACGAACAAATTTTTGCAAGGTGCGGTTTTATTGACGGCTGCTGGAATCATTACGAAAGGATTAAGTGCTATCTACCGAGTTCCTTATCAAAATATTGTAGGGGATATCGGTTTTTATATTTATCAGCAAATATATCCGTTTTTAGCAATTGTCATGGTTTTATCGACAACGGGATTTCCGGTTATTCTGTCAAAGCTGCTGAATGAGTATAGCGATGGCAGCAATTTTAAAAATTTCCGGAAAATATTGGTCGTCTGTTTTTCTTTTTTTGCTTTGATCAGTCTGTTTTCGTTCACGAGCTTGTTTTTAGGAGCTGACAAGCTTGCGCGTTGGATGGGTGATCCGAAACTGACGCTTTTATTAAAAGCGGCTGCATGTTCGTTTCTGTTTTTTCCATTTATTTCAATGCTAAGAGGCGTTTTTCAAAGCTGCCATGAAATGCTGCCGGTATCTTTGTCGCAAATCGTTGAACAAGCTATACGGGTCGGTGCTTTTTTATCGATCACTTGCTTTTTCGTTTATAAAGGATTCGATCTTTATGAAACAGCTGCCGGCGCCATTTTTAGCTCCCTCATTGGGTATATCGGGGCGTTTATGCTTTTGCTTGTATATTGGAAAAAAAGAGTGCCGTTACCGCTTTCCCGATCATCGAAAGAAGCGGCTGTATCTGTGAAAAAGATCTTAACCAAATTGCTGATTTATACTGTGACCTTTTGTTTGACGAGCATGCTGATGATTTTTATGCAATTGGCAGATTCATTTCAGCTATATAAACTGATGGTCAACAGCGGTGCAGATCCTGAAGCAGCGAAAATAGCAAAAGGCATATATGATCGGGGACAACCGCTATTGCAGGTAGGAACGGTTGCAGCTACATCTCTTGCATTGTCTCTTGTTCCGCTTATTTCATCGTTTCGGCATAAAGCATTTCAATATATTCAGCAGCATGTCGCCTTATCTTTTAAAATTTGTTTGATTGTCGCCATCGGGGCTACGGCAGGTTTAATTTCCATCATCGAGCAAGTTGATTTCATGCTGTTTGCCGATACAAAAGGGGCGGGCGTATTATCGGTGTTCAGCATTTCGATTTTATTTAGCTCGGTTGCGATAACGTCTGCCGGCATTTTGCAAGGAGTCAATGAAACCGTCTGGCCGGCTTTATCTGTTTTAGCCGGAGTAGCCGTGAAAATATTACTCAATGAATGCTTCATTCCGTTTTTCCATACATACGGGGCGGCATTGGCGACTGTTTGCGGATATGGGGTCGTGTGCTTATTGAATCTAGCGGTTTTAAATCGGAAAAAATATAAGTTAGCTTCTTTCAAGGCTGTATGGAAAATGATTGGCTCTGCTGTTGTCATGTTTTTATCGATCAAGCTTTACTTTTTTCTATTCGATTTTTTTATATCAGACGAAACGCGTATGAGCGCTTCCATTCAATCATTGACAGCTGTCGTTTTCGGAGCGGCTGTGTATATGTTTTTCATCATCCAATCAGCCATTTTTACAGGGAAGGAAATAGAGAGCTTGCCTTTTAAAAATAAGATCAGTGCATGGAAAGAGAGGAAGGAAAATGGATAAGCAAATTACGATTGTTGGCCTGGGTGCGGGGGATGTCGATCAGCTGCCGCTAGGGGTTTTTAAAATTTTGACCTCCAGTCTGCCGCTATTTGTAAGAACAGAGGATCATCCTGTTTTAAGTGAAATTAAAGACGAAATTGGCTCGTTTCAGTCTTTCGATTCCGTTTATGAAATGTTTGATCAATTTGAAGATGTTTATGCGGAAATTGCAAAAAAACTATTGGAGGAAGCAGAAAAATATCAGCATATCGTATATGCGGTACCTGGACATCCGCTTGTTGCAGAAAAAACCGTTCAGCTTTTGCTGAAGGAAATGGAGCAAGGAAAAGTAAATGTGTCGATACAGGGCGGACAATCGTTTTTGGATGCAATGTTTCAAGCTCTGCGCATCGATCCTGTCGAAGGCTTGCAATTCATTGATGCGCAGGATATGAAGCGGGAAGAGCTTTCCTTTCGGCAGCATTTGATTATTTGCCAAGTTTATGACAAGATGATTGCATCGGATGTGAAATTGACGTTAATGGAAGACTTGCCGTTCGATTATGAAGTTTACCTCGTAACGGCTGCAGGGAGCAAATACGAGGACATTAAAAAAGTTCGATTATATGAAATGGATAGGTGTGTAGAACTGAGCAATTTAACATCGTTATACATCCCGCCGGTCAAGGATGAACAATTGCTGTATCATCGCTTTTCAGCGTTGCGAAACGTCATTCGAACACTTCGCGGGCCAAACGGCTGTCCGTGGGATCGAAAGCAAACCCATCAATCATTAAAGCGGTACTTAATTGAAGAATGCTACGAGCTGATTGAAGCTATTGATGAAAATGATATTGATCATATGATTGAAGAGCTCGGAGACGTTTTGCTTCAGGTGGTGCTTCATGCCCAAATTGGAGATGACGAAGGATTTTTTACCATTGATGATGTGATTCGCATGTTAACAGATAAAATGATCCGCCGCCATCCCCATGTTTTTGGCAATGTCGAGGCACAAAATGCAGAAGAAGCTGTAAAGAACTGGGAGGAAGCAAAAAAATCTGAAAACAAGAATGAGAGCGAATCACTTTTAGATTCTGTTTCAAAGGCGCTCCCAGCTCTGTCAAAAGCTTATCAATATCAAAGAAAGGCGGCGAAAGTCGGTTTCGATTGGCCGGATGTACTGGATGCTTGGGAGAAGGTGTCAGAAGAACTGCAGGAGTTTAAAAAGGAAATCGATAATGGAGATGGCGGAACGGAAAAAGCAAAAGAAGAGTTCGGCGATATTCTGTTTGCTCTTATTAATGTTGGAAGATTTTACGAAATTGAGCCTGAAGAAGCATTAGTCATGACAAACGAAAAATTTTCGCGGAGATTTCGGTTTATAGAACAAAAGGCCCGTGATGCTGGGAAAAATTTAAAAAGTATGTCTTTGGCAGAAATGGATCAATATTGGGAAGAGGCTAAAATGAAAGAGGGGGATCGGACATGAGATTAGATAAATTTTTAAAAGTATCGAGGCTGGTGAAAAGACGCACGCTTGCCAAGGAAGTGGCAGATCAAGGAAGAGTGACAATCAACGGGCATCCAGCAAAAGCGAGCTCCAATGTGAAGGTTGGCGACGAGCTGTCCATTCAATTTGGACATAAGGTAGTGACAATAAAAATCGAATCTATAAATGAAACAGTAAAGAAGGAAGAGGCAAAAAATCTTTATACCATTTTGAAGGAAGAACAAAGGACAGATTTATAAAACGCTCCCTGTATTGTACAAGGAAACAACAAGGCTTGTTCTAAACCCTGCACATCTTACATAAAAATGTAAAAGGAAAGCATCCATTAATTAGAGTGCGGGGGGATGATAATGAGCCAGTATTATGGCGGTAACCATTCACATAAAGAAACCGTGCAGGAGCATAATGTAGTCATGAAGGACCGGAAGCTGTTAGATATTTCTGGCGTGAAGCAGGTGGAAAGCTTTGATAATGAGGAATTTTTGCTTGAGACGGTAATGGGTCCGCTCGCGGTTCGGGGAGAACATTTACAAATGAAAAACTTGGATGTCGATAAAGGCGTCGTATCCATAAAAGGAAAAATTTATGAAGTTTCTTATTTAGATGATTTCAGTTCGGAGAAGGCTAAAGGCATTTTTAGCAAGTTGTTTAAATGACCCTTACCACTCAATTTTACACCATGATTGCGATGATCGGCATGGGCAGTTTTCTAGGCGCCGCACTTGATACTTACAATTTTTTTTTAAAAAGATGGGATCGAAAAAGGTGGGTTGTTTTTTTAAACGATTTAGTATTTTGGGCGGTTCAAGGACTTTTAACTTTTTATGTTCTATTGTATGTAAATCAAGGGGAATTAAGATTTTATGTATTTTTAGCACTTTTATGCGGTTTTGCCGCCTATCAAAGCCTCCTACGGAACGGATACATGGCATGTTTGCGGATTATGATAAAAATCGCTGTTTCTATATACCAATTTTTTGTAAAAATCTTTCTGCTGCTTCTTATCAATCCTATTAAATGGATAGTTCATATGGCGATAGCATGTTCTATGTCTCTTTTACTATTTTTATGGAAGGTTATCAAATGGTCTTCACAACTCTTATTCAAGTTATGTAAAATTTTATTAGCGCCATTACTATGGGGATTGAACATACTTTGGGGAAACGCTCCTCAACCAATAAAGCAAAAGATGCTGCATTCGAAACAAATCATAGAAGGAATATTCATAAATATAAAGAATATGTTACGTAAGCTGTATCGTCGGTTCCGCTAAATTTAGGAGGGATTGCAGGAATGAGAGAGAAACGAGAGTTGAATGTAGCTATGCTGCAGCAAACAAATGAACCCGGACAAGAAGTTAAAGCTGAGATGAGACAAAGAAGAAAACGAGGGCTAATTCGACGGTTAGCTGCATTTGGTATAATGGCTGTTACTTGTATTGCGATTATGGCGTCAACGCTCGTTTCTCAATCAATTGCTATCAATAAGAAGCTTGAAGAAAAAAAACAGCTTGAAACAAAACTGGAGAATTTAAAAGATGAGGAAAAAGATTTGAAGGCAGAAATCATCAAGCTGAAGGATGAAGAATATATCACAAAGCTTGCAAGAAAAGATTATTTTTTATCTGATGAAGGAGAAGTCATTTTTAATATTCCGGGGAATGAACAGTAATATTGACCCCGTTTTTTTATTTTTGTATAATTAAATAAATTATTTTTAATTTTTTTATGATTTAAGGAGGAGCATTTTTTTTATGTCAATTGAAGTTGGCAGCAAGTTACAAGGTAAAGTAACTGGCATTACGAATTTTGGAGCATTTGTGGAGCTGCCAGGAGGCTCAACAGGACTTGTTCATATTAGTGAAGTTGCTGACAATTACGTGAAAGACATTCATGATCATTTAAAAGTCGGTGATGAGGTTGAAGTCAAGGTTATTAATGTAGAAGAAGACGGAAAAATCGGATTGTCCATCAAAAAGGCAAAAGATCGTCCAAAAAAACATGATCATCGTTCCAAAGAAAGTTTTGAGCAAAAAATGAGCCGCTTTTTAAAAGAGAGCGAGGACCGTCTTGCTTCACTTCGGCGTCACACTGAATCAAGACGAGGAGGGAGAGGAGCAAGAAGGGGGTAACTTGCTGCTGTTAATGTTATAGATGATCGCAGACCGCCACCTGAAGATTCAGGTGGTGTATTTAAATTGTCCGAAAATTATTTTTTTATTTTATTGTTGACGGCTCTCATGTTCATATGTATTATAGAACATGTGCGTATTTTACATGAACATAAAGATGCAGTTGATTTGGCGGCGTAGCTCAGCTGGCTAGAGCGTACGGTTCATACCCGTGAGGTCGGGGGTTCGATTCCCTCCGCCGCTACCAATTGAATATTGGCCCGTTGGTCAAGTGGTTAAGACACCGCCCTTTCACGGCGGTAACACGGGTTCGAATCCCGTACGGGTCATGAGAAGAGGCTCTTTCTTTAAAAGAAAGAGTCTTTTTTTATGGAAAAGTTTAAAATTTTGTATTTATATAGGATAGATAAATTTAATTTTTCACCGATTTCAACAAGTTCCGACTCATGTTTTTCGGCTTTTGCTTTTAAAACGGACCAACACGCTGTTACAATCATCTCTTTGAAATGACGGCGACTCAATGTCTCAATGGGCTGCTCTGTTCCTTTTAAAGATTTGTCGTCTATAACAGAAATCGTCGAAATATTCTTATGAACAATTTCCTCCTTTTGACAAATTCCTTTATGAAAAGCTTGTATAATGACTATCAATTACGGTAGTAGGAGGAGTGTCGCTATAATGGAAAAAGTTGAGAGAAGATTTCTGATACCTTTTGCCAATGTCCAATTGGAAAGAACACAATCACTTCTATGGAGATCTTGGAAAAGAGCGGGGCTGCATTTGCATTCTTTTCTGTTTCACAAAGGGTTTGTTTATGTATTGGTCGGGTTTTTGCTGGGGAGAGCTTTTATTTTATCTGAGATTATTCCGTTCGCCCTTCCTTTTTTTGGAGCTGTATGGCTTTTAAAAAGGGACAAGGCATTGCTTGCTGCACTATCACTAATTGCAGGGGCATTCACCATCTCATTGGAATTATGTTTGTTAGTGCTTTCTTCTATATGTATATTTCTTTTGCTTCATAAAATGACTAGTTTTTTCATTAAAACAGATGAAATAAAAATATTGCCTTTTACGATTTTTTCGGGACTTGCTGCCAGCCGCCTTTTATATTCAAAGTTAACTGCAGGATTTATCAGCACGTACGATCTTTTAATGACAGGGGTTGAGGCAGGTCTGTCGATCATCCTGACGTTGATTTTTTTGCAGAGCATCCCGCTTCTTTCAGTGCGGAAATATAAACAAACTTTACGAGTCGAAGAGATTATCTGCTTGATGATTTTGCTTGCGTCCGTCATGACGGGCTTAGTTGGAATCAGTTACCAAAATATACAGGCGGAACACGTTCTTTCACGATATATTGTCCTATTGCTCGCTTTTACCGGAGGTGCAGGCATCGGATGTACAGTTGGTGCTGTAACAGGTTTGGTGCTTAGCCTGGCGAATGTCTCCAATTTGTATCATATGAGCCTACTTGCATTTTCAGGTTTATTGGGAGGTCTGCTAAAGGAAGGACAAAAAGCAGGAGCGTCAGTTGGCCTGATCATTGGCTCACTTTTAATCACGCTATATGGAGAAGGATCGGCTGATGTTTGGACAACCTTATGGGAATCGGGCACCGCGGTTTTGCTGTTTTTACTGACCCCGAAAAGCTTTACAGAACAGCTGGCAAAGCATATTCCTGGAACAAACGAGCATGTTTTGGAGCAGCAGAAGTATGTTCGAAATATACGTGATATAACTGCTCGGCGGGTTGATCAATTTTCTAACGTTTTTCGGGCATTATCTGAGAGCTTTTCGACTTTTTACCCGGAGGATGGAGAGGATATAGAAAGAGAAACGGATTTATTTTTAAGCAAGATCACCGGACAGACCTGCCAAACTTGTTTTAAGAAGGAGAAATGCTGGGTCAACAATTTTGACCAGACATATCAATTAATGAAGCAAGTGATGAATGAAACGAAAGAAAAGACGTATGCAAATAATCGCAGATTGCAGAAAAAGCTTCACAGGCATTGTTCGAAAGCTAATCTAGTGGTCGGGACGATTGAGCAGGAAATGCACTTTTTAGAAGCGAATCGGAAATTAAAAAAGCAAGTGCAAGAAAGCAGAAGATTGGTAGCTGAACAGCTGCTAGGAGTTGCTCAAGTAATGTCCGACTTTTCTCGGGAAATGAAAAAGGAACGGGAACATCATTTTCTGCAGGAAGAGCAAATTTTCTATGCTCTTCAAAACTTCGGTTTAGAAATTGGCCATATTGATATATACAGCCTTGAAAAAGGGAACGTCGATATAGAAATGAGCATTCCGTATTGCGGCGGCCATGGAGAATGTGAAAAAATTATTGCTCCGATGCTTTCCGATATATTAAACGAAATGATCATCGTGAAAAATGAAGAATGTGCAGGTTATCCAAATGGATTTTGTCACGTTGTGTTCGGTTCTGCAAAAGCATACAAAGTAGAAACGGGTGTTGCTCATGCTGCAAAAGGAGGAGGTCTTGTTTCAGGCGACAGCCATTCCATGATTGAATTGGGCGTCGGAAAATTTGCCATAGCCATTAGCGATGGAATGGGGAACGGGGAAAGGGCTCATTTTGAAAGCAATGAAACGATTAAATTGTTGGAAAAAATTCTTCAATCAGGCATTGATGAAAAAATTGCTATCAAAACCATCAACTCTATATTGTCGCTGAGAACGACAGATGAAATTTATGCAACATTAGATTTGTCTATCATTGATTTACAAAGCGCCAATTGCAAATTTATGAAAATCGGATCTACTCCGAGTTTTATTAAACGTGGAAATAAAATTATCAAAATCGAGTCTAGTAATTTGCCGATCGGCATTATCGATGATTTTGAGGTGGACATTGTAGACGAACAGCTAAAAGCAGGAGATTTATTAATTATGATGAGTGACGGAATATTTGAGGGACCAAGGCATGTAGAAAATTATGATTTATGGATGAAAAGAAAAATAAAAGAAATAGAGACAGATGATCCACAAGAAATAGCCGATTTAATTATGGAGGAGGTGATCCGCTCCAGATCGGGGGCAATCGATGACGATATGACGGTTGTGGTGGCTCGAATTAATCATAATACACCGAAATGGGCGGCGATCCCTGTTTCAAATTTTTATAAATCGAAAAAGATAAGCTGATTTTCTGCCATGCTTAGTATAAAACGTTTTCCTTCTGGTGAGGATGGTAATAAATCATTGACCAGGAGGAGGAAAAATGAGAAAAGGGACATTAAAACAAATTTTGTTGTTAACTGACGGATGCTCAAATCATGGTGAAGATCCAATTGCTATGGCGGCTTTAGCTAAGGAGCATGGGATTACTGTCAACGTAATTGGGATTTTAGAAGAGAATGTGATAGATCAAGATGCAATGCAGGAAATAGAAGGAATTGCTGAGGCAGGGGGAGGAGTGAGCCAAGTAGTTTATGCCCATCAGCTTTCACAAACAGTACAGATGGTCACTAGAAAAGCGATGACACAAACATTGCAGGGAGTTGTCAATCGTGAATTAAAGCATATTTTAGGAAAATCAACTTCTATAGAAGAGCTGCCGCCTGAACAGCGTGGTGAAGTTATGGAGGTTGTGGAAGAGCTTGGTGAAACGGTCAATTTAGAAATTTTAATTCTCGTAGATACGAGCGCAAGCATGGGGCCAAAGCTTCCAACGGTAAAAGAAGCGCTTTTTGATTTATCCATTAGCCTAAATTCAAGAATAGGCAATAATCAATATTCGCTGTTTATATTTCCTGGGAAAAGATCAGAAACAGAAATTTTATTGGATTGGACTCCGAAACTGGATTCTTTATCAACCATTTTTCCGAAATTAACGACAGAAGGATTGACACCAACTGGTCCGGCGATAAAAGGAGCTATACAACATTTTAAACAAAAACGCTCATTGAGGGGAATGCTCGATGATGAATACCTCGATGAACAAAGCATGTAAAGTTCTTCCCGGTACCATTATTAAAGGAAAATGGCATGGAAACACGTATCGGATATTAAAAATGCTGGGGTGCGGAGCAACAGGGTCGGTTTACCTTATTGAATCCAGTAAAGGGTATGCAGCATTAAAAATAAGTGAAAATAGCATGGGAATCACTTCAGAAGTAAACGTGTTAAAGAGACTGGCCAAGGTCCAAGGTTCGTGCCTTGGGCCTTCTTTGATCGATGTGGACGATTGGTTTAACACAGCTAGCGGAAAGATGCTTCCGTTTTATGTTATGGAGTATGTTAAAGGTGAACATTTTATCCAGTTTATTAAAAATAATGGTGCGATTTGGATTGACGTGCTAATCTTGCAGCTTTTGTCCAATTTGGAGGAGCTTCATCAGTCAGGCTGGGTTTTTGGTGATTTAAAGCCTGACAATCTAATTGTTACAGGACCTCCTCCCAAAATTCGCTGTATTGATGTAGGTGGCACAACGATAAACGGAAGATCCATTAAAGAATTTACAGAGTTTTTTGACAGGGGATACTGGGAATTGGGGACGAGAAAAGCTGAACCGAAATATGATCTTTTTGCAGTCGGTATGATTATTATCAATGCTGTTTTTCAAAAACGCTTTTCAAAAAAAGGAAACAGTAAGGAGCAATTGATGCAAATCATTAACTCCCATCCTTTTTTAAACGAAAGAAAACAAGTGTTGACGAAAGCTTTATTTGGCTCCTATTCATCCGCTTTGGAAATGAAGCAGGATCTTTTGCATCATGTTTCAAACGCTAATTTGCAAAGAAAGAGAAATGTACAAGCACAATCTAAACCGAAAAGGACAGCTAACAATCGAAAAAGAAAGAAAAAGAAAAGCAAAGGGCTGATCGAAACATTGGTGATCATGGTTTGCCTGGCATTTCTATATTCTTTATATATTTTTGCGACACTTCTGTAAATGGCTGCTGCTTGTTTAAAGCGGCAGTGCTTTTCCCCCTTCTCATGCTTCCGCGAGTGCCCCGACTATTTCAAAAAATGTCCGATCTGAACTGCTTCCCTTTTAGGAAAATAACAGTAAAATGCAAAAGGCTTTGTCTTTGCAGAAGGCAGGCAAATAATGATAGGATAAAGATAACTAGAGAAATATTGGATGTGACGGTCTTTGATTCAAAATGTATGTGCGTTTATTGAAAAACATCAATTGCTCCAAAAAAATAGTACGGTCATAGTAGGTGTGTCCGGCGGCCCGGATTCACTGGCACTTCTACATTTTTTAAATACATTTAAAGATCAATATGGCATCACTGTTATAGCAGCACATGTTGATCATATGTTCCGAGGCATAGAATCACAAAAAGAGATGGAATTTGTCATCAATTTTTGCCGGGAATTAAACATACCTTGTTACGCTAAGCAAATCAATGCGGCCCGTTATGCTGAGAAACACCGGTTGAATGCCCAGCAGGCTGCTAGAGAATGCCGCTACCAATTTTTCTTAGAGTTGATGGATCAGCTTCAGGCGGATGCTTTGGCTCTAGCTCATCATGGAGATGACCAAATTGAAACGATTTTAATGAATCTTGTTCGCGGAACAATAGGGAAGGGACTAGCGGGAATTCCTGTCATACGGCCTTTCGGCAGAGGGAGAATCATACGCCCCTTTTTAGCCGCAACAAAGGATGAAATTTTAAAGTATTGTGAAGAATTTCAGCTGGCGCCCCGATTTGATCCAAGCAATGAAAAAGATACGTATACACGGAACAGGTTTCGCAAATATGTTTTGCCGTTTTTGAAAAAGGAGAACAAAAGGCTGCATGAACATTTTCAATATTTCAGTGAGGTCTTTTTGGATGATGAGCGATTTTTGGAGGAATTAACGAAGGAAAAATTAAATAAAGTAGTGATAAGAAAAACGAATTCTTCCGTTACTATTCATAAACAAGAATATAAAAAGCTTCCTGATCCGATCAAAAGGAGAGCGGTTTATCAAATATTGAATGATCTGATAAAAAGCGGCTCCTTCTCGGCTGTTCATATTGAAAATGTAAACGAATTTTTGATGAAAGCGCACCCTTCGGGGATGCTTCATTTGCCTATGGGGCTCAAAGTCATAAAATCTTATGATGAATGCACCTTTACGTTTCAATCGCCAAATAGTGAATCTTTCTGCTACACGGTACCGGTACCGGGAAAATTACATTTGCCGAACGGGAAAATATTTTTTACTGAAACCTTTTTTGGGATTCCTTCGTATAAAGGTGATGACGTTTTCTATCTTCCAAAAAAATGGTACGTTCCGCCTTTAATTATTCGGAGCAGAAAAAAAGGAGACAAAATGACAATTAAAGGCATGAACGGTACGAAAAAGGTAAAAGATATTTTTATTGATAAAAAAATACCGAGGGAAGAGCGCAACCTTCTCCCAATCGTTGAAAATGGCAACGGCCAAATCATATGGATTCCGCTTGTAAAAAAATCAAATTTAGAGGAAATTAGCATTACCAATGAATCTTATATTGTATTACAATATAAAGAGCAGTGATCTCATCAGGAGGAAAGAAAATGATCGAGGATATTGAAAAAGTCTTAATTTCAGAAGAAGAAATCAAAGAAAAAGTGAAAGAATTAGGGGCGATATTAACGGAGGAATATAAAAATAAGTTTCCCCTCGCTATCGGGGTTTTAAAAGGCGCTATGCCGTTTATGGCGGATTTAATAAAGCATATTAATACATATTTGGAAATTGATTTTATGGACGTTTCCAGTTATGGAAACAAAACCGTTTCATCGGGTGAGGTGAAAATAATTAAGGATTTAGACACTTCCGTCGAAGGCCGGGATCTTTTAATCATTGAAGATATAATCGATAGCGGATTGACATTAAGCTATTTAGTCGATCTTTTCCGGTATCGGAAAGCAGCATCCGTTAAAATTGTAACCCTTTTGGACAAACCGAGCGGGCGAAAGGCAAATATTGAGGCAGATTATGTATGTTTTGAAGTTCCGGATGCGTTCGTTGTCGGTTATGGTCTGGACTATGCGGAAAAATACCGCAATCTTCCGTTTATAGGGATATTAAAGCCTGAAGTTTATCAAAATAAATAATGATCGTTGAAAGGATAGCGTATCAGTTGTGCTGGGATGATTTTCTATGATACTATTGAATATAGTTTGTTTCATTGTGGGAGGAGGTAAGGAATGAATCGGATTTTCCGAAACACCATATTTTATTTGCTGATTTTTTTAGTGGTTATCGGCGTTGTGAATTTTTTTCAGGGCGGTAACCAAAAAACTGAACAAATGACATATAGTACCTTCATCTCCAATTTGGAAAACGGAGATGTTGAAAATATAACGTTAAAACCAGTAAGAGGAGTATATGAAGTCAGAGGACAGCTGAAGGGATATGAAGAAAATCAATACTTTATCACCTATTTATCAGGCGATGACGCATTAAACCTCATCAATACTGCTGCTTCAAAAAATCAAACGGAAGTTAAATGGTCCCCAGCAGATGATACAAACGGATGGGTGCAATTTTTCACATCCCTCATCCCATTTATTATAATCTTTATTTTGTTCTTCTTTGTGCTCAATCAGGCTCAAGGCGGCGGAAGCCGAGTTATGAACTTCGGGAAGAGCAAGGCAAAGCTGTATAACGACGACAAGAAAAAAGTAAAATTTAAAGATGTTGCAGGAGCCGATGAGGAAAAGGCTGAACTAGTGGAAGTTGTTGAATTTTTAAAGGATCCCCGCAAGTTTTCTGAACTTGGAGCGCGCATACCGAAAGGAGTCCTTTTAGTAGGCCCTCCGGGAACTGGTAAAACATTGCTGGCCCGCGCGGTGGCTGGAGAAGCAGGTGTGCCGTTTTTCTCCATAAGCGGATCTGATTTTGTTGAGATGTTTGTCGGTGTAGGTGCTTCTCGTGTTCGGGATTTGTTTGAGACGGCTAAGAAAAATGCCCCATGTATCATTTTTATTGATGAAATTGATGCTGTTGGACGCCAAAGAGGAGCGGGATTAGGCGGCGGTCACGATGAACGTGAACAAACGTTAAATCAGCTTCTCGTTGAGATGGATGGATTTAGCTCCAACGAAGGAATCATTATTATTGCGGCGACAAACCGTCCGGATATTTTAGACCCAGCCCTTCTCCGCCCTGGTCGATTTGACCGTCAAATTACGGTTGATCGTCCGGATGTGAAGGGGCGCGAAGCAGTGCTCAAAGTACATGCACGCAATAAACCGTTGGATGAATCGGTGAATTTGCGGAACATTGCGATGAGAACGCCGGGCTTTTCTGGAGCTGACTTGGAAAACCTATTGAATGAGGCTGCTCTCGTTGCTGCTCGCCAAAATAAAAAGAAAATCGATATGGCGGATATAGATGAGGCAACCGATCGTGTAATTGCAGGACCTGCGAAAAAAAGCAGGGTTATTTCGGAAAAGGAGCGCCGTATTGTTGCCTATCATGAAGGCGGACATACCGTTATCGGTCTCGTTTTAGATGAGGCGGAAATGGTGCATAAAGTAACGATTGTTCCTCGGGGTCAAGCTGGAGGATATGCTGTCATGCTGCCAAAAGAAGACCGCTATTTCATGACAAAACCTGAGCTCCTTGACAAAATAACAGGATTGCTTGGCGGTCGGGTTGCGGAAGAAATTGTTTTCGGTGAAGTTAGCACCGGTGCCCACAACGACTTCCAGCGTGCGACAAATATTGCGCGCAGAATGGTTACAGAATTTGGAATGTCAGAAAAATTGGGTCCATTGCAATTTGGAAGCTCTCAAGGCCAGGTCTTTTTAGGGCGTGACATCCAAAGTGAGCAAAATTATAGTGATGCGATTGCTTATGAAATTGACTTAGAAATTCAGCGCATCATTAAAGAATGTTATGAAAAAGCAAAACGAATTTTGACAGAAAATCGCGATAAACTTGAACTAATTGCAAAAACGTTATTAGAAGTGGAAACACTTGATGCAGAACAAATTAAACATCTGGTGGAACACGGTTCATTGCCTGATAAGTCTGAACAAAAAGCAGCTTCAGAAAATGTGAAAAAAGAAGAGAACAACCAAAAAGATGAAGCTGTAAAAGTCAATATTCAGACAAAGAAAGATGAGGCTCCCTCTATCAAACCGGAGCTTAAAGAAGAATAAGTAATAAAGCCGTCAACTATACAAAGTTGGCGGTTTTCTATTGCCTTCGTGCCCGATAGCAGCCTACTGCGATCAATATGTGATATGATGATGAGGGAATGTTTGAACGAAGGGAAAAGGTGATGGACATGATTTTAGCTTTAGATGTTGGGAATACAAACACCGTGATTGGAGTATACGAAAAAGAACAATTGCTTTACCATTGGCGAATTGAAACCAATCGACATAAAACCGAAGATGAATACGGAATGATGTTTAAATCATTGTTTGAATACGTAGGATTAAAATTTTCGGACATAACGGGAATCATTATTTCTTCTGTCGTTCCACCGATTATGTATGCCATGGAAAAAATGTGCGAGAAATATTTTCATGTAGATCCGCTTATTGTCGGCCCAGGAATTAAAACAGGCCTTAATATAAAGTATGATAATCCGCGTGAAGTTGGGGCGGACAGGATCGTCAATGCAGTTGCCGGTGTTCATTTATATGGCTGTCCGCTTATTATTGTTGATTTCGGCACAGCAACAACTTATTGCTACATTAATGAAAAAGGACAATATGAAGGCGGTGCCATTGCACCAGGGATTAACATTTCCACCGAAGCTTTATACTCAAAAGCCGCGAAGCTTCCTAGAATCGAAATCGCCAAACCTGATCATATTATTGGGAAAAATACAGTAGCCGCCATGCAATCAGGAATTTTATTCGGCTATGTTGGCCAAGTAGAAGGAATTGTCAGAAGGATGAAAGCGCAAGCTAAAAAAGAACCGAAAGTTATTGCAACAGGCGGTCTAGCTGGGTTAATCGCCAATGAATCTGACATGATCGAAATCGTTGATCCATTGTTAACATTAACAGGCTTGCGGTTAATTTACGAACGAAATCTCGGAAGGGAGTAGGAAACAAATGAACGATTATTTAGTCAAATCTTTGGCCTATGACGGAGGAGTGCGTGCATATGCAGTGAAGACGACTGATACAGTGAGTGAAGCTCAACGTCGCCACCAAACATGGCCGACTGCTACCGCTGCTCTTGGAAGAGCAATGACAGCCGGCGTGATGATGAGTTCGATGCTGAAAGGTGATGAGAAGCTGACGATAAAAATAGAAGGCGGCGGTCCAATAGGAGCCATTGTTATTGACAGTAATTCAAAAGGTCAAGTGAGAGGTTATGTATCCAATCCTAAGACCCATTTTGAATTAAATAAACATGGAAAACTGGATGTAGCCCGCGCAGTCGGGAAAAACGGTACATTGTCGATTGTTAAGGATTTAGGATTAAGGGAACATTTTTCCGGTAAAGTCCCTATTATTTCCGGGGAGCTGGGAGAAGATTTTGCCTATTATTTAGTGACGTCAGAGCAAGTCCCGTCTTCAGTAGGAGTGGGAGTTTTAGTCAATCCTGATAACTCTGTTCTGGCTGCTGGCGGATTTATTATTCAGCTTATGCCGGGAACTGAAGAATCAATCATTACGGAAATTGAGACGCGGTTAAAAACAATAGAGCCGATCTCTAAGCAAATTCAAAAAGGGCTGACTCCTGAAGAAATATTGGAAGGTGTTCTGGGCGAAGGGAATATGAAAGTGATCGATCGCATGCCTGTCAGCTTCCACTGCAGCTGTTCTAAAGATAGGTTTGCAAATGCCATTATTAGTCTAGGAGAAGAGGAAATTCAACAAATCATCGATGAGGATGAAAAAGCTGAAGCTCAATGCCATTTCTGTAATGAGATATATGTGTTTTCAAAAGAAGAGTTGCAGGAATTAAAAGAAGCGGCATCTAGAAAATAGCTTATGGCAGGGAGCTGGAGGAATGAGTAAAAAAGCGCTTTTGGTCATAATTTTCAGTCTTGTATTAACGAACTGCGTGACGATTGCCTTTTTGGTAAGTGCTTATACAAGAGAAGCGCAAAAAGAGAAAAATGATGAAATTGTTGCCAAAATCGGCGATAGCCGCATTACGAGGCAGGAATGGTTAAATGAACTGGAAAAACGATTTGGGAAAACAACACTTGAGGAAATGATCAATATTCAAGTTGTGGACGAGCTTGCAAAAAAGAATCATATTGATGTAGATGAAAAAACAGTTGAACGTGAAATACAAATGTATAAAATATCGTCTCAATCATACGGCGATAGCGTGCTTAACGACAAAGAACTGAGAAAACAAATTCGCTATAGTATTTTATTAGAAGAGCTTTTAACGAAAGATGTCAACATTAGTGAGAATGAATTGAAGAAATTTTATGAAGAAAATAAACATCAATATATTATGAATGACACGTATCATCTTTCCCATATCGTGGTTGATTCAAAAAAAGAAGTCCAACAAATTATAAATGAATTAAAAGGCGGATCAAGCTTTGAAGGGATTGCAGCTGAACGGTCCAAGGATCAGTTGACGGCGAAGGAAGGCGGAGACCTCGGTTATGTTTCCGAAGGTTCCAGCGATGTACCGCCGGAATATATTGAACAAGCTAAAACAATGAAGGTCAATGAGTGGTCGGACCCAATACCGCTGGAAAGAGGATATGCGATTATATTTTTGCATGAGAAAATAAAAGGAGAACAGCTGGAGTTTGACGAAGTAAAGGATCAGATTCGCAGGCAAATCGCTTTGGAACAGATGGAAGGAAATGTATCAGCAAAGCAGTTGTGGGATGACATCGGCGTAACATGGTTTTATGAAAAATGAAGAAAAAGATTGACAATTCATAAATTTATTGGTATATTATTTTCAATAAAACCAATATAATTACTCGGAAATAGAGGTGTATAAGATGGCAGTTGTTGCAAACTCTATATTAGATCTAATTGGAAAGACTCCTGTTGTAAAATTGGGAAAAATTGTAGAAGAGGACAGTGCAGACGTTTATTTAAAGCTTGAATTTTTTAACCCTGGATCAAGTGTAAAGGACCGTATTGCATTAGCAATGATTGAAGCGGCAGAAAAAGAAGGCAAACTAAAACCAGGAGACACAATTATCGAACCGACAAGCGGAAACACAGGGATCGGTTTAGCAATGGTGGCAGCTGCAAAAGGTTTACATGCTATTTTAGTTATGCCAGAAACAATGAGTTTAGAGCGCCGTAATTTATTGCGTGCATATGGAGCAGAGCTTGTTTTAACTCCTGGTCCAGAAGGCATGAAAGGGGCTATTAAAAAAGCAGAAGAGCTTGCGGAAAAACACGGCTATTTCATGCCGCAGCAATTTAAAAACCGTGCAAATGTAGAAATTCACCGTTTAACAACTGGCCCGGAAATCGTTGAGCAAATGGGTGATCAATTGGATGCATTTGTCGCCGGAATCGGTACTGGAGGTACGATTACTGGTGCTGGTCAAGTATTAAGAGAAAAATATCCGAACATAAAAATTTATGCTGTTGAGCCGGCTGATTCACCTGTATTATCGGGCGGAAAACCAGGTCCGCATAAAATTCAAGGTATTGGAGCAGGATTTGTTCCGGATATTTTAAATACAGAGATTTATGATGAAGTCATTACTGTTACAACTGAGCAAGCTTTTGAAACCGCTAGAAAAGCTGCGAGAGAAGAAGGAGTATTAGGCGGAATTTCTTCAGGTGCTGCCATTTTCTCTGCATTGAAAGTGGCGAAAGAGCTAGGAAAAGGCAAAAAGGTACTAGCAGTCATCCCAAGTAATGGAGAAAGATATTTAAGTACTCCATTATATAAGTTTGACGAAGAATAATAGAATGAATAATAGTTTAAAGGCTGTCGACGAATTTTGTCGGCAGCCTTTTGGATTTTATGTGAAGGGGAAAAATAATACTGTTGATGCCAAGCTCTCCTTCTTGTTGTAAAATAAGTTTATGGGTGAAGGAGAGTGAACGATGGAATTTGTGAGAAAACTGCTGGCAGTCCAAATACCTTTTGAAAAAGAACGATTTTTCAATCGCTTTGAAACGCTGGCAAAACAACAACAACATTACGCTCTTCTCGAAAGCGGAAGAGGCGGCCGCTACAGCATAGCTGGTTTAAACCCTTTTGCCGTCATACAAGGAAAAAACGGGGCAATTACGATCTATAGCGGGAACAAAAAAGAAGTAAAGGAAGGAAATCCGCTCTTGCTCTTTGAAGGATGGATGAAACAGTTTAAATGTGAAAGCGATCCTTCCCTTCCCGACTTTCAAGGAGGCGCTATCGGCTTTATTAGCTATGATGCAGTTCGTTATTTCGAAAAATTACCCAATATAGCTGTGGACGATTTACACGTGCCCGACATTTATTTTATCGTTTTTCAAGATATCGCCGTTTTTGATCATACTGAAAAAACACTTTGGCTGATAACGTATCATAAACATGGGGAAAAAGATGCTGCACAAAAGCGGCTGGAAGAAATGAAAGCTTTATGGTGTAAGCAAAGTGAGGAAACGATTTTCAGCTATACGAATTCAGCTGATCTCAGCTATGAGCCGATAATGTTTATGGAACAGCCGTTTAAAAAAGCTGTTGAAAGAGTAAAGGATTATATTGCAAGCGGTGATGTATTTCAAGTCAACTTATCCGTCAGACAAGCAAAACCGCTTTCGACGCATCCGTTTGAAATTTATAAAGCATTACGGAAAATTAACCCATCCCCATATATGGCCTATATTCATACTCCTGAGTTTCAAATTGCCAGTGGATCTCCAGAGCTGCTCATAAAAAAGAGGGGAAATGTACTGAATACCCGTCCGATTGCTGGAACGAGATCAAGAGGAAGAAGCGATGAAGAAGACCGCCAGCTTTCTGAGGAATTAATCACCAATGAAAAAGAACGTGCAGAACATATCATGCTTGTAGATTTAGAACGAAATGATCTAGGGCGGGTATGTAAATATGGCAGTGTTGAAGTTAACGAACTGATGGCTATTGAGAAATATTCACATGTCATTCATATCGTGTCAAATGTTCGCGGAGAGCTGCAAGAAGGAAAAGGATTTTACGACATTATGCGTGCTGTATTTCCGGGCGGCACAATCACGGGAGCGCCGAAGGTTCGAACAATGGAAATAATTGAAGAGCTGGAGCCGACTAGAAGAGGGTTATATACTGGTTCGATCGGCTGGCTCGGCTTTAATGGAGATTTAGAATTTAATATTGTAATACGGTCGCTACTGGCTAAAAACGGTTGGGGTTATGTGCAAGCAGGTGCTGGAATCGTCATTGATTCTGTTGCAGAATATGAATATAAAGAGTGTTTGAAAAAAGCAAAAGCGTTATGGAAAGCAAAAGATTTGAGCGAAGATGAGAATAAGTTAGTTAGAGGTGAGAAGAGATGATTTTAATGATTGATAACTATGATTCTTTTACGTACAATTTAGTCCAATACCTTGGTGAGCTCGGCGAAGAGCTTGTTGTCAGACGAAATGATGAAATTACGATTGAGGAAATTGAACAGCTCAATCCAGCCTATTTGATGATTTCTCCCGGTCCGTGTACGCCGAATGAGGCGGGGATCAGCATGGAGGCAATTAAGTATTTCGCAGGGAAAATTCCGATTTTTGGCGTATGCTTAGGTCATCAATCAATAGCTCAAGTGTTCGGTGGGGATGTTGTTCGCGCAGACAAATTAATGCACGGGAAAACATCGCAAATTTATCATGACGGAAAAACTATTTTCGACGGCTTAGACAACCCGTTCACCGCTACAAGGTACCACTCTTTAATTGTCAAAAAAGAAACGCTTCCGGATTGCTTTGAAATTTCAGCATGGACGAATGACGGAGAGATTATGGGAATCCGCCATAAATCTTTGCCGGTTGAAGGCGTGCAGTTTCATCCGGAATCAATTATGACTGAACATGGAAAACTGATGTTAAAGCATTTCCTTTCCTATTATCGTACGGAAGAAAAGAGTGTATAAAAGTGTACTTATATGTAAATGGTGAATATAAAAAGCAGGATGAGCTGCATATTTCTCCGTTCGATCATGGATTTTTATACGGAATCGGCGCTTTTGAAACATTAAGGACTTATAACGGTCATCCATTTTTACTGTATGATCATATCGATCGCTTAAATGCAGCGGTTCGCGAGCTTGGCATAGATTTTTCTCTTTCTTACTCGGCAGCAGAACAAATTATTAAAAGACTGCTTGAATTAAATCATTTAAATAATGCATATATCCGGATAAATGTTTCAGCGGGTGCAGAGGAGCTGGGGTTGTCGGCGGCTCCTTATAAAAATCCGGTGTTAATCTTTTTTATAAAAGAGTTAAATTTGCCGGAAAGATTGACAAAACAGGGGGTCATTCTTTCGGTTCGGCGAAACACGCCGGAAGGATCATTTCGCATAAAATCGCACCATTTTTTAAATAATGTGCTGGCAAAGAGAGAAATTGGAGATCATCCGAAAACGGAAGGTATATTTTTAACACATTCAGGATATGTCGCAGAAGGGATTGTTTCCAACATTTTTTGGGTAAAAAACAACACCGTCTATACACCGGCTGTCAGCACAGGAATATTAAACGGAATTACTAGACAGTTCGTGTTAACCATCCTTGAAAAACATCGCATCCCTTATGAAGAAGGATTGTATCCATTGGATCATCTGTTATCTGCACAAGAAGCTTTTATCACAAATTCCTTGCAGGAGATTGTCCCAATTACACATATTGGTCAGACTGCATTTGCAGGTGAACAGGGAATTTTGACCAATCGATTAATCACCATTTATAAGAAGGTGCGGCAGCATATTTTGACAAGATCTGAATTCGAAGTGGGTGATGAACAATGGGTGTAATAGAGAAAGAAAAAATATTACAGTGCGGACCGTATCAATTACACTACGAAGATAAAACCCAAGTAATGGGAATATTAAACGTTACGCCTGATTCTTTTTCGGACGGCGGAAAATTTAATGATATCGAGAAAGCTTTAAAGCATGCAAAAGAAATGGTGGAAAATGGCGCCGATATCATTGATGTCGGGGGTGAATCAACCCGTCCGGGCCATGAACCCGTTTCAGAAGAGGAGGAGCTGGCCAGAGTTCTTCCAGTCATTGAAAAATTATCAAAAGAAATTCATGTTCCTATTTCCATTGATACGTACAAAGCGAATGTGGCAAAAAAAGCGGTGGAAGCTGGAGCAACCATCATCAATGATGTTTGGGGGGCGAAAAAGGAGCCGGACATCGCTCGCGTGGCAGCAGAATATAACGTCCCAATCATTCTAATGCACAATCGAGAAAAAGAAGGGTATAACGATCTGATTAAAGACATGATTTCCGATTTAATGGAAAGTGTCGAGATCGCCAAAAAAGCAGGCGTTCGGGACGAACAAATCATCCTTGATCCAGGAATCGGTTTTGCCAAAACTTTTGAAGATAATCTCTACGTCATGCGTCATCTGGAGGAATTTACAAACCTTGGTTTCCCTGTTTTGCTGGGTACGTCGAGAAAAAGATTTATCGGACGAGTTCTCGATCTACCGGTAGAGGAGCGTATGGAAGGCACAGCGGCTACCGTATGCTTAGGAGTGCAAAAGGGCTGTCAATTCGTTCGGGTTCATGACGTTAAACCGATTGCGCGGATGGTGAAAATGATGGATGCGATGCTCGGAAAGGGGCGCGATCACGATTGATAAGATCTATGTAACGGGAATGGAGTTTTGGGGCTATCATGGCGTTTATCCTGAA
This sequence comes from Aeribacillus composti, assembly GCF_007827555.1. Lineage (GTDB taxonomy): Bacteria > Bacillota > Bacilli > Bacillales > Aeribacillaceae > Aeribacillus > Aeribacillus composti. Next base: position 50,391 of record NZ_VISS01000030.1, read on the forward strand.
GAGAATAAACTTGGACAGCGATTTCGAGTTGATGTTATTTTAGAGACGGATCTAAAGCAAGCAGGAAAAACGGATGAACTAGATGATACAGTGAATTATGCGAAAGTGTACACGGTTTGCAAGGAAATTGTGGAAGGCAAGCCCTATAAGCTTATTGAAGCCGTTGCAGAAAATTTAGCATCTGAACTGTTAAAAGAGTTTTCGACTGTTTTGTATTGCACAGTAAAAGTGGTAAAGCCGGATCCGCCAATCCCGGGTCATTACAAGTCTGTAGCAGTAGAAATCAAAAGGGGAAGAACATGAAAAACTATGCATATATTTCTTTAGGATCGAATATCGGCGATCGGGAATATTATTTGGAAGAAAGCATCAATCAATTGAACAGGCATCCAGATGTTGAGGTTATCAAAATGTCTTCTATTTATGAAACCGATCCGGTTGGTTATATTGACCAAGAATTGTTTTTGAACATGGTCATTAAAATCGCGACGAATTTCACGCCGTATGAGCTGCTGGCATTTACGCAAAAAATCGAATATGATTTAGGAAGATCAAGGGAAGTTAAATGGGGGCCTAGAACGATAGACCTTGACATTTTATTATATAATAACGAAAATATTGAAACAGAACAGCTTACCATACCTCATCCGAGAATGTTTGAACGATCTTTCGTATTGATTCCTTTGTTTGAAATTGATCGAGATGTACAATGGCCTAATCAGCATCGTTCTTTACTGGTTTTAATAGATCAATTAAAAGATAAAAAAGGAGTGCGAATATGGAAGCAGAAAAATGGGGAAGAAGGATTCGCGCTTTTAGAAAGCTAAAAGGCTATACACAAGAAAGCCTTGCAAAAGACTTAGGCGTTTCTGTATCGGTTCTTGGTGAAGTTGAAAGGGGCAACAGACTTCCCAGCAAGGAATTAGTAGAAATTATTGCTGCTAAGCTGAATGTAAGCGTGAACGAGCTGATGCCTGAGGATACTGAAAAATAAAGGAGGCAGGTGAAATTGTTTAAAATAGGAGATATTCAATTGAAAAACCGTGTTGTGCTTGCTCCGATGGCCGGCGTATGCAATTCGGCTTTTCGGCTGACGGTCAAAGAATTTGGAGCGGGTTTAGTTTGTGCTGAAATGGTCAGCGATAAAGCCATTTTATATAAAAATGCGAAAACAATGGACATGCTCTATATTGATGAACGGGAAAAACCATTAAGCTTGCAAATTTTTGGCGGTGAAAAAGAAACATTAGTGGAAGCGGCAAAATTTGTCGATAACAATACAACAGCAGATATCATTGATATTAACATGGGCTGTCCTGTACCGAAAATTACGAAATGTGATGCCGGAGCAAAATGGCTTCTTGATCCCAATAAAATTTATGACATGGTTGCCGCTGTTGTGGATGCAGTGAAAAAACCGGTAACTGTCAAAATGCGCATGGGTTGGGATGAAGAACATATTTATGCGGTGGAAAATGCCCAAGCCGTTGAGCGGGCAGGGGGCAAGGCTGTTGCATTGCATGGACGAACCCGTGTTCAAATGTATGAGGGAGAAGCCAACTGGGACATTATTAGAGAAGTTAAGCAGGCTGTGAATATTCCGGTGATTGGCAACGGGGATGTCAAAACCCCTCAAGATGCAAAGAGAATGTTGGACGAGACGGGTGCAGACGGGGTTATGATCGGCCGTGCTGCATTAGGCAACCCATGGATGATCTATCGCACTGTTAAATATTTAGAAACGGGAGAATTAATTGAAGAGCCGACAGTTCGGGAAAAGATTGATGTATGCAAACTGCATTTAGAACGTTTAATCAATTTAAAAGGTGAGCACATCGCTGTTAGAGAGATGCGTAAACATGCCGCTTGGTATTTAAAAGGTATTCGAGGCAATGCAAAAGTGAGAAATGCTATTAATAACTGTGAAACAAAAGAAGAACTGGTCTCCCTTCTTGAACGTTTTGTAAGTGAAGTGGAAGAGAAAGAGCGTCAATCCGCATAAAGACAATCTGCTTTCTCTTATACTTTGACGGCTGCCAGTAATCTGGCAGTTTTCTATGTTAAATTTTAAGATTATTGGAGTGGATACGTATGAGCAAAGAAGGTTTGCATAACCAAGAAGAGTTGAATGATCAATTGCAGGTTCGCAGGGAAAAGCTTCATGCATTAAAAGATAAAGGAATCGACCCTTTCGGAAAAAAATTTGAACGCTCGCATCAGGCGATTGAACTAAAAGAGCAGTACGGCGAGTTTACAAAGGAAGAACTTGAGGAAAAAAATATTTTTGTTTCTATAGCTGGCAGAATTATGACAAAACGTGGAAAAGGGAAAGCAGGTTTCGCCCATATCCAAGATTTGTCGGGCCAAATTCAAATTTATGTTCGGAAGGACAGCGTCGGCGAGGATCAGTATGAAATTTTTGATATGGCTGACTTAGGTGATCTTATTGGCGTGAAGGGAACGGTTTTTAAAACAAAAGTAGGCGAGCTCTCGGTAAAAGCAACGGAATTTGTGCTGCTCACGAAAGCTTTGCGCCCTCTTCCTGATAAATACCATGGCCTTAAAGATATTGAACAGCGCTACCGCCAGCGTTATTTAGATCTTATTATGAACCCTGACAGCAAAAACACATTTATAACAAGAAGCAAAATCATCCAATCCATGCGCCGTTATTTAGACAGTCACGGGTATTTGGAAGTAGAAACACCAATGATGCACTCCATTGCTGGAGGAGCGGCAGCACGTCCGTTTATCACTCATCATAATGCTTTGGATATGCCTTTGTACATGAGAATTGCTATTGAGCTTCATTTGAAAAGGCTGATTGTCGGCGGTTTAGAAAAAGTTTATGAAATCGGCCGCGTTTTCCGCAACGAAGGCGTTTCAACAAGACATAATCCCGAGTTTACCATGCTCGAACTGTACGAGGCATATGCAGATTTCCATGATATTATGGAATTGACAGAAAACATGATTGCTCATATTGCACAAGAAGTATTAGGTACAACGACAATCCAATACGATGAATATAAAGTGGACTTGAAACCAAAATGGAAGAGACTTCACATGGTAGATGCGATTAAAGAATATACAAATGTTGATTTTTGGAATGTTACATCTACCGAAGAAGCGCGGGTATTAGCTAAAGAACACGGAGTAGAAATTAACGAAAATATGCAATACGGCCATATTGTCAATGAGTTCTTCGAGCAAAAAGTCGAGGATAAACTAATTCAGCCGACATTTATTTACGGTCACCCTGTTGAAATTTCTCCGCTCGCCAAAAAGAATGAAGCGGATCCAAGATTCACAGATCGCTTTGAATTGTTTATTGTCGGTCGCGAGCATGCAAATGCCTTTACGGAATTAAACGATCCTATTGATCAACGTGAACGCTTTGAAGCTCAATTAAAAGAAAGAGAGCAGGGAAATGACGAGGCGCATATGATGGACGAAGATTTCATTGAAGCTCTTGAATATGGCATGCCTCCAACAGGTGGGCTTGGCATTGGCATTGACAGATTAGTCATGCTTTTAACCAATTCTCCGTCTATTCGCGATGTTCTTTTATTCCCGCAGATGAGAAACAAATGATGATTTTCAAAAGGGAGACGGCTGGTCTCCCTTTTGTCTTCCTGCTGGAAATGGAATAATTTTTTTATATAAAATAAATTTTTTTATGCAAAACTATTGATTTGTTATGAAAATGGTGTTATATTAATACCCGTCCTTATTGATGATCAATGATACAATGATAAAAAAATCTGTTGACAAAGTAAAAATTTAAGGTTATTATAAGAAAGTCGTCTTTTTTTCAACATGATCTTTGAAAACTGAACAAAACGAAAAGCGTGCCTGTTGATTCTAAAAGAGCATTTGGTGACAAACTTTTTTTGGAGAGTTTGATCCTGGCT
>NZ_VISS01000031.1 GCF_007827555.1 Aeribacillus composti
TCGGAGAGAATTCGCAAACATTTTGCGAGGTATTTCCGATTTTAGTCCAAAATAATTTGAAAAAAGTGGTTCTAAAATAGTGTGCTAATTTACATTTCTATCATTAAAAGGATTAAGTAACGGATTAGGTTCAGGTACATTCTTTATGAGTTCTCCCTTTTTTAATGGAGAAGTTCCTTTTTCCTTGGTTTTGGCTGGGGCATCCATATTATGTTTATCTTTTTTAGGGTTTGATTCAGTGACAACCTTTGCAGAAGAAACTATTAATCCGAAAAAGACAATACCAAAAGCAATTTTTCTTGTGGCATTAATAGGAGGAACAACATTTATACTAGTTTCCTATGTTTGCCATCTTGTGTTTCCAAATTATCAAGCATTTCAAGATCCAGATTCTGCAGCTTTGGAAATTGCTTTGTATATTGGTGGAAACCTCTTTCAGTCTATCTTTCTAGCAGGATATATAACTGGGGCAATCGCTTCTGGACTTTCTTCCCATGCAAGTGTTTCTAGACTTCTTTACGGGATGGGACGCGATGGTGTGCTTCCAAAGAAAATTTTTGGTTACATCCATCCTAAATTCCGGACACCAGCTTTAAACGTATTAATCGTTAGTGCATTTACATTATCGGCACTATTCATTGATCTTGTCATGGCTTCTTCCTTAATAAATTTTGGGGCGCTAGTTGCTTTTACCTTTGTTAATTTATCTGTCGTTGCCCATTATTTTATTAAAGGGAAACAAAGAAAAGGCATCGATATAGTAAAATATCTTATTTTACCTATCATTGGAGCATGTTTTACTTTATGGCTTTGGACTAGTTTGGATACAAAAGCTCTCTTGCTCGGTTTTGGATGGTTTGTAATCGGCTTTATTATCCTGTTGTATATAACAAAATTCTTTACTACTAGACCACCAGAACTTTCCGTTGACCAAATCGATGATGTAACAATGTAAACGCTTATAAGGGGGAGAGTGTGATGGAAAAGGCAGATATGATTCTATCAAGTAATTATGTTTTTACGGGATTGGAAAATACTCCAAAAAAGGCTTCTATTGCGATTAAAGGCAATAAAATCATGGCAATCGGCACAAAAGAAGAGGTCAAATCATTCGCAGGTAAACATACGGCTATTTATGATTTTGATCAGGAATTGATTCTTCCAGGATTCCATGATTTTCATATGCATTTAATGATGGGGATAATATTTCAGAAAGAAAGTGTACAGTTATATAATGCCAGATCTTCGGAAGAAGTGGCAGAAATGGTAGCAAAATATGCTGAAACAAGGCCCGACGCTGAATGGATTTTTGGGATTGGATGGGATCATACAAATTGGAAAAATAAACAGCTTCCACATAAATCTATATTAGATATGTATATTTCTGATCGTCCTGTTTTATTATTTAATACCGAAGTTCATTATGCATGGATTAATAGCAAAGCTATTGAAATCGTTCAACTAACAAAAGATACCCCTGATCCTGATTATGGGGAAATCGGCAAGGATAGTGACGGTGAATTAAACGGACTTCTTTTTGAACATGCAATTGGGTTTGTATCTGAAACAGCCTTTAACTTTTCAAAAGAAAAACGGGCAGAACTTTTCCAGGAATTGCTAAATAAATTGGCCAAATATGGGATTACATCGGTCCATGATTTATTTGCCGCGAAAATTGCCCCTAATCAACTGGATGATTTAAAGGTTTATTCGGATTTTGATAAGAAAGGACTCCTTACAGCACGGATTCATTTTTCACCTGAATTAAAAATGGATCTGAGCGAGGCTAAACAATTAAAGAATAAATATCAATCTAGCAAATTAAGGATGACAGGCTTAAAACAGTTTATCGATGGAGTTGTTACGGGACATACAGCTTATTTGCTTTATTCTTATAAAGATCGGCCAGATACGAAAGGGGGAACCACCTTACCTCCTGAAAAAATCAAGCAATTAGTGAAACAAGCTGATAAAGAAGGATTCCAAATTCGCTTTCATGCAATTGGAAATGGCGCAGTCCGCCTAGCTTTAGACGCCTTTGAAGAAGCTAGAAAAGAAAATGAAATCAGAGATTCGAGACATGTGATTGAACATGTGGAAGTATTGCATCCTGACGATGTGAAACGGTTTGCAGAGTTAGGAATAATTGCTTCTTTTCAACCATATCATATTGCTTTAATGGAGCAAGAAGCTTATACAACAATGGTTGGAGAAAATCAGCAACCCCTTTTCTTCCCAATTAATACAATTTCAGAAAGTGGAGCTGTAATTGCATTTGGTACAGATTTTCCAGTTGTTTCATTAAATCCAATGCTTGGCATATATAATGCTGTTGCTAGAAAGGATTTAAAAGGCAAGCAATGGGGAGAAAATGAAAGCATTTCATTATCAGAAGCACTGAAAAATTATACGTCAACACCTGCTTATGGTTCATTTAGAGAAAACGAACTCGGCACATTAGAACCTGGGAAGCTCGCTGATATTGTCGTATTAGATAAAAACTTATTTGATATATCCATCGAGGATATTCCTTCTACAGAAGTAAAAATGACAATCATGGATGGTAAAGTAGTATATACAAATGAAAAAGTGTCGTAAATATGACTGCCGAAACAATTTTAAGAGGCTGTTCTAAACAGCAATGTACTTCTCAATATTAGAACTGCTCTTATAAAAAATACTAGGGAGGAGAAAGAAAATGACCAAAGTAAAGATAGGTCTTATTCAATTAAGCTGCGGGGAAGATATTGACAAAAACATCCAAAAAACTATCAAAAAAATTAAAGAAGCTGCCAATAACGGAGCAAAAATTATTTGTTTACAAGAATTGTTTGCCTCTCAATATTTTCCCCAATCCGTTGATGTCCAAAACTACGAATTGGCAGAAGATGTAAATAGCGCTGTTCTATCCAATATGAGTGAATTAGCAAGAACTTTACAAATCGTATTAATTGTTCCTTTCTATGAAAAAGCTGGCTCAGGTATATATTTTAATAGCGCAGCAGTATTTGACTCAGATGGAAAACGCTTAGGCATTACGAGAAAAAATCATATTCCAGACGGTCCTCAATACCATGAAAAATATTACTTTGTCCCAGGCAATACTGGATATCCCGTTTATGATACTGCCTATGGGAAAATTGGAATTGGCATCTGTTGGGATGAATGGTTTCCAGAGGTTGCAAGAATTTTAAGTTTAAAGGGAGCAGAAATTTTATTTTTCCCTTCCGCAATTGGATCTGAACCAGATTATCCTGAATTATCAACGAAACCATCATGGCAAAAAGCCATTTTGGCACACGGAATTTATAATGGAGTATTTGTAGCAGCAGTTAACCGCGTAGGAAGAGAAAAAGAGATGAGTTTTTACGGAGGATCCTTTATTAGTGATCCGCTTGGAAATATTTTATCTTCCCTTGATGACAAAGAAGGTGTCATCGTACAAGAAGTAGATTTAAGTGAAATTGAAAAAACAAGGAGAATACTACAGTTTTTTAGGGACCGTCGTGTAGATACTTATGAACCTTTGTTACAAAAGGAAATACTAACTAGATATTAATTATAGAACAGGACCCAAACCGTATAGCGAATTGGGCCCTTTCTTTTTTATTTACCCGAAACAATGACCTATGATCTATAAAGGAGGGGGGGCTAATAAGTCGTTTTTACGGCTTATTGACGCCCCATTAATGTTTTAGAAACGTTGATATATCGGTGTTTATGATTTTTTGCTTTCATTGGCGATTTGACTTTCTGGACACCCCCATGGACACATCTCAATCCACGCATCCATAAAGGATGCGACTTCAACTTCAGCAGGTGTGACAACGTCATAGAGATTTCAATCCACGCATCCATAAAGGATGCGACTTCAAACTCACTCGCTGTTCGGACTAGATTCCGAATTTCAATCCACGCATCCATAAAGGATGCGACGTTTTAGTCAGTTTTGGATCAGCCGTCGTAAATATTTCAATCCACGCATCCATAAAGGATGCGACACGATCTCCATTAATCGTGAAATCAATGAGCTAAATTTCAATCCACGCATCCATAAAGGATGCGACGGGTTGTGTGGAAGTCTCGATTACAATTAATCAACATTTCAATCCACGCATCCATAAAGGATGCGACTTCAATGTCATGTTCGCCTTCGCCGTGAAGGTCATTTCAATCCACGCATCCATAAAGGATGCGACGCGTTCTTTATCAAACGACAGGCGGACGTTCGTACATTTCAATCCACGCATCCATAAAGGATGCGACTTTTCTTTTTGGCCAATGAAGCGCTGTCTATCCTCATTTCAATCCACGCATCCATAAAGGATGCGACTTTGTTTCAGCATAGTCAACCGGGTATTCAGAATATTTCAATCCACGCATCCATAAAGGATGCGACGTCAATACGGAACGGCAGCACTAAACGACATAATCATTTCAATCCACGCATCCATAAAGGATGCGACGGAATTATTCGAAAAAGTGTTGTATATGAAGACCATTTCAATCCACGCATCCATAAAGGATGCGACTGCGATGGGACACGCAGACTGCTATGGCAATGTTATTTCAATCCACGCATCCATAAAGGATGCGACGCAGGTCTAAAAATATTAACGACTTTGCTTGATGATTTCAATCCACGCATCCATAAAGGATGCGACGCCGTTAGGGCTTATCGCAGGTATCAAACGAATATTTCAATCCACGCATCCATAAAGGATGCGACGAGCGTTGCGACAAGGCCCAAATGCCGTCATTCAAGATTTCAATCCACGCATCCATAAAGGATGCGACGTAAAATATTCGTAATTCTGTACGAACGTTTTTATTTCAATCCACGCATCCATAAAGGATGCGACCATTGCAACAACTGCAAGCATTAATGTTGCAAAAATTTCAATCCACGCATCCATAAAGGATGCGACATTATTCGCGGCGAATCGATTAGTACGATGATACGATTTCAATCCACGCATCCATAAAGGATGCGACCGAGATTCTCGCTATCGACAAAAAAGGTATTGGCATTTCAATCCACGCATCCATAAAGGATGCGACAAATGTTCCGTTAAAATCAACAGACTACGAACAAATTTCAATCCACGCATCCATAAAGGATGCGACGTAACTAATAATTGATATAAGGGGAATGATATGAATTTCAATCCACGCATCCATAAAGGATGCGACGTATATAAATAAAAGTAACGTTAAACAAACGATAATTTCAATCCACGCATCCATAAAGGATGCGACACGTTGACCAAGCGATTAGCTTCACGTTATTCATATTTCAATCCACGCATCCATAAAGGATGCGACAGCGATTTTTCCTCAAAATTACTTAAATTGATGTAATTTTAACAAAAAACCGCCATTTTCTTTATAAAAATAAAGAACTTTTTTCAAAAAAAAATAAAATATGGAAATGATTTCAAAAAAATCAGGTGCGAATGTATCAAGAATTTCAAGCTCACTATACATTCGCACTAAAAAATTATAGGATCCTCTAAATCAAGTGATGCTTTCACACCTATATGCTCTACTCTAGACTTATAATTGTTTCCTAGTTGATAGAACCTGAGACTATCTTTATTTTCATCAATAATATTGGTGAGTTCTAATTTTAAAGCTGTAAATTGGGCTGCATCGACGTTACATTCAAAAACTGAATTTTGGACTCGTTGGCCATAATTTTGGCATACTTTCGACACTTTCCTTAATCTTTTTTGTCCTGCACTGCTTACAGTACTAACATCATAAGTTATTAAAACTAACAAAATTTACACCTACTTCCATAAAAATGGTGGGTACTCATCCAAATCATCACGTAAATAACGGGCCAATAGTAAAGCTTGTGCATGTGGAACTAATCCCCAAGTTATTTTTTCGCCTAAATATGGATGTGTTATCTTGTCTTGTTTTCTATTTTGCCATGCAGATAAGAATTTCTTTCTAGCTTCATCTGTCATAATTACAGCTCCATTTTCTTTTTTTATAAAATCCTCTTTGTTAACAATTTTTTTATTAATCAATGTTAAGACAAACTTATCTGCGTAAACACCCCGCAATTCTTCCATTACATCTAAAGCTAAAGATGCTCTTCCTGGCCGATCTCGATGCAAAAAACCTACATATGCATCGAGACCAACCCCCTCCAACGCTGATGCCATATCATTTGCCAATAACGTATAAGCAAATGAAAGCATTGCATTCACGTTATCTAATGGCGGTCTTCGTGATCGCGAGTGGAAATAAAAATCTTCTTTTTGCTGTAATATCATCTGATTAAACAGTTTATTGTAACTTATAGCAGCTTGTCCTTCCAAACCTCTTAATCTTTCTAAATCTTCACACTCTCGCACATCATGAATGATAGATGATAAATGTTGAGAGATTTCTTTAAAAAGAGCTACATCCACTCGTAATGGATAATCTCTAGTCATTCTTTCTATTATCCATTTATTGTTATAAATCTTTCCAATAATAAAGTTACGTGCAATTTTTACCGACATAACTTCATCTTCAGACACACGATATTGTTTCTTTCTAAGGATGACGTTACCTTTGCTTTTTCCGATCACTCTTGCCAGAAATCGACCGTTCTTAGTTAAAAAAACTAATGAAATATTTTTTTCTGCACAATATCCCATTAATGCAGGACTTGCACCAGTATAGCCAAAGGATACGATTGATTCTAAATTATGAAGCGGTAATCTACCTATCTTCTCATTCTCTTTTAAAAGGACAATATTATCGCCGTCTAATGATAAATAAACATCTGATTGAGTGATAAATAATGTGTTAAGCAGTTTTTTCATTCTTTTATCTTTCCTTCAATATAACTTTTTACAGTCCGCTTATTCATTAAATTTGGCAAACAAATATTTTGGAGGGAACAGTTTTTGCAAAAAGATCCAGTTTTCACTTTAGGCGTATACTTGCGCTTATAATGATCATGCATTTCTAAGACAATTGACCTTACTTTATTTTTATTTTCTAATGTTATAGGTATTTCTACTCTCCGTTTTATCTCGTTATAAAACATATATCCTGTGTTTATTTTGCAAAGTAACATCTCCTCTAAACACATAACTTGTGCTGTTAATTGCAATATATCTGAATCATTTATTTTCGGCTTTCCACGTTTATATTCTATAGGATAGGCAACATATTTTCCTTCAGCACCCACTATTTCTACACCATTATTATCTTTAACAAATTCAACAACATCACAAACACCGGTAATTTTCAGTTCATTTGACTTTACAGGCATTGCTCGAACAATCAGTTTATTGCCACGCTTCTCTCGAATAAATGGCTTGTCAGCTTTTCGGTGAAGATATTGTCCTTCAATCGTTCTTACATTTTCTTCCCATTGCTGTTCAATATGAATGAGAGCCCATTGGCGTCTACAAAATTGAAAATGCTGAATACCGGACAACATTAAATAAATTTCTTCCTCATTATTTACCATCGATGACCACAGCTTTTAAACCATCTAGCTCATTTAAAGTGATCGTATAATCATCAATCGATTTTGGTTCTTCCACATTTTTTTCAATTTTTAATAAACGATGAACTTTAGCGGAAGAATATTGTCCCAGTTTTGAATTGTGCTCCCACCAATAAACTTTGTGCACTTCCATGCTTCCTTCAGGTCTCGCAGCAGATGCGTCATTCTCAAACAATGTAACAAGAGCTTGTTGGATTTTTAGCGCATCTTCATTTGTAAATCCTGTTTTTTCTGCCAATTGTGTGTTGATACTGCCGTAAAAAACATATACCCCAAAATCAACACGATGCTTCATTCCCATAGTATCAGAGCTTCGTTTCTCATTCGTTACAGAGTTGACACTTTTTGTAATCTGCATACTGACAATATCAACAGGGTCGACACTTGTTGCCGTATGGATTGAAACAGGACCACGAACACCGACAGATAAATCGGATCCTTTAAAGGCAAAAACTTGACCAAAAGCGCGGACATCGATCCATAACTGGCAAGCTATCTTGGCAAACTCTTCACTTGAACCGTTTTTAGAACTCATAATTTTCTTTAATTCCGGGTGTGCTTCTGCACGCTCCTTTAAACTTTGAAAATCATCGACTCTTCGATCATTTGATTGAACAAAAATGGACTCTCCCATATCCTGCAGTCGATTTCTGATTTTTCGTTTAATGGCCACATCCGAAATTTCCCCATGTCCGTCATAATTTTGTCTTGGACGATTTCCATTTAATGGATCTCCGTTTGGGTTGGCTTTTTTTACCGATAATACAACAGCAAAATCAATTTTATGATCTAAGATTGACATATTACATTCCTCCTACTTCATTAGTTGGTTCAGTATTTTTTTCTGATTTCTGATATAATGCATGTCGTTGGCTATAAAAACCTAATAGGTATTTACCAGATAACGGTTTGTTATTAAAATCTTCAAATTTCATTCTAGAAGCCACTTCATCAATTAGTTTGGACAAATATAGTCCTCTTGTCCCGAGCCTCATTTGATAAGGTTGAATACTTTCCTGAATGATCTTCCATGTTCTTTCGGGGTGTCTGGAAAAAGCGTTCATATATCTGATGGCATTCGTAGCTCGCGTTTCATCAGAATCCAAAGCTCGTCTTTCCAGCACATCCGCAATGGCCAATAACCTCCCAAATAAATAATCGCGGTCGTTATTTTCTGTATCTAGCGCCATATTTAATCCCTCCTGTTTATTAATTAAAGCGCAGGCAATACTTAGCGTTTTTTCCCATTCCCAGTTATCCATTGCTACTGGATTTGAAGCGCGATAAAAAGCGCTTCTGATAATATCCAGTGGAATTTTTTTACCATCGACAATACAAGGCAAGATGCGCTCCATCAGTCCTTTCACTACTTTATCGTTTGCATTCGGCCCATAAGCAGCAAACGCAATATCTTTAGTCGCGGGAGCTCCATAAAATTGAACCGCTTTCTTTTGTTCATCTTTTCGATAACGGTGAAGCCACGCGCAAGTTGAGTGCCATTCAACCAGTCGTTGTAAATACAGTTCCCTATTCATATTTCGATAATAAAGCACAGCAAGACGGCCCGTAGTAGCAGAATCAAGGATTAAAATATTCACCTCGGACTTTGTTGTCAGATTCGCTTTATACCCTTCCAAAGCTTTGGCTATTTCATTAGCAAATTCCTGATTCGTAAACGATTTTCTTTCTTTTTTTTCTAATGGTATGGGATGGATAGCAAAAGTATCTTCTGTCGGATCTGGTAGAGTAATTTCATCATTTCCCCATACGAGAAACACGCGTTGGTCAATGATTTTTCCCTGCCTGTTAATCAACCATTTCAGTGCATTATGCGCCTTTTGGGAAACATCATAACTAATGGTGGCTACCTCATTACTTTTATCGAAACGTCCCCTAAATGTAAAACCACTCGTGTCATTGGCTGAAATTAGTTTCGCTTTATCGCCAGCATTTCTAATTTTGTTTGCGTGTTTATCAGTGACTGGCAACTTTTTTCCTGTTACATAACAAAAATCTTCGTCGTTGTTCTTTAAGAGGTCTTTGTAGTAAGAAATAAATGAATCGTACATTTCAGAATCGTTCCAAACCTTTGTCAATATAGTATGAGGTGAATAAACATTGAAACGAACAAAAGCACTCTCCACTCCACCGCTAATGACTGAAAAGATAGGCGGTTTGCTTCCATATAAAGCTTCGTGTTTTTTATTCCATTTATCAATTAAACGCCCATTCGGATCTAGATACAAAATGTTTGCAGCCACTAAATCTTTAATAAGCCGCTTTTGGCTTAAATAGTGATAAATACTTTTTACTTTCTTTGTTGCATAAGGGGATTCTGCCCAATCTTTCAACTGTTGAATATAATAGCTAAAAGGTTCTTCTTTTTTTATTTTTCCACCATATGTAACAAAATCGCCTGCTACATAGCTTAATTTATCGTGAAGCGGGTAAGGAGCTATTTTTGAACCTGCTCGATTGGCAGAATCTTCTGTGCAAGGGATGACAGTCACTTCCTTAATGACTGTTGCCGAATGAAATTGCCCGTCTTCTGTGATATTCACTTCAATATGCGCGGTTTGAGTCGTATGAGAAATCGGCAACAAAGTATACTCTTGTTCATTATGCTTTTTTTCCATTACACCTACACGATCTAAATTGGCTTCATATGTCTCATATAAATTTAATAACCAGCTCATTTATTCACCTCCCCCTCCTAATTGATTTAGCAGTTCATCAGCAGATTCAATATTTGTTTTATCGAAATGCTTCGGATCCATTTTTTTGATTTTTCGAACATGTGTGCATTGATCCGGTCTAATAAACTGGATAATTCCATTCTTCATCACAGGATTCCATAAACGGACTTCCATTTCATTTCGACCCGTCTCATCTGGATAATTGATGCCGTGAACCATAGTGCCTAGATGAATATCGCCATAATCATCATAAAATCCTTCACCTTCACCAAATACACACGGTTCAACATACCCTTGGCATTCTCTAGTGCCTAAAAAGATATCTCTTCGCCCTCCAGCTTTCAGTGAACGTTTTAGTATGTTGTGATGCTTATGTTCGTTGCGATCAAAAGCAAGATCAGGACGGTGCGGATTAAAAACAAAATGTGCACGCACTTGATATCTTACGTCTTTTAAATACGTATAATGAGCCAGTGTATTTCCCCCACCATATTCAATTGGCCGAATGCCTTTGGATTCCATTCGAATCGGATTCATCACTCGAACTTCATCAATGATAAAAAGTATGGTGGGCTTCCAATAAATCGACTCAAGAATTCCTTTCAACGCCTGGTAGGTTGGCACTTGATAGGACAGCTTTTCACCTCCCATTTTTGTCAAAGGATCCGTGAATAAGGCGTAATCACCATAAACTTCAAATTCAATAGCGTTTCTCAATACAGACACCTCCTTTTTGAATTTTTTAATAATTTAATAATAATCTTTTTTCAGAAAATATTCAATTTAAATAATATATTATATGAAATATAATATTTGAATCTTGATTATGGTATAATAAATTGTCGCTTTTAAAAGCGTGGATTGAAAAATATATTATATTATTTGAAAGAGGGTGCACCAAAAGTAATTGGCACCCTTTTGATTGTACTTTATTTTATTTAAGACCCCAGACCCCTCTTAAGTAAGCATCTTTTAAAATATACTTACATCCAAATGGCTGTCATTTTCAAGGTTGAGGCCGAATTCCTTATCATATGCTCCCTCTTTTAAGGCTAGGACTTTGCCGTCTAAATAACGCACTAACCCATCATTTTTGATTAATTGTTCGCGTTCATAATCGAAGATGTTGATCGTATATTGCTGAGCCTTTCGCAAAAGCTGGGAAAATTCATAAATGCTTTTATTGCTATTGAATTCAGCGATAATTTCTTTACCATCACCATACGGAACAATTACGGAAGTAGTCATGTCGTCAATCACTCGGAAATGTTCAGCCGCTGTTTTATAGCTATTTACTAAAAATAACGGAGGAAGCGCACCATTTTTTTGAAAATATGCTTGGCTATAGGAGCTTTTTCTTCTATTGGCTATCAATAGCTCTACCATTTCTTTTTTCAATTTCGGTATAAAATAATTCAAACTCTGCTTGAATTCCGTATAATACTCTTTAAAATATCTTTCCATCGCTTGCATAGACAAGATGCTGCCACCATGATTGGCCTGATCGCGGCTTATATCAATCAAAATTCTTTTCGCAACTTCTTTTCCAACAGCTATTTCTTTTAAACGATTTAACTTTTCTTCTTCATGGTCTATAACATAAACATTTTGTATGTCCTTTTCACCGTGCCGATTGCATCTGCCTGCAGCTTGTGCAATGGAATCTAATCCTGCTAATGAGCGAATCACACAATCGAAACTAACATCTACCCCCGCTTCAATCAGTTGGGTGCTTACACAAATTACTTTATTACCCTCTTTCAGATGATCTTTTATTTCACCTAAAATTTTATTACGATGAGCAGCACACATTGATGTACTCAAATGATAAATTGGTAAATTTAACTTCTTCATTTTCAATTGAGTATATAGATCTTTCACAACTGATTTCGTATTTAAAATAACTAACACACTTTGTACTTCTCTTATTTTTGCCTCAATAAAATTGGATAGTTTTTCATTATTAAATGTTTCATTTGTTGCTTTATCAATGATTTCCACCCGTTTAAATGCATTAATTACATAATCTAGGTTTTTGACCATTTCCGCATCCGTATTTATTTCTAATTTATGCTCAACGAAGTCTAATGCTGGTTGAGTTGCAGTGCAAAGCACGATGCTGGAGCAACCATAAGTTTTTAAAAAGTTTAGTGCCTGATTAAATAGAGATACACATGAAATAGGAACTTTTTGCACTTCATCAAAAATAATCACTGAATGACTTAAATTATGTAGCCTCCTAATATTTCTACTCCCATTTGCGTAAAAAACGTTCAAAAATTGCACAATCGTTGTAAAAATAATTGGTGAATCCCAAT
Source organism: Aeribacillus composti (assembly GCF_007827555.1). GTDB lineage: Bacteria > Bacillota > Bacilli > Bacillales > Aeribacillaceae > Aeribacillus > Aeribacillus composti. The sequence continues at coordinate 12,534 of NZ_VISS01000031.1, forward strand.
TATCTTTGGCTAATTTTAATTTTTGTTGCACACTAATCAAGCCATCTTGATTTTCATCATCATCTATATCTTCAATAACGTTTGAATGATGCTCTAATATATTGGCATCATCTTTTAATATTTTTCTAACTTCTTCTGCGTTTTGTTCAATAATAGTTGTATAGGGGACTACAAAAATGATGTGTTTTTTGTTATAAAGTTTCGCGTGTTTAAGAGCATATCTTAAACTTGCTAATGTTTTCCCTCCACCAGTTGGGATAGATAACGTATATATTCCTGATGCTCTCTCAGCAAATTTATCACACTGATCAGACATTTCTTTTCTTAGAAGATTAATAGGTGTACAGGCATCCTTTTGTTTACTAAATGAATTGATTTTTCTCATGAGCCTTTCGTAGTATATATCAAATAACTCTTCATGATTGTTTATAGGGTCATTGGTTTTATTTTCTTCAAATAATCTTGTATTCGTTCTATCAGCATCAATTAAAGCACTAAATACAAATTTGGTTAAAAACATTAGTTGCTTTTCATAATTTCCTGATGACTCTTTTGCTAAAAATTGTTTTAACTCTTCAGCTGCTTTGTCAACATAATTATGAAAATCTCTCTCATTCATAACATATTTAAAAAAATATTGCTTTATCCTATCAAATTCAGGCAATTCTTTATCACGAACTCTTTTTAAGTAATTTGATTCTAAATCTGGATTTAAAAAATCTTGAAGATACGAGTGATGAGAAATTATCGCATTTCCCACCACTTCTGCTAAGAGACCTTTATGAGGATCTAACTTCTCGCTTGTATGAAAAATCTCATAGAGAAGTTTCCCACCTGCAGTTGAATGGTCAACACTTCCTCTTCTAGGCGGTGCATCAGGATTATTTACTGCTTCTAATATGTATTCTCTAAATTCATTTGTGCATTTTCCAAGATCATGAAGCACACCCGCAAGACCAGTTAAATGTCTTACACCTAGCTTTTCCCCATAGGATTCAGCTAAATCTCTTACTTCTAACAAATGATCTTTAACAGTTTGTATTTTATTATCACTTTCGCGTATATGGGCAATAAACTTCATTTAATCCCGCTCCCTGCGATATTTTTAAATATTTGCACCTACTCTAGATACACTAAAATTTCATATTAATATTCGATAAAGCAACGGGTAGCCTTTCAACCTCAAATTGGCATCGAAGTCTCATTTCTTTTCCCTCCAAGCTTTTCTATCATCATCCTATCATCTATTCCGGAACTTAATATGTCAGTTTAAAAAATTTTTTGACATTTTTTCTACTTCTTCCTTGACGCTTTGGCGAAGTTCACTCGGACCGAGCACCTGAACTGAAGATCCCATGCTTAATACAAAACTAGTTAATTCCGGCAACCCGGACATCGTCGCCCGAAAAATGATGGATCCATCTTGTTGTTGCTCTATTTCTTGATCCTCTGAATAGATCTTTTCACTTAAAATCTTGGAAAATGGTGGTTTTACATGCAATTCAACAAAATAGGTATCAGCATAAATACTCGTTTTACCAATATAGTCTTCAAGCCGAAATGATTCATCACGCTGAAACCTTTCTTCATATATTTGATAATCTTGAATTCTAGTTAATTTAAAATCACGATAATCATTTCTCAGCTCACAATAAGCAATGCAATACCAAAATTTTTTATACGGAATCAGTTTGTAAGGATGAATGATGCGTTCAGTGCGGTCTGAATTTAAAGCCTCATAAACAATCTTCACTTTTCTGCGAGCCGCGATTGCAAAATCTAATTGTTCATACTTATCTTTTTCATGATTCCAATCGACATTTGCTTTTTCCTCTAAAATAATTGGCTGCCATTCAGACGAAGACTGAATCTGCTGTTTGGAAATACTTTGAATCTTCATGACGGCACTTTCAAAATCATCGAATTGCAAAAAGGTAGGATGATTTTTTAAATATTCACTTGCCTTTACTAATGCTTCTAATTCTTTTGGTGAAAGCGACAAGTATTCAAAAATATTGCTTTTCGGCAGAACATAACCTCCATATCTTCCCCTAGCTGTCTGAATATGGAATCCAGCCATTTCTAATTGATCTCGATAAACTCGAATAACCCTTTCACTTAATTCAAGTTCTTCTGCTAATTCTTTAATTTGCATTCGTCCTCGTGATTTCAATAAAAGAAGCATTCGAAAAGCATTGACAATTTTCGACATAATGATACCTCCAAAATACCTAACAACATTTACGTGTAATATTTTACCATAGTAAATTAATCCTATAGATAATCTGTATGGAAAATTTATAAAACTTTTGAAATTAGGTCTATTAGAACAGAGTGTGATCGCTTCAACCACAGAAGATGCTCTTGCCATCGGCTTTTCATAGTAAAGGTATCTTTAGCACACGTTAGGTGGACAAAGGCATGGACATTTCATAAAAAACCGTCGAGCAGAAATTGAGGAAGATATTTTTGAAGGAAAACTTACAGAAGATAGGATCATTTTGAAAATATAGGTGAATTGGTATTCTTGATATTCTTTATCCACAACTAAATGCAAGACAACTTGATTACGTGTCAAAATTTTATCCTCATTCCTGCTCTTTTTTCGCGCATACAAGCAAGGCTCTTTGCAGAAGGACAGTGCTCGCAAACGGCGTCATTGTTTTTTTGCTAATAAAATCCTAAAGGGGAAAAGTTACAATGAATCCATCTTTATTTCCTTTTTCACTGATTTCCTAAGTCAGCTAAATCAATTGCTGGGATATACAGTTGAAAATAATGAAGAAAACGTTGATAGTTGATCTCGTTAACAGCAAAACAGCTGCAGACATCGGCAGATTCATTTTTACCACATGAAAAGCATTGTTTCTTTGATTTCTTCTCTTGCTCTGTTCATGAACGAACACAGAGGACTGTGTGTGAAAGCGGGACGAATAACGTAATGCAGATTTCCATAAAATAACGGTGATTCGCTCTGTTATTCTTTTCAGCCGAACCATTTCTAAATTTGCAGCATGCTTTTTAAAAAAATGAAGCAAAAGTGTTGACTAATTTATAGTAATCTTATAGGATTTAATTGACTAATTAGTCAGTCAGGGGGGGTATAGTGCAGGCAGAAGCTCGAAGACAGGAAAGAAAACAGCAATTATTGCAAATTGCATTAGAATTATTTGCGACAGTTGGCTATGAAAAAACGAAAGTCTCAGATATCGTCGCAAAAGGCAATGTGTCCCAAGGGACATTTTATTGGTATTTTAAAAGCAAAGAAGCGATCGCGCTTGAGATGCTGGAAATAGGTCGTGCCCAACTTTTAGATGCAATCAAACTAGGGTACCGCACAAAAAAAGTGGACTTGCAAGATTCCGTTGCTTCCACGACACAAATGTTTGAACGTATTTTTCATTTCGCTGAAAACAATAAGTATTTCATGAACATATTGCTAAAAGGCATTCATTCTCAGCCAAAGATACAAGAAAAAGTGGAAGAGATTAAAGCAGACATGGAAACAGCTTTTGCGGAAAATATTGCACAGGCCAAAGAACTGAAAATGATCTCGCGTGAAGTAGATCCAAAATTACTGGCAGTATTCATCATGAGCCTCCTGGAAGGAGTTTTAGCCAGATGGCTATTTCAATCGCCATCATCAAAAGATGCATTACAGCAAAAAACACTTCAACAGCTCATTGAAGAAACTGTACACTTTGAATTTTTTGGAATCTTTGGTGTCTAATGAAGGAGGATAAACATGAAAAAAATAAGATGGTTCATTTCACTCATTGCAATAGCAGCTCTAATACTTTCAGCATGCGGCAATAACAATGATCAAAAAGAAAAACAAACTCAAGATCAAGAGAAAAACGCATTACAGGAAATCAAAGATAAAGGCGAAATCACTGTCGGCATTATGGGTACTTATGCACCTTATAATTTTATGAATGAAAACAAAGAATACGACGGCTTTGACGTTGACATTGCGAAAGAATTGGCAAAACGTCTAGGAGTTAAAGCAAATTTTGTTGCACAAGAATTTTCTGGTTTAATTCCTGGGCTTCAAAAAGGTAAATTTGATATTTTAGTAAGCCAAGTGACAATCACAGATGAACGGAAAAAACAAATCGATTTTACAGAACCATATATTACAAATAAAGTCAAAGTGATCGTTCGGGAAGACAATAATGACATCAAATCTGTTAATGATTTTAAAGGAAAAACAATCGGAGTTGGACTTGGTACGAATGATGAAGCATATTTGCGAAATGAATTATTGCCAAAAGTGGGCGATTTTAAAATCAACACATATGATGACGTGATTACAACATTAAAAGACTTGGATGCTGGCAGAATTGATGCAACGATCAACAATGTCTATGCATTAAAACCAGTCATTGAAGAAAACGGCTATAAAATTAAAGCCGTCGGCGATCCAATTAAGGAGGACCAAGCTGGCGTTGCTGTGAAAAAAGGCAATAAAGAATTGGTAAATGCTTTAAATAAAGCATTGAAAGAAATGAAAGAAGACGGAACATATAAAGAAATTTATGTAAAATGGTTTGACGAAGAGCCGACCGAAGAATGATGAAAGTAGGTTGCCAAAATGGACTTAGTCATTGAAAACTTGCCATTTTTGTTAAAAGGGGCATATTATACATTACTCATTACTGTAGTTTCCATGTTCTTCGGTTTAATCATTGGTTTAATCATTGCGATTGCCCGGCTTAAGGGCAATCGCATTCTGCGTGGTATAGCAAGAGCCTATGTGTCCATTATTCGGGGGACACCGGCATTGGTGCAAATCGTCATCGTTTATTATGGCTTAGTTGATTATGGGATTGAATTAGGCCCATTAACTGCTGCGTATATTGCACTAAGTATTAACATCGGTGCTTATGTTTCAGAAGCGTTTCGCGGTGCGATTCAATCCATACCAAAAGGGCAAACAGAAGCAGCGCTCGCAACTGGTATGACGGAACGCCAGGCGATGCGCCGAATTATCATCCCTCAAGCGATTCGCTACGCTATCCCCCCACTTGGCAATACATTTGTCGGAATGTTAAAAGAAACATCGCTCGTATCCGTTATTGCGGTCACAGAATTAATGCGCTCTGCTCAATTATTAGTGGCGCAATATTATGTTTACATGCCGTTTTATGCAGCCATTGCAGCGATGTATTGGATTATGAGTACATTCTTTACATTTTTATTAAATAAAATCGAAAAACGGCTGTCTGTTTATTAAGGTGGTGACAGCATGATAGAGATTAAAAATTTACAGAAAAATTTTGGACAGCATGAAATATTAAAAAATATTTCATTATCCATTCCAGCCCATCAAGTAGTGGCAGTCATTGGTCCAAGCGGTTCAGGAAAAAGTACGTTTTTAAGATGCATCAACGGACTTGAAACAATTACAGGCGGCACCATTACAGTCGACGGTCACGTGATTGATGCAAATGCTTCAAAAAAAGCACAACAAAAAGAAATTTATGCCATTCGTCGAAAAACAGGGATGGTGTTTCAACAATTTAATTTATACCCGCATAAAACGGCCGTCCAAAATGTAATGGAAGCTTTATTAGTAGTGAAAAAAATGCCGAAGGAAAAAGCATACAGCATCGCAGCCAATTTGTTAGAAAAAGTCGGGCTTGCAGCAAAAGAAGATGCTTATCCGTCTCAGCTGTCAGGCGGGCAGCAACAGCGTGTAGCGATCGCAAGAGCTCTTGCGATGGAACCGAAGTTGATGCTATTCGATGAACCGACTTCTGCACTTGATCCGGAGCTTGTAGGAGAAGTATTAAAAGTAATGAAAGAATTAGCAGAAGACGGCATGACGATGATTATTGTAACGCATGAGATGAAATTTGCCCGGAGTGCCGCTGACCGCATTTTATTTATGGCAGACGGCGTTATCGTAGAAGATGCGAAGCCAGCAGCATTTTTTGAACATCCGCAAACAGCGCGGGCACAAAAATTTTTGCAACAAGTTACAGAGTTTTAAAAGAGAGGAATTGAACAATATGCAAATTAAAGCAACATGGCAGGGCGGCCGTGCTTTTGAAGCAGTCGGTCCATCCGGATACAAAATGGCAATGGATGCCACGGAAAACTACGGTGGAGAAGGAAGTGCCGCAACCCCAACAGAAATGCTCCTAGCGGCTCTTGCCGGCTGCATTGGAATTGATGTAACGATGATTTTAAGACATGAATTAGATCATATTGAGGCAATTGATATTACAGTCGACGGCACGCGTCGCGAAGAATTGCCCTCTTCTTTCACCGCTTATACCATCACATTTACAGTAAATGGGGATATAACGCCGAAAAAAGTTTGGCGCGCCATCCAATTAGGCAAACAAAAATATTGTGCGGTTTCTGCATCTTTAAAGGGCGACGTTACGTTCAAACTAATATTGAACGGCAAAGAAATTCCTGCTGAAAAAGAGTGAAAAAACGAAGTAAAGTTTTGATTACAAAGGATATTGAAAAATCTTTTGCAATCATTTTTTATACAAATTTTGTTTTAGCAACTGCCTTTAACTACCTATTTTCTTGTTTCTAACAGCTGTTCCGCTGTCCAAGCCGGAGTGTTTGCGGTTTTAACTAACTATTTTCTTGATTGGGGCTGTCTAATAAGTCGTTTTTTCGGCTTATTGACGGCCCCCCTTTTATGAAATATCGATGTTAATGATTTTTGGTTTTCAATAGGGATTTGACTTTCTGGACAGCCCCGTGCCACATTTTTTGTTTTTGCTGAAAAAAATAAACGACCTTTTCCCGCAATTCATTTGGAAAAGGCCGCAATTCGGATATCTATTCTTTTTCCAATCAATTTTTGTAACCTTCTTCACAAAAATCGTTCTGCCATTTTTTATTTATAAATTTTCGACAGCACGCTCATCTTCTTTTACATAGGAATATGCTAGCTCATGGAAGGACACTTGATTTCCAATAACATAATCATGTTGTTTTCGATTTTCATGCGCTTTTTGGAACACATCGCTGTGGAACCAGCCTTCGAAGCTTTCTTTGTTCTCCCATGTTGTGTATACACGAACTTCGTCATAATCTTTTAATCCGTCTGTTACTAAGAGATCTAAACGAATGAACCCAGGAAATTTCTCAATTCCCTTTCTAATTTTAAAACGCTCCACTAACTTTCCGGAATATCCTTTTTTCACGCGAATGGAATTGGTAACGATGTACATTCTTTTTTCCCCTTTCTTTTGAATCGTTTTGGAATAAACATTGGTTTTCCATCCATATCATGGATGGAGACAGAAATACCAAATACCTCTTCAAACATTTTTTCCGAAAATACTTCCTCTGGACTGCCTTGTTGATAAATCGTCCCGTCTTTCATCACGATTAAGCGGTCACTATACTGTGCGGCTTGATTCAGATCGTGAAGAATCATGATGACCGTCCTGTTATACTGTTGATTGATCGTTTGGACAACCTCCAAAATTTCCAATTGATGTACAATATCTAAAAACGTGGTCGGTTCATCCAATAATAAATATTCAGTACTTTGGGCAAGAACCATCGCAATCCACGCTCTTTGCCTCTCGCCTCCTGATAAGGAAGACAAGTGTTGATGTTCATATTGTTTCACATTGGCAAGAGCTAACGCCCAATCAACGATTTCTTTATCTTCTTGACTGAATGGGGCAAATTTGCGTTTATAAGGGTTCCTGCCGAACTCTACTAATTCACGTACGGTAAAATCGAGCGTAACATCATGTGTTTGCGGCAGCATAGTTAATTGTTTTGCAATATCTTTTCGATTCGCAGAAACGATATTTTTTCCATCGAGAATGATCTCGCCATTTTGGGGCTGTAATAAGGCAGCGATGAGCCGCAGCAAGGTGGATTTTCCTGATCCATTAGGCCCAATAATGCTAATCACTTCACCCTTTGGCAATTCCAGATTCATTTCGTTGATGCCGAATCGTTTGGAATGGTGGTAAGTCAGATCTTTAACGGTGAGCATGCTTCACTCCCCCTTTAAAGACCAAATATAGGAAAAACGGACCGCCTAGAAAAGACAGCAGGATCCCTACCGGCAGTTCAATAGGATCAAACCAGCTTCTTGCCGCAGCATCTGCGAACACAACGAGTATGCCGCCGCCTACACAGGATAATGGCAGCAAATAACGATAATCGTTTCCGACGAGCAATCGAATGATATGCGGAACGATAAGACCTACAAATCCTACCAGTCCGGCCACACTGACGGCTATTCCAGCTAAAAGAGCACTGACAAAAATTAAGAAAAATCTGCTTCTTTCCACTTGATGGCCTAATAAAGTGGCCACCTCATCCCCCAGCATCAACATGCGGATATGTTTGATGGAAAAAAACGCTAATGCCAGTGCAAAAATGGCATAATAAACAATCATCTCTACATGCACCCAGCTTACGCCGCTAATCCCGCCATTTAGCCACGGCAGAACCGCTTGAACTTTGTCGCTATGTAAAATCATAATACATGACATGATCGCACCTAAAAAGGCGTTGATTGAAATCCCGACCAGCATAATTCGAACAATGGAAGTTCCATCTTGCCAAGCTAGCAAATAAATGAGCATAGCCGTAAGAAAAGCGCCTAGAAAGGCTGCTAAAGGCAAAATGTGCAGTTGATCGGGATACAGCACCATGATCACCGTCGCTGCCAGTCCTGCCCCAGACGTCACGCCAATAATACCGGGATCCGCAAGCGGGTTTTTCATTACACCTTGTAAAATAGCACCCGAAACCGCTAAACACATGCCGACAAGCAGCCCAACGAGAATCCTTGGGAGCCGCAAATCCCAAACAACACGGTACACTAACGATTCCTTATCGCCCATATCCGCAAAAATTTCCTTAAATGAAATAGAGATACTGCCTGCTGTCAGGCTATAGAATACGCTTAGAAACAATAAGATGATCAGAATGATGATAAGCCATATTCGTTTCTTTCGATTCATCATGAATCCTTTCCTATATCTTTCAAGCTTTGACGCATATATTCCACTGCTTCTGTGATCTTTGTCCCCGGATTAGTGCCAAACAAATTCGATGGCAGCACCACAATGTTTCCTTTTTTTACTGCATCTAAGTTTTTCCAAGCTGCATTTTTTTCCATTTCTTGTTTAAATGCTTTTTCTACCCCGCTAGGATCACCGTGTGTGATTAAGTAAATGATATCTGGATCAGCTTCCACCACACGTTCTACCGCTAATTGAGCGTATTGCGGATATTCTTTTAACTTTGGAAAGTTCGATGCTACATTGATTCCACCCGATTTTTCTAAAATATCTCCTGCCAATGACGTTGGGAGAGCTGCTAAAAATGATCCAGGTGCTCCATAAACAAGCAATGCTTGAGCTTCGGAAGCTTCCGTTTGCTTCTCAACGACTTGCTCGATTTGTTTAATCAACTCTTGAGCTTTCGATTCTTTACCGAGAAGAGTTCCATATGTTTCGATGTTTTTCTTTATATCTTCAATGGAATTCGCTTCCGTCATGATAGTTTGTATTCCTTGATTCTCCAATGCGGGGATGTTTTTATCAAAACCAACATTGGCAATTAACACATCTGGCTTCAAACTTACGATCTTCTCTATATTCGGCTGGTGTGTATTTCCGATTTCTTCTACTTTTACTAATTCTTCCGGTATCTCTACCTTCGTACTAGGCCTGCCGACAATTTCCCCTCCTAATTGATGAATGATATCCATATCACCGATCGTTAATGAAGCAAATTTTTTCGGATGAGTGTCAAAAGCAACTTCACGACCTGATGCATCGGTCACTTTCACTTTGCTTTCTGTTACTTTTGTCCCTCCTGTTGATTCAGTTCCTTTTACCCCGCATCCGGTAAATAAGAGCAATAAGAAAAACGTGAGGGTGATTTGGAAAAGTTTTGTTTTCAAAAGTATCCCTCCTTTATCATTTTAATTAAAAATGATTATCATTGTCAATTGTTATTTTCAAAATTTTCAACCATTTACTTGTTCTTCTTTAATTTTGCATGTATGACAAGTCTCCCTTCTCCTCCAGGAAACGTGTAATCACAAGTAGATAAAGTTAAAATTTGATCATTCGGTTCGATATCAATATCGGTCTTATAAATGGAACGATTTTTTAACTGATTGACAAATGATAAAAATTCGTCATCAGAGGAAAATTCAGTATCGATATAATAAAAATCTGTAGTCGTTTTATATACTGAAAATATTTCAGCATCGTAGCTTTCATATAACGTATCAAAATAAATGGTGCGGTGATGCTGGAAAAACGATTCATCCAGATATTTATCTAATTGTCCAAACATCGTGTCATCTTTCATACGATGTCCGTAAAGGATAACATTTTGATTTAGGCCTTTCACATCATTTCGATAATCCATAAAAATGCTTCCAGCCCTCGATTTCTCTTTTTTATAATTTCTTGTTAAATAAAACTCATTGTTTTCCGCTTGAAGAATCGGATACGAAATGTATGTGTCGGGAATTTCAATCCAACCAACAATATCTTGGTTAATGCGCTGCAATTCAATAAAAGACGAACGAATTCTTTCAAAGTCCTTGCCTTCGTGAGAAGTTCTCTCGGTACGATTTTCTTGATAAACCTCTTGTATTTCAGCTAAAACTTGCCGGTTTGTATAGTAATCGTAAAGGATACTTATAATTTGATACGCTGAAAAAAACAAAATCCCAATGCAAACAATGCTAACGAGTTTCCCAATGATCTTTCTCAATCCCCGATCATTCATGTCGCATTGTCATTCCTTCTAGCAACTCCCATTGGCACAACATAAAATCCGCTTTGATCATTATGATTGACTATGGCTCTTACCCCATAAATGCTTTCAATCATTCCTTCCGTGATCACTTCTTTTGGAGAACCTTCCGTCACAATTTCGCCGTTTTTCATCACAATAATCCAATCACTATAACGAATGGCTTGATTCATATCATGCAGCACCATCACAATCGTAATGTTATACTCCCTGTTTAACTTCTTGATGAGCTCTAAAATTTCGAATTGATAATAAACATCCAAATATGTTGTCGGTTCATCCAAAAACAAAATAGGGGTTTTTTGCGCCAATGCCATCGCTATCCAAACTCGCTGTCTTTCTCCCCCAGACAGCTGTTCTACTTTTTCTTTTCGTTTTGATTGTAAATTGGTAATGGAAAGCGCCCAATCAATCACTTCTTCATCCTCTTCTGAGTTATGATGATGAAAAAATCTTTTATACGGCATGCGGCCGTAGCTCACCAGGTTTTCGACATTGATATCAAAAGGAATTTCATTTTTTTGATGAACAACCGATAGTTTCTTCGCCAATTCCTTCGGCTTATATTGTTGAATCAATTTTCCGTCCAAAATAATCTGGCCTTTTTGCGGTGCATTGTGGCTAGACATAACTTCTAATAATGTGGACTTTCCGCATCCATTCGGACCGATAATCGTCGTAATTTTACCAGGTTCAACAGCAAGGTTAATTGATTTTAACTGATCCTCTTTTTGATTATATGAAAATGAAACATTTTTAACCTCCATAGATGCGATCACTCCTTCTAATCAATATAATCAAAAAGGGACCGCCGATTAATGACATAATAATGGATGCAGGAAGTTCCGTCGGCGCTAAAAACACCCGTCCGATTGTGTCGGCCGTTAAAATAAGCAAAGCTCCTGATAAAATGGAGAATGGTGTTAATATTTTATAATCTGAACCGACTAATAGCCGTCCAATATGGGGAATTAGCAAACCGACAAATGCAATGACCCCAACAGTTGCGGTTGTGACGCTTGCCAAATAAACTGCAATCGCAGATATAATAACCCGAGCTCTTGTCACGTGAAGCCCCAGATTTCGCGCCGTTTTATCTTGTAAAGCCAGCATGTTGCACCAAGAATAAACGAGCAAGGACAATATTAAACCGATGGAACCATATATAACAATTGTTTGAACATCGTCCCACGTTTGTTGAGATAATGTTGATGCAGTAGCTTTCGCAGAACTGGTTGTCGTATAACCTCTGTAGTTAAAGGATTCATATAATGCAGTAAACACCGCATTGACTGCCACCCCAACTAAAATTAATCGAAGGGGGCTGAGCCCTGATTTCCATGAAAAGGAATAGACAAGAAAACAGGCAAGTATCCCTCCAAGAAAAGCAAACAGCGGCATCCAAAAAAACAACGTAGGAAAGAAGCTGATCATAGTTAATGCAACAAAATTGGCTCCTGAAGAAATCCCGATGATCCCAGCTTCCGCCAAAGGATTTCTCATGACTGCCTGCAATAATAATCCCGATACCGCCAAATTTGCTCCAGCAAAAAGGGACACAATGATCCGCGGAAATCTCATATCTTTTATGACTTCTACATCTTCATTTCCACCAAACAAAAGGCCTCTGATCAACTCAGCAACGCCAATTTCCAAACTTCCGTTCACAATAGAGAAAAAAGTGACAACAACCAGCATTGTGGTCACCACTGCAAAAGTTAGCCACGTTTTCTTCATGGATCAGCACCCTTTTCTTTTTTGTCCGCTTATTCATGAAACTCAGGATACAAATATTTCACCAATTCATCTAAAGCTTCATCCGCTCGAATGGTTGCGGTAGTCGGGAACAATTCTTCTTCCAGATCATACACCCTGCCATTTTTGACAGCATCAAAATGCTTCCATATATCGTTCTTCTTAAATTCTTCATCGAACATTTTGACTACTTCCTCCGGCATGCCGTGAGCAAGCCTTAATATGACATCGGGATTGGATTCATATAAATATTCTGTGTTAGATTCTAAATACTCCACTTTCTCTCCTTGAATCACGTTGTTTCCACCCGCCAATTTCACTAGATCGCCAATATAGGAATGCTCTGTTGCCACTAAGTAACTTCCGGGAACTCCGAGTAAGATTAAAACATTTGGTTTTTCCAAGTTACGAGTTTTTTTCTGGATTTCTTTTACTTTTTTTTCGAATCTATCAACGATCTTCTTCGCTTGTTTTTGTCGTTCATATTTTTCTCCGAGTGCAAGAATTTCCTTTTCCATTGATTGAAGACTGGTTAAATCCAAAAAATCTACTTGAACGTTATGTTTTTCAAACACTGGCTCTAAATCATATTGAATAGTTGAAACAGAGTATACATCAGTAGGTTTTAAAGACATCAAAACTTCCATATCAGGATTTTTAGCATACCCCACTCTTTTCGCATTCTTATACCGCTCCGGCAGTTTTTTGCTGCTTGTGGGGACGCCAACTAAATCAATATCTAACGCATCAAAAATTTCCGTAACGGCAACAGATAATGAGACAACTCGATGATCCTGTTTTTTCGGCTTTTTTTGTTCCGTTGATTCAGCAGCAGATGAAGAACAACCGGCGACGACAACCAGCAGCATTATCAAAAGGATCAGCCATCCCATTCTTCTTTGTTTACACACTTAAACAAAGCCTCCCCGCTTTCGACCGACCTAAAAAGTCGTTGTCATATTTTTTTAAATAAGAAAATGTTGTCTTGATGCGCATGTCCGCATCAAGACAACAGTCAGGTTATTTTTTCAAATGAATAAGGAGCCTTGAGCGATTCTTCCAAACTATGATGGCAAGAGATCCTAGCAGCAATGCCAAATACAAACCAATTTGGGAAAGATCAGCCGTTTTGGCATTCACGGTTGAATTATTTGAGTTATTGGAAGCGTCATCGTCTGTCGACTGTTGATCTGCATCTCGGTTAAAGGTTAGTGAATCGTCATCGCTATTGCTATTTTGTTGATTTTGATCCTGATTTTGGTTTTGATCTTGATCGCTGGAATTCGTATTCCTCGTTGGAACATCTGTTCCATCATATGGTTTTACACTATCTGGATCAAAAGCAATTTGGATATCATACGTATTGTGATATTGAAGATCTGGAATATCCACCTTGATCTTAGCATTCACTTTTTTAGATAAATCTTCGATCGGGAAACCTACTACTCTTGTATCTTCTTTTTCATTTTTGCTTCGCACTTCCACATCTTGATATTGGCCGTTTCTTTCCACTTGTAATTTCGTGATCCATGAGCTTTTTAGCAATGTGAACGCAACATCTAATTGTCCATTTTTTACAGTTAATAGTGCCGGGCTGACAACATAATCATTGACCATTGACGGTTCTTCTGTACCATTTTTTAATACAGTAAATTCCACGGTATATAGACCGTCAGCCAACTCATTTCTTGTTTGTCCGCCATTGTTATTTCCAGAATTTTGATTGTTATTGTTCGATGGATTGTCTCCAGGCTTATTTGTACCCGGATCTTTCCCAGGATCTTCTGGTTTTTGTCCATCCTCATCCGGCTGATCCTTCTTTACTGGTTTGATGCTGTCTACATCAAACTGGATTTGAACCGTATAAGATCCATCATAACCATATTGCGGTATAACAACTCTTGTTTGAACATTCAGTTTTTTCGTTAAATCGTCCACTTCAAACTTGACGACTCTTGTGTCTTCTACGTCATTCGTCGATACAACCTCCGCATCGACATATTGACCGTTTCGCTCTACTTGAAAGCTTTTAATCCATCCGCTGTTTTTTAACGTCACGGAGACGTATTTTTTGCCATCCTTCACCGATAAGCGAGCCGGTTTCACAGTATAGCCATCCATCATCGAGATATCTTCTGTCTTGTCTTTTAAGACCTTAAAGTCAATCGTATATTCACCGTCTTGAAGCTCTTCAGCAGGCTGTTCATCCTGATCGCCATCTTCTCCCGGCTGCGGATTTGGCTCATTATCTCCAGGAGCTGGATCATTCGGTTCCTCGCCATCTTCTTGTCCTGGATTTTCAGGCTCTTGGCCTCCTTCTTCCGGCTGCTCCGCCTGCACTGGTGTAATGCTGTCTACATCAAACTTGAATTGAACGGTATGCGTCATTTCATACATGTTCGGAACCGAAACAGTCAATTGAGCATTCAATTTTTTTGTTAAATCGTCTACTTCAAACTTGACGACTCTTGTATTTTTTTCTACATTTGTCGATACAACCTCTGCATCGACATATTCTCCATTTCGCTCTACTTTAAAGCTTTTAATTAATGAACTGCTTTTTAACGTCAATAAGACGTATTTTTTGCCGTCCTGCACTGTTAAACGGGCCGGCTTCTCTGTATAGTTATCCATTGATGAGATATCATCTGTCCCGTTTTTGAACACTGTCAAGTCAATCGTGTATTCTCCGTCTTGAAGCTGTTCAGCAGGCTGTTCATCTTGATCACCATCTTCTCCAGGAGCTGGATCATTTGGTTCCTCGCCATCTTCTTGTCCCGGATTTTCAGGCTCTTGGCCGCCTTCTTCCGGCTGTCCATCCTGCACTGGTGTAATGCTGTCTACATCAAACAAGAATTGAACAGTATGAACCGTATCATATACCCCTGGTACGGCAACTCTTGTTTGAACATTCAGTTTTTTCGTTAAATCATCTACTTCAAATTTGACGACTCTCGTATTTTCTGTCTCATTCGTCGATACAACCTCCGCATCGACATATTCACCGTTTCGTTCTACTTGAAAGGTTTTAATCCATTCGCTGCTTTTTAACGTCACTGAGACGTATTTTTTGCCGTCCTGTACTGTTAAACCAGCTGGCTTCACAGTATAGCCGTCCATTGTTGAGGTATCTTCTGTCCCGTTTTTCAAGACCCTAAAGCCAATCGTATATTCGCCGTCTTGAAGCTGTTCCGCAGGCTGTTCATCTTGATTGCCATCTTCTCCCGGCTGCGGATTTGGCTCAGTATCTCCAGGAGTTGGATCTTTCGGCTCTTCCCCATCTTCTTGACCTGGATTTTCAGGCTCTTGCCCGCCCTCTTCCGGCTGCTCCGCCTGCACTGGTGTAATGCTGTTTACATCAAACAAGAATTGAACCGTATGAACTGTATCATATACGCCTGGTACGGCGACTCTTGTTTGAACATTCAATTTTTTCGTTAAATCATCCACCTCAAACTTGACGACTCTTGTGTTTTCTGCTTCATTCGTCGATACAACCTCCGCATCGACGTATTCACCATTTCGTTCTACTTGAAAGGTTTTAATCCATTCGCTGCTTTTTAATGTCACTGATACATATGTTTTGCCGTTCTGCACTGTTAAGCCGGCCGGCTTCACGGTATAGCCGTCCATTGTCGAGGTATCTTCTGTTCCGTTTTTCAAGACCCTAAAGCCAATCGTGTATTCTCCGTCTGCTAAAGCCGATTCAGCAAAAACAGGCTGTATTTTGACGGTCGGCAATAATAGCAGGACAACCATAAAAATGGCAAAAAACTTTCTAATCCTTTTCTTCACAAGAAACCTCCCCTTCTACGAAACTTTAAATCTAGATTTGAATTTAAAAGTTAGAAATGCTGCAGATAATAAAAATAAACCGATGAAAACATAAAGTGACGTGCTGTCACTAGTTTCCGGATTATTTTCTGTCTGCTTGTCTGTTTCATTTTGATTGTTTGTTTTATTTTGACTACTTTTTTCATTGCTTGTTTTTGTAGAAGCAGAGGTAGATGATTCGTTTGAACTATTAGAATCTGAGCTAACAGCTTTAATGCTATTTTGATCAAACTTTAGTCTTATTGTGTAATGGCTGTCATAAACACCCTCTCCAGGAAATTCTTCTTCTGGAATATAAACATGTATTTGAGAGGTTACAATGTCGGGAACTTGATCTACTTCAAATTGCGCAACTCTTTTATTTGCAGAAGTATCTGTGCTTATCACTTTTGTATCTACATTAGAGACTTTAAATTCTTTAATCCACGAACTATGATTTAATCTTACTTGAACAAAGTATTTGCCATTTTTCACAATTAGTTTTGCAGGCTTTTCCCAATAATCATTGGCTATGGATACCGAATCATTATCTGCTTTTAAAACTTTATAGTTGATGGTATATGTTCCATCAGCCAAGGAATTATTCGCCGATGCCGGCAATGAAGCATAAAAAACTACAAAAAGTAAAAAGACGACTGAAAAAATTTTTTTCATTTTTTGATCCGTACCCTCCTTTAAAATTTAATTAATAGATTGTTATATTCCAGAATTAAATAGCTTTCCCCCTTTCGGCCACTTATCAATAATGATTCTCAATCTCAAGAGTCATTTTATTAATAACGATTCTCATTGTCAATAAATTTTTATGAATCTTCCAGTTTTCCATCATTATAGAAATTTTTCATTTAGTAGTTTTTTATTCAGTGGGATACTCCGTATTAGAAGACTTTAGTCGAATTTTTTACAGGAAAATAGAAAAATCTTGTTTAATTGAATTTCATCCATAAAAAAATAATTTGTATTTATCGGAATGATTGATTCGCTTTATGTCTGAAAAATTATTCGGACAGTGTATTATTCATGTGAATATAAGCTATCGATTAACAAAATGAATAGAAGAAAAAATGGAGATGCAACAAATTAGATCAGTTCCCTTTTTTCGGAAACGTGGTAGGGTAATAAAGCTGTTAAGGCCAAGGGGAAAATGGAAGATTTGGAGTATTTTTAAAAAATACTGTTTCATTGATTAAACTTTATTAAGAAAATTTAATGTTTGTACCAGCACTTTCTTCTTTATGTATCGATAACGCAATATGAACTCCATAAAAATATGTATGGAGAAGCTGTTATCTCCATAAAAATAAGTTTAGTTTCTATAAAAAAGTAATATAGAGCAGATACAAAAACGGTAAAAATTAGACATAAACTTTTTTTAAAAAGTTTGAATACGAAATGGAGTGTGAAATGAAATTAATTATTTTTGAATAATTTTTTTAAATAATATTCGCCAGCTGTTCTATATGAGTTTACAACTGGGCAATAAAGTATTGAAAATACATATAAGCATTTCTTCAAACAATAATATTTTCGCTGCACCTACAATGAAACTTCAAAACAAGCTCATAATACTAGTAACTCTCATTTCTTTTTATCAATTTGGCCGATCTGTACAATCAACTGTTGACTTTCAAATTATTAAGATCTATTATTATAGAAAATTAAACCTAGCTAAATAGTATGATTTAAATTTAAAACGACTCAATTAGATGGTACAGATTTTTGAATGGATAAAAGGTGCAGACGACAAGCGGTAAGTACAGATTTAGCATTACTCATCTACTAACAGGGTGTGGATCAAATACATCCTCTCGTTCATCATTTGACACTGCAAAGATAGTGATTCAAAAGCTTGCATATGACAGAGCCTATCCTTATGCAAATGAAATCATATATAACTTATGACTGCACAGTCAGTTGGATTAAAATGTTCAGGCATTTAGAATGCTCATTCCTCAAACGCCGGCTGCAGCACTTTCAAATTTTTGTACAGCCACTGTCAATTTTATTAAAGCACATCATTAAGTCATAGGGTGCCATTGCATGAAATAATATTAAGAGCTTAACATGTCGGAATTTTTTGAATTTTATATTGATATGTAGTTTTGGAGAATATTTATAAAACTACCAGACTTAAGCTTGAAGGAAAGAGGTGGATAACATGCTGGAAATTAAAAATGTACATAAATCATTTGGGAAAAACAAAGTTTTAAACGGAGTTGATTTAAAAATAGATAAAGGGGATGTTGTCGTCATACTTGGACCGAGCGGATCAGGAAAGACAACATTGCTAAGATGCATAAATTTTCTTGAAAAAGCAGATCAAGGTCAGGCAATTTTTGGGGATATTCAGGTTGATCTTCATAAAGCAACTAGAAAACAAATTCATGCAATAAGACAAAAGACTGCATTTGTATTTCAAAATTACAATTTGTTTAATAATAAAACAGCATTAGAAAATGTAACAGAGGGGCTTATTATTGGCAGGAAGATTCCAAAAGAAAAAGCGAATGAAATTGGAAAAAAAGCATTGGATAAAGTAGGACTGTCCCACAAATACAATGCTTACCCTAGTGAATTATCGGGCGGGCAGCAGCAAAGGGTTGGCATTGCAAGAGCGATTGCTTTAAATCCAGACATCATTTTATTTGATGAACCAACTTCAGCACTGGATCCGGAATTAGTTGGTGAAGTTTTAACAGTTATGAAGCAAATTGCCAAAGAAGGAACAACAATGTTGGTTGTAACTCATGAAATGTCTTTTGCGAAAGATGTTGCCAATCGGGTGATTTTTATGGATGGCGGAGTCATTGTAGAAGAAGGATCACCTAAAGAAATTTTCACACATCCAAAAGAAGAAAGAACAAAACAGTTCTTAAAGCGGGTAATACCCGAGGATTTTACTTACTATATTTAAACAATTGAACAGCCTCTGTCCTTTCACATCACTGTAAATACAGACCCAAACACAGAATTCCTAGCCCTAAACGATTCAAATACGAATTGTTTAGGGCTTTTGCCGAATATTGATTGATTTCCTTCAATATCCTTTACGAGCACCACTATTCAAGCTGTTTCCACTGGGCATCCTACGGAATGAACATATCAGGATGTGGAAGCTCCCGTAAAAATAAAGAACCTTCGAAACGATCCGAAATTTCCCATTAAAGTATTAAATAGCCATCACTACCAAATATTTTAACAACACGACAAGCAAAAGCAAGTTTCTCAAGAACGTGGTAAAATAATAGCATCAGCATAGCACTGTTCAGCAGCGTAGTATTCTTTCGAAATGCATGAGTACAAGCACTTTATTGATCCAACAGTAATGCAAAATTCTCACACCGTTATGCGAAGAAGTTTTTCAAGGAAGATTTCGATCAAGTGGCAATTATACAAAGCTGAATATCTATCCATATGTTTCCAGAAAAAATGTCCTATTCTTTTGAAACCCGGCAAAATGTAAAGCATCGTTGTCTGTGCAATGAACAAGCAGTTCATCGGTTTTACCCAGATTTTATCCTATACGTTCGCCAACTTTTTCTAAAATAGGTAGTTTTGAAAACGTTTACTTTTTATAATTTGTCAGATCTCCTGACGATAATATTGAGAATGCTGCATTTTAAAAAAATAATCTATTTAAAGACAGTTTAAATGGGATGCTGCTTTTAATAAAGACGGAATATTTTCATTATAGATTATTAAAACCATTTTAAGGAGGTGGAATTATTCAATTAATGATTGCAGATGTTGTGCTTGAGCCTAATACCATGAAATTGGTAAGATCGCTGCCGAATGTAATGAATTGATGACGACACCTTTGATTTGTGAAACTGCTGAACAATCGGCAAGATTAATTAAAAATAACTATGAACTAACAGAGATTTTTATATATGCTGACCCCGTGTTTTTCTACTTAGCAAAAATCGCGTTTCCTATTAGTAATTTTTCGTATTACATCCCTTTTGCAGGATAAATGATCGGCAAAGAATCGATCAATCAAAAAGGAAAGCCAGGCCGAATTTAGGAAAAATCAATATCACGAAATTAGCAAAACACGTAAATGAAAAAAGAAAAGCAAATATTTAGTTTTCTTCATAACTGTAAATCCTTGGAGAATTGGCTGCATTTATAGAAGCAAACAAAATGTAATCTGCGATTCTCGGTGTTTGGCTGACCATGTAGAGATTCTTTTTTCGCTATATTACTCTTTATGTTACCTTCGGCGGTATGAGCTTCTGGCGCAGAATATTTTGGTACGAATCTTGTTTAGGCTTTCTAATTGTTCAGAAATTTTTTTCAATAATGATCGACAAAACGGGTGATTCTTGTTCATTTCAATTGACCCTTCATTATTGGATTTAGGACTGTAAAAATGCAAAAGGGGGGCAAGAATTAATGAGGAATTCATTAGGCTATCCACAATTACTTTCGCAGTTGCGTCAAGACGATTCCCTAGACCTTTTGGCAGACCGTATTGGTGAAATGCTTGAATGTCCAATTACGATAGAGGATTCCAATCATCAGATCATTTCCTACAGCAGACATAAAGAAAATGTAGATGAAGCAAGAATGGCCACGATTATGAGTAGAAAAGTGCCAGATAAAATCATTAACAGCCTTTGGAAAAATGGGATTATGGCAAAACTGTTCGAAAGCGATGAACCTGTTATTGTCCCTGCAATCAAAGAAGTTGGACTAGGCAACCGTGTCGCTGTTTCGATTCGAAAACATAATGAGGTTTTAGGTTTTATATGGGCACAAATCAATGATAAAACAATGGACGATGATCAATTGCATTTGCTCAAGGAAGCTGCAAAGCTTGTGAAAAACCAGCTCCTCCTTCAGCGAATAAGAAAACGAAAAGAAGAAGAGAGTCATCAAGAATTTCTATGGAAGCTATTAACAGGTCATCTGAACGATGTGTCTAAGATTAAACACCAGGCTAAACGAGTTGGGGTTAATCTGGATGGAAATCTTGCTGTTGCTATCATTAACTTTGAAAATGATATAACACAAGCTATTGAAAAACATGCCTATTATTTAGCTGAAACATTGCACCAAGTTCAAGTAGTCAGCAAATTATTTGATCAAAATCAACTAATATTGCTTACCCGGCTCAGAACAGAAAAAGAGGCGATTAACGCTCTTTCCGGTTTTATTAAAGATTTTATCAACAAAATAAGTATGCGTTTACAAATCCGAAATATATCTGGTGCTTTCGGCTCCGTTTATCATTCTCCGGAGCATGTTCATTGCAGCTATAAACAAGCATTGAAAGTATTAAGGCTTAAGGAAAAATTCCCCGATGAATTACAGCAAAAGTATAGTTTTCAGGAGATCGGCATCTATCAGTTTTTAGATGAACTTTATCAAATCCGAGTTCGTGACCACTATCAAAGTGAGGCAATCAAAAAATTAAGAGAGTATGACCTCAAGCATCACACCGATTTATTGCTTACGCTTAAAAGTTATTTAGAATGTGACTGCAATGTTTATCAAGCAGCGCAATTATTACATGTTCATCCGAATACGTTAAATTACCGTTTAAAAAGAGTTGTAGAAATAACAGGAGTAAACCTGAAAGACCCTAACCAGAAAATAACATTATTTCTGGATTTAAAACTTGAAAGCATGAATGTCGAGTAATTTGTATATTTACACAAATTACTTTTGCGGTTTTCTGATTTTTTCATAAAGTAAGGTTCAACTAAAAGAGATATGATAGTGGTGCAGATGTTATTTTAAGGAGATGGTGAGGATGATCATCGGGGTACCGAAAGAAATTAAAAATAATGAAAATCGTGTAGCTATCACACCTGCAGGGGTTGTGCAATTAATAAATGCAGGACATAAAGTTGTTATTGAAGCAAACGCTGGAATCGGAAGCGGTTTTACCGATGAAGAGTATAAACAGGCTGGTGCCGAGATTGTTGAAAGAGCTTCAGAGGTTTGGGAAAAAGCAGAAATGATTCTGAAAGTAAAAGAGCCCCTCCCGGCTGAATATGTATATTTCCGAAAAGGGTTAATTTTATTTACCTATCTCCATTTGGCAAATGAACCGGAATTGGCCAAAGCTTTAGTGGAAAATGAAGTAACCGCTATTGCTTATGAAACAATTACCGTCAATAATACACTGCCATTATTGACACCAATGAGCGAAGTTGCCGGCCGCATGGCAGCTCAACTCGGGGCGCAATATTTGGAAAAATCTAAAGGAGGAAAGGGAATACTGCTAAGCGGTGTTCCTGGTGTCAAACGCGGGAAAGTCACGATTATTGGCGGCGGTGTAGTCGGAACGAATGCAGCAAAAATTGCACAAGGCCTTGGTGCAGATGTAACAATTATTGACTTAAATCCTGCTCGCCTGCGTCAATTAGAAGACATTTTTGGTTCAACTGTGCAGACGTTAATGTCAAATCCTTATAATATTGCAGAATCTGTCAAAGACTCCGATTTAGTTATCGGTTCGGTGCTGATTCCCGGTGCAAAAGCACCTAAGCTTGTAACGGAAGAAATGGTAAAATCTATGCAGCCCGGGTCAGTCATAATCGACGTTGCTATTGATCAAGGCGGAAACTTTGAAACGATTAATTATGCAACAACTCATGACAATCCTATTATCGAAAAATATGGAGTGCTGCATTATGCAGTCGCCAACATTCCAGGTGCGGTTCCACGTACAGCAACAATTGCCCTAACAAATGTCACGATTCCATATGCTGTGCAAATTGCTTCCAAAGGTGTAATCAAAGCAATTAAAGAAAGTGAAGCGATTAAAACAGGCGTGAACGTCATGAATGGAAATATAACCTTTAAAGCAGTAGCACATGACCTTGGCTATGACTATGTTCCAGTCGATGACGTTATCTCCGAACGATTGTATTCTTAAAACGCTGATGAAACACCCTTCATGCTTAGCTGTGAAGGGTGTTTTTAGGATTCTTTAAATGGACGAACGTTCATTTGCATTTTTATTCCATCTTTTTTTCGGCACATCATGCCAATTATTGAATAATAATTCTCAACAACACTCAGCAACTGAAAATTAGATGTGTGTATTATGCCACTGTGTACGGATTTTTCATATCATAAAATCCAGAAGGGGAGATCGCGTCCAACAACGATCTCCCCTTCTTATGTATCTACTATTCTTCTAATAGCAATGATTTAAGTTCTTCTAATCCTTTTTGACGCTCAATTGGATCCAGAAACCCCACACATGAATAGATTCTTAAGCAATAAAAAAACACCCATTCACAATTGACCATCAGCTAAAATGAATGGGCATTTAAAAATTTTTAGAGCATATGTTCAGGAAAAACCTACTTTGGGACTGGAGGCTGCTTTATTTTATCGAGTAGAGGACTCTACATAACCTTTCTGACCCAGCACATAGAAGACATCTTGACGACTCTCCAAAATGTAGGAGGGAGCAGGCTTGCCTCGGTTCGCCCGGTGACCAGCAAGGTGAGCCTCGCTCTTCTCCCAGGCTTTCCAAGCCTCTTCTGATTCCCAGCGAATCATAACGAGTACTTCTTCATTCCCTTTTCTCTGCCTT
The DNA here is from genome assembly GCF_007827555.1 of Aeribacillus composti. GTDB lineage: Bacteria > Bacillota > Bacilli > Bacillales > Aeribacillaceae > Aeribacillus > Aeribacillus composti. Next base: position 36,463 of record NZ_VISS01000031.1, read on the forward strand.
TTCTTAAGCACGCTTAAATCGATAAAACCCGGCTGCTGTTCGATTATTCCCTGTGAAGTGAAGCGGTCAACAATTCGATCGGCATGTCCTTCTGTCACTAAAATAGTTTTTATTTGAACAAACACTCACATTACTCCTTTCATTGTGATTATACATTATTATAATTGATAACAATTATCATTTTCAATAATACCCGCAAGAAATATTCATCTTTTTTCAAAACGCTTCTCAATCAATTCATTTAAAAAGATGATGGCCAATAGCAAAGCGCCTGATCCGCAGCACAACATATGACGATATGGCTCCGCTGTCCCCATCAGATGAAAAATTGAATTGCCGGCACACTATCACTATTTAATTGTTCTCTACTTGTCCGGCTTTCGTATCAGATACTCCATTAGCCAAGATAATATTCGTTCATTATTTTAAAAAACTATTTTAATATAAAAGTTCGCAACAAAAAAACACACGTTTATGAAGTCAAACGAAATCAGCTCCTAACATGTGTTTTTTACGTGGCAATATTGTTGCCAATCTTGATAAATAAGTTTAAATTTTATCCAAGACAGGTGTCTTTTTACGAACACAAGTTTTACAATGCTTTTAAGGCTGCGGGAGAGCAAGCTCTTTATTGTCAAAATGGCTTTCCATTCAAATTCCGCATGTGTGTAACACCGTAAGGATAAACTCTTTTGGTTTTCATAATAAAACTCCCCATGAAGATAAACAGATTTTTATTTTTTAATCTGTCTACCTAATGGGGAGGCATATCAAAAATCAAAACGTCATTAAAACAAAAAACACATAAACATCAATATATAAACGTTACTAAAACATTAAAGGGGAGGTCTATAAGTCGAAAAAACGACTTATTAGACATCCCTCTTTTTTTCGTCGTGACAAAAAATTTTTAAAAACGGATTATTTTCAATTATATTCTATTATTCTGCAATTTTTTTATATTATCTCTGCTTTAAAATCATTGACTTATCAGTCTCTTTTCTTTATTATAGAAACAATTATCCACTGATGAAAAGTGGCTGTTTTAAACTTTATTCATTCCACACCTTTGTTTCTCATCCAAGAAATTAGCTATAAACCGGTTCTTTTTCGTTTACACCAGAGATCGGTTCTTGTCCGTTTAGACCGAGCGTCTCTGCTGTTGAAGTATGAAGTTCATGGAAAAGATCCGGGTTTTCCACTAGTGACACACCATAAGAAGGAATCATTTCTTTAATTTTCGGTTCCCATTTATTCAGATGTTGAGGAAAGCATTTTTTAATTACTTCAAGCATTACGTGTACGGCAGTAGAAGCTCCAGGAGAAGCACCTAGCAATGCAGCAATCGAGCCATCTGCAGCCGTAACAACTTCTGTACCAAATTGAATCGTTCCTTTACCGCCAGCTTCAGTATCTTTGATAATTTGCACACGTTGGCCTGCGACGACTATATCCCAATCCTCTGATTTAGCCGTCGGGATAAATTCACGCAACTCATTCATGCGCTTTTCTTTCGTTAACAGAAGCTGCTCGATCAAGTATTTTTCCAAAGAAAAGTTTTTAAAGGCTGATGCCAACAAAGTTACGAAATTGTGCGGTTTTACGGAAGCAAACAAATCCAAATTTGAACCAGTTTTTAAGAACTTAGGCGAGAAGCCTGCAAACGGTCCAAAGAGCAATGTTTTTTTGTTGTCGATATACCGTGTATCAAGGTGCGGAACTGACATAGGAGGTGCACCAATTTTAGCCTTACTGTAAACTTTTGCATGATGCTGCTCTACAACTTCTGGATTATTACATACCATAAATAATCCGCTTACAGGAAAACCACCAATATGTTTACCTTCTGGAATACCAGATTTTTGAAGCAAGTGCAGACTTCCCCCGCCGGCTCCAATAAATACGAATTTAGCCTTATGGATTTCAACTGAACCGCTATTGAGATCCTTCACTTTCAATTCCCACAAACTGTCGCTTGTGCGTTTAATATCCTTAACACTATGCTTGTAGTATATTTCGACCTCTTTCTCTTTTAAGTAGTCAAATAACATGCGTGTTAAAGCTCCAAAGTTAACATCCGTACCTGAGTCGATTTTGGTTGCTGCGATCGGTTCATTCGATGTACGTCCTTCCATTATAAGCGGAATCCATTCTTTCAGTTTTTCCGGGTCATCAGAAAATTCCATTCCTTGGAATAATGGATTGTTTGATAGCGCTTCAAAACGTTTCTTTAAATATCTCACATTATTTTCCCCTTGGACTAAACTCATGTGGGGCAGCGGTCTGATGAATTCCTGCGGATTTTGTATTAGATTGTTTTTTACAAGGTAAGACCAAAACTGTCTGGAAACTTGGAACTGTTCATTAATTTTTATAGCTTTGCTAATATCAATAGATCCATCCGGTTTCTCGGGTGTGTAGTTAAGCTCACATAGTGCAGCATGCCCCGTTCCTGCATTATTCCATTCATTAGAGCTTTCTTCTCCTGGTTTGTCGAGCTTTTCAAACACTTTAATTTCCCATTCCGGCGCTAATTCTTTCAACAGTGTCCCTAAAGTCGCACTCATAATTCCGGCACCAATTAAAATAACGTCTGTGTTAGTTTGTCTGCTACTCATTTTTCCCCATCCTTATCCCCCAATATTTGTAGAAAGGATGCAGGCGACCTGCCTAATTCAAAGCTCTCCATGGCTTTCGCCACACGCCTTTTCTACAACAATTATATCTTAATTATAGTATATCATTATTTAAGTATAGTTCATTATTAGTATTTCTAATTAAAGTCCATCACGATTATTTATAGATTTACAGATTCTATATCAACTTTATACAACCAGACCGCTAAAATTAATTTTTTCTTGAAAATGAATCATTTTACTCCATCAACATATCCCATTATTCACCAATCAAAAGATATCACCTGAACGAATGAGATGTGCTGTTTAAATAAGAGTTTCTACCGATAAAGAAGATCAAAAAAAATCCATAAGCAGTCAAATAGAGCTCTTTATGAGATATATCTTGGTTAAAGGGGGATATCGATGAAACGCGAACAGTTACACAAAATAAAACAGATAAATCATCTCTTCAAACAACAGATGATGAACATGTCACTCAATTATAAAATCAGTCACTTATTCTGCCTCCCAAAATAGATAATTTTAACAAACAGTTCCAATTGTTTTTTAGGATTTATCCCTTTGTTTGCTTATCTTGCCAGCAGCGATGATGTTCTGTCATTTTTTGGCGTGGATTTTCACTCTATGCAAAAAAACACAAATTTTTACATATAGGATGTATGTTTGAATTTGATCATTTAATATTAAGTCACTTTACAGAGGATCGACCACATAAAAAAATGAGCCACTTGATTTCCCAATTTTCAAAACCTCTCTTATGCTTGGAAGTGTCAGAACATTCAAACATAAGAGAGGAAGAAAAGGATGATCAGTATGGCTCAATTTCATATCAAGGATAAGTAATTTCCTATGATCCTGAAGCTCTAGTAATTTTTTGAATCAATATTTTTCAATTCCTTGAAAAACCGCTTGAAGCATCTTTTCAATCTCGATGACCGGATCTAGTTCCTTTTCGAAAATAAACCAATCATATAAAGTTCCCCGCATGCACCTGGAAATGATCATGGCCAGCTCTTGTATTGAAAAATCTTTGGTGAACTCCCCTTTTTCCTGTCCCTCTTGTAAGTAATTTTCAAGAATGTGATATAATCTTCGATTCGTATCCGCCAGAAACTTTGCGCTTTGGGGATTCATATAAATCGTTTGCATTAACTCTTTCCCTAAATCGTTTTTCAAATACTTCATTTGTGTGATGGAAAGACGTATAATTTTTTCCTTAGCAGATAATTCATTCGGCAATGTTTTGCAAAATTCATCATAAAAGTTATCAATTTCCTTAAACTTTTCCAAAAAAATTTCTGACTTCGAAGCAAAATGCCCATAAAAGGCTCCCTTCGACGTTTTGCTTTTCTCGACGATTTCATCCACAGTGACTTGGTTATATCCTTTTTGACTAAACAGCTCCAAAGCTGTTTCCAAAATTCTTTTTTTGGTTTTAAGCGCTTTTTTTTGCTTTGCATTTAATGTCATAAAAAAATCCCCTTTTTTCCTAGCTCAACTTGTCTTTTATTATATCTAATGGTCTTGGAAAACCTATTATACAAAATATTCTAAATTAACAAAATATTATTGACAAATCAAATGTATTGAAATAAACTATGGTCTATAAAGACTACAGTCTATTTTTTATGTAAGCGTTTACTATAGGGGGTGAAATCTATGGATATTATTGGAGAAAGAACGATAATCGATTTGCTTCATGAAAAATGCAGGTTGCACGGAGATAAACCATTTCTTGTCTTTGAAGATAATAACAAAAAAACCACCATGTATACTTATCAGACGTTTTTGCAAAAAGTGAATAAATTCAGCCGAGTACTTTTGGATTTAGGGATTCAAAAAGGCGACCGGGTTACTCTCCATCTTCCAAATGGTTCTGACTTCATTGTCTGCTGGTTTTCATTAGCTAGAGTCGGTGCGGTTATGGTACCAACAAACATCCTCTCGACTGCAAATGAAATGGAATATACAATAGCCCACTCGGAATCGGTTCTCCTAATTACAGAAGAGGGGTATTTGGAAAAGTTTCAATCAATTCAAAGCAAATTGCCAAATCTTAAAAAAATATTGTTAAGCCGCTGCAAAAATGATCTATACAAAGAAATAAGCATGGATCATTTAATTGAAAAAGCAGAGGGAGACATTCCTCCTATATCCCTCAAAAGCGATGATATTGTCTCCATCATGTATACTTCGGGAACAACTTCTAAGCCGAAGGGATGCATGATTACTCATGCCAATTATCTTTATACTGGCGAGGCTGTTTCGAAGACCCTGAACTTTACCCCAGAAGACAGGGCTTTGATCGTACTTCCTCTTTTTCATGGCAATGGCCAATACTATCTGTTTATGCCTGCCTTAACCGTTGGAGCAAGTGTTGCCATCACGGAACGGTTCAGTGCTTCCCAATATTTTAAGCAGGCAAAGAGATTGCATGCAACAGTCGGTTCATTGTTTGCAGCTCCCATCCGCATGATTTTAGCACAGCGTTTTGATGAGGCAGACAAAGAAAATCCTCTCCGCTTAATCATCTTTGCCCAATCGGTCACGCCTGAACAACTGCAGGAATTTGAACAAAAATACAATGTACCGCTGTTGCAGCTATACGGAATGACAGAAACTGTAGCACCGCCATTAATGAATCCATTATATGGGCAAAAGGATAATACCGGAATCGGAAAGCCCATCCTCAGCGCCGAAGTCAAACTTGTGGATGAAGCGGGAAAAGAAGTACCGGTCAACAAACCCGGTCAGATCATTGTAAAAGGCATTCCGGGGCGCACTATTATGAAAGGGTATTTCAAAAATGAAAAGGCAACCAACGAAACTATTCAAGACGGCTGGCTGTATACAGGGGACAACGCCATTATGACAGAAAACGGTTATTTTTACTTCGTTGATCGGAAAAAGGATATGATCAAACGTGCTGGAGAAAACGTAGCGGCAATGGAAGTAGAAAATGTAATCATGGAACATCCGGACGTGTATGAAGCCGCTGTCATCGGCGTGCCTGATGAGATGCGGGATGAGGCCATTAAAGCGTTTGTAATTTTAAAAGAAGGCAGACAAACGACGGAACAGGAGCTGATTGAACATTGCCGGAACCGTCTTTCAAAATTTAAAATACCGAATACCATCGAGTTTGTGAAGGACTTTCCTAGAACGTCTGTCGGAAAAATTCAAAAACATTTGTTGAGGAAATCCGAAAATGTACTTTAAAATCATTCAATTTACCTTTATGAACCTGCTTTTCCAACATGTTAAACCTCGGAATGTCATTAATGGAATTCCGCCGTTCCAGTGCAAGCGATAATGAAATAACCGTGAATTCCCTCAAAAAGAGAATTTGAATTTGATTATTAGATATGTGAGATGAGGGGTGTATTTTTATGAACAAAATCCGTATCTTGTTTGCCAGCTTATCAGGGTCTGTCATTGAATGGTATGATTTTTACCTATATGGTACTGCTACGGGACTTGTGTTTTCATTTCTATTCTTTCCAAGTCATGATCCGGCTGTAGGATTGTTGCTTTCTTTTGCAACCTTTGGCATCGGCTATGCAGCCAGACCTATCGGCAGCATTATCTTCGGTCATTTTGGTGATAAGATGGGAAGAAAGGCCGCTTTAATATTTACACTTATTGGAATGGGCGGAAGTTCATTTTTGATTGGTCTTCTTCCTACTTATGAGCAAATTGGTATTTGGGCGCCGATTATACTCGTCCTTTTAAGGCTCATCCAAGGTATTTCCCTTGGGGGTGAATGGGGTGGAGCTGTTCTGTTGGCCACCGAATATGCCCCGAAAGGCCTTCGCGGACTGTATGGTTCCATTCCCCAGTTAGGTGTACCTATCGGTTTAGTTCTCGGTTCATTAAGCTTAACGGTTATTAGTTATTTTACTTCTGATACACAATTTTTGGCATGGGGATGGAGGATTCCGTTTTTATTTAGTGTCGTTCTGATTGGACTCGCGCTCTGGATCCGAAGCGGAATTGAAGAGACTCCTGCCTTCAAACAACAAAAGGAAGCTGGAGCAATTGCGAAAATACCATTTTTGGAAACGTTCAAAACGAATTGGAAAAGTGTTTTGCATGCTATCGGTTTAAAAATTGGGGACGGATTTTTCAATGTATTCTTAATGTCATTTATTCTTTCTTATTCTACGGTGTACTTGGGGTATTCCAACCAAGTGGCACTAACAGCCCTTACCATTGGCTGCGCGACTATGATTATCACCATTCCGGTTGTAGGATACTTGTCTGATTATATTGGTCGAAAACTTATTTATATTGTCGGATTAATTTTATTGTTTATCTTATCTATCCCTTATTTTTCATTGGTTGACGAGGGCGCTTCCTGGTTATACATCATGCAAGGCGTGATGCTGGGAATCATCTGGGCATCGATTTTCGCAACACAGGGCACCTTATTCTCCGAATTATTTCCGGCAAAGGTTCGCTACACAGGTTTATCCTTCGGGTATCAAGTGGCAGCCGCCATTGTTGGTTTCGGTCCGATGATTTGGACAACAATGGCCGAATCCTTCGGTCCTTCCCCATGGGTCTTTGGCGGATTTATGATGGGAGGCATTATATTATCCCTTATTTTAAGTCTGTTAGTTCCGGATACGAGAAAACGTTCGTTATACGATCATCATATTGAAACAGCTGAAAATAATTTCAGCATAAAAATGTAAGGTAAAATAAGATTTCTATCCTTCCACAGGGTACCATAAAATTATTGAATGAGGTTACCCTGTTTTCATTTTTAAATAAACTCCTTTGGTATATCTATGTGTGGGGCCTAATTATGGTGTGAATGCCTCTTACGCAGTTGCTAGAAACGAAAAACTCAAGGTTGGAGCCACTCCCTGAAGGAAAGGGGATGCCTTGACATTATTTGAATCTCTCATGCTCGCTATTTCCTCTGGGGGTGGATGGACCAATACTGTCTTTTTTAAAAAAGTAATCCGCTCTTGAGTTGGCGGCTCAGAGTGGATACAGTTAGTGCCGCTGAATCGGCTGGTCCCCCTGACAGAGAATCGTTTAAAGACGGTTATCAATGTTCGTCGTACGAATAACTTTTTCATTTACCAACAATTTATACGTTTATTATATCTTTTGTACAAAAAATGAAAGACTGCAGCCAAGGAATTTCCGTCCTAAGGTACTTTCCATCATTAGGAAACGGTTTATTTATTCATTGAAATACAATGTTACTCGAAATGGAATGTATAGATATCACTTCTCTTGCTCCGTAAGCATCTCCAGCAATTTTTTCAAAGCAAAGGAGCGGTACCGACCCTTTTTCGTGATAATACCAAGATGCCAAAGAACCTTTTCTTTCAAGGGAATAATAACAATATCCGGATTATTTTGTTTTCCGCCTATCACTTTCGGCAGCAATGTGATCCCCATTTTTGATGAAACAAGCTCCAAAATTAAATCCCATTGGGAACTTTCATAGGCGATATTCGGGGTAAAACCAGAATTTTTGCAGGTGTTAATGATAAATTCATGCAACGTAAAGTTTTTTGCAAATAATATAAAGCTTTCCTTCTCCAATTCTTTGACGGACACCCTTTGTTTGCAGGCCAGAGAATGATCCTTGTGGATAAAAAGGACGAATTCATCCGTAAAAAAAGAAGAAATGTGAAAAATGGATTCATCCACCGGCAGAACCACAATGCCGACATCAATTTCCCCCTCTTCCACCAGCTGCTCTACCACCCTTGCGCCAACCTCCACCAACTCCAATTTGACATTCGGGTATTGTTGATGGAAGTTTCCGGCAATGGAAGGGAAAAACAACGTTCCAATAAGGGGAGGAATGCCGATTTTAATTTCTCCAATGGCGACGTTTGCCAGTTCATCCAGCAGCATTTTCGTTTCTTCCAAAATACTCATTAACTTTTTTCCCTGTTCATAAACAACTTTTCCTGCATCCGTCAATTGAATATGCCTCGTGGATCGTTCCAATAGTTCCATATGAAATTCCTCTTCCAGCTTTTTCACGGCTTTACTTAATGACGGCTGGGATAAATAGGAGTGCTCCGCAGCCTTTGTAAAACTCTGATGATTGGCCACCTCAATAAAGGATTGAATGTCCCGAAGTTCCATCGAATCCCCCTTTTTATTCCCAAATGTAATAAATAAGATTCATTTTATTTATTTTACTTTACCGTTTGTCCCTGTGTAAACTTTTATGTAAGCGGATGCAAAAAAGGAATTTTGAAAGCGATTCCATCATGCACTCATTTACTTGTTCTTATTTTTTAACGGAACCGGTGGAAAAAACAAACAGAAATTATTATTTGCTAAAGGGAGGAGAAACCATTGAAGACACTTACATCCTTTTTCAACCGGGTGGTGCAGCGTTATTTGCCTGATGCCTTGCTGTTCGCCATTATTTTAACGTTTTTAGTATATTTATTAGGTGTTTTCTTTACAGACAACAGTCCAGTGGACATGGTCACCCATTGGGGTTTAGGTTTTTGGGATTTACTGGAATTTACCATGCAGATGACCCTTGTGGTTGTAACCGGCTATATATTAGCAAACACTCCCGTCATTAAAAGGTTCTTGGCGAAAGTAAGCACCTTTGCACGCACCCCTGTCCATGCCGTCATGCTTGTAACCATTGTTTCATTAATCGCCTGCCTGATTAATTACGGTTTCGGGCTGGTGATCGGCGCTTTGTTTGCCATACATGTTGCCAAGTATGTTCCATCCGTCGACTACCGTATTTTAATTGCCAGTGCATACAGCGGATTCCTCATTTGGCACGGGGGATTTTCCGGTTCGATCCCACTTACCATTGCAACCCCGGGCCACTTTTTGGAGGAATCCATGGGCGTGATCCCAGTGACGAAAACCCTTTTTAGCCCGACAAATTTGTTTATTGTTATTGCCCTTTTGATCACCTTGCCGCTGTTTAACCGTTATTTGTTAAAAAATGCAGAGAGCCAGCTCGAAGATCGAACGAAATGGGTGATTCCAAATGAAGAAGCAGCAGCAGTAGAACATGTGACACCTATGACACCAGCAGAAAAATTGGAAAACAGTCGGACAATATCCCTGATCATCGGCATTATGGGAATTGCATTTATTGTTTATCATTTTGTTGTAAACGGATTTAACCTAAACATTAATATCGTCAATTTTATTTTCCTTTTTCTTGGAATTTTGCTTCATCAAACACCGAAAAGGTTTCTGGATACGGTAGCGAACGGCGTTAAAAACGCCAGTGGGATTATCATCCAGTTTCCCTTTTATGCTGGAATTATGGGAATGATGATTCATTCAGGATTGTCTGAGCAAATCGCATTATGGTTCGTCAGTGTTTCGACCGAACAAACCTTGCCTTACCTCTCCTTTCTTAGCGCTGGCTTAATCAATATCTTTGTTCCATCCGGGGGCGGGCAATGGGCGGTTCAAGGACCGATTATGATTCAGGCAGCAATGGAATTGGGAGCAGATCCGGCCAAAACAGCAATGGGGGTAGCCTGGGGAGATGCTTGGACAAATATGATCCAGCCGTTTTGGGCGCTTCCCATTTTAGCGATCGCAGGCCTCCACATCCGAGATATTATGGGATTTTGCGTCATGATTCTAATTTTCAGTTTTATCCCGATCTCCATTGGATTTCTGCTGTTTTAAAGTTTCAGTTGTCCCACAACAAAAATTTTCCCAATATTCTATGTTTTGCAAACAAATCCCAAGAATGCTGTTATGACGCCAGCATTCTTGGGATGGATTTTTTAAAGTTTATCAAAAACTATCATTTGCTTTTAATCCTTTTTTTGTTCCTTCTCCGTTTGACGGGATTGACGGTATCCCGGGTGTTTTGACAATGGTTCCCTTTTTATTGTTCCAATTAGGAACATGATCGTTCCAGCATTCTTGTCTAATGATGGGACTGGATGCATATTTTCTTGTAAAAAATACTCCCACTTTGCTGTTTCTCCTAAAAAAATGTTGCCGTGCTTGCTGTGCTGTGCAGAAGGTTACTATCTCTCCCGTTAGATACTGAGGATGAATCGAATCCCGGCCGATGAGCTTTTTCAAATAATTTTTGACATAATCCAATTAAAGCAGACCGTTTTGTGTCCTGAATTTGTGCATTACAAAACCAAATCTTTCACAGCCAACTCAATCATTTTCATTTTTTCCTCATTCATCATTTTCTTCTCCTTCTAAACTATTGGATAATTCCAATTTCAATTTCCTATTGAAAACGTTAATAATAGATAAAAAGATCGGTTCTATCACTCAAAAACCGTAAACCAGAAAAAATCACCATCTCTTTTTTCATAGAGGAGAAGAAAAATTAAGAGAGAATCGCAAAAGGGAAAGCCTATTGCATTTTATAGAAACCTATTCGCAAAAGACATATCAGTCAAACGATGTGATTTTTTTTTCGATAATCTGTCTCCCAAAACACAAAATAGATAATTTTAACAAACAGTTCTAATTGTTTTTTGGATTTGTTCCTTTGTTTGGTTTTCTCGCCAGCAGTGGTGTGATGTCTGTCATTTCTGACGTGGTTTTTCACCCTATGTCGAAAAAAACTACTAACTTTTATATATAGGGGCTATGTTTCGGTAAATCCGTTTTTTGTCACAAAAAGGAGAAAATACAGCAAAGAAACTCCTGACTCATAGGAGCAGGAATTGTTTTTGTCATCGTTTGACAGAGTATTTTTCTAAAAAAAATTGTACAGCCAGTAGAGAATTCTCGAAGCATATTTTACGCAATCAATGCAGAAGTGGATCGAAGCCTGAAGAGATAGGCTGCGAGGTGATGAAGCAGGAAATTCTCATAGAAACATGGAGAAGCACGCCACTTTAGTTAGGGTGTGAGGTTCCACCGCGGTAGAAAACTGCTAATCCATTTCCAAAAAGCTACTTTCAGATAAAAATCGAAAAAATATAAAAGCAAGTGGAGAGAAACGCATTGTTTTTCTCCACTTGCTTCATTTTAGGGACTTATCGGACACCTCCGCCCGAAAATTGAATAGAAACTAGTGAGATTAAACAGATACGCTGAATGTACTTCCCGATGAGATGGCTGCACCATCAATAGTATTGCCTTTCCCATAATATGCCTCGCGCCATGCTTCAACGTATATTGCGCTAAACTCACTAGTTCGTGCCATTTCTGCTTTTGTCATCACCATTGTCCAACCATTATTTTGTGAATAATGGGCAATGACATTATTACCTGCATCTTTGAACTCCACAAAGGATATTCGGCCTTTGCCGGCAAAACTTTGGGATGCTTTTGCGATAATACCTTTTCTATCTGGAGACACAACGGAAATATAGCTTTTCATAAGATTTCTGTAGCCCGCAGATTCACCGCCACAGATACCTTTGGCGGCATCTTTTTTTGCCTGTTCAATAATAGCCTCTCTGAATTCTTCTTCACTCATGGCAGGGGCTGTTTTCGTGCAGAAATCGAACCTGGTAAAGTCAGGGGACGGAAAGCCATTCATCCGCAGCCTATTGTCAATTTTTGTTCCAAGCAATATATTGATTAAGTTGACATCTAATGGTTTTATACGACTTATTTTCCATTCACTCCTTTGCATAGGATTTCGCCTGATACTTTGCTGGAAAATATCTGGAGATAACCACTACTTACCTATCCGGGTTTAAGATGTTGTTTAGTAGTTGTAGTACACCGTCAGCTTTATATTTTTATATGTTTTATAACCGGGAGACAAACTGCTGACGTTGGTTCCCGTATAGTAAAGTTGATATGTGCCATTCGCAAGCGTGCCAATCAATCCTGCAGAAATTTCTGTTTTGTTACCAGATCCCCATGGTGCCGATGTCCATCCGGAAATGTTACTGGTTGTTATATACAATCTGTTTGACAGGATTGCGCCAGAATACGACATCGTGTTACAATCAGCAACGACCTTTGTAATGACCGCATCTGCCGGTAATCCGGAGACATTAATTGTAGCAATAGACGAGGAACCACTCTCACCCGGGTCAAGATACAGACTCATTGAACCGATTGTTCCAGAGGATGAGGTGAATGTTTTCGATGACGAAGCGGCGAATGCGGTTGTTGTCATGAAAAATACTACGACCATCACAAGCAATAAACTGATTAACCTCTTTGCTTTCATATGAGCACCCCCTTTCAAATGTTATTTTTGAGGATTCACCAGCCCATAGAATAATTGACCCTCATTATATATATCGTCCATATATTACCATTATTTACACAAAATTTCATATTTGTCACTTACACGTACCGCGGCATCGTAATGGCAAATTTAGTACCGATCTCTTTGAACGCTATCAGCATAGCGAACAAGCATTATTGCTTGCAATGATGGAAATAGTGGTAAACGGTGTTTCAACTCGGAAAGTACAAAAAATTACAGAACAATTATGTGGCAAGAAATTCTCGAAATCCACTGTTTCAGCCCTTTGCAAAAAACTAGATCCTTTAGTCCATGAATTTAGAATGAAACCCCTACAAACTCATTACCCTTTTTTAATTGAGATGCCTTGTATCTTAAAGTGCGGGAGAATAGTCCAATTCATGTCCTATGAATCCTTAATTCTTTCTCTTTTTCATCAAGCTGATTTAAGTAAAGAAGAATTGTTCGATTTAATTGAAAAAAGCAATCGTGATCAATCAAGAAATATTCTATATAGTTTGAACGGAACCTCTTTTCATACACCCATTCCCAACCAAAAATTGGTTGAATGGATTAGCCAACAAATAATCAAAATACAATTTTAAAAGTTCCTGTCCTTTCATGAGGCAATTCCTGAATTTTCTTCATTGACTAAATCGAAATAAAAGCAGAGGGAGCTCCGAAAATCTTTACGGATTTCCGGCTCCCTCTGCTTAATTTTCCCTCAACACAATCTCTTCCAAGCACTCCCACATGACGGCCCTTTTGTTTTTATCTTTGATTATATTTTCTTTTAGAAACAAGGAGTAAGCCGATCATCCATGCTGATCAACAAATGATTGAATATTGAAGTAGCCGTATTTGGCAATACAATAACATAATTCATAAAAAGAAGACCTATTATAATTCTTTTTTTAAAACCATCTTCGCCACACACTCCACATGTCTTGAGTGGTAATCGCAGATAAATCGATTTAGCAGTGTTTACCTTAAAATGGTCAACTTTTAATCTTACCGGTTTACTTCTAAATACCGGAGTTATATATTTATTAATGTTTTCAATAATAAGGTCTAATGCTCTTTTTAGTAACAAAATTAATATAAATAGACAAAATTTCACTAAACAGGTTCGTAAATTTATTACTCAGTATTTCTTTTATCAATTTTTTAGTTTTCTTTACAGATTCCTCCTTTTTCTGTTTCCTCTTCTCTTTCTTTTTCCTTATATGTGTAATGACCCCTTCTTTCATTCTAGCTAAAATAAAGTTTTACTACGAAACTCATATTTTTTACTTTTTTCCTATTTTCAATTGTACTTTTGACTATAAGATGCTGTGAATTGTAAACGTAAAATAATTTCCACCTATTATGAAGGGGATCACTTAGCGCTTAGTTTAATCTACATTTTAAGGTTATTATTTTTTGGAGTAAAATATTTTATTTCAAGCTGTGAATAGTTTTGTACAGCAAGTTATTGACTTATTAAAATTCCCTTTGTCCCTCTACCTTCAACATTTCCTTATCTATAATATCTACTAATTCTTGACTACTATATATACATAACTACCTCTTTATCCTCGTCTTCAATTTGTATTTCAACTTGAATTCGTATTTTTGTCTGTTTTCCTTTATAAGTCACATCAAAGGTTCCAAACTCTATGAGCTTATTATCTTCATTTGTTCTTTCTATTTCCTCTTGAATCAATTTAATATCTGATATTAGGTCAATAAAGTAGACACAAAAATTTATAAACTTTTTTAGCAGCTAGCGCGCTATCGCTTGGTGGTCTTTTAAAAATAATTACGACGTTTCCTAATTATTTTTAAAAGGTAAATTTTCTGGTCTAACTATTCTATATAATATGTTCATTAAGCTCCCTTTTTATAGTACATACGTTCGTATTCGGATGGCGAAAAATACTCTGTTGCGGAGAGAATACGTTTATTGTTGTAAAATATTTCTATATACTCAAATATGCTCTTTTTTGCTTCCTCCAAAATATAACGAACAGTTTGACGTTTAAAGTCTTCCTCGTACCGCCTTTGTTTTTTTGTCATGTAGAACCTCATTTTTTAGTCTATTATTAGTGTCTACTTTTTAGTCTAACATCAGTTATGTTACATTAACTAAAACAATAAAAAAACAGATTGATAAAGACTACTTATTAACTGTAGTTGAGCAATTTTCATTACAATAATTACCATGTAAAAAGAGACAAACGGAGTACCCCTTATGCCACATGAAGCTGTTTTTTAACGAC
>NZ_VISS01000032.1 GCF_007827555.1 Aeribacillus composti
AGAAAGGGCATAGTCTCGTCGAGTTCATTTACCATGCAGCGAAGCAAGATATTCCCATTGATGTTGTCAAAAAACAGCTCCATGTGGCATAAGGGGTACCCTGTTTGTCTCTTTTGGTATGGTAATTATTGTTATGAAAATTGCTCATCTACAGATTTTGATTAGCATATTGATAAAAATCATACTCATTTTTAATTAAAAAGGTTCCTTTTCCCATTGAATTCCGGACTTCCTTTGCAACAAATGGGAACGGGAACGTTTCTAATACTTTTTCGATATTGCTTGGGGTGCTTGCCAATATTTCCGTATATGGAACATGCTCAGGCGCCACCGTCCACAGCGCTCTCGTCATTTCTACTTTGCTAAAGCCCAGCTGCAATGATTCAATGCTTGGGAAAATTTTTTTCTTTAATCCGTATACTAGAGCAGGGGCTTGCCACGTTTCAGGAAAAAGAACAATATCCGCTTGTCGAATGGTTTCTAATTCTTTAAACATATTGTCAGGCTTTATATAGTGTACACCTGGAATTCCGATGGTCCGGTATGCATTAAAGGAAACCATTTTCATAAATTCGTGACCACACTCCAAAACATATAACAATTTTCTAAATAAATAATAGAATCTTCATGAATTTTTCGCAAATAAAATTTTCAATAGTTTCCCCTTTCAAATGCCGTGAGAAATTTTTTACTTCATTATGGCATCTTGAAAGGACGTAGAACAGGCGGATGTTTTTTTGCTATTACTTCGACTCTGAAGCGGAAAAAGGGAATCCCCTTGTTTTTATTTATAGTGATCCCGCCAGTGCTGCCTGAGAAAGCGTATCACCATTGCTCCCGGGGCGCAGGCAATATTTTATGATCTGCCATTCCGTCATTACTAAGTATCTGAGAGAGGCGTAATCGCAGCAACGACTTGGATGTCCTTCTGACAATTATGGACGAATCCAGTCAGTATTCGGAGCGTGATGTATGCGGCCAATGTAATCGAACAGACGATCAAGGAGATTCGGAAACGTTTGAAGTCGATGTACAGTTTGAACTCAAAAGCTGAGGAAAACAATTCAGGATTTTAATGAGAAATAGCGGAGAGAAAGCTTCAAGAATTTGCCGAGGCTCATGAAGGGATAGCCGTCATCCGCCAGCTGTTTTCTAGTAAAAATTGTAAACATATACAAAAGCCAGTATAGAAAAATGAGCTGTTTTTCTATACTGGCTTCATCTTATTAGGACTTATCGAACCGTCCCTATATTAACTAAATAATGTAAAAAGGGGCATATAAGGAACACCGCTTTTCCACACATAAGAGTAAATATTTAGTCTTATGTGTGGAGACAATCTTCTTCTTTCAGCTGAATAACATTTTAGTGATACCTTATCGAATGGGTAATGTAAACATAATTATTACCCCCGTTGCCGTTGCAAAATACTGTTCTAAAAACCTGATACACACTAACACATTTTCAATTTGTAATGGCTATCTCATAGTTACCTTCTGCGTGAGAACGTTATTGCCCGAACCTAAGCGCAAACGGATATAGGCTTCATACGCCGAAACATTTGGATTAATGCGCATCATGATCGTTTTCTTTGCTTTTCCATTTTCATCTGCTGTCAGTTTGCCGATATTGAAATAACCGTAAGTGGTTGGCCATGTTCCGTCCTCAAATTGGATTTGCGAAATGCTTTTGCCGTCTGACAAATATATTTGGATTTGTCCATTTGCTACTGTTTGGCCAGGTGTTAAACCATTCATCACCACTTCTACCGGAAATGGTATACCACCGAGCGGAATGAATTTCGGTGTTAACAATTGATATTTCTCTTCACCACTAGGCGGCGTCTCAACATTTGACTGACCGATACCGACTGTTTTGGTAAAGACGTTGTTTCCAGCCCCTATGCGAAGACGAATATATCCTGTTGTTCCGTCTTGTACCATTGGGTTAAGCCTCATTGTCAGTACTTTTTCCGCCACACCATGCTGATTGGCTTGAATGCTCCCAACACTTTGATAACCGTAAGTGGTTGGCCATGTTCCATTCGGAAGCCGAACTTGCGAAATTGATGTACCACCTTCTAAATATACTTGAATTTCTCCATTTTCAATGACTTGTCCCGGTTTCATATCTGTTAATTTGAGTGTTACTTGAAAAGGTTCTCCGCCAGTTGGCAAAAATTCAGGTGTTTCAATGTTATATTTAATGTCTTTTGGAGGATCCATTTCCGAGCCAAATGAACCGTCAGCAAATGTCGATTGGTCATACCAAAGATAACCTTCATTCGGTGAACGCCAAGGCTCAGGCTTCAGCTCCTCAGAATGCTCTGGGGTTTCCATTTCTAATATTGGTGAAGGCTGATCAAGCGGTATACCAAGTTCAGAGAAGGTCAGATAACTTTCTTTATGAGACAGCCATTCGACAATTTTCATTAGCAATTGGCCATTATCTTTTTCAGTAAATCCGTCGTACGTTCTCTTGACTCCTCCGTGTTCTTCATTTCGATATTTAGGGGTGCTGTCTTCCACCACAGAAGAGTCGCCGATGAAAGCGGCCTTTCCTCTTTCTTTTTTTCCTATCGCTACAAAGGGCCCTTCATGAATTCCGCCGCCAAAATAAACCCCTTCGTCAACTGCATTGCTCCATTTGTTTTCTTCTACAGTAAGCCCATCAGGCAAATAAACAATCCCTTTAGCAATTTCCGGATTCATAATAGCCAGTGTAGAACCTGCATGAATCGATATTTCATCAATACCATTCGTTATACCAAAGGATTCATCAGATGGTACAATCACATTTGCTGTTGTGTTATCTATCGAGTTAAAACGAAATCTTACACCAAATTCTTCACTTAGCCAATCAGTGCTTTCAACACCAGCCATTGCAGCTTGTTCACCTTGATCCATCCCTTTTGTTGGATTATCAAAAGCCCCTCTGCGCCAACCATTCATAATTTCATTTGAATCCCAACGGTTAAAATTTCGGTCGGCATTATAGTGGTCGGCAATAAAAAATACGCCTCCCCCTTGTTCTGCAAACTCGGCAATAGCATCTTGTTCAGACTTCTTAAAAGGAATTTGTGCCTCTGGAATAATAAAAACATCATAACCTTCTAAATCCTCCAGAGTAAGTGGATCTAAACTCCGATGCTCCTTCACTGTATATCCCGCTTCAAGCAATGCATTGGCAAAATCGGAAAATGCACCATCAATCACCCAATCGGACTGTCCTGCTGTTTGCCCATGGCTGTTATCAAACAAAACTTTCTTGCCGTTCGGATCGCTAGGAACTAAGATTGGGGCCGGATCATTCGGACCTTCTGCACTTACAGTTACGTTTTCAAAAGCAAAAATAAAAAACGCCAATACTGCCACAAGGCCCTGCAACAGCATCTTTCTCATAATGACTCTACCTCCATAATTTATTAACTCAACAAGGCAAAAGCCTTTTATTGAGTTCAGCCGCTATTGCTGAAGCTTTCGATATACATTGCTGCCTTATGAGCATCTGCTAAACCACCTTCTTGCGCAAATAGCCGGAAATGATATCGACGATCGTAACCATGGCAATGATTCCTAATAAAATAATACCGACACGACTCCAGTCGCGAGACTGCATGGCAAATATAAGCGGTGTACCGATTCCGCCTGCACCGATGATTCCTAAAATGCTTGCGGAACGGAGGTTAATTTCAAAACGATATAAGGTGTAAGAGATAAACCCAGGAATGATTTGTGGAACAACGGCAAACCACAGCGTTTGCAAGCCGCTTGCTCCTGTTGCTTTCAAAGCTTCAATTGGTCCGAAATCAATATTTTCCACTTCTTCTGAAAACAATTTGCCAAGCATCCCGATGGAATGGAGTCCGAGCGCCAACACACCGGCAAAAGAGCCAGGGCCTACTACTTTAATAAATAACAACGCCATCACTAGTTCCGGAAATGTCCGGATAAAGCTTAAAATAAATTTTCCTGTTCCTGCCGCAATCTTCCCTTTCGTCATATTGTTAGCAGCCCAAAAAGCAAACGGTATACATAGAAAAGCTGAAATAAATGTGCCTAATATGGCAATCGCTAATGTATCTAATAGCCCTCGGAGCAGATCTTCGCCTTCGGGCAAGTAAACATATCCCCAATCAGGAGAAAGAATGCCGGATAAAATCGCTTTTGTAATTTGGCCGGCCGTTTCTTTAAATCCTTCTATTGGAATACCGGATAATGCCCATATATAAATAGCAGCCAACAACACATATATACTCCAAAGCATGAACCGGTTCTTTTTTGGTTTAACTGGTCTTGCAACACTCTTCATAATAGTTTCTCCCGCAATTTAGTACTAATATAGTCGATCAACAAAACAACCATTAATGTAAAAATAATGATTGTACTCACTTTGTCGTATTCAAGAAAACCTAATGTTTTATCATAATATTCTCCGATTCCTCCTGCTCCCACTAGTCCTAATATAGCTGCAGCCCTTATATTAATTTCAAAGGTGTAAAGAACGAAAGAGACAAAGTAAGGGGACACTTGCGGAACGACAGAGTAGACGATCCATTGAATTTTATTGGCGCCAACTGCCGTCATCGCCTCCAATGGGCCTTTATCAATACTTTCCATCGCTTCATAAGTTAATTTCGCAATAATGCCCATTGAGAAAACAGCTAATGCAAATATTCCTGGTAATGGCCCCAATCCGAAAATCGCAACAAATATAGCGGCTAAAAGAAGTTCAGGAATGGTACGAATTAAATTTAAAATAAATCTGAACGGGTAATAAATCCAATTGCTGGCAGCGATGTTGCTTGCGCATAACAAAGCAAATGGGACCGCAAGCAAAGCTCCCATCGTTGTCCCAATAACCGCCATGCGGAATGTGTCAAGCATTGCCGGAACAATATCATCAAAATATGACCAGCTGGGAGGATACATTTGTACAAGCAAATCAAACATATTTGGAAACCCTTCAACAAAATCGATGAAAGAACTTTCCGTTTGATAGGCGCTCCAGCCGATCAGCAGCACAATCAACGCTGTTGTCAAGTAATGCTTTATTTTAGTAGGTGCTTTAGGAATTTCTTGTTTAGTTAATCGATTCATATTTAAACTCTCTATCCGCTTCATTTGTTCCCACCTCAAAAGGCTTTCCATATATTTCAGAAAACCGTTTATCTGTCGCTTCCCTAGCAGATCCGTCAAACACAATTTGTCCTGCTTTCAGGCCGATGATCCTTGTGGCATATTGTCTAGCTAAATCGACCGAGTGCAGGTTGACAACAAGCGTTATTCCTAACTCTTGATTGATCTTTTTTAAATCATCCATTACTTGTTTTGTTGTCAAAGGATCTAAAGATGCTACAGGCTCATCCGCTAAAATGATTTTAGCTTTTTGCGCCAAAGCTCTAGCAATCGACACTCTTTGCTGCTGTCCTCCTGAAAGCTGATCCGATCTGGTGTACGCTTTTTCAAGAATATTCATTCGTTCCAGAGCATTCATGGCCAAATCCACATCTTCTTTTGGAAACCATCCCAAAACGGTTCGGAGAGTAGAATGGTAGCCAACTCTTCCAGATAAAACATTTCGCAAAACAGTCGACCTTTTCACTAAATTAAAATTTTGGAAGATCATCCCAATGTCGCGACGGATGCGGCGGAGTTCCTTCCCCTTTGCTTTCGTGATGGATTTCCCGTCTATTGTTATTTCTCCGGAACTAATTTCATGCAATCTATTAATAGAACGTAGCAACGTTGATTTGCCAGCGCCAGATAAACCGACAATCACAACAAATTCCCCTTTTTCAATTTTCAAATCAATATTTTCCAATCCTACTACACCATTAGGATAAATTTTTGTAACACGATGAAATTCTATCACTCTGCATACCAACCTTTTTTAAATATTTATCTAAACATCCCGACGTTGCTTTATCTATTCATAGAGGATTAGCCAGTACGAACGATTCGCCTGGCTATATTTTATGAAAATAAATTATTCAGTTTTCACTTTTTCAGCATACTCCCTGACGATATCGAAGTTACTGTCTTTCGATTCTATGTAGCCTTCATGCGTGTAAATGTCTTTTATAATCGCATGCCCTTCTTCGTCTTTTCCAATATCAATGAAAGCTTGCTTGATTTTTTCAATCCATTCCGAATTCATGTCGGAACGGACGGAAATCGTATCGTTCGGAATCGGTTCTGTAAACTCAATGACTTTCGTATCTTCGAAAACAGTTGGGTAATCTCCTGCTACGGTATTGCGGGCATCTTGGAAAACAACCGCACAATCGACATCACCGTTCAAAACAGAAATAATTGCTTGGTCGTGCCCTTTTACTGTTATTCCTTGTACATCTTTTAATGGATCAATCCCATTATCCATCAGCGTTGCGGCCGGCCAAACATAACCTGCAGATGAAGTGACATCTTGAAAAGCGATTTTCTTTCCTTTTAAATCTTTCACACTAGTAATACCAGAATCTTTTTTCACTACGAAAATTGATTTGTAATTGTCTACTAGTTCATCTGTTGGCTGCCCGGTCTCATCATCCACTCCGTAACGTTGCGCTTGAAGAATTACTTCAGCAGCTCCTCTTTCTTTCGCCAGCACATAAGCATTTGGCGGCAAAAATCCTACATCTACTTTTTTGGATTCCATTGCTTCAACAATGGTATTATAGTTCGTTGAAACACTTACCTCTACAGGTATACCCAAACGATCTCCCAATAACTTTTCAAGCGGCTTTGCTTTGGCCTCCAATGTATCTGCATTTTGAGAAGGTACAAATTGTACAGAAAGAGTTTCCGGAATATATCCATCTGATTCTTTGCTGCTATTAGTTTGTTGGGAATTGCTGGAGTCCCCGCATCCGCTGATGACCACCGCTGTTAAAGCTAGTATTGTTCCAAAAGCTACTAATTTTTTAAACATATTAATTTCCCCCATATCTTTTTGAAAATCTAATTTCCATTTTAACACCAAATTTTTAATTATTTGTAAATTTTGTTACAAAATATCACAAATATTTTGTTAACTTTGTAAATTATTTCTTTTCATTCAATTATCTATTTCATTTTTACAACGATTTGTTATGATGAAAAAAAAGAAGGAGGAAAATAATGGAGAAGGAAACTACGATTCATCTGCTTGTAACCAGCGATCTTCACGGCTACATTTACCCGACCAATTACAGAGACAAAGAAGAACAAAATTTCGGACTGGCTAAAATAGCCACGATTATAAAAGAAAAAAGAAAAAAAGGCTATGTACTTTTACTTGATAATGGAGACTTGATTCAAGGAAGCCCGTTGACTTATTACCATGCAAAAAACAGGCCCGACAGTGAAAATCCGATGATTCAAGTTATGAATGATCTCCAATATGATGCATGCGTATTGGGAAATCATGAATTTAATTATGGACGAAGTTATTTACAAAAGGCGATTGATCAATCAGCTTTTCCTTGGCTGTCCGCTAATATCTTGAAGCAAACAACAGGAGAGCCCGCTTTTGGAACACCTTATCTCGTCAAGGTATTGGACGGAGTCAAAATTGCTGTACTTGGTATAACCACTCATTTCATCCCTAATTGGGAAGAGCCGCGAAATATTGAGGGACTTGTTTTCAAAGATGCATTGCAAACGGCTAAATTATGGGTGAGCGATATTCGCCAAAAAGAAAAACCAGATGTGATGATCGTCTCATATCATGGGGGATTTGAAAGAGATCTACAAACTGGAGAGCCTATAGAACAGCTGACAGGAGAAAACCAAGCATACCAAATGTGCCAAGAACTAGAGGGTGTTGATATTTTAATCACAGGCCATCAGCACCGCCCACTCGCAGATAAACTAAACGGCATCACAATCATTCAGCCAAGCCATCTGGGGCAATTTTTGGGTGAAGTGACGATGAAAGTTAGACAGAAGGCAAATGGAAACAGCCCCGCAATCGTTAGTCATTTCAACTTAATCAAAATTGATGAAAAAATGGAAGCGAATCAAGATGTTTTGGCATTGATATCCGATATTGAACAAGAAACGCAAAAATGGCTGGATCAGCCGATCGGAACCGTTATTGGTGACATGACCGTATCTGATCCATTGAAGACCCGATTACAAGACAATCCTTTTATAGAATTTATCAATAAGGTGCAAATGGAAACAGCCAAAGTTGATATTTCTGCCACTGCCTTATTCAATAATGACTTGCCTGGATTCAAACAACATGTTACAATGCGCGATATTGTTTCCAATTATATTTATCCGAACACATTAACTGTCATCCGCATCAGCGGCCAAGATATTAAAGATGCTTTAGAGCAAAGCGCCAAGTATTTTACGGTTCAAAACGGAACAATCTCTGTCAATCCCGCTTTCTTATATCCTAAACCGCAGCATTACAATTATGATATGTGGGAAGGAATTGAATACGAATTAAAAATCTCTAATCCAGTTGGCCAACGAGTTGTGAAGCTAAATTATCACGGCAGCCCATTGGAGCTTGACAAAGAATATGATGTCGTCATGAACAGCTACCGCGCAGGTGGAACAGGCAATTTTGATATGTTTAAAGAAAAACCGATCGTTAAAAATATCCCCATCGACATGACCGAACTCATTGCCAACTACATATTAGAGCACAAAACTATCATCGCAGCTTGCAATCATAATTGGAGGGTAGTTTTATAGTAGTAAAAGCATTTTCCGATTTGCCCGCTTTTTATTTAAAACAAATGCCACTAATAGGTATCAAAGAATACTTGTCCAAATATCACAAAGGCTTACAGCAACAAAAAGTCATTAATAACAAATTTGATATCAACGATGATTATATAAAAATGACTTTTCCGTTATGAAATGTGAAACGTTTTATTCGCACACATCAAAAAAGAAGATTTAGGATTTTCCTAATCTTCTTTTTGCATGAAAGTATATTTCACCATTCCCCTGAACAGGACATGGATTATTTAAGCAGCTGTCTTAACTCTTCGGTCATTTGTTCAACCAATTCAGGTCTGCCATGAAACTGGGCTGGAGTATTTTGAAAAAGTTGAATACGCCAAATTCCTTCCGTTTTCACTGCAACAAGTGTATGATGAGTGTTCACATCAGGATTTAAATCGGACTGGCCGTGAGGAACCATACCGGCAATCGCTCGTAAAATAGCGATATCAGGAGCTAGAAACCGGACATTTTTCACTTTGCTGACAAATTTAGCTGTCTGGTGGTGTTCAAAGACGGACTGGAGATGTGCGAATATTTCATCGCGTCCAATCGACTGACTGCCATCGAAACCAATGCTTTCGCCATCCTTAGTAAACAGATCCGTCATTCCGCTAGCAGTTCGATTGTTCCACGCATTGATTAGTTGCTGGTACAGCTCTTGAACTTCATTTATTTGAGAATTTTCCATCGTTTATCACTCCGAAATGTAATTCTTTGTTCTATGATAGCCAATCAACTGAAAAATTATTTTTTATAAAATGTTGCCGATGAATATTTACGTGCAGTTTTTTCTTTTGAAACCTCTGCTTTGAAACGCTGAGACGAATGATCAAAAGCATTTTTTATAGAAGCTTGACAGCGTATAATACTTCAAAATGAAAATTTTCTTCTTTTTTCACTTCAAACGACATTTATTTGATGTGCAATCACTTTAAAAGGGCATTATTTTTCCTTCTGTTATTGTAAGAATATGTTTGTTCTTCAATTAATCTGTTGGAGATGAATGCCTGAGACAGTCTGCAAATACCTTCCGATCCTCTAAAGCCACTACTATAATCAGCAAACAATCATTCTTTCAATCATATTGCCATTTATTTACTGGGAGTGTTGCTACTGACGGCTCTTTTTTTCTATTTCCATACTGCTGCATATTTTTTTTGATATTTCGGATCTTCTTCCTTTTCAATTAAATCGAAGGCAAGCTGCTTGATCGCTTCATCCTGCACTTTATCATACAAGTTTCGCAGCCCTTGAATAATATCGAACCGAATAAGTGTCGCATGTTTTTCGTCAACACAGTTGTCAAACCGAGCTGCCAAATGACGGATAACCATCTCTTTTTGCTTTTCCCCAGCTAAACCAATCCTCCAAATAGCCTGCAAACTATGTCTGGCAGTTACAAACTTTTTATCATAGGTTACTTCCCAAACTTGAGGAAAATCCTCCAACATTCGCTGTTCGGGATCGCTGATCGCTAAGCGGCTTAAAAACTGAGCAGCACGCGAGCGCTTATGAGGGTCTTTACTTGTCAGCTCTTCCTTCAGCTGATCCCATACTTCATACGCCCAATCGACTTCTTCTTCAGTGATCTTCATAATGCTGCTGTACGCTTCGTACTGCGCATTTTTATCACTTGACTGCAATTCCGCAAAATAATGCTTCGTTCGTTCATCCACTATTTATCGCCCCAGTCATGCCTTATTATGTTTGATTTTACCTTAGGCAAAAGTGAATAGGCAATGGCTGCAATATGTAAATGCCGAACGATCATATCGGAGGTACAGATCCAAAAAGCCGAAGTTTGATATGGAAACTGGCTCATATTCCATGTGAAAGCAAGTTTAAAATATTAGCAGAGAGCGAGCATGAAAAAAAGCCGCTGTATCACCAATAATTGGCGTTCAAGCAGCTTTTTTCAATTACTTATTTAAACGGATTTTTCCATTCCATTAGAACAGCATAGTTACGGGATTCCTCATCCTCCAAATAATTAGCCACAATTCCAAGAGGCGTCCGTCCGCAACGGAGGAGAAATGAAATAACCGGGTCTTTTAAATCTCCGCTGACGACAGCATCGACATATTGTTCAGCTGACATCTCATCCGCATATTTATAATATCCCGGCATTCTGCCGCCGCCGAGCAAGCGATCCAATCCTTTATGGACAACTACTTCGTACATTGATTGCATAAGCCATTTTCCTAAATCCAGCTTTCTGTGGGACGGACGGATGCAAATATCCACAACATATAAAGTGTTGCCATTCGGATCATGGTTACGGATATAGCCGTTGTCCGTTATCTCTTCCCAAGTATGATCAGGATGGGCGGGATCAAAATTCACGATTAAAGATGTCATCGATCCTGCTAACGTTCCTTCTACCTCAACACATAAAGCGCCTTCCTGAAACAATGTCACGTGATTCGTTAATTGCTCTTTATTCCACCAAAGTTCTGATGGAAAAGGCGGCGGAAAGCTTTCCTTTTGAATTTCAATTAATTCATCAAAATCTGCTTCATTATAATTCCTTATCACCACTTCGACATTGCGGCCTTGATTATTCAGATAAAATCTCTTTCTGTAACGGCTCATCTCCATTCCCCTTTCGTCCATGAACACTTAAATCAGGATACAAATCAAAGCGGCGGTCTCTCCAAGTGGTGACAGATCCGTTTTCTCTCACTTTGTATAAGAGAGATAAATCAAGATCCGCCGTAATAATCATATCGTGGTTTATTTCCCCCTCCATCAAGATCCCGTTTTTCGGAAATGGGATGTCGTTCGGAGTAATGACCGCTGCCTGGCCAAAATTTGCCCTCATAAAATCAACGGTAGGAAGCGAACCTACTGTCCCTGTTGTCACCACATAGATTTGATTTTCAATCGTTCTGGCGTGGCTTGTATACCGCACTCGTTGAAATCCGTGGCGGTCATCTGTACAAGACGGACAGAACACAACGTCAGCTCCCATTCCTCGTACAATTCGAACGATTTCTGGAAATTCGATATCATAACAAGTCAACATGGCAATTTTTCCTTTTTCGGTCTCAAATATTTGAACCGTTTCTCCGGGAGTCAGATGCCATTCTTTCACTTCCGTCGGCGTCAAGTGAAGCTTCGCTTGTTCAGCTATCCGGCCATCGGGATAAAATAAATGGGCTGTATTATACAATCGTCCCTCTTTTTCGATAATATGAGTGCCTCCAATAATATGCATGCCCGTTTCTTTAGCAAGCGATGTAAATAGTGAATAATATCGGTCCGTATAATGAGGTAAATTTTGAATCGTCTGCTTTTGATTCGGAATGGACAGCAATTGAGTCGTAAAAAATTCAGGAAAAAGAACAAAATCAGCATCAAACTCTTCTGCGGTTTTCACATAATGCGTTACTTGGTTTGCAAAATCTTCAAAGCTCCCGATGGAATGAAGATGATATTGAACAGCAGATACACGTATTTTCATGTAGCCTCTTTCCCTTCATCATAATCTGTTCCCCGCTTATTACTGAACAAAGTATAACATAAAACCAGTTTATTTTAATTTAATTTGATTTTGTGTAAAGCATTTTGCTGGAACAAAAGAGAATACTTGAACTATTTATTTAGAAGTGAAATAATTCACTCAAAATTAACAGACAAAACGAAAACAAGCCGTTTGACTGCCGGTGATTTGGCGTTCAAGCGGCTTGTTTTATTCCATTTTTAAATGCTTTGCTCGTATTTGGCAATAAGTTCTTCGTTTTTTCCGACTAAACCGAGTTTAAATGCTTTTTGAATAATTTTTGCTACTTCAGCATTGAAAAATGGATCTCCACCATACCTCATCTTATCATCCAAAATTTTATTATGGAAATGAGACGTTTCTCTGGCTAAATCTTCATTTACAATTTTCCCTTCCTTTATTGCGTCCATAAATTCATAAAAATCCATTTTGCTGTTGTATTCTTCTCTTGTCTCGTTGCCATAAGGGCTGCCTGTTTCCAAATGTTTTTTGAACGGAGCTACAAGCGTCAATTGCGTATAAGCAGCAAAATATTGAGTTTCAGTAATATTCATATAAGATCACTCCCTAACAATTGTAAAATTTATGTGATCATAAAGTGTTTTATTTGAAAAATAATCTAACGCTGAAATGCTGATCGATTCTGTAGTCAATAGCCTCATAGGTATTTCATAATATTTGATCCACCCATACACAATTTTGTCAGATCCTGATAAAGGTTCATCCGCTAAAGGTTTACGAGTTTGAGAAGTAATATCCCTTCCACCATTATATATTCTAAGAAAGCCTGGACGCTCAGTACCTTCAACATAAATGGCAATTCTTATGTTTCTCCCTTTTAAAGGAGTGATTGCCGACAATTGATTTGTGAAATGATTTCCCATTCATTATCGTTTCCATCCGACGTAATACCAATTATCTGTAAATCCGTTAATGGTGGTGCGGATACAGCTGAAGTTTTTGCAGGAAAGAATGCAAATACGAACGAAAATGATAGAACAGCCAGCGTAAAAATAACTCCGACAATTTTTTTCATAATAACCTCCTCCATATTTTATAAAATTTCCATTTTTTATATCGGTATAAACTGGAATATTTTTAATATAAAAACAAAATTTAACAAGAAGTATTCTGACCTCACATCCGCCTTTAATAAACCTTTAAAACTCTTAAACGAGTTGAAAAACGGCTCATCGCAACATTAAACCGTTTCAATTACCTTGTAAAATCAATTATAATAAGGGCAAAGATCATTTTTTTACCCTCGGGAACAGCAATCTTCAGAAAGCCGGAAAATGATTTATACAATCAATTATAGAAAAATCGCAAAAAAACACCGCTATCCGCTCAATCATGCACAATATAGGACAGCGGGAAAAAGTCTAACAAACATAAGTGAAAAAAGTGTGGTGAAAGCATTGTTTAAAATTTTGCTCATTGAAGATGACACCACCCTGTTTCATGAAATAAAAGAACGGTTATTACAATGGTCTTATGATGTATACGGCATTACTGACTTTGGAAAAGTGATTGAAGAATTTACAGCCATCAAGCCTGATTTGGTCATCATTGATATTCAGCTGCCAAAGTTTGATGGATTTCATTGGTGCCGAATGATCCGCTCCCATTCAAATGTTCCGATTATTTTTTTATCATCGCGGGATCACCCGACCGATATGGTGATGTCAATGCAGCTTGGAGCGGATGATTTTATACAAAAGCCGTTTCATTTCGAGGTGCTTATCGCAAAAATACAAGCAATTCTCCGCCGAGTATACAACTATAATACAGAACAAATGAAGCTGAAGGCATGGTGCGGGGCGACGGTCGATTATGAGAACAATACAGTCACAAATGATAAAGGAACAATTGAACTAACTAAAAATGAACTATTGATATTAAAGCATTTGCTTGAGAAGAAAAACAAAATCGTCAGCCGGACAGAATTAATCAAAAGCCTGTGGGAGGATGAGCGCTTTGTCAGCGATAATACCTTAACGGTCAATGTCAATCGTTTGCGAAAAAAATTGGATGAGCTCGGGTTGGGACGCTTTATTGAAACGAAAGTCGGCCAAGGCTACATGGCAAAGGAAGAGGCAGCCGTATATGATTAAAAAATATATTATTGAAAGAAAGAGCTGGATCCTTCTCTTTTTATTCATGCAGCTGTTTATCCTTTTTATTTCTTATCTTGATTCAACCATTTCATTAAAGTCCGTTCTCTATATTGTCTTTTTATTGATGATTATTTTTTTCATTTTTGTCATCATCCGCTACAATAAAGAAACAAAGTTTTATAAAAGCTTGGAAGGATGGGAAAACAGCCTTGATTTAACAAGTATAGCGAATGCTGAAAGCCCTTTTGAAAAAATGATTGAACAGCGGATAATAAACCAAACGAAGCTTTTGAAACAAGAGGCTTCGCAAAATCGAATTGCGCTCGAGCAGGAAAAAGATGAATTGCTGTCATGGATTCATGAAGTTAAAACACCGCTGACAGCGATGCATTTAATCATTCAACGATTAGATGATGAAGTTATCAAAGCACAATTGACATATGAATGGCTGCGCATTCATCTGCTGCTTGACCAGCAGCTTCATCAAAAACGGATTCCTTTCATGGAAAATGATTTATATATTGAAAATGTTGCACTGGAACCACTCATTTTCAAAGAGATAAAAGCTTTGCAATCATGGTGTATGCAAAAAGGAATTGGGTTTGAGGTCGAGCTAGAGGCTGCCGAAGTGCTAAGCGATGCGAAATGGCTCGCCTTTATCATGAGACAGCTGTTAACAAATGCGGTAAAATACAGCGATTCATCCGATATCATCATTCAAAGCTATCGACAAAATGATCAAACAATGATCAAAGTGAAGGATTTTGGCCGTGGCATTGACCCGAAGGATCTGCCGCGTATTTTTGACAAGGGCTTCACATCCACGACCGCACATCAGGACAATGCCTCAACAGGCATGGGATTATACTTGGCGAAAAAAGCCGCCGAAACATTGCTGATAGATATTAAAGTAGAGTCAAAGCTTGGAGAAGGAACGACTGTTACCTTAACCTTTCCAAAGAAAAATGAATTTGTCCGCATTACAAGCATGTGACAATTTTGTCACATGCTTTTTCATTTTGTTCGCTGAATCGAAGGAAAAATACAAGAAGGACGATTATGATAAAAATATCAAGGAGGGACGCGATATGTATATTTTAGAGGCAACAAAAATTTACAAAAGCTATGGAAACAAATTTAATAAACAAGAAGTGTTAAAGGGATTGGACATTCGTGTCGAAAAGGGAGAATTCGTCAGCATCATGGGGGCATCCGGCTCAGGGAAAACGACATTGCTCAATGTTCTATCCTCAATTGATCAAGTCAGCCAAGGAACGATCAAAATAGAAGGAAAAGACATTATAAGCATGAAAGAAAAACAACTGGCTGAATTCCGCAAAAGACATTTAGGATTCATCTTTCAAGAATACAATTTGCTCGATACACTAACAGTGAAAGAAAACGTCCTGCTGCCTTTATCCATTACAAAAACAGCAAAAAAAGACGCGGAGCAAAAATTTAATGAACTAGCGACAGAACTAGGAATTTATGAGATCAAAGACAAATATCCGAATGAAATTTCCGGCGGCCAAAAACAGCGCACTTCAGCAGCAAGGGCATTTATTCATGAGCCGAGCATTATTTTCGCCGACGAACCAACAGGCGCTCTTGATTCAAAGTCGGCATCTGATCTATTAAACAAGCTGCAAAAATTAAATCAAAAACGAAAAGCCACCATTGTTATGGTCACCCACGATCCGGTTGCAGCAAGCTTCTCAAGCAGGGTCATTTTTATAAAAGACGGACAAATTTATACCCAATTAATAAAAGGGGAAGAAACAAGACAAACGTTCTTTCAGCATATTATGAAAACCCAAGGGGTATTAGGCGGGGTGCAAAATGAGCATTAATCAGCTGATTTTCCGTAATTTGAAAAAAAATCTGAAAAACTACTATTTATATGTATTTGCCTTAATGTTTACAGTAGCCCTTTATTTCGCGTTTGTCACATTGCAATATGATCCGTCAATGGATGCAACAAAAGGCTCGATTAAAGGGGCTGCTGCCATTCGAACTGCATCCGTATTATTGATTGTCATTGTGACTGTCTTTCTCTTGTATGCCAATAACATCTTCATTAAACGGCGCAGTAAAGAAATTGGCTTGCTTCAATTAATCGGCATGACAAAAGGGAAAATATTCCGCATTCTTACGGCTGAGAATTTTATCATTTATTTCAGCTCATTATTCATTGGAGTCTTTATTGGATTTTCCAGCTCCAAATTATTCATTATGATTTTGTTTAAAATTACCGGCGTCAATGCCATTGCAACGCTTACTTTTTCACCTAATGCTTTGATCCAAACAGTGATCGTTTTTAGTGCGATTTATCTTTGTATCATGCTGTTGAATTACGTATTTATTAAAAAACAGAACATTTTATCTTTATTTAAAGTTGCTTCCACTACAGAAGTAAAAAAAGTATCCCTGTTGGAAATGATTATCGGGATTCTCGGCATATTCTTCATCATTATAGGCTACTATATTTCGTCTAAGTTATTTGGCGGCGATTTTACTACGATGAATGAGCTATTCCTTGCGATGATCTTTATACTAGGATCTGTCATTATCGGAACCTATTTATTTTATAAAGGGTCTGTCAGCTTTATTTTTTATCTCATTAGAAAAAAGAAGGATGGTTATTTAAATATTCATGAGGTACTATCTCTTTCATCGATTATGTTCCGAATGAAGTCAAATGCTTTATTATTAACGATCATTACAACCGTCTCTGCTCTTGCCATCGGATTGTTATCTTTAAGTTATATTTCCTACTATTCATCGGAAAAATCCGCTGAAAATTATGTCGCCGCCGATTTTGCTCTGACGAATGCAGAAGATGCAAAGCATTTTAAAGAAGCATTACATGCGCATCACATTCCATACAGTGAAAAAATGATTGATGTGATCCACGCAAACATCAATATGAAGAAAATATTAGATACAAAGCTGAAGGAATTGAAAGTTGACCCGGCATCCATGACTCTCCCAATCATTAGTGACGACGATGTAGAAAAGATCAATCTGTCTCCAGATGAAACTCTTTTTGCAGGGTATAACGATATGATGCAGAAGTTTATGCCGCTGAAAAGTTCCGGTCAAATCGAATTAAAAGGCCGGCACGAAGTCATACCGCAAAAATATTTAGGTTTACAAAAGGAATACTACATTTCCTATTTTTTCACAAGCGGTGGCCTGCCTGTTGCCATTGTCGACGAAGCGATATTTGACCGTTTACAAAAGGACATGGACATGAAACCGTCTGTTCATATAGGAATTGATATTCAAGATGAAGCTAAAATACAGGAAGCTGATGAAATCTTTCAAAAAACGACGTTTAGCGGCAATCATGATTCACGGCTCGCCATGAGCAGCAATCAAAAACGATCTATGGGGCTCAGCATGTTTATTGTCGGCTTTTTAGGTTTAACTTTTCTGATTACATCCGGCTGCATTCTTTATTTCAAACAAATGGATGAGAGCGAAGATGAAAAGCTAAATTATACCATTTTAAGAAAACTCGGCTTCACACAAGGCGACTTGCTCAAAGGAGTTCAAGCCAAACAAGCTTTTAATTTTGGGATTCCTTTGATCATCGGGCTTTTCCACAGCTACTTTGCCGTTCAATCCGGATGGTTTTTATTCGGCACAGAGCTCTGGACGCCAATGATTCTCGTCATGCTGCTATATACAGCTTTGTATTCGATTTTCGGCTTTCTCTCCGTACTTTATTATAAAAAAGTAATAAAAGCGGCTCTTTAATATTAAGGAACTGTCCAAAAAGTCAGTATAAGTTGACTTTTGGGAACCCCCTCTTTATTAAAAAAACCGCCCGTGTGAAAAACGGGTAGCTTGTTCAACTTTATAGAAAAATATAAGCCTCAGCTCCCCACAGGGTGTCTGAGGCTTATATTTCATTATATGAATAACCCCCGAAATCCTCCCAAATCTCAAACCGTAAAAAAATAAGAAAATCTGCACCGCTCGGCAATCAAGCTTTTATTTGGATACGACGGAAAAACGTTTATTAATGTGCTTACGGTTTTCAATTTCATCTACAAGTGCTATCGCATAGTCTCTATAACTGATGTAGCTTTGGCCTTCAGAGTTGACAGCAAGCACATCGCCTGAAACTTTATATTCACCTGTGCGCGGACCTTGCGGATCAAAAAATGCAGCTGGGCTAATATAAGTCCATTGAATCCCTTCAGAGTTTTCAAGATCTTGCAAATTTTGAGCTGAGCTTTTCGCTACCGGCAAATATTCTTTCGGAAAATCCGGTGTGTCAAAGAGGCGGGTTGTTTTCGCTTCATCGACAAACAGGCTGCCCGCTCCTCCTACAACAATAAGCCGCGTATTAGGCGCTCCTTTCAAGGCATTGATTAATACTTTTCCTGCTTCCACATGTTTATGCTCTTCACCAGGTGCAGTGCCAAATGCATTTACAACAACATCAAAATCTTTTATATCCTCTGATGTAATATCGAAAATATCCTTTTCAACAGCTGGTACATCAGTCACTTTAGAAGCATTGCGGACAATAGCCGTAACATCATGTCCTCGTTCCTTTGCTTCCTTTACTATTAAACTTCCTGCTTTTCCCGTTGCACCAATAACGGCAATTTTCATAAACAATTTTCCTCCCTTTATGTAACCAATTCAGTTACAAATTATATGTAACTATTATAGTTACAAATATAAATCTCTGTCAACTTATTGATTGAAGCTTTCATCCGGAAATCATTGCCTGCCAACCTGTTTGACAAAATTTCAAATTTGTCACTAAAATAGTGACAAATGGTGGTGGAAACTTATGATTAACAGCCGTTTAGCAGTGGCGATTCATATTATGATCTTAATAGCATCAAATCCCCTTGAGCATATGTCTTCAGAATTTATTGCCAAAAGCGTCAACACGAATCCCGTGGTGATCCGGCGAATTACAAGCATGCTCAAGAAAGCGGGACTATTAACTTCCCATGCCGGCAGAACCGGAGCAAAATTAACAAAAAACCCTGAAGACATAACACTTTTGGATATTTTTAAAGCGGTCGAACCGAAAGATGAATTATTCGCTATTCACGAAAATCCGAACCCCAATTGTCCCGTTGGAAAAAACATTCAATCCGCCCTGGACAGCACATTTACGCGCGTTCAAAAAGCGATGGAAGACGAGCTGTCCAGCCAATCCCTAAAAGACGTAATGGGCCATTTCTTACAATAAGAATGGCCCATAAAAAATGAGACGGTAGTTATTTCCTCTTTTTCGGCACTTATGACCGTTTCGCTGTTTTGAATAAGGTGAATGATTCATTTTTACTTTCATTAGTTTGCACGCATGCAGGGAATCTTTGAAATCGATTTTATTCCTCCATCAAGTGCTTGATTTCAAAATAAAAAGCATGGATAAATTTTTTCGTATTGATTCGTATAGACGATGCAGCTGCAGGCCGATCGGCTTTTAATTCCTCCATTTTTTGACGAACAGCAATGAAATCAAAAAATTTGGATGAGTAATTTTCAAACTTTGGATGGATGAAGTCTGTGAGCCCAAGTGACGCTAAGTTGTTCAAGGAATGATAGATCGCCCTTCGCACACGTTGTTCAGACGCTTTAATTTCCCTTTTCAGATCCTCTTCACTGGCTCCTTCTCCAAGCTTCTTCAACGCAATATTTCTAAATATCTCCTTTAATGAAGGAAATCCGCCGGCAAATGTTTTCTCTTGTTCGTAATCATATAAAAACTGCATGATTTCAATGAGATCTTTACTGCCGCTTTCTCCGGCAATGCCTAGTTCTGAAAGGAGGAATCGTGCACTGGCAGAAAGAGAATTTTCTTTATAAGGATTTACATTTTGCTTTAGAAGATGATCAACGTTCATAACGCTATATAAAGAATGATGGATATCCTGAATGGTTTTTTCCAAACGTATATGACCCATCACCTTCTTTAAGATTGACAATACTTCAATTTTATTAATCGGCTTCGTTATATAGTTTTCGATTCCGTATTCATAAGCTTGGCCGATCATATCCTTTGATTCCACCTGCGATATCATAACAATTTTTCCTTTAAAAATCGGCTTGATTTTCTTAATCGTTTCAATGCCGTCCTGAACGGGCATTAACAGGTCAACTAATAAAATATCGACTTTCTTCAAATTTAAAAATTCACCGCTAACATCAGCACCGTCTGCTGCTTCGCCTACGACTTCACCAAGTTCCTCGTCTTCAATGATATGCCATAGCATAGTACGAATTGACTCATCGTCATCTATTATAAAAAACCTCATAAAATCACCTTTTCTGGGTTAAATTTCCAATTGGCAGACGAACGATAAATGTTGCCCCTTTGCTATCTTCCTGATGCGCAATCATTACTTCCCCGTTAAGCTTTTCTGCCAATTCTTTCACATATGAAAGCCCAATACCTGTTGATGAATTACCCGTGCTGTCGAATTTCAAGGTGAATCCTGGTTTAAAAATAATATCTTTATATTGATCGGGAATTCCGGGACCATCATCATGAACGCGTATTTGGAGCCAATCATTTTCCCGCTCCACTGCAATCTCAATGCTGCCAGTTCCTTTGATGGCCTCCACTGCGTTAGCGACAAGGTTATTCACAATGGAAATAAACGTATACACATGATACTCAGGATGTGACCCATTATATGCAATACTGAATTCAATGTTTTTCCCCAACAGCTCAGCATACTTCTCATGTGTTCGAACAATGATTGATAAAAGTGATCGGACATCTAAATAATCAAGGGAGCTTTCTTCTGAAATTACTTTTGAAAGTCCAGACAAAATGCGTTGATTATCTTTTTTGATCTCATGAACCTCGCCGGCAATCCTCAAGGCATGCCGTGAAAGCTCCTCCAGCGACAGCCTTTTCTTCCCTTTCCTGATCTCCTGCAATTTTTGATACAGGTTGTAAGATTGCCTCGTAATTTCCTCAGCATCTTGAACGGATTTTTTTAATAGCACCGACTCTTCGTAAAGGTTCGATACCAGCATGATCATATGTTCATTGCGTTTTTGAATCTCCGCTTCCCTTAGCTTAGATTCATGCAATTTTATCATACTAAATAAACCGATCACAAAAAAACTTCGGAATATGGCAATAATCATAATTTTATTAAAGGCATCTAAAGTCATTACCGTTCCAATCATAATATTTTCAGCGAGTAGCTCGACAATCCCGGCTGCCAATTCTATCACAATCCCCAAAAGGCCGATCACCCATGGTCGATTGTAAAATCGGTGAATTCTTAAAACAGAAAAAACAAGCGCATACGTGAAGTAATAGAAAAAATAAGGAGAATTTGTATGAATGGAAGCCATCCAATCAACAGATGTAAGGGATATCAAATCGAGAAGAACCCGAAATGTCACAATTGATAAGCCTGCAAGAACACCACATATAACAGCTGGTACCTTTCTCAGCCACAATAAAAAAATAAACAATGTTGGAGGTCCAAAACTCACCCGATAAACTTCATTAAATGGATAAAATTTAATTTCGCCAGCGAGCGGAACCAAAATGATCATTGCAACCAATAATTGAAGTTCTTTTTTTTCAAGAGAGTGCAAGTTCAATATTACCACAACCTTGTTATAATGGTTCCTCTTAAAAAATTGAATAAAAGTTAGAATTTTAAAAACGAAGTAAATAATCAATTTGTAGAATTTTGTAGATTTATCGTCTGATCTTGTAGTTTCAATTTTAAATTAGATAAGATAGCTCGTAAGCGCTCTCGCAAACAACTCTACTAATTATTATAGCTTATTATTTCGACGAGTAATCATTTAAAAGATAATGATAATCAATTTTGTCATCCATTCGTTTTGGAGGCAATTATAAAAGAAAAGAGGTGCTATGATGAAAAGAATAAGCTTGGCTTGGCAAATTTTAATAGGTCTTGTACTAGGTATTGTTGTTGGTACTATTTTTTATGGTAACCCAGATGTTGCGAAATTTTTGCAGCCAATTGGGGATATATTTTTACGATTAATTAAAATGATCGTCATTCCAATTGTTATTTCCAGCTTAATTGTCGGTATTGCAAGTGTAGGTGATACAAAAAAGCTCGGAAAGCTTGGCGGAAAAACAATTTTGTATTTTGAAATTATTACAACTGTCGCCATTATTGTCGGACTTTTAGCAGCTAACATTTTTCAGCCTGGTTCCGGCGTCGATATGAGCTCATTAGAGAAAACAGATATTCATAGTTATGTCGATACGGCAGAAGCAGTTGAAAGCCACGGAATAGCTGATACATTTGTCAACATTGTTCCACCAAACATTTTCCAGGCATTTGTTGAAGGAAATATGCTGGCGATCATTTTCTTCTCTGTATTTTTCGGACTTGGAGTCACAGCCATCGGAGAGCGTGGAAAACCGATCATTGCCTTTTTCCAAGGTACAGCTGAAACGATGTTCTGGGTGACGAACCAAGTGATGAAATTTGCACCATTTGGTGTGTTTGCCCTTATCGGTGTGACTGTGTCTAAATTCGGTATCGAATCATTGGTGCCGTTGGGTAAATTAGTAATTGTCGGCTATGGAACAATGTTATTCTTCGTTGTCGTCGTTCTTGGATTTGTTGCAAAATTAGTCGGTCTAAACATTTTTCACATCATCCGTTTACTTAAAGAAGAGCTTATCCTTGCCTATTCAACCTCAAGCTCAGAAACAGTTATGCCAAGAATAATGGAGAAAATGGAGAAATTTGGATGCCCAAAATCCATTACAGCATTTGTCATTCCAACAGGTTATTCCTTTAACTTAGATGGTTCAACCCTATACCAAGCATTAGCAGCACTGTTTATAGCACAAATGTATGGCATTGATTTGTCCATCGCTGATCAAATTTCATTGGTGCTAGTATTAATGTTGACCTCAAAAGGAATTGCAGGCGTTCCAGGCGTTTCATTTGTTGTACTGTTGGCTACGCTGGGAGCAGTAGGCATCCCGCCTGAAGGTCTTGCATTTATCGCAGGTATTGACCGTATTCTCGATATGGCTAGAACAGTGGTCAATGTCATTGGAAATTCATTAGCCGCTGTCGTTATGTCTAAATGGGAAGGTCAGTTCGATGTTGAAAAAGCTATTTCATATATCAATTCTTTTAAAAATAATAAGCAATCCGCAGCTTAATATAACCGATATAATTCCAAAAACTTTGCAATCAAAAAGCCGGAGTGGTTATGATACCATTCCGGCTTTTGCTATAGATTGAAGATAATGATTTCAACAGCTTTGTTAGATTCATTCGTAAAGATGATATTTCTGATCTTGATCGTTTTCTACATAGTTAAACGTTAAGAAAAAACAGAGCGTATTTTCCATCATTTCTGTCATTTCCTATTATTTCTTTATCTTTGTTTGTTCCAAAGTGCAATTCTTTCCCAAAAAGCTTTTCGCATGTAGAATGATTTTTCACAGGAATAAGCAGACAGCTCAAACTCGAAAAAAAGGTGTCACCTATAATGATTATTAAATAAAACTTGAAACTGTTTCCAAATTCAAGTATTATATAGAAAGACTTAGAAATAGGCACGTTTGAAAAAGTGAAAATTAATAATTTTATAGTGGACGGATGTTTATTATTTTCTTGTTGTCTTCAACACGAAATCACAATAGCCGAATCTGAAATAATTGGTGTATCGCTTAATTTTGCAAAATTACCATAAAACAACTTCTTCGTTTATTAGAGAGATAGAAACTTAAAAAACTTTGAACATATTTTTAAAAAGATAAATCAGGAGTTCCATTGCTTTCAATTCATTTCAGATTAGAAAAACCGTAAATTAAATTTATGGTATCTTAGGCTATTTAACTTATATAAGTTAGGGCCTTTGTTTAATCTAATTTTGAATAGTGGACGTGGTGAGCCGTCCGCGATTGCAAAAGTGAGCATTGCCTTATTTGTGCCATTTGCAAAAACACCACGTCCACAAAAGTTAAATCTCAAGGGAGTACTGTTTTCATATCTCTAATCTCCTAATGATTATTTTTCTTTTTAATACTAATATCTATAAAATTGTTGATAACGTTTGCAAGCAAAGAATCTCCAATTACACAAAACCATTTGTTTACCTTTTCCCTAATTCATCAATTAATTTTAATAAATTAGGATCTTCTATATAATTTTCTATAGTGATAATTCTTTTGTTTTTATGAGATAATCTTGCTCTTTCTAATAAATCTTTATGAACGACGATAATGTCAGTGTCTTCTGGAACATCCTCTATTCTATAATGTTTTACTTCAATACCGTCAATATTTGCTTTTTGCAGTCTTTTTCTAAATGTGGTTGCACCTAATGCACTGCTGCCGGCACCTGCATCGCAAGCAAATGAAATTTTACTTATTTTTGTATTAGACAGTTCATTAGATGGATTTAAAATTTGTTTCCCTTCAGATTTCATTGCTTTTGACTTTTCGATTGAACTTGTAAAATCTTCTTCATCTGTTTTTTTATCAAACTTTAATATTATTGCAGTAACGATGAAGGATACTACCGCAGCTACGATTACACCTGAAATGATTCCTAGGAAATTACCTTTAGGGGTTAAAGCTAAATAAGATATTATGGATCCCGGACTAGGTCCAGCTACAAGACCCGCATCGAAAAGATAAAAAGTTGTAATACCTGACATCCCGCCGGCAATCATTGCTAAAATTGTTAATGGTTTCATTAATACATATGGGAAGTATAACTCATGAATGCCTCCGAAGAAATGAATTATTATAGCACCCGGAGCAGTCCGCTTAGCAGCCTTTTTGCCGAAAAAGCTAAAAGCTAATAATAATCCAAGACCAGGTCCTGGGTTTGACGCAACGGTAAAGTAAATTGATTTTCCTGCTTCAAGCGTTTCTTGCATACCTAAAGGATAATATATTCCTTGATCAATGACGTTATTTAAAAACAATACTTTAGCTGGCTCATTAATAAGAGATAATAATGGTAAGTACCCTGTATCCACTAGAGATTTAATAGCGGATGAAACAACATTATTTGCCGCTTCAATAACCGGTCCTATAAAATAAAAGGAGAAAATCATTAGAAAGAAGCCTAAAATACCAATTGAAAAGTTATTAACAATCATTTCAAATCCTGCAGGTATTTTACCATCTATCAATTTATCAAATTTCTTTATAAGCCAGCCTCCCAAAGGACCAATAATCATCGCGCCTAAAAACATTGGTATATCGGATCCAACTATTAGCCCTATGGCTCCGATGGTACCCATTACAGCGCCCCTTTGGCCGGCAACCATTCTCCCTCCTGTGCTTGCTAAAAGCAAAGGCAATAAATACTTGATTGCCGGATCAACTATACTAGCAAGATTCTCATTTGGAAACCAGCCAGAAGGTATAAACAAAGCTGTTAATAATCCCCATGCAATAAAAGCTCCAATATTCGGCAAAACCATATTGGTCAAGAATCCTCCAACAGCTTGGATGCGTGCACGAAAAGATGGAGTTTTGGCTTTAATTACATTTTCCATGTATAACACCCTTTCTTCATATCAATATTATAGAAGAAATTTTTATACTTTTTTGAAAAAAAACGATGTTTAAATTTTAAATTTAATCAAAAAAACATTTTTTATTCTACCATTTTAATAACATTCATTATTTCTTCTTCATTGCTTGAATTTCTAAACTTGTTTACAACATCTTCATCAATTAGTATAGAAGATAAGTCGGATAGCAAACCTAAATGACTTGAATTGTCTTCAGCCGCTAAGACGATAATAATATTCACTTCTTTTCCCTCTGGGAACTGCACGTTGTTTTGTAATTTCAAAAAAGAAATGCCTGTTTTGATTACTCCTCCTTCGTTTCTTGCATGCGGCATGGCAATTCCCGGAACAATTACTATATATGGACCATTTTTATTGACATTATCAATCATATCTTGAATATATTTAGGAGTAATATTACCTTTTTTTAATAAAGGATCGGAAGCAACTCTTATAGATTCCTCCCATGAAGATACTCTATTCAAGAAATTTATATTACCTTTTAAATATTCACTTAACACACCGTTTCACCTTTCTTCATGATTCTATTTACACTACCATTTCTGTATTTTTAGTTGATAATAAATTTCTTTAATTTTTTCTCTAATTGTTTTATTTTCTAACTCTGTAAAATGTAAAATGGCTTGTTCGATCCCATTTTCACAAATGTAGTTTTGCAAAATTACAGACTCTTCATCATCAGGGTTATCGAATAAAAATGCAGCAGCAACGGCAACTGATAAATATTCTATTGAAAGTCCTAAATCAAAAAGTTCTCTAGTGGGTTTAATTAATCGTTCATTATAGCCCAGTTTGCGAATCGGCGATCTTCCTACTCGCAAAATCGAGTCGCTAATATTTTTGTTTTTAAAGCGCTTTATAATTCTTTCAATAAAATCACTCATATCTTTTGGGTCCATATTAAATTTCCTTAAAATATATTGGGAAGCTTCATTTAGCGTTTCCCGTACAAGATGTTCAATTTTTGCATTTCTCAAAGCGCTCTGTATTGTAGATTCTCCTGCTAAAAACCCAATATAAGCAGTTGCCGCATGACCCATATTCACTAAATATAATTTTCTTTCAATATAAGGCTGTAAATCTTCAACATAGATTGCGTTTTTTATAATAGGCGAATCTGCATTAACGATTTCTGATTTGTTAATGATCCATTCATAGAACGGTTCTACAAGAACACTCTCACCCCCTTCGCTATGTTTTGATAAAGCTAGGCGATCAATAGCTGAATTAGGAAAGCCAACAAAAGTACATATATTTTCCATTTCTTTATTTGAAACATATCTCTTTATCTCACGTTTCAAACTGGAAGAAGCGTTAATTGCATTTTCATTTGCGATAATGTCGATCTTCTTTTTATTTTCTTTTGCTCTTTTCAAAAGGCCTTGAGCTAATATATTAGCTATTTTAGGTATGTTATTGATGCCGACAGATGTTGTAATTAAATCTGCATTCACAATAGCATTGATCACTTCTTCTTCTTGTGTTACACTGTTTAATGCTGAAACCGGAGAGATAGTCTCTATCGTATGATTATCATCTAATATCTCAACCTGATAACTATTGTAATTGTTAAATTTATCAACCGTTTTTTGATTTATATCCACGAAACAAACTTCATACCCAGTTTTGTTTAATAAGTAACCAATTAAACCTTTCCCTATATTCCCTGCACCAAAATGCAACGCTAGCATAATATTATCTCCCTTTACAATACTTAAAACTCTTTATCAAAGAATATCCAATCCAGCGAAGCTATTAACTTTTTACTCTAAATTCGCGTGATATTGCCAAAGACTAGACATATCAATATTTTGCTCTCTAATCATCATTAAGGCTAACGCGTCGCCTAATAACAATAAGCTTTGTTCAAATAAGCTTGTCATTGGTTGTACAGATTTCACTTCATTTGGCAGCTGTAGTTTTGTACCTACTGGTATCCTTACG
Source organism: Aeribacillus composti (assembly GCF_007827555.1). Taxonomy (GTDB): domain Bacteria; phylum Bacillota; class Bacilli; order Bacillales; family Aeribacillaceae; genus Aeribacillus; species Aeribacillus composti. The sequence goes on from NZ_VISS01000032.1 coordinate 27,852, forward strand.
AAACAATCTGAATACTCATTCATTGAGCTATTTGGATTTGCACCTATATGAGCAACTTTTGCTTTAAATTGCTTTGCCTTCTTTGCAATGATTAATGGAAAAGCCGTTTCTCCGCTTCCCGATCCCACTATCAACAAGTCTTTTTCAGTTATTGCAGGCTCAGTGATTTGGCCGACAATATAAGTTTTAATACCAAGATGAGCTAATCGTTTAGCGATAGCTTTCAAAGATAATAGAACTCTTCCAACCCCGACAAAAAATACTTTATCTGCTTTTTTTATCTCGATTAACAATTTATTGACTTCATTCATATCAATTTGGTTTAAAGTAGTGGTGAGTTCGTTTGTAATTTCCTTTACAATATCATAGTAATTAACCATTATTTCCCCTCTTTTCACAATAAACCTTCTATGATGCATTTTTCCATCGCTTTTTTATTCTCAGCTAAACTTTTGTCTCGAATAAATAAGCTTGTACTCCCGGCAACTAGTATGTCGGCCCCAGCTTTTACTAAGCTTGGTATTGTGTCTAAAGATACTCTGCCATCAACCTCAATATTTGTATCCAATTCTTTTTCTTTTATTAATCGCGCCAAATCTTCTACTTTTTTTATTGCATAAGAAACTTGCTTTTCATTTTCATCAGTTGCAAAGCCTGGATTGATTAACATTAACAAAATGGTATCGCACTTCGGCAAAATATAATCCAGGACAGACAGGGGAGTTGCTGGGTTGAGTGCTAAACCTGCTTTAATTCCATTGTTTTTTATTAAGTTAATGTATCGATCAATATGAGTGCTCGTTTCATAGTGAAATGATATTTGTTGTACATCAATTTTGATCATCTCTTGTATAAAAAATTCATTATTATTGGACATAATGTGGACATCAAAATTCATATCTGTTATTTTTCGTAATTGCTTAATAGTATCTATTCCCAATGGCATACTAGGGCTAAAGTGTCCATCTATAATATCAATATGTAAAGTATCCAGTCCTTCTTTCTCAATTTCTTTTACACTTTTTTCTAAATTACATAAGTCAGCACACATTATAGAAGGTGCAATCGTTATTTTTTTATTATTTTGCATGTTTGTGCCTCCATTTGCATGTGTTTGCATGTTTTCCTTTATTATAAAACGCATACAATGAAAAGTAAAGCATGTTTTTGCGTTTTCATGCCATTATTTGCGCGAATGCGTTTTGATCAATTGTTGAAATTATGATAAACTATAAGAAAGACTTAAAGGAGTAAAGTCACTATGCTAAAGGAAGAACGTCAACAAAAAATCTTGCAGATTTTAAATGAAGAACATAAAGTTATTGCAAGCGATTTAAGTAAACGCCTGTCAGTTTCGGAGGATACAATTCGAAGAGATTTAAAGGAGCTTGATAACCGCGGACTTATTAAAAGGGTTCATAGCGGAGCTTTGAGGATAGGGCCTCCTGTTGTTGATTTTTCAACAAGGCAGCACATGTTTAATGAAGTTAAAATTAAATTAGCTAAAAAAGCTTTATCCTTTATAAAAGAAGACATGGTTTTATTAATTGATGGAGGAACGACTAATTTACATCTAGTAAACCAATTACCTTTAACATTAAAAGCCACCGTCATTACAAACAGCCCGCCAATCGCTATGGCTCTGACTAATCATCAACATATTGATGTTATTATGATCGGCGGAACTTTATTCAAACAATCAATGGTTAATTTAGGAATAGACACTGTCGAATCTTTAAGTAATATGAGAGCAGATTTATATATCATGGGAATTTACAAAATTGATCCTTATATAGGAATCAGCGTCCCAAGCTTATCAGAAGCATTAGTAAAGCGGAAAATGGCTTCCATCTCTTCTGAAATATTAGGGATGGCAACATCTGATAAATTAAGCACTGTTTCCAATCACATTGTATGTCCTACTAAAGATTTAACATACTTAATAACAGAAAATATTAGTCCTAACATTAAAAAGATATATGGCAGCCAACAAGTAGTGGTGGTTGATTGATAATGCATTAACAAATTTGATAATCAGCAGTTTGATGAGAAAAAACGAGGGTAAATGAAATCAGATTCAACAAGCCGCTGGTATTGCTAATATATACCATATTGCTAAATTTCGAAGACCGCTTGGTTAATTCCAATTTAATTAAAAGAGGATAGTCTTCCTTCAGGGTAGACTATCCTGCAAAAAATCATGTATCTTTGATGATTGATTAAGCCGTCAAATCCCCTTTAACCCGTTCCGAATAAATTGGATCGTGTATTCCATTTCTTTCTCGTCATCCCATGGATAGTCCGGCATGACCAAAAAGCGGGTAATGAAAAACCCAACGATCGCGTTAATCGTTAAACGAATGACAGTCTCGGTGGGAAAATCACCTATTTGCCCATTTTGTTTAAAATGGTTGACAACTTTTATAAACTGAGGCAAAACTTTTTCAGTAAAAACCGCGCTAAATTTTTCTTGAATTTCTGCATGGAACGCCATTTCCTGAAAAAAAATTTTTAACAATGGGACATTGTTTTTGACAAATTGATAGCGGTTGCGGATGATTTTCCTTAACAGATCTTCAAAATCATCAAGTCGTTGATCCTGGAAAACTTCATTGATAAACCTTTCAGCAAATAAGGGGACGGCAAATTCTATAATGATCGGTGAAACGATGGATATCAGCAAATCTTTTTTTGTTTTGTAATGGCGGAAAATCGTTCCTTCCGCTACCCCGGCTCTTTTCGCAATTTCGCTCGTGGATGTCGCAGCATACCCTTTTTCGGCGAAAATTTCGACTGCCGCTTGAAGAATTTTTGCCTGCTTTGGCGTTAAATCTTGATTCGCTGCCTTCATGAACTCGTCCATAAAATTTTTCTGGTCCATACACTTTCCTCCTTATTTCTCTCTTTTATTGTTATAACCTGCGATGTTTTTTCAATGCAAATATATTTAAGACATAGAAAAGCAGCGCAAAGCCGAACAATATTAGCAAATCCTGCCAAAGATCGACCAAGTCTTTTCCTTTAATCATGATTTCTTGAATGGCGTCCGCTCCGTAAGTAAGCGGCATAAATTTACTCAACACTTGCAACCACTCTGCCAATGTCTCCAAGTTAAAGATTCCCGAAAAAAATGCTTGTGGAATGATGACAATCGGAATAAACTGCATGATTTGCAGCTCATTATTTGCAAAGGCTGATAAAAGGGTCGCAAGCGCCAGCGCAGTGATGGCTAATAAAAATGTAACTACTAACAGCTGCCAAAAATCCCCTGCCATCCAAATATCAAGTACATATACGCAATACGTGACAATAACGAACGATTGAATAATCGTGAATAAGCCAAATCCTAGCAAATAGCCTGTTACAATCTCCCATCTTTTAATCGGCGTCGACAGCAATTTTTCTAACGTTCCTTGTGTTCTTTCCCGCAAAAATGAAATACCGCCTAGCACAAAAACAAAGAAAAAGACAAAAAAACCGATTAGTACTGAACCCGTCTGATCAAAAAGATTGATTTTGTCAGAGCCATAATAATATTCGACATCAGGCTGAATATTTTTTTGGTCTGACAGGGAGCTGAAGGCGGTTTGAATCACCTTCATAACCGCTGAATTGGCTGTCGGGTCGCTTCCTTCCAGCAAAACATACGGAACATGATTTTTTATCGTTATAAATGCATCTAAATCCTCTTTTTGAAAAGCCTCCTTCGCTTCACTTTCGGACATTTGAACAACATCTTTCTCCAATTCATTTTGCAATACTTGCTCAAGCGGCGCCGGTATATTTTCTGCTGCTATTTTCGGTTCGTATGGGTCGCCGTCTAATACAAGCCATACAAGAGTGATAACTAAAAGCGGCGCAAAGATCAATAAAGCAATCGACCGTTTATCCCTTAACAGCTGTCTTATAATTCGGATGACAACAGCTCCTACTCTCATTTCTCATTCCTCCCGTATGCTAAAAATGCTTCTTCAAGTGAATCGACCTTTTGGTTTTCCTTTAGCTTTTCCGGCGTGTCACAAGCAATGATATAACCGTCTCTTAGCATGGCCAGACGATCACACTTTTCCGCTTCATCCATGACATGTGTCGTAACTAAAATGGTCATCCCGTTGTTTTTTAGTTTTCTTAATTCACTCCATATCGATTGGCGAAGCACTGGATCGATTCCAACCGTCGGTTCGTCTAAAATTAATAGATCCGGTTTATGCATGAGCGAAGCAGCTAGAGACAACCGCCTTTTCATCCCACCTGAAAAGTCCTTGACAACTTTATCCATATGATCAGTTAAATCGACAATTTCCAAAACTTCCTGAATCGCTTTCTTCCGTTCTTGGCGTTTTAGCCCGTAAATAGCGGCTATAAATTCCAGGTTTTCTTTCGCGGTCAACTCCTGATAAAGAGCATCCGATTGCGCCATATAACCGATTGATTTCATTAGCTCGAGTGAAGGAACCTTTTGATCTTTGATAAAAATTTCTCCTTGATCTCCCTCTAAAATTCCTGTGATCATTTTGACCAACGTCGTTTTCCCGGAGCCGGATGGACCAAGAAGCCCGAAAATCTCTCCCTCATTTACGTCCAAATCAATATTTTTTAGCACTTTTTCCTTCCCAAATGAAATCGCAGCTTTACGGACAATAATCATTGAGGCCATTTTTTCCCATCCTTTCGTATAAAATGAGTGAGTACTCACATACATTATAGTTGTGCAAACGAATTTTGTGAAGTGAGTAATCACTCATTTTTTTGCGAATGATAGGAAAATTTTTTTAACAGATTCGGCTTTAATAGTTATCGTCTTAAAAAAGCTGACCGCTGCGGATTTATACAAAAAGCAACAATAAGCATTTGAACTAGAAAAAACATCCACACAAATTGACTGAGGAATGAACATCAGAAGATGCGCTTTTTTGCACAAATTATGCCCATTTATTAATAGGCAGGAGAAATCGGGGCAATCGGTTAGCTATTGGCTCATTAGGAGTGTTTTACAGGAACGACTAGATGAAGATAGCTTTGGTATTCGTTCCTTAGAGGAAATTAAACAAGCATTTTTAGTTATTTTACATAATGATTAAAGGAGATTTTAGATACAATACACATTCAATAAAAATGGTTGAAGTGATACTATATGGGCAAGTGGTACTGTAAAACAATAATGATTGATTCAATATAATAATTCTTCTCATGCGGATTTCTGTTTACGGATAAGGCTGACATATGTGACTTTCAAATTCTTACAGTTGAAAGAAGTGAAAAAAGATGAGCTTAGAGGCATTAAACAAACAAGTGAAAACCGATCTTTCCTATCTCGCCTTCGGAGGTCCAAGCTGGGTGCGAACGCTAAAAAAACCTGAAGGGCATGTCTACGATGTCGTGATCGTCGGCGGCGGCCAAAGCGGCTTAGGCGCGGCTTTCGGTCTTCTACGCGAACGGATATCCAACATTCTTGTCATTGATGAAAACCGAGAGGGCTGGGAAGGACCGTGGGAAACCTACGCCCGTATGGTGACCTTGCGAACACCTAAACATTTGACCTCCATCGACCTTGGGATTCCTTCCCTAACCTTCCGCGCTTGGTGGGAAGCACAATTCGGATCGGAAGGCTGGGAAGCGCTAGACAAAATTCCTCGGGGAGATTGGATGAATTATTTGCGCTGGTTTCGGAAAGTTCTCAATCTGCCCGTCATCAATGAAGTAAAGTTGAAGTTGATAGAGCCGACTGATGAAGGGATTCATCGGCTTCATATTGAAGGAACGGGTGCACCATCTGACATATTGCTCGCACGAAAGGTTATTTTAGCCACGGGAATTCAAGGCGGCGGCGAATGGCATGTTCCTCCTTTCATTGCTGAAAAATTGCCGCATCATCTCTATGCCCACTCCTCAGAAGCAATTGATTTTACAGCACTACAAGGGAAAAAGATCGGAATTTTGGGCGGCGGCGCATCTGCCTTTGATAATGCCAATTTTGCCTTATCAGAGGGTGCGGCCGAAGTTCATGTCTTTGTCCGCCGCAAGAAATTGCAGCGTATCAATCCGATCCGCTATATGGAAGTTTCCGGTCTAATTGAACGTTTCCAAGCTCTATCGGACGCTGATAAATATGCAATCATCGCTCATTTCTTTAAATATAATCAGCCGCCGACCAACGATACCTTCGGACGCGCAGCCTCATGGCCCGGTTTTCACCTGCACTTAGGAGCACCATGGCTTGATGTTGAAGCTGCAGATCAAGGTGCAGTAGTGACCACACCTCAGGGCAAGTTCACCTTCGATTTTCTGATCATCTGCACCGGACTCGTCACTGATCCTGCTTTGCGTCCGGAGCTGAGACTTGTCGAAAGCCACATTGCTCGTTGGGGAGACCGCTATCATCCCCCGAAGGAGCTGGCCAATCCAATGCTTGATGCCCATCCTTATCTCAGCCCTGGTTTCGCTTTTATAAGCCGCGATGAAAAGGGCAAAAAGCTTCTGTACGGAATTTTCGCTTTCAACTATTCGGGTTTGATCAGCTGCGGCATTACAGCAGCTGCTCTTTCCGGCCTGAAATACGGGATACGCAAGCTCGTGTCAGAAGTAGCGGATCAGCTTTTCTTAGATGATTGCGAAAAGATATTGAAAGACTTCTATTCCTATAACGAAATCGAATTTGTCGGTGAATGGACTAAAAAGGAGTAAGGCCTTAGAATAACCGTTGGTAGTGTGGGGGCTGTCTCAAGCTGATTTTTCAGCTAAGAGGCGCCCCTTTTTCAAATAAAAATAACGTTTATATTTTTTTCGGACAGCTGTTTGTAATGCAAGGAATTTATGGTCTGAGAAAGCGGCCTTTTAACACTCTTTAAAAATAAATAAGGTGAATCGAATCAAAGTTCGATCCACCCAATTAAATTTTTTCAGTTTCCTTCGAACAATTAATGGACCACGGCTGGACCAATTAATGCTGCTGGTTTTTCCCCTAAAGCCAGCTTGCTAATGTTTGTATAGCTAATATGTTTATATGATTGCAGCAATTGTTTTAATTCCGGAAATCTTTTATCTTTTTTTAGTTTTTCGATTTCCTGATGATAGATAGACAATACATAATCATCCTGAAATTTCGGTTGGAATCGATCCGGGTCTTCATCCATTAGTAAAGAGCCCATATATTGATATCCATATTGTAATTGACGAGTCAAATGGACGATATTTAAAAATTTCCGATAAATAGTTGGTGTTGTTGCCTTTAAGTTTTCGATAGCGGTTTGTGCATTTTTCAACTCATCGTAACTAGAGTCTATTATCACACTATATCATTCCTTTGTTCCGTATTAATCCCACGGTTTATTCAGTGAAAGTCTGGACACGAGTTCTTTATTTTGTTGTCTTTTTAACTTGCGAATGCTTTCACGTTCTTTTCCTGTTTCGTAGAGATATTTTTCTTCCTCTGTTTCTGGAATAATAGGCGGTACTTCCAACGGTCTTTTATTCTCATCCAAGGGAACAAAAGTGAAAAATGCAGTAGCTGCAATTCTTCGTTTCCCAGTTTCTAGATCTTCTGCAATCACTTTACAGAAAATCTCCATGGATCTTTTACCTGTATAGCTAACAAATGATTCAATACAAACCGAATCACTTACCCGGATCGGTTCAAGGAAATTAACGGAGTCGGTCGACGCCGTAACACATTCCTTTACCCTTGTATGTCTGCGGGCGGAAAGCGTCGCACATGCATCCATCTTCTTCATTAAAACTCCGCCAAATAATGTATGATAATTGTTCAAATCATTAATGAGCACTTGATCTGTTTGAACAACACGTGTTTCTTTAACTTTTTTTGCTTCCATCATGATCACCTTACGTATAAAAATACTTTTGAAGCGTACGCTTCATCCGTATTAAAATTTTTACAAAGAGAATTATAATATAGCTGGTTTGCAAAGATACAATGCCAATCCTATATACAATTCATAACAAAATAGTATGGAAGCGCTCTTTAACCTAAACAAAAAACCACCCGTGTGATGAGCTGTCCCCAGTCAAGTAGACAGGAATAAAAAAGCACATATAGAAAAATCCCTCCATAATAGACAGATGAACAGGCTTTCTTTTTCCTGTCTACTATAAAGGGATCGTATCATTGAGCTTGGTCGTGTGTTACATTCTATTCCAAATAAACTTTTATTTCATCATTTGCTTTATCAATTCTCGGTTGAGTTCTTTAAAGATTTCGTTATGGGATGATACCATGCCAAATTTATCAGCCTTAGGTTCAATAAATTGTTTAGCGCTATTTACCGCATTTGCGGCATCCTGAAAGGCCCCCGCAATCAAATGCAATTTCCCATCGTATTTTAGAATATCCCCCGCTGCATAAAGTCCCGGTACAGAAGATTCGCTATGGGCGTTGCCCGCAATGTAGTGATTGTCAATCATTTGAATATTCAGCTCGCTTTTTTCCAGCAAGGAGGAATCGCGCTCATAGCCATGATTCACAATTACTTCATCAATCGATAAATAGGTGATCTCTCCTGTTTCACGGTTTGTTAGCTCGACTCGTTCAATCCGTTCATGGTCCTCGCTGGCAATCAATTTGGTAATCGAGGTATGAAAATAACAAGTAGCCGAGCTGTTTAGAAGCTGAGTCACCTGCGATTCATGACCTTTTAACATCTCCCCTCGATACGTCAAATACACTTTTTTAGCAATCGGCACTAATTCATTCGCCCAATCAATAGCCGCATTGCCTCCTCCTGAAATGATGACCGTTTTATTTTTGAAGAGCTTTAACGATTTCACTGTATAATGCAGATTAGCCACCTCAAACTTTTCTGCACCCTCGATCTCCAGTTTTTGCGGCTTCAATATACCGCTTCCCACTGCGACAATGACCGTCTTGGAAAAATGCTGCCGTCCAGAAGCGGTCTGCAATATAAAAGTGCCATCTTCCTTTCGTTTCATCGATTCAATCTTTTCATTTAGAACCACTGTAGGATTAAATGTTAATCCTTGCTTGACAAGCTGCTTAATTAATTGCTCTCCTGTAATCGGTGCATGTCCTCCAACATCCCAAATCATTTTCTCCGGGTAAACATGAAGCTTGCCGCCCAATTGCGGCTGATACTCAATCAGCTTTGTTTTCATTTCCCGCAATCCGCTATAAAATGCCGCATACAACCCCGCTGGTCCGCCGCCAATAATCGTCACATCGTATAATTCGTCATGTTTCATCTATTTCCACCTCTCCTAGAACTCAGGAAATGATTATCATTCTCAATTAAATATACATTGTTTTTACCTCTTTTACAACGAATAGTGATTGACTATTGAAAAAAATGTTTACACCATATAGAGCTCGTATTGTTTATGGACGGTCGGACCACTGTCTCGCATTCGCACAACGAGAGCAAGTCCCAGACGGTCCCTAACCGTTGGAAACATCCGTCTTTCTTCAAGCTATCTATGAAAATCGTTTGTAGATGCAGGAAAGCAACGGACATCTAGAACCTCTATCTATTCTTCATGAAAAGATAGCGGCCGCTTCCACGAACATATGAAACATGATATTCATATGAATCCTTCCTAGCCCCTGCTTAAGTACAAGAGACGGCTCCACACAAAAAAGACACTTTTTTCTTGTTTCTGCTTCAAGTAAAAAAAGCTTCCTTTCATAAAAGGAAGCCTTCTTATAGTTGACTCAATCGGATTTAGAATCCTGGCCGGGATTAGCCGTCGACAGCTTTTCTTTTGCAAATCGTATAAATTCCTGCGCAATCTGTGATAAGCTTGCATCCTTTCTCCAAATCATTGCCAGATTCCATTCGATTTCCGGATTAGTGACGGTGATCGTTTTAAAATCATCTGTTAGTTCTATACACGTACTTTCAGGCAGCAAAGTAATACCTATATTGTAGGCAACCAATTCTTGAATAAACTCCAGTTGTGATGTTTCCGAAATAATTTTCGGTTGAAAACCGGCTTCTTTACAAGAATTGATGACAAGATTTCTTAGCACAAAATCCCGGTCGAACATAATAAAGTCCTCTTTTTTTAGCTCCTGCAAAGACACTTCTTGTTTTCCCGCCAGACGATGAGACGAAGAGACAACTAGTTTTAATTTCTCATTCACAAATATAATACTGTCAAGATTTTCATTTTCCTCAGAAAGAACAACGACCCCAAAATCCAATAAATTATTGAGAACCTTCTCTTCAACTGGTTTGGAACCATCCTCTTCTAGTAGGAAAATCACCTCTGGATATTCTTCATGAAACGATGCAATCAATTTTGAGAAGAAAATGGAATTCGTAATCGTAGGTAGCCCGATGCGAATTTGTCGTTTTCTTTGCATAAACATTTTATCTAGTTCTGCATCCAATTGCTGCAACTGATTTTCAATTTTTAAAGCATGTTTTTTTAAAATACGGCCTGCATCCGTCAATATCAGCTTTTTTCTAGTACGTATGAAAAGCGGTGCTCCAATTTCATCCTCCAATGATTTGATAATTCTACTGAGAGCAGGCTGCGTAATGAACAGGTTCTCAGATGCAGTGGTAAAATTGCCGGTACGTGTAACCTCAAGAAAACACTTCAATTGTTTAATTTCCAATTGAATCAAACACCCTATTACATTTTAATGATAATAAAGTTTACCATACTTTTCACTTTAGCGCTTTAAATTTGTTTTATCAAATTGACGAAGCATAAAACCTTGATGTTCTTGTTAGGATTAGGAATATATTCAATGGGAATCAGAAGCATTTACTTTAAAAGGATCAAAATGGAATCCCGCAAAAGTTTATTAATACTTGGCAAGCTGTACTAGGAAGCGCTATCGCAATGCCTTTATGCTTTTCTCTTAATAGCTTTAATAGTTGAAAAAATGTCTTATCAAGTCGAGCCTCTACCTTTATATTTTCACTAATATTGTAAATTTAATCCCACTGGCTCTATCCTGAATCCTGTTTACAAAACGCTTTTCGAATACTATCAACCTTACGAATATTTTTTTGAATTATCATTTTCCTCTTTAAACCATTCATTTATAGATCTTGAATCTTTTTCTCTCCATTCACTTTCGCAGTGTTCTTAATTAAATCCCACCAAATAAAATTTCCTTTCTACTGTATACGGCATATTTGTTTATCGGAAGCCTCACTTGCCGTAAAACCGTGATTGACATGATATGTTTTAAATTTTTAATAAACACCGCCAGACATACACATATCAAAACCATCATACAATCCAATAGAGAATGCTTACTGTATGATCCAAAGAAAAGGAGCGTATTTCATGGATAATCCAACTCGGAATCATCCAGCGTATGGAAATGTGCCGCAGCCGATAAGGGACGATGGTGCCGGTGCGACCGATTTCGGTCCGCGTGACGTCATGCGGGACCTTGAAAACCCCGATATGTTCGTTCCGCCGGCTACCGATGCCGGAACAATCCCCAACTTGAAGTTTTCTTTCTCCGACACTAATATGCAGTTAAATCACGGCGGCTGGTCACGGGAAGTAACAGTTCGTCAGCTGCCGATCTCGACCACGCTTGCGGGGGTGAACATGCGTCTGACGCCGGGCGGTGTTCGAGAGTTGCATTGGCATAAGCAAGCGGAGTGGTCCTACATGATCTTGGGCCGGGCACGAATCACAGCGGTCGACCAGAACGGGAGGAATTTTATAGCCGATGTCGGTCCAGGCGATTTATGGTACTTTCCCCCAGGTATTCCCCACTCGATTCAAGGGTTGGAGGAAGGCTGTGAGTTTCTGCTTGTCTTCGACGATGGCAACTTTTCCGACCTCGATACCTTCTCCATCTCCGATTGGTTCGCACACACACCGAAGGACGTGCTAGCGGCGAATTTCGGTGTACCGGAAAGTGCCTTCGCTCATATTCCGACGGAACAGCGATATATTTTTCAATCGAAGGTGCCCGGCCCTCTGGAAAGTCAAAAAGTGCCGGATCCTTACGGTACTGTTCCAAAGAGCTTCACTCACCGGCTGCTTGCACAGAAGCCAATCGTTACCCCGGGCGGGACGGTGCGCATAGTCGATTCCACTAACTTTCCCATTTCAACTACGGTTGCAGCCGCGCTGGTAGAAGTCAAGCCGGGCGGAATGAGGGAAATGCATTGGCAACCGAATAACGACGAATGGCAGTATTACCTCACGGGCACAGCGCGTATGACGGTATTTGCAGCAAACGGCAAGGCTCGAACCTTCAATTTCCGGGCTGGTGATGTAGGATACGTACCGTTCGCTTTTGGACATTACATTCAAAACACTGGTGACCAAAGTCTGTGGTTTCTGGAGATATTCAAAAGCGACCGTTTCGCCGATGTGTCACTGAACCAATGGATGGCGCTGACTCCTCGGGAGCTGGTAGAGAACAACCTGCATGCAGGTCCGGAACTGATGAATGCACTGCGGAAGGAAAAATGGCCGGTCGTTAAATACGATGGGAACTAACGGCAAATAGGAAATTCCTAAACAGATGGGAATTATTTTGTACTTTCGCTCAGTCAATTACAGTTGCTAAAAAAACAATAGTTATAAAGAATCACTTCATTTGATACGATCCCCTCATAGTAGACAGAAAAAAGAAAGCCCATTCATCTGACTATTATAGAGGAGCTTTTTCTATGGGGAAAATACGAAAAACCTATGATGTAACGTTGTGGATTTATATTTGAAAGAGGACATGGGCTACAAAACGGTGGCGAAAGAATTAGCGATTGATCATTCCATGGTCTCTGCTTCTTCCTATCCCCGAATGTTCGCCCTTTTATTCTAATTGTGACGGCGCTTCACACAGATGATTCATTCTGCTTGTTTCACGTTTCTTTCTTTTACTGCTTTTACTTCGTACATGCCTACTTCAACATTAAGCATGTATTCTGGTTTCGGATGGTTGCGCTTTTCTCTGCGAGCGGCAATATGCGCATCGCTTTTTTTCCACCGCTTCCAATGTTCTTCTGATTCCCAGGTGAAGGACAATGACTTCTCCTTCCCATCCCTTTGTTTTTTCACCATAATTTTAATGTCAACAAACCCTTCCTGCTGTTCAATGATTCCCGGTTTGCTGAATTGTTCAACCACTTTCTCTGCGTTCCTTCTGTCACCGTAATTTTTCTTAATTGTACAAACATATTTTTTCTCCCATTTTTTATTGATCAGACTGTGTTTCTTCATCCTCAGTTGCTGACTCTTCTCCGGATTTGTCTTTCCCATCTGTCAGGCTGTCGTATTGCTCAATTTCTTCTTCGTGAATTTCAAACAGTTGGGTGAATTCGTTGATCACCATTTCAATGGCTTTCAGCTCTCCAACCAAAACTTGGTTAATCGATTGCAGTTCTGGTGCAGCCAGCTGCTGTTTTAATGTCGCACGTTTTACATTCAGCCTGTTTAAAAACTCAATAGCTCTCCCACGACGGAATGTTTTTGCACCGTGATGATGCTTTTTTCTGCGGTATCCCCCCTCTTTTGGATGGTGTTGCCCTTCGTGTGAAAATTTCTCGTTCGGACCGAACCCTTTACCGAATTTATCTCTCATTTGTGCACTCCTTTCTATATACAAATGTATACGATTATTATTGTATACATTTGTATACAACATGTCAAATTTTCCATTATGGGAAATTTTTATGTCACTGAATCAACTTCATAATTGCCCTTTTTAAAAATGTAAAAACCGCCACTATCGACGATACTTCTTTGGTTTTCCAGAGTTTCAAGAAGGTCAACCGTTTAATCCCTCTCTGATGCCTCATTTCCGCAAACAATCAGGCTTGGAAATCATTCATGAAGCGAACGAATGGAGGAATCAAGAAAGCACAACGTCAGAAAGCTCAAGATTCTTCCAACGATGAAACACCCAGCCGGCAAATCATCTGATTTGAGAAAAATGCTACATAGAGCTTATTTTTGAAATTTCCTGAATTGTACAGGGACAAATGCGGGAAATAAAGCATAAATAAATACAGTAAAAATTCGTTAATTTGGGAGTGAGGTGTCATGAAAACTCCATGGATTCACCATGAGAGGATGCAGCAAATACGTTCTAAACAAATGAACATTTTTAAATCTTCAAGAGTTCAAAAAAAATCTGTATGTCCCAATTTTCAGCATACAGAAGAAGATGATGATAGTCACAAATCAGATATTGTGCCAAATCGCATTGATACAGCAGAAGCAGATGATTCACATGAAAATTACGGTATAAAAAAGGTGACCAAACTAAACAAAAATAAAAATAATGTTTCCAAACTGATGAATTTATACAAAAAGTATAATATGTCTAAAGGAAATCATACAGGCAGCATCTGTGGTCCTACTCAACCATCGAATAGAACGACTGATCCTGAACACGTTTCCTCAACTGATGACCACACTTTAAAAACGGATGATTCCCATATTAAGCAGATTTCTCTACCTAGCCCTAGCCATGAGACAAAGGAGTACCCCTCAGCCGATTCGGTTCTTGAGCCTGTTCATCCTTCATCCAATTCGGATGAAATAAATGATCAAGAGGATGACTTTGATACTGATCTTATTGATCATTCAGTCGATAGAGCTCATTCATCATCGGATGGAAACGATTCTGAACTAATGCCTTTAACTAATGCTGATCATGATTTGAAAACGGATTGTTCTTCCCATGATATTAAGCAGATTTCTCTACCTAGCCCTGACCATGAGACAAAGGATCATCCCTCAGCCGATTCGGTTCTTGAGCCTGTTCATCCTTCATCCAATTCGGATGAAATAAATGATCAAGAAGATGGCTTTGATACTGATCCTATTGATCATTCAGTCGATAGAGCTCATTCATCATCGGATGGAAACGATTCTGAACTAATGCCTTTAGCTAATGCTGATCATGATTTGAAAACGGATTGTTCTTCCCATGATATTAAGCAGATTTCTCTACCTAGCCCTGACCATGAGACAAAGGATCAGCCTCCAACCGATTCGGTTCTTGAGCCTGTTCATACTTCATCCAATTCGGATGAAATAAATGATCAAGAGGATGACTTTGATACTGATCCTATTGATCATTCAGTCTGGCCCGCTCATTCATCATCGAATAGAACCAATTCTGAACTAGTTCTCTTCGCTAGTAATGATCATACTTTGAAAATGGATGGTTTTTCTCATGTTAGGCGTATTTCTTTAACTGATTTTGAACATCATGAGAAATACGATCAAGATTCAATGGATTCAGTTTTTGAACTTGTGTATACCTTTGCATCCAGCTCGAATGAAATAAATGATCAAGAGGGTCACTTTGAAACCAATTCTTTTGATTATTCAGTCGAGCTTGCTCATTTATTGGATGAAAACAATCTTAAACAAGTTTTTCCAGCTGTTGATGAGCATGCTGTGAATACGGATGAGTCTTCTCATATTAAGCAGATTTCTCTAACTGGTCTTGATGAACAGGAGACGAATGATCAACCTTCAACCAATTCGGGTTTTGAGCTAGTTCATGCTCTATCCAGCTCGGATGAAATAAACAATCATAAGGATATCCGTGAAATCAATCCTATTGACTATACAGTCGAGCCAGTTCATTCATCATCGGACGATGCCGTTCCTGAACAATCTCCTCCAGCTGTTGATGAGTATGCTGTGAATACGGATGAGTATTCCCACGCTGGTCTTGAACAGGAGACAAAGGATCATCCTCCAACCGATTCCGTTTTTGAATTTGCCCATGATTCATCCAACTCAGATAAAATAAATGATCAAGAGAATATCAGTGAAACCAATCCTATTGACTATACAGTTGAGCCAGTTCATTCATCGGACAATGCCGTTCCTGAACAAGTTTCTTCAGCTGTTGATGAGTATGCTGTGAATACGGATGAGTATTCCCATGCTGATCTTGAACAGGAGACAAATAATCAATCTACTACCAATTCCGTTTTTGAATTTGCCCATGACTCATCCAGCTCAGATAAAATAAATGATCAAGAGAATATCAGTGAAACCAATCCTATTGACTATACAGTCGAGCCAGTTCATTCATCATCGGACGATGCCGTTCCTGAACAATCTCCTCCAGCTGTTGATGAGTATGCTGTGAATACGGATGAGTATTTCCATGCTGGTCTTGAACAGGAGACAAAGGATCATCCTCCAACCGATTCCGTTTTTGAATCTGCCCATGATTCACCCAATTCGGGTGAAATAAATAATCAAGATATCTTTAAAATCCATCTTATTAACAATACAGTTGAGCCGGTTCATTTATCAGATGGAGCTGATCCTGAACAATCCCCTTCAGCTGTTGATGAACATGCTGTGAAAACGGATGTGGCTTCTCATGCTGATCTTGAACAGGATAAAAAGGATCATCCAGCAGATTCAGCATTTGAACCTGCCCATGCTTCATCCAGTTCGGATGAAATGAACGATCAAGATGTCTTTAAGATCAATTTTATTAACCATACAGTCGAACTAACTCGTCCATTGGATATTGCCGACTCTGAACAAGTTCCTACAACAGATGTTGTTCGTGCTTCGAAAATGGATGAAACTCCTCATGCTGCTGGTCTTGAACAGGATATAAAGGATCATGCTCTAACCGATTCAGTTTTTGAACCTGTTCCTGCTTCATCCGGCCCGGATGAAATAAATGATCAAGAAAATATCCATGAAACCAATTTTATTGACCATAAAGTTGAGCCGGATCATTCGTCGGATGGTGTCGTTCCTGAACAAATTTCCTCAGCTGATGTTGAGCATACTGTGAAAACGGATGAGGTTTCTCATGCTGAACAGGAGATAAATAAAAAATCTCCGACCGATTCTGTTTTTGAGCCTGTTCATCCTTCATCCGAATCGGATGGAACGAATGATCAAAAAGCTATTAATTTTGATAATGCAGATGAATCTATCAAATATGGAAAAACATGTTCGATGACTATAAAAAGACCATTTTCGACTTTTGTAGAAATAGATGACTTTCTTCATTCTCCTATCTTTAGCAGTATAGTTCAAAATTCAGCTGAATTTCTTGACTTAAACAATAAACAAACTCCTCAATTAAACACAAAATTACTCAATACTACAACTTATTATCCTGAACAGCCTGATTGCCGTTTAGTTTGCTCTAAAATTCATGAAATGATCTCTTTAACTGACACTGTTTCCAGTTATAGTAAGAATAATAAAAACAATCATTATCAATCTATTGCAGTTCCCCTGCATGACTCAAAAGCTGCGAAAACAAGCGAAACAGATAACAAAACTTGTACATCTCATGACTTTATACAAATTAGAGTTCCAGTTGTAGCAGGGGAATACAAAATGGAAATAATTTTAGAAGAAGATGTTGTATTTGAAGAAGAGATTTTGGGCGTTAAAGAAATCTCTAAAGAGGTCGTACTAACAAATTGTAAATTCGTACCTACTCAATTCTCCCCATCATTAGATAATGGAACATGTACAGCACTGAAAGGAAATTTATTTATAAAAGGATATATATCACAAAATATTGAGTACACTGCCGCAGACAACGGAAATGAAGGTTCCAAACAAAATGAATCAGTACCTTACTATCGTCAATTGCACCAAAAAATTATATTGGATTTAATCGTTCATTTATTACAAGTACAACAAGTTCGAGTCAGTTATGCTAGCAATGGAATCTAGAGATCATCGAATGTATACGAAATCCACTCTTTGATTTAAAAATGAGAAAAATGATTATGTGAAAAGCCCAAACTTAAAAATGAATGCTGCATATTGTATTAATGCAGAGTTTGGAAAACTCAAAAAAAAAATTAAGGAGTGGATTTTTTCATGAGTAAAGACGATCATCAAATCCCAGCTTGCCCAGTAAAATCGACAGAACAAGTACCATTATCAAATGAAAATACCGATTTAGTTCTTACACCAGATGTTACTGTAACTCTTAAAACTCCTGTTGTATTAGCAGAAAAAACTATTCAAGTTGTAGTAGAGGCAGATATTCCACTTGATCCGCCAGCAACTGAAATTAAGAGAGTGACAAAAAACGTATTTTTGGAACAAGCGAAACTAGTACCTGTTAGATTTACACGTATTGGTACAACGGACTATTTTAGAGTAACTAGAGCGAAATTATTTGTATCAGGATTTATTCGCAAAGATATTGAATATGCTTCCAGAGACTGCAATGGAGCACTTCAAGACAGAATTGCAGACGTTCCGTTCTCTGGTTTTACAGAACTTGCAGACGCTGCTCCAACCGGAGATTTCCTTCTTTTCCCAATAATAGGAATTTCTGATCAAAGCAAAGCTCTCTTCTTAAATGAGAAAAATGACCTTGTTCCTCGTTTGGATAAATATTTCTTCCAAAATCTCGTCAAATATAATGAACAACCATACGGTGAATTAATAGCCGCAAACTTCTATGAACTTGATTTCTCACCAGTTAAAGTAGGACCTGAAGGCCAGTTTAAAACATTGCGCGAAAAAATCGTCTTAGATCTTACTGTGAAATTATTACAAGTTCAACAATTTCAAACTACAGCTACACAAGTAACTCCTAGTTTCCCTGAAGGAACTTTAGATGCTGCCGCAAACAGATCTAAACACAAATAACTAGTTCAGAAGCCGTGACTTTTTGGGTCATGGCTTCTACTTTTCTTTTTAACTGTTATTTCTTCGCTTTCTCGTTAAAAGAAAATTTAAGCCCTTTATCGGCTGAACCTGCTGCGAGAGCTCAGGCTTTCCTAAACGTTTTCCCTTGTTCACTCACTGCAGCTCTAAGCGTAGCTTATTTGCCATTATCTTGAGTAACTCTGATATGTTCCAGTGCTTTTGCGCCGCTCTTAGTATTCAGTCATGTTAGGTTGTTCATCGATTTCTCGAAAGACAGCCCAATCACCAGGATGGACTCACGGTTTGGAAAAATACGAATCTCTTCAATGAGTTGTTCCACACGCTCGGTAAGTCTCAAGCGGTTTTCGCAGCGTTTAGGAAACGCAAGAACAGCAGAGGCATCATCAAAGTCCGTGTATAATCTTCCATCACCTGATTGCGTACAGTTTAATTTCTGAGACATAAAATCACTCTGATGAGTTCAGGCCGTAAAGCGGCAATAACGCAAGTATGGAGTTGAATTTTCTACAGGTGCAGTCCGTCAATATGTATACATACATGAGAATACGTACATGAAGCTGAAGTGTTGAGGAAAATGTTCCGGAATGTATATTATGTCATTTCACAAAAAGTGACGAAGAATCCGTATTTTTTGCTTAAAACCATTCTTGAACAGTAACAGCCTACCATGATACCGAGCATATTTAAGAGAACATCATCTTTATCTACTGTCCTAGTACCAATTTTGAACAGATAAAGCAGCAACTGAACCAGTTCTACCAAGACAGGTATACCTATAAATAGATCACTTTAATATTTTTCATATTTTTTCTCGACAAGAACAATCCGATGGGAGAGGTAAGAAGTATATTTCCTAATAAATTCGTCACCGCAATTGAAAAAGGCAAAGTACCATACAACATGTCGGATATATATTGACTTAACGTTTTAAAAGGAATTACATTTAAATACAATTGATCAAGAGTGACCGTTGGTTTCAGCCAAACTAAATATATTAAAAAATTGTATACGATAGTATCGCCAAACGAAACCATTCAGTTTTTATTTGAATTTTGTATTTTTTCATTAATAGCAGCCGTATTGTTAAATTAAATGAAACATGCAGGCAAAACTAAAAATCACAAAAATTTCAAGCAGCTCGGTCATAAAATCTCCCTCGCATTTAAAATGGACAAGCACAATGGGCTTGTCTAAAAATTATTGTTTCTTTCCCTCTACTCTTTCACGATAAGATCCAGCTTTCGTTTTAGTTACAGTATCAACTTTGGAATATGTCTCCCCATTAGTTTCACCTGTATTCAAGGATGTCACATCCTTTTATATAGTCGATTTATCCGCTTATATGATTTATCCGATAAAATTCGCATGCTACTCGGAAATGGACAATAATTGATTTTTTATTAAATTTTGTTTCCAACTTCTTTAAAGGATAATCTTTGTAATCAACTTTATACATATTCCAAATTCCTTCTTTCATAGTTATTTAAGAATTTTTACAAAACAAAAAAAACAGCCTAACTAATTTAGTTAGACTGTTTATATATACAAACTTATTCAATTATAACACGATTTTGCAAACTTTATTAGACGGTCTAAAAGAAAACCATCGGTTCTCTTCCATGCATGAGAAATACTTTAATTAATGGCCTTACAGTAACTTTTTATCTTCATCACATACAATTTCAACTTGTTTATAATATCGACGACAGCGTTAAATACATTGAAAAAATTGAGAAACTATGATAAATTAGTAAAGAAACACATTTTGTTTAAATTATAAAAATAGTATCCCTATTATAATTATAAAACATAAATCCTCTTCAGTCAATCCCCATTTTTATTTTTTAAAGGAGTGCTTAATATGAATACAGAACTTCGGCAGGAGCAAGAACGATTGGACAGCATAATGGCGATCATTGTGGAGCAAATCGGCATGCTGGAAAACGAAACCTCCCAGCGTCGAAAAGAAGTGATTGATTTCCGCAAACATTTTTGGGATGACGTCAAGGTGAATACTGATACGTTCGACGATTATCTTGAGACGATCATCGCCTTGAGACAACAGGCGCAGAACCTGTCCGTGAGCCAAAGCACCCACAGACAAGCCTTCAAGAGGTTGTCCACCCTGCGCCGCATGCAGGAGGTGCCTTATTTCGGTCGAATCGATTTCATTGAGGAAGGGACTTCAGCTGCTGAACGAATCTATATCGGTATCTCCACGCTCACGGATACAAGCGGAGAGAACATACTGATCTACGACTGGAGGGCGCCGGTCTCGAGTGTCTACTACGATTACGCGCCCGGCCCGGCCGAATATACTACTCCTGGAGGCACAGTCCGCGGCATGCTGGAGAAAAAGTGGCAATATATCATCCGCGGCGGCGTTATCAAGTCGATGTTCGATACGAGTCTCACCATTGGAGACGACATTTTACAGCAGGTGCTTGGCAGAGTGACAGACAAAAATATGCACAACATCGTGGCCACCATTCAACGGGAACAAAACCAGATCATCCGTCATGATCGCGGGCGGCTGCTCATCGTGCAAGGACCCGCCGGCAGCGGCAAGACATCGGCTGCCCTGCAGCGGATCGCTTACTTGCTCTACAAGTATCGGGATAAGCTGAGAGCCGATCAAATCATTTTATTTTCACCTAATTCGATGTTTAACAGCTACGTATCCAATGTGCTGCCCGAACTAGGCGAAGAGAATATGCAGCAGGTCACCTTTCAGGAATATTTGGAATATCGGCTGAGCAAAGAATTTCAAATCGAGGATCCATACGAGCAATTGGAATATATGTTGACTGAAGCGGATGACTCTTTATACCGGACTAGAACTGCGAGCATCCGATTCAAGGCATCAACCCGTTTCTTCGAGACGATTAAAACATACTGTAAGTCGCTGGAATTATCCGGCATGCTATTCAAAGATATTCTATTTAGAGGAAAACCGATCATCACCGCCAAACAAATCACAGAAAGGTTTTATAGCAGCGACACCTCGCTCCGTTTTCACAGCAGACTTGAAAAGCTGGCAGATTGGCTAAACAAGCAAATCGATGAAGCGGAGAAGCTTGAACGGACTAAGCCATGGGTGCAGGAAGAAATCGAGCTGCTTAGCAACGAGGATTATCATAAAGCTCATACTCTCTTACGGAAAAAACACGGCTTTAAAGCAGAAACGTTGAACAACTATGAGAACGAGATCGAAGCGCTGGGCCAATTGATCGTTCGCAAGAAGCTGAAACCGTTGCGCAAACGGATCCGAACGCTTCGTTTCATCGACATGAAGGGAGTATACAAGCAGCTTTTCGTCGATCCAACGCGGGTCAAACAGTGGATGGAAGGGGAAACACCCGAGGAGTGGGAGGATATTTGCCGATTGACTGTAAAAACGCTAGACGAAGGCAAACTGTTTTACGAAGATGCAACTCCGTATTTATTTTTGAAAGAGCTGATTCAAGGCTTTCAGACGAACGTCTCGATCAAACACGTGCTTGTAGACGAAGCGCAAGATTATTCTCCGTTTCAATTCGAATTTTTGAAGCGTTTGTTCCCTTCGGCGAGGATGACTGTGCTCGGCGACTTTAACCAAGCGATATTCGCTCATGCCAGTGAAACAGTCGATTTCCACACGCTTACCAGCCTATACGGACCGGATAAAACGGATTCGATCACCTTGACCCGCAGTTACAGATCCACAAGACAGATCATTGAATTTACGCGCGGACTCGTACCCGATGGCGAACGGATCACTGCTTTTGAACGCGACGGCGATAAGCCTGTGTTGACGAGAGTGTCCGATCAAGCTGAACTGCACCGCTGTATTGCTTCCAAAGTCGCGGACTTGCGGAAACGGGGATATAATACGATCGCGATTATATGTAAATCTGCTGCGGAAAGCACCGCCGCATACGAAGCACTGAAAAGAGTTGAAGATATAAAACTTGTGAAGAGCGGCTCTACCGAATATGAACAAGGTGTTGTCGTTATACCGGCGTATTTGGCGAAGGGCATCGAATTCGACGCCGTCATCATTTATAACGCTTCATCGCACGTATACGGCGTTGAGAGCCTGCGCAGATTGTTCTACACCGCCTGCACCCGGGCTATGCATTACTTGCAGCTTTACAGTGTAGGCGAACCGAGCCCCTTTTTACAGAACGTTGCGCCGGGTAGTTTCCTTCAGATCCCGGGTTAACACGAAACTGGTCTGGTGTCTGAAATGTATCACTGTCATTAAACGGCCATATATGATATAAAAAACCACTTGCCAGCATCCCTTCAATACCATACTCCGAGTTAGGCAACTTGTTTAATGGAAGGTAATGAAGGGATGTCAGCAGTGACTGAAATAATTATATCAGACATGTGAAATTATATATGATGTGTTAAAAGTTCTGTAAGCAGCAAGGTTCCGTAATTTTTCGGTAAAAGCTTTTTTACTAGGATATCGCGAACAGATCAATACACAATATCCAATTGAGTCAGTCAAGACTTTGTGGGAATTTTTTTGGTTCGCTGAAAATAGATGTAAGTCATAGGTTAGCGAACCATTTTTTTGAATTTCATCCGTAAG